>DULJ01000129.1 GCA_012840465.1 Caryophanales bacterium
CTACATAAAAAAGGGAAAAATAATATAGTTGTAGAATATATTCTCAATCAATATTTTGATTATATTTATTAAGAAAGGAGTTTTTTAATGCGTAAATTTACTAAAATAACATTTGTGTTATTGTAGATCATAGTCTGTTTGCTTATCTTGCCTGGTTGTAAAAAATCGAAACCAAGTGATGATTCCAGTAAGAATCCTGGCTACTCCGATGATTATTTTGGCTTTTCCGACGGGGCTTGTCATACTTATAATGTAACCAAAACAGTAGAAGGGATAACCATTGAAGGTACATTTGTAACTGAGGTTGAAAAGATCCAGGAGCCTGCTGCTCCTGCAGGGTTAGAAATCCTAAAAATAACACAAAGTTATTCTTCGGAAGCTTTAGGTCCATCATTAGTTAACTACTATGGCAAAGTCAAAGATTCCTCCGGCGATAATTATTACTACTATATGTTAACTACAGAGAGCGGATATAAAATTAGTTATGACGAAGACGATTTGATCTTTGTCGCTCCGCTTAAGATTGGTGATAAATATTTGGGGATTGAAATAATTAGGGAGGAAGAGGCAACGGTGCCCTTTGGGAGTTTCACTGCTTTTGTCGCTCGCCAAAAAGATTCAGAAATCGATGCAACTGGCTGGATTGTGCCTTATCTTGGAACGGTTAAATCAGATATAACAATAACAGCTACCTTCGAAGGGGAAACAGGAACTATAGAAATGAGTATGGAACTAACATCCTATACTAGACCAGAATAAACAGTTAATCCAGAATAAAAGTATTGAAAATCCCGATCAGAAACCTAGATTTCGCCAAAAGGATTTGCAACGATAAGTAAATATATTAACCGACTCTCTTCAAGTGAAGACTTAAAAAGCAAAGACTGCACTGAAGATTAAAAACCTTACCAAACTATGTTGATATCAGTTTTGTGATTAAAAACTCTTGAAAAGCACCCTTATCCGGGTGCTTTTTTGCGCCGTTCTTTACAATCCATGAAAGATAATTGCTAAATCTTTCTTTTTACGATATCCTAATAGAAGGGTGATGAACTTGGCAGAGTGCATAGCGCAAAAATACTATTTAACAACTTTTGGTTGTCAGATGAATTTTCACGACTCGGAACACGCGGCCGGCATTTTGGAGAAGATTGGCTACCGCCGGACGGCGACCCCCGAGGAAGCTGATATAATACTCTTAAACACCTGCTGTGTGCGGGAGAATGCCGAAAACCGCTTATACGGACATCTGGGCAATTTAAAACCGTTAAAGGACAAAAACCCGGAACTGATTATCGGCGTCGGCGGCTGCATGGCGCAACTGCCCTCGGTGCAGGAGAAGATCCGGGAAAGTTTCCCCTACATTGATCTTTTGTTTGGCGCCTTCAACCTTCACCAGCTTCCGGAGTTGATTGCCAGGGTGAAGCAGACCCAGAGCCGGATCCTCGAGTTGCCACCGGAGCGGGAGATCCAGGAAGATTTGCCGGTTGTCCGGGAGGAGTCTTGGCGGGCGTGGGTGACGGTGATCTACGGGTGCAATAACTTCTGTTCTTATTGCATCGTCCCGTATGTCCGCGGGCGCGAACAAAGCCGGCGGCCGGAGAAGATCATCGCCGAGATTGAGGGACTGGCCGGCCAGGGGGTGAAAGAAGTCACTCTTTTGGGCCAGAACGTGAACAGTTACGGCCTCGATTTCCCGGCGGGGGAGCGGATCGATTTTGCCGACCTGTTGGGGATGGTCAGTGCGGTGAAGGGGATTCGCCGGATCCGTTTCCAGACTTCGCACCCCAAGGACCTTTCGGACA
>DULJ01000049.1 GCA_012840465.1 Caryophanales bacterium
AGAATGAGTTTAGTCTATACTCATTAAGTGTGCTTCAGCATAAGGGCTTATAGAAGGACTTCAGCCTTGAGTATCGACTTTAGTCGACGACATTTATGTCAAAATCCACCTGCTTTAGCAGGTGGTCTTTTAAGTTTAATGAAACTAGTGGAGATAGACGCAAATGGGGTTTGTAAATTATGGTATATAAAGAAATAAATCTTTCTCATTGATTTCTGACTAATTTATTTAAATCCTTAATTTTGGCTCCTTACTTGATAGAACTAGAACGATAGGGAAGTGTTTTAATGATTCGTTCTTGGGTAAGCCCAAAATAAAAATAAGTGCACCTTCATGGTACGCATGACAAATAACCGTTTATCGTGATTTTTTTAATCAGATAGACGGTTATTTTATTGCCGCATTATGCTTGTATCATTTTTGACCAAGGCATATATTGATTTAAAATTTCCGGATGTTGATAGATATCTAGATTCGGTAAATCCGTCAGTAACTTCAAGAGATACCGATAGAAATCCACACCGTTTGCTTTTGCTGTTTCTGCGAGACTTAAACAAATGGCGTTGGCTTTGGCTTTGGCACCAGCTTCACTAACAGAGTGGATCCAGTTTTTTCGACCCACTACACTTGGACGGATGGCATTTTCTGCTGGATTATTATCAATTTCAATTCGCCCATCATTTAAGAATGTCTTGAGCCCATTAGCCCTGTTCAATGTGTATTCAGCTGCTTTCGCAAGTGCATTTTTGCCGCAGAATGGTGACGTTTCTACCCATTCAAGGAATTTATCTACAATTGGTTTCGAATATTTTTGGCGTTTTTTTCTTCGTTTACTCGGAGACAAATGTTTAAATTTCCTTTCAAGGCGGTATAAATCGTCACAGTAATTCACACCAATTCGTCCATTTTTGCTGTCTGCTTTCAGCCAATAACGTCGAATATGCGCAAAACAATTTGCGAAGGTAACGCCTTTCAATTTATCATAAGCCGAATATCCATCACAAACAATCGTTCCAGAAAAGCCATAAATGAAGTCTTCAAGGACAGATCGAGCACGTGATAACGAGCTTTGAAAAAGAGTTATAATTGGCCCTTGGCACGGCACACTTCGAAACACCCAATTATAAGCATTGGTTTGTCCAGATTTTCCATCGGATCGGTTGATAATTTGCGCATAAGTTTCATCGACATGTAAAACAGATTTAGCCATCATCAAATGTTTCATTTGTTCATAAATAGGCGATAACCAATCATGCACTGCACGTATAACCCAATTGGAAAGGTTCTTATCATTCGTGATCAAACCATAACGTTCCCATTCCTTTACCTGACGGTAAAGGGGCAAGTATTGCATAAATTTATCATAGATGACTTTGGCAAGTACGCTAGGACTTGCCATGCTTCGTTGAATGGGGGCTTGTGGCGCTTTACCACGTTTAATTTGCGCTTTTTGAAATGCATCACCTTTACAGTTTTTACATTCATAAGCATGTTCAATGTGTTGAACTTTCTTCATTCTTGCAGGAATAAATTCTGCTTCTTCGCGTACGATGGTACTGCCAATTTCAATCATTTGGCCTTGGCAACAGTCACACATTGTATTTTTTGGATGATGGTGAACAGCTTCTACTTCAATACCATCACGCAATGAATCATTTCGTTTTTTCTTTTGTGCTTTTCGTACAACAGTATATGAAATCGTCTGTTGGCTTTGTTCTTCTGTATGCTCAGATTCGCTAAAAGGCGGGTCATCATCAAATAATGAACCCTGTCCATCTGGCGCATTATATTTAGTCTTTTCGGTTTTAGAACCATATAATAGCTTAGTTAAATGGCGAAGTTGTTCAGTTAACGCTTCGTTCTGCTTTAATGATTGATCTAACTTTTTCGATAGTTCTTTGTTTTGTTGGTTCGTTTGAGCCAATTGTTCTTCAAGAAGTCGAATTAATTTCTCATATTGATTTTCATTATTAGAAGAGACGTTTCCCAAATCATTCACCACTTTTCGTTCGTATAATTTCTTTCCTATTATACCATTTCGAATAGTGGAAAAAAGATAAAAGTCAGTCATTTTAATACTATTTTTGGTAGATTTAGAACACTCCTTTTGGAGATTTTCGAATCGCCTTTGGTTGCTGAATTGATAACCCTTCAAGCAGCCAGCGAAGGGTCTGTTGAGAAAGTTTCCGTACTTCATTTTCATCTTTGGGCCACTGAAGTTTTCCGTTATCCAAACGTTTATAAAGCATGGCGAAGCCATCCTCATCAAAATATAAACATTTATAGCGGTCCTTACTCCATCCGGAAAACAAGAATATAGAATCACCGTAAGGGTCGAGATCAAAAGAATCCTGAATCAGAGTGGCAAGCCCGTCAATGCCCTTGCTCATATCCGTTTTACCGCAAATAATATAAATATTTTTCACGCTTGTAAAATCGTGCCTCATAGATGTTTTAGCCCCCTCATAACAGTTTGGATAATGCGCTCATCTACGCCGTTGAAGAAGGTGATTTTTGTAGTTGCCGTCTTGATCATGCAAGCTGGATTTGAGGAAAGCACTGCTGGATTAATTTCAGTAGTACTTTTATCTTTGGATTGTAATGTAACGGGGACGATGGTTAATATTTGTTGTGGCATAGAAAAACACCTCCTTTATTTGATACATGTATCGTAACAAAGAGGTGCTGTTGATTTGTATGCGTTGTTTGATTGGGGGCTTACGTTCTTGGTTTTGAACAAGAGCTTTTAATTCTTCATATTGTTCTGGGATTTAACTGATTACTTTTAACTTCATTCAGCAGAAGTCTTCGACTTCCATAAGTGGTTTTAAATTCAGTGGGAGTACCAACCCCTGCTGAATAAAGTTAAAGCCTCCGGCGAGCCTTGCGATTTTTAAAGGTAGCTTTTCGAGCAGATCAAAGACTAAGAACGCCACATCCTGTGGCAACGTCTTTGTGACCCATGTCCTGTGGACCTAAAAAGTCTGGGCGCAAATACGCCAAGGCGAATTTGATTATCTGCCGTTGCCCATCTTTTAAGTCTAGCTGAACGATCTTAAAATCATTCATTTGGACCTCAAGATTGGACTTTAAATTGATAATACTTCAAGGTCTGATTTTAAATTAACCATCTGACTTTCCAAATCTGTCTTAACATTTTTAAATTGGACTTCTAGTCGATCCAACCTTTGATTAATCTGTTGCAATACATTTTTCATTTCTATCATTCCTCCAATTACTATTCGTTATTTTATGATAAATGGGTTTTCCGTGTACAATTTCCAGAGTAATCTAATTAATTCATTGCATTTTGGTGTATTAGTATTCCCCAAAAATAATATCTCACATAGCACGTTCTACTAGTTAAATAAAGTCTACATTTTAATATAAAATGTTATAAACTTATTTTACCGTCGATTATCCCTGTACTTCATTTAATAGGAAACCATTTTCAAAAAAATAAATATACTATTTCTATTTACAAAATTCAGAAAATACCTTTTAATAGAATAATATAAAAATAACTTTTAGGGGGATTATGATGAAAAATGTCAAAATTTTAATGCTGGCATTGACCATGATGATGGCAATGTTCCTTGCCGCTTGTGGTGGGGGAAATAAAGCTACAAACGGCAACGATTCAAAAGAACAGACTGGTGGTAATACAGAAAAGTCTGCTGACGCAATTGAAGCGAAAATTGGTGTTATCGCTTGGATGACTGGTTCTGGTGCAGGTTATGGGGAAGCTATTACTAATGGTATTAATTTGGCGTTAGAAGAAATCAACGCTAAAGGTGAAGTTAAAATTGATCTTGTAGTTGAAGATTCTGCTGGTAAGCAGGAGCAAGCTTTATCAGCAGCACAAAAGTTAATTAACTCTGATAATGTAACTGGTTTAATTGGACCTACATTAAGTACTGAAATGAACGTAGTAGGACAAGAAGCAGATTTAGCTGGAGTACCAACTATGGGAACATCAACTACAGCACAAGGTATTCCTGAGATTGGGGACTATATTTTTAGGGATTCAATTCCTGAGTCTTTAGCAATTCCAGCTGCTATGCAAAAAGCAATTGATAAATATGGTGTTAAAAAAGTAGCCATTATGTATGGAAATGACGATGTATTCACAAAGTCTGGTTTTGACACAATGAAAGCAACAGCAGAAGAAATGGGCCTAGAGGTTTTAACAATTGAAACGTTCCAAAAAGGTCAATCTGACTATAATGCACAGCTAACAAAAATTAAGAGTTTAAACCCTGATTTAATTTTATGTTCTGCTTTATATAACGAAGGGGCTGTAATCATGGGCCAAGCTCGTAAGATGGGACTTACAGTACCATTCGTTGGAGGTAACGGCTTTAACTCTCCAGAGGTTATCAAAATTGCTGGGGATGCTTCAAATGGTTTAATTGTTGCAACTCCTTGGTTTGGTGCTAAAGAAGATGCAAAGGTACAAGAATTTGTTAAGAAATACACTGATAAATACGGTAAAGAACCCGACCAATTCGCTGCACAAGCATATGAGGGACTTTATTTATTTGCAGAAGCTATCAAAAATGCTGGTGAGGCAGACCGCGATGCTGTTCGTGATGCTTTAGCAGATATTAAAGGCTTCGAGGGTATCTTGGGAACGATGTCTTTTGACAAAGTAGGAGACATTGTTATGGATCCAACTGTATTAGTTATAGATGGTGGGCAATTCAAATTATTTGAATAATGATTTGTGAAAGGAGAGGCACCAATTGTTTATAGAGCAGCTAATCAACGGCATAACGCTTGGTAGTATTTATGCAATAGTAGCCCTTGGATTTACGTTAGTATTCGGTGTATTAAATATTATCAATATGTCACACGGTGAAATATTCATGTTCGGTGCCTTTATGGGAGTGCTTGTTACTCAGACTTATCAATTGCCTTTATGGGTAGGATTCCTAGTAGCCATTGCTGTTACAGGTATTATGGGCTATTTCTTGGAACGTTTCGCATTAAGGCCACTACGAGGAAAGCAAGGTGTATCACACCTTGCTCCTCTTATAAGTACCATAGGGGTATCTATTTTTCTTGAAAATCTTGCCCATCATTTATTTGGGGCGGGAAATCATCCATTTAGAACTTCTTTTTCAGAGATTAGTATAAAGGTTGGTTCAATAACAATTTACGTTGTGCAAATTGTTATTTTTGTTATTTCTGTTATCTTAATGATTGCCTTATCTTACTGGTTATCCAAGACAAAGGCTGGGAAAGCATTACGAGCTAGTGCAGAAAACCTAAATGCAGCAAGTTTACTCGGCGTAAACACTAAGAGAATCATTACTTTTACCGTAATCCTTGCTTCGTCTTTGGGAGGTATTGCGGGGATTTTAGTTGGTATGGCATTTAACTCTGTTACACCACAAATGGGTCTTTCCATGGGCTTAAAAGGGCTTGCAATCATTATTTTAGGTGGTATGGGAAGCGTAAGAGGCGCTATGGCTGGCGGATTGATTTTAGGTTTATCTGAAACATTTGTTGTCGCTTTTGGTGATTCAGGTTATCGCGACGCGATTGCCTTTGTTATGATCATCCTCATTCTATTAGTTCGCCCACAAGGACTATTTGGATCTGCGGCACCGGAAAGGCCGTGATGAGATGTTAGAAAATATGATTAATCCATATTATTTACAAGTTGCTTCATTTATATTAATCAATATCATTCTAGGAATCAGTATTTATATAACACTCGCAACTGGCCAGATTTCTCTAGGTAATGCCGGTTTTATGGGAATTGGAGCTTATACTTCTGCACTTGTTACAATTCACTTCGACCTACCTATTATTATAGGGATAATAGTAGGAACAATTGTCGCTGGATTTGTAGGTCTTTTAGTTGGTTTACCGACATTAAGACTCCAAGGCGTGTTTTTAGCTATTTGTACATTGGGTTTCGGTGAAGTAGTACGGGTTTTCTTTATTAACTGGGAATCTGTTACGAATGGTGCTGTAGGAGTTTCCGGAATTCCGCATATTGGTCGTGAAATTCTTTCAACAGCAAAAGGGTGGGGAATTAACCCTGCTGATTTTGGTCTTCGAAACAACCAATTTATTAGTTTGGCAGTTTTCGTTCTGTTATTATTAATCGTGATCATATTGTTATGGTTTTTCATCCGTCAAAACAATTCACGTGTTGGTCGTGCATTTGCTGCTATTCGTATGGATGAGCGGGCAACAGAAGCAATGGGTGTTAACATAACTTACTATAAAATTTTAGCTTTTGTACAAGGTGCTATGATTTCAGGATTTGCAGGGACGTTATTTGCACATGTTGTAGCATATATTAGCCCAGCCGATTTCTCCTATCATAAGGCAGTAGAAATTTTAATATTTGCAGTGTTTGGCGGTAGTGAAGTTATTTGGGGACCAGTATTCGGTGCAGCTTTATTAACATCATTACCAGAGTTTTTAAGAGGTATAGCGGAATATCGCTTCATGATTTACGGAGCTATTCTTGTAGCGATGATGGCGTTCCGTCCACAAGGTATTCTTGATCCAATTTGGTTTAGAAATAAAAAACTTTTTGGGAAACGTAAAACTTCAGTGAAAAGGGGTGCTGACCATGGTGCTTGAAATCAAACAAGTAAGTAAAAGCTTTGGTGGTCTCCAGGCATTAACTGACGTAACGTTTTCAATTGAAGAGGGTCAGGTTTTCGGATTAATTGGTCCGAATGGCGCCGGGAAAACAACGATGTTTAATATTATTACATCGATGTTTCCGCCAACTGTCGGTGAGATAAAATTTTTAAAAGAAAACATTACGGGCTTGAGGCCTCACCAAATAACTGAAAAAGGAATTTGCCGGACGTTTCAAAATATCCGCTTATTTCAACAAATGACTGTACTTGAAAATGTAATGGTAGGTACACATTGCCGAACAAAGTCAGGTGTTTGGAAAAGTGTTTTTAAACCAAAGTCGCAAAAGCTGGAAGAAAAGGAAGTTATCGAACAAGCGGAAAGACTTCTTGAATTAGTAGGTTTACTAGAATATAGGGATACGATTTCCGAAAACCTTTCATACGGACAGCAAAGACGTTTGGAGATTGCGCGTGCTCTTGCAAGTTCACCGAAACTATTATTATTGGATGAACCAGCGGCCGGGATGAATGAAAAAGAAACACAAGATTTATTAGATTTAATCTTTTTAATCAAAAGTAAAGGCTTAACGATTTTATTAATTGAACACGATATGCCTTTAGTAATGAAGGCATGTGACCGTATTGCCGTTCTCAACTTCGGACAAAAGATTGCCGAAGGCACTCCAAAGGAAATTCAAGACGACCCAGTCGTAATCGAAGCCTACCTTGGTAGAGAGGAGGACGACGAGCTTGCTTAAAGTTGAAGGGATTAGTACTTATTATGGAAAAATACAAGCGCTGAAAAGCGTCTCATTAGAAGTAAAAGAAGGCACTATTGTCACAATTCTAGGTGCAAATGGTGCTGGTAAAACTACGACTATGAATACAATCAGTGGTCTGCTCCATCCAAAGGAAGGGAAGATTTCCTTCCGAAATGAGGACATTACAAAACTGGAGCCATTTCAACTCGTTCGAAAAGGAATTGCTCTAGTACCTGAAGGCCGTGCAATTTTAACCGGCATGACAGTATTGGAAAACCTTGAAATGGGAGCCTATCACCGCAATGATAAAGGGGTAAAAGCGGATTTGGAAATGGTAATGGACCGATTCCCGATCCTTCGTGAACGAAAAGCCCAATTTGGAGGCACATTATCTGGTGGCCAGCAGCAAATGCTAGCCATTGCAAGAGCGCTTATGTCTAAGCCAAAGCTTCTGTTACTAGATGAACCTTCCATGGGATTAGCACCGCTAATCGTTCAAGATATTTTTAGAATCGTAAAAGAAATCAATGCAACTGGTACAACGGTTTTAATCGTGGAGCAAAATGCACGGCAAGCATTGAAAATTGCTGACTACGGCTATGTACTGGAAACAGGAAAGGTTGTTGCAGAAGGATCAGCAGCACAACTATTAGAGGATTCAAGTATTAAAGAAGCTTACCTAGGACATTAAAAAAGTATTAACTGGGATACTGGGACAGGTTCACTGTCCCAAATAACCCATTAACACAATTGATATTGCTGTAATTTATTTTACTCCCGATCTAAAAGGGAAGCACCGGAAATACCAGGTTCAGTCATCTCATAAGGATTTAAAATAAGATCAAGTTCTTCCTCAGTTAAGATATCGTATTGCAAGCATAAATCCCGGACCTGATTTCCTTTTAAAATAGCTTCCCTAGCAATTCGGGCTGCTACTTCGTAACCAATGTGCGGATTAACAGCGGTAATAATTCCTGTGCTCTTTTCCACATATTCTTTCATTCGTTCTTCATTGGCCTCAATCCCTGATAGACAATAGTCAGTAAATACTGCGAATGCGTTATTCATAATGCTAAGTGATTGTAATAAATTAAATACAAGTACAGGTTCCATTACATTTAACTCTAATTGTCCAGCTTCTGAAGCTAGGCATATGGTATTATCATTCCCAATAACCTGAAATGCAACTTGGTTGATCATTTCAGGCATAACGGGATTTACCTTTCCTGGCATGATTGAAGAACCAGGCTGTCTTGCAGGCAATACAATTTCTCCAAGGCCTGCACGAGGACCTGATGCCATTAAACGTAGGTCATTTGCTATTTTTGACATATTCATCATACACACTTTTAGCACAGCTGATACTTCAGTATATGCGTCAGTATTTTGTGTTGCATCAACTAGGTGTTCAGCGTTAATTAGTGGTAGACTACTAATATCTGCTAAATGTTTTACAACTAGTTTAATATAGCGAGGATCTGCGTTTAAACCCGTTCCAACAGCGGTTGCCCCCATATTGACTTCATATAAATGCTGACGAGATTGTTTAATTCGCTTTATATCACGATCTACCACTCGGCTATAGGCTTCAAATTCCTGCCCTAGACGGATTGGAACGGCATCTTGCAGATGTGTTCTACCCATTTTAATAATATGATCGAATTGTTCTGCTTTTTGTTTAAAGACATCTCTCATATGTTCCATTGTTATTACTAGTTTTTCAATTAGGTTAAGAGTAGATATATGAATAGCGGTTGGAAATACATCATTTGTTGATTGTGCCATATTTACATGACTGTTTGGGCTTAACTCTTTATAGTTCCCTTTTTCTTTTCCAAGGATTTCAAGGCCACGATTTGCAATCACTTCGTTCGTATTCATATTTATAGACGTTCCGGCACCACCTTGAATAGGATCAACGATAAAATGGTCATGCCATTTCCCGCTAATGATTTCATCGGCTGCTGCTATAATCGGTTTAGCAAGGCCTTCATATAAATGTTTAGTCTCCACATTTGCCATTGCGGCTGCCTTTTTCACCATTGCTAATGCTTTAATTAAATCAGTATGAATTCGGTAGCCTGTAATGGGGAAGTTTTCAATGGCACGAATGGTTTGTATGCCATAATAGGCATGAACCGGGACTTCTTTTTCTCCAAGGAAATCTCTTTCGATACGATATTGGCTCATAAAATTATTCTCCCTTTTTATTAAACTTAAATAATATTTTTAAGATTAGTATTTTCGGTAGCTATATCTACAACTGTTTGTGCTAATATATGGCTTGGATCTATTAGTTTAATACCTTCCAAATTATTTAATACCAACGGGATCTCAGTACAACCTGCAATAATTGCTTCAGCCCCTTGATCTATCATTATCTGAGATATGTGATTCAATATACTTTTTCCTTTTACTAAATCTCCAGCCTTTATAGCATAGATACCCTCCATAACACTCTCTTGCATAATCCTATCTGGCTCTATCACTGTTATACCAATATCATTGAGAGACTCCTGATAAAGTTTGGTTGCCATTGTTCCATCGGTTGCTAATAATGCAACGGATTTTAGCCCCGATTCATTTATAAATCTTACAGTTTCTTTTGGCATGTTAATAATAGGAATATTGACTGAAGCTTGAATGCCTAGCAAATAATAATGTGCAGTATTACATGCAATTGCAATCAATTCAGCTCCTGCTGCTTCCAATGTCTTCGCTGAATGCGTCATATAGGGCAGGGGGTCCAACCCCTTACCTAAAATGGCGGATGTCCTGTCTGGAATCTGTGGATAATTATCAACAATGATATGAAGATGATCCTGGTCGTTTACAGCTGGGGTTAACTGAATAATTTTATTCATCAAATCAACGGTAGCAAGTGGTCCCATTCCACCCATAATCCCGATAGTCTTTAACATGATCTCATCCACCTCTTCCTTTAAGTTAACTAAAGTATAGTCGCGTGTTTGAACTAACGGATATCGAAATAATTGATTTAAGTATAGAAATAATATATATACACAAAAGCCTAAAGAAAAAGTTGTTGAAGATTTAGTGTCAAATCCTCAACAACTTCTTTTAATCATTTTGGTGAGAAATAGTTATTATGCACTTACCCCTTGTGATAATTTAACATCTCTTTTTTCCTCAATTGCATTGACAACTACAGCAGCAGAGGCATCACCAGTTACGTTGACAGATGTACGGATCATATCCAAAATTCTGTCAATACCAGCAATAAGGGCAATACCTTCTAAAGGTAATCCTACAGAAGTAATAACCATCGTTAACATGATCAATCCTGCTCCAGGAACACCAGCTGTACCGATTGAAGCGAGAGTTGCAGTTAAAACAATTGTTAATTGTTGTGTAAAAGAGAGATCTATACCAAAGAATTGGGCTACGAATAGGGCGCATACCCCTTGATATAAAGCTGTTCCATCCATATTGATGGTAGCACCTAATGGAAGAACGAAGCTGCTCACTTTTCTAGACACACCTAGGTTTTCTTCAGCGCTTTTAATCGTTATTGGTAAAGTTCCTGCGCTACTTGAAGTACTAAATGATACTAAGCTTGCTGGAGCAATTCCCTTAAAGAATTTAAGTGGACTCATATTTGCAAAAGCCTTAACTGAAATACCATAAGTTAATAAAGCATGAAGGATACAGCCGATATAAACAACAAGAATAACCTTAAGAAGCGGAAGCAGTACAGATAGACCATATTTTCCAACAACTGGTGCAATAAGTCCAAATACACCGATTGGAGCAAATTTCATAACAATAGCAGTGATTTTATACATAACTTCAGCAAGTTCATCAAAAAAATTATAGAGTGTCTTTGCTCTATCGCCTAACATCGTGATGGCTAATCCAAGGAAAATAGCAAAGAAAATAATCTGAAGCATATTCCCTTCTACTAAAGCTTGTATTGGATTTGTAGGTACAATATTTAATAATGTATCAATGATGTTTGGAGATTCTGCAGCTTCTACCTTTTCTGTAGATGCAGGGATATCAATACCTTTACCTGGCGCAAATAGGTTGCCAAGAATTAAACCGATTGTTACAGCTAACGCGGTAGTAAACATATAGTAAACAAATGTAATCCCGCCCATACGCCCGATTCTCTTAATATCTCCTGTCCCTGCAACACCTACAACAAGGGATGCGAGGACTAACGGAACAATTATAAATTTGATGAGACGCAAGAATAAGTCGCCAAGTGGCTTCACAATTTCAACGCTTGGTCCAACAAGTACACCAACAATGATTGCAAGAATAAATGCTACTAAAATTTGAGTAAGTAAGTTCATTTTTTTCATAAAGACCACCCCTTTGAATGAGAATAACGAATGTAGTACAAGCTTTGAATAATGACCAGGTTATGTGAGAATAAAGAGCAGGTTGAAAACATGGAAGGTTTAAAAGATTCAGAATATAGAAGACAAAAAATTACATTAATCTTATACATCATTTCAACCGTTTAAAGTGTGCTCATCATATTCTCCAAGCTTTAAAATTTATACTGATTTTATCCTCCTTTCCGATTTTTACCATAGTGACTGACAGCGCTTGCAAGGTAAAAATTAGAAATGATTTCATACATTGAGATTAACATATTTTTATCCCAAAGATATATCATAATAATTAATTTCTATATAGAAAAGATCTATATAGAAATTAATCTATGGGAATACTGAAAAAAATACCTATTTATTAGTAAAAAAGTCAATAAAGGAAGGTCTGCGCTCCCCTTTTCTATATATAAAATCAATTTTCACATCAAGTTGACTAGAGGAAGAACTGAGTGGTACATGGAATAGGCGGCTATTTTCAAGTTCTGCCAGTACACAATGTTTTGGTAAAAAGCTAATACCCATCCCGTTTATTACCAAATTCTTTGCTGCCTCCATACTATCAACTTCAAGAATAATATTTGGTTTAAGATTTTTTGATTCAAATAATCCATTTATCATAAGCCAATCAACTGAACCGTAATCAAAATAAATAAGAGGTTGTTTACTTACCTCCTCAATGGTAACCTCATTTCTTTTTAAAAGCGGATGATTTGAGTAGGCAAAGAGACCAATTGGATCATGACGATATAAAACAGACTCTATTTGGAAATGGTTAACGGAACGAACCATTCCAAAATCAACTTCTTTATTTAGAACCTTATCTAAAATATCATTTGAATGACCGGTTAAAATTTTAACGTTTACGTCCGGATATTTTAGTTTAAATGAAGGTAAAATTTCTGGTATAATGTAGTTCGATATTGAACTTGCACAACCTATTTTCAATATATCAGGTGTGTTAATTGGCTGATGTAATTTAAATTTGGACTCTTGATAGGAATGTAATATTTGTTGTGCATAGGGCAAAAATATTTTTCCTTTTTCGTTTAATGAAATTTGTTTTCCTTTTCGATGAAATAACTTTACGTTTAGTTCACGTTCTAGAGAGTTGATACGGGCAGTTACTGAAGGCTGAGCAAGATAAAGTGCTTCAGCAGTTTTGACAAAACTCCCCAAATGGACAGCGTAGACGAATGCTTCTATATTTTCTATATTCAAACCAGAAACCACCTTTTCCTCAATTATTACTTCTTACTTCTTACTTCTTATTTCCTATTCTATTAAAAAAGTAAATGTGTTCAAATAATATGATTTTATACTTTTTTAAGTAAAATAGAAATTTTGTATAAAAAGTTTCTTTCATACAGATGATGGGAGATTAATTAAATCTTCAATTTTATTAATTAGAGATTAAGCAAAAAAGGTTATCGGAGCACTTTGCATCAATGATGATACGACTAGGATTACAGAAACAATAGGCTGGCTAACTGGCTTGATACCTCAAAATCTAAAAAATCTTTCTGGGTCCATTTATACACAGGAAGATATCGACGAACGGGAGCATATTATTGAAATTGCCGATGATTTAATCGATAAAATTATTGGTAACAAACCTGTTAATGAGTTGAGAAGAGATGAAAAGGTCGAGATGATTCGCTTTATGGAACAAAAAGGGACCTTTTTAATTCGTGGTACGATTGATAAGGTAGTTGAGAAATTAAATATCCCTAAAGTGACAGTTTATAGTTATATGGATGAAATTAAAGGGAGGAAGTAACCAAGGGTAGGGAAGTGTACCTATCCCCTTATTTTAGGAGGACATTTATGAAATGTATTTCAATTTATGGTGCAAAACCGAATGCAGGTCATTACTCTCTAGCCATCCAAAAAGGAAATTTAATTTTTATCTCAGGCCAACTTTTAGTTGATCCCTTTACAGGCGAGAAATGTCTGGGCGATATCACTGCCCAAACGAAACAAGTCTTTTCTAACTTAGACCGCATTTTAGAAGCTGCAGGTGCAGATAAAGAAGATATCATGAAGACCACGGTTTTTATTGCCGATATTTCCTTATGGGATACCGTTAATTTATTATATAAACAATATTTTGGCGATCGTAAGTCTGCCCGGTCTATTGTTCCAACTAATGAACTGCATCATGGAGTTGCAATTGAACTTGAAGCAAAAGCTTATAAAGATTGAGAGAAGGAATGATACATAATGAATTATATTTGTTTTGACTGTGGAACGAAATACCCATTGGACAGTAATAAATGGAAATGTGAATGCGGAGGGCTTTTAAATTTTGAATATCAGAAAAAGGTTATTGATTTTTCTGATACATTAAGATCTAGCATTCACTCTATCTGGAAATATATTGATGCACTGCCTTTTGAAAAGGAAGACGTTTGGCAGAATATTACGTTGGGGGAGGGAGGCACACCACTTATAAAAATATCCGAAAATGTTTATGCAAAGGCCGAGTATTATATGCCTACCTTATCATTTAAAGATCGGGGTGCTGTTGTCCTCATAGCTATGGCGAAAAAACTTGGTATAAAAAAGGTCGTAGCTGATAGCAGTGGGAATGCAGGAACAGCTATCGCCGCTTATGGAGCAAGAGCAGGAATACAATGTGATATTTTTGTTCCTGAGTCAACGTCTGATAAAAAATTAAAACAGATTGAAGCACACGGGGCTGTCATACATAAGATTCCCGGGTACCGAGAAGATACAGCAAGTGCTGCAATTTCTATGGTTGAAAAGACAAATTTATTTTACGCAAGTCATATTTTTAATCCAATCTTTTTGGAAGGAACAAAAACCTATGTATATGAAGTATTTGAACAGCTAAATGGAAATATGCCAGATGCATTTATTATTCCTGTTGGGAATGGAACTCTCCTATTGGGAGCTTATATTGCTTTTCAGGAATTAATGGAAAATAAGCAAATTACCAAAATGCCTAAAATTCTTGCAGTACAGTCAGAAGCTTGTGCACCCATTTTAAAAGCTTTTGTAGAGGGTAAAAATAATGTGGAGCCCATTAAAAATAATGGAACCCTAGCAGAAGGCATTGCCATTGCAGCACCTTCAAGAGGAACAGAAATCTTAAATGCGGTACGGACAACGGGTGGCGATATCATTGGTGTATCTGAGGAAAGCATTATTCAAGCGAGAAATGATCTTGCATTAAAAGGAATTTATGTCGAAATTACTTCAGCTGCTAACTATTCGGGATATTTAAGCTATGTAAAAAAATACCCTGAATTAATAGAAAAACAAGTGGTGTTTCCGTTATGCGGGGCTGGTATAAAGAGTAACTAGAATTTCACATTGTGAATTTTAAAAAGTAAGTTAAGAAACTTTAAGGGGAGGCCTAGTTTGAAAAAAACAGAATTAGATATCCCGGCATTATTAATAGATGGAGATATCATGTTGGACAATGTTCACAGAGTACAGGCATATACCAATCAATATAAGGTTCATCTTCGTCCCCACACAAAAACGAACACTTCATTTTGCTCGCTTAGCTAATGTGCTGGCTGTAAGCTTGAAACTTTTAGTATTGGGCTCTACTCCGCCTTTTATGCATGATTTTGGGGTTATGGAAGGGACCAAAGAACTTCGACCAGGTACTTATATTCTCATGGATACAGCTTAAGGTAATGTAATGGGGACATACGCCCACTGTGCTACCACAGTCTTTACAACTGTCATAAGTAAACCAACAAATGAACGTGTCATTACAGATGTTGGAGCAAAGGGCTTTACGATGCAGACGTGCAGCGAAGGGATTTGTAAGACAATCGGCCTTGGTTATCTAAAAGTTATGACCAGGTTTATATTAGCCAGGTATATGATGAACATACGATTATATATAATGAAGAATTTAGGAATCAAGTATCAATCGGAGATAAGATAGAAACCATTCCGAATCACATATGCCCTGTTTCCAATCTTTATGATTTTGCATACATCATATCCGGGGATGAAGTCGTTGAAATAGTTCCAATTTTATGTAGAGGGAAGATCCAATAAAAGGTAGTCCAGTTAGACAATAAAATATTATAAAAAGCCCTATTAAGATGATATTTAAAGTCTCAGTAGGGCTTTTTATATGAAGTGGGACATGGGGTCCCCTCCCTTTAAGTAGTAAATATTAAGTTTTTCCAACTTAAAACACATAACAAATTTTAAATTTATTGGATTGTCTCGGATTCTGTAGGATGGGATTATAATGTGTTAAGGCTATCGAGGGATAAATGGAAGCGTTTATAACTTTAATAAAGTTTGATAATTTCACAGATAGGTAGCCAGGAGGGAATATAGTGATGGAAAATATTAATTTATTTGTTATTGTAGGAGCAGCCCTAATTCTATTTATTGTTTTTGCATTGCTTGTATCTGGGTTTATTTTATATATGGTATTGAGAAAACGGGATACACTGCAAACGCAACATTCTATTAGAAGGAATTTCCCAGTTCTTTCTCATATCCGTTATATTTCAGAACATATTGGACCTGAACTTAGACAGTACCTATTTGAGGGGGATCATGAAGCAAAGCCATTTTCCCGATTGGATTTTCAATTTATTGTCAAGGCCGGGAAATATGCCAAAACCATTATTGCCTTTGGTAGTAAGCGGGATTTTGAGAAGCCTGGTTTTTATATTCGAAATGCCTTTTTTGCAAAACAAATAACAGATTTAGAAGCAGATAACAAGAAATTAATTGATACACAAAAATATGTGACTGATAAAGATACATTATTTGCACGTCATGAACATAGTGTGGAGGCTCAGCTAAAACCTTGGCATTATACAGATCGTGATGCTGTTGTAATGGGAAAAGACACTTGCCGCATTCCATATAAAATTAAAAGCCCTGTAGCCATGAGTGGTATGAGCTATGGTGCTTTAGGTGACCATGCAATTACTGCTTTATCGTATGGGTTAAAAGATGCAGGGGCTTATATGAACACAGGGGAAGGCGGGATTTCGCCATATCATTTAAAAGGTGGAGCCGACATTATTGCCCAGATTGGACCAGCAAAATTTGGTTTCAGAAATGAAGATGGTTCGTTCTCATATGAAGAACTTCGTCAAAAAGCTACTCTTCCGCAGATTAAAGCCTTTGAATTAAAGCTTGGTCAGGGTGCTAAAATTCGCGGTGGTCATGTTGAAGCAGCTAAGGTAACACCTGAAATTGCCGGAATTCGTGGTGTAGAACCATATAAAACAATTGATTCACCAAACCGTTTTGAAGAGTTCTATGATATGAAGACCATGATGGACTTTATTGAAAAAATTAGAGATGTATCTGGAAAACCAATTGGAATCAAAATTGTTATCGGTAGTGAAGAGACTTTTGAAGAATTCGTTTCATTTATGGCTAAAACAAATCGTTATCCTGACTTCATTACGATTGATGGTGGAGAAGGTGGTACCGGTGCTACTTACCAAGCAATGGCCGACTCTGTAGGTCTTCCGATTAAACCGGCATTATTAATCGCGCAAAGAGTATTGAAGAAATACGGAATTCGTGACAAGGTAACCCTTATCGCGAGCGGTAAGTTATTCTCTCCTGATAAAATTGCGATAGCTCTAGCGCTTGGTGCAGATGTTATTCAAATCGCAAGAGGACTTATGATCTCGGTGGGCTGTATTGGAGCACAAAAGTGTCACTCTAATGAATGTCCGGTTGGTGTAGCCACAACAGATCCTAAGCTACAAAAGGCTTTAGTCATCGAGGAAAAGAGATACCGTGTAACAAACTATATGACAACTCTTCGCGAAGAATTGTTCATGTTGTCTGCAGCTGCAGGCTTAACGTCACCAAGACAATTCAATGAAAAACATGTTGTTTATGTAGATAGCGAGTTCCAAGTAAAAACGATTGCACAGGTAAAAGAAGTAGAACAAGTTAAAGAATTAGTAAATGTAAAAGTAGTAGAAGCTGAAAAAGAAAAGGAAAAAGAACTACAATTAGTCTAATAAGAATAATAGATCTATATAAAATGGAACACGGGATGGCTTCCGTGCTCCATTTTTTTTACTATCTTATTACTTTATATACTCATGACTAACAAGAATGTCTTCCAACACTACAGACGGTATTGTAAATTCCACAACACCCATATAACCAGGCGCCACTTCATATTTGTCAAACACAATTACTAATTTATTATCTTTATTAATGTAGAATGATTGATTGGCCTTAATTTTTTCAAATGGGTCTATAAGATCAAGGTCTTCAACAGGATGGTTTGGATTTTCAACCCAATAGAACATGGAATCATCATTTTCCATCTGAGCAATCATTTGTTTTTTAACTTCCTCACTTATCACGTTAATATAGGCATCATTTTTAAAAAGACTTGGTAAGGTGATAAGTAGGCCTTTTTGTTTATCAATCGTATCAAATTGATAGGTTGTTGAAGAGGAGGCAACTGTATTCACGACATAGCGTCCAATTGATAAGATTCGATCGTTATCCGTTTTTATTTCATATCCGCTGTCTACCCCTAAATGGCCTCCATTAGCCGCTTTTAATTCATCAATATCAGCTTGGAATTGTTCATATAATGCTTTGCTTTCTTCTAAATACTTTTCATTTAAAGTAGCTTGCAGCCCTTCATTTTTAAGATTATGAATGGCAGGTGCTTTGATATCAGCGTTATAGGTCTCTTCATCAACCTTATATTCGACAAAGGTCAATACTTTCACAATGTTTCCGATAACAGGAACTTCAGCCATTGTTTTTGCAAATGTCTCGTTAACATTTAATCCACCAACGAACACCACTAAAGCCGCTGCTACTCCTGCAATCCATTTTATTTTTCTAGTTTTCCTCGGTTTTTGTTGTAGGGCTTTTTTTACAACAAAGTCTAATTCATTAGGAATCGGGATGTTATGATAATCGGTTTTCAATTTTTCAATCTTTTTATCCATTTTACTTACCTCCTAGAATGGATTGATCTTGATCCTCAATTTGGATTCGAAGCATCTTAAGTGCTCTATATAGACGGGTCTTTATTGTGTTTTCATTCTCATGCAGGATTTCTGAAATCTCACGAAGAGTTAGGTCTTCAAAAAATTTCAGAATGATAATAACCCGATATTTTGGAGGGAGTTGGTCCAGTCCCCTTGTTAAATCAACATTTTCATATGTATCATTACTATTGGGACTAACAAACTCCAAAGTTTCTTCATCGACACTAATTTCTTGTTTCTGTTTACGTAATAAATCCAGTGAAGTATTTACTACGATCCGATAAAACCAGCTTTTCAATCCTTCCGGGTGTTCAAGACTATACACGGATTTCAGGGCCTTATGGATCGATTCTTGAATGATGTCCAACGCATCTTCTTTGTTTTTTACATAAGTGAAAGCTAATCTATAGAACTTCTCCTTTTCTGTGATAATTAACTCGGTTAGTAATTTTTCCAGCTCCTTATTCTTCACCGGAAACACCTCCTATTTTCTCTTTCTATACTATAAGACGTTTCGTGAAGTGCAAAAAGTTTTGTAGTATGATTTAGCTTAACAAAAAAACATTATTTTCGACATATGATCCCTTACTCTAAAAAATTGCTTATCCATCAAAAATTCGATATGATGTTAAATAGTGGAATTGAAAAATTGAATTAAATGGTAGGATGGTAAATATGCAAAGAGCGCGTATTATATATAACCCAACTGCTGGAAGAGAGCTTTTTAAACGACATATTCCAGAGGTTTTAATGAAGCTTGAGGCTGCAGGTTATGAAACCTCATGTCATGCGACAAAAGGTCCTGGGGATGCAATGATTGCTGCTAGTCTTGCGGCTAATCGAGGGTTTGATATTGTTATTGCAGCCGGTGGGGATGGGACAATCAATGAAGTTGTTAATGGCATAGCTGTTCATGAAGTCCGCCCGAAACTTGGAATTATTCCTGTCGGGACAACGAACGACTTCGCACGTGCAATTAAAGCGAATGGTTCGATTGATAAAGCTGTCGATATTATCGCTGCAGGCTACTTGAAAAAAGTGGATATTGGAAAAGTAAATGATCAATATTTCATTAATATTGCCGGTGGTGGGCGTTTGACAGAGCTGACATATGAGGTTCCTAGTAAGCTAAAAACAGTATTAGGCCAGCTTGCTTATTATATTAAAGGAGTGGAAATGCTCCCAACCCTTAAACCAACACCAGTGAAAATAGAGTATGATGGAAAGCTTTTTGAAGGCGAAGTCACGCTATTTTTGGTGGCGAATACGAACTCTGTCGGCGGTTTTGAGAGATTGGCACCAAAAGCCGATCTTGCTGACGGTTTATTTGATTTTTTAATCCTTAAGAAAGCGAATATGGCTGACTTTTTAAGGATTGCAACATTAGTGTTAAGAGGCGAGCATCTTAACGATGATCTGATCATTTATACGAAAGCTAATCGGATAAAAGTGACCTCTGACGAAAAAGTCCAACTTAATCTTGACGGGGAATTTGGTGGCGTTTGTCCTGCGGAGTTTATTAATTATTATCAGCATATTGAAGTGTTTGTACCTAAAGATTTCTAGTAAAAATGAGGGCAAAACCGATAAATGGTTTGCCTTTTTTTACTTTTAGTATATTGAGTTGTTTAATATAGAATCGGAAAAGTAAAGGAAGATTGAATATGGCAAAACTAGAAGCACCTATAAATAAAAACGATGTGATAGAGGTCACCTTTGAAGATTTAACATACGATGGGGCTGGTGTGGCAAAGGTCGATGGATATCCGCTATTTGTACCCAATGGTTTACCCGGGGAAGAGGCAAAAATCAAGATTGTTAAGGTGAAAAAAGGTTATGGATATGGCCGGATTCTTGAATTTTATAAAAAAAGTCCAGACCGAGTCGAGCCAGCCTGCGCTATTTATAAGCAATGTGGTGGCTGCCAACTTCAGCATTTAAGTTACGAAGCACAGCTGAAATTTAAGCAAAAACAAGTAAAAGAGGTACTAACAAGAATTGGCCATTTGGAAAATATCACTGTCCATCCCGTCCTTGGCATGAAGGACCCGTGGAAATATCGTAATAAATCACAGGTTCCAGTTGGTGAAATCGAAGGCGGCTTGGTTACTGGATTCTTTCAACAGCGGAGCCATACGATCATTAACATGGAAGAATGTCTAATCCAGGCAGCGGAGAATGACCGTGTTGTTCAAGGTGTGAGGAGAATAGCAAAGAAATATGGAATGAAAGCATATAATGAAGAAACACATTCAGGTACACTCCGCCACATTGTAACTCGCTATGGTCGGAAAACAAAAGATGTTATGGTTGTGTTTATAACGAGAACGGAAGAGTTTCAGCATAAAAATAAAATCATTGACAATATTCATGATGCCTTCCCACAAGTAAAATCAATCATCCAAAATATCAATTCAAAGTGTACGAATGTCATTTTTGGGGATAAGACAAAAGTGTTATGGGGAGCCGAATACTTATACGATTCAATCGGTGACATTCAATTTGCAATCTCAGCCCGTTCCTTTTACCAAGTTAACCCGGAACAGACAAAGGTTTTATACGATAAAGCATTAGAATACGCTAAATTGAATGGTGAAGAAACGGTTATTGACGCCTATTGTGGCATTGGTACCATTTCACTATTCTTAGCGCAAAAAGCTAAGAAAGTGTACGGAGTAGAAATTGTCCCTGAAGCGATTGAAGATGCGAGGAGGAACGCCCAACTTAATGGCATGAACAATGTCGAGTTTGAAGTTGGAAAATCAGAGGAAATTATCCCGGCATGGCATAAACAAGGTATCAAAGCTGACGTCATCGTCGTCGACCCGCCTCGCAAAGGCTGTGACAATGAACTACTTGAAACGATTATTAAAATGAAACCGAAGCGGGTGGTTTATGTTTCTTGCAACCCGGGAACACTGGCACGAGACCTGCGTATACTAGAAGCTGGTGGATATAAAACGGTTGAAGTACAGCCGGTGGATATGTTTCCGCATACTAGCCATGTTGAGTGTTGCGTAGTGCTATATCATAAGGATTATATAGACGAAAAAACAGGCAAAAAAATGAATATTGAAGTAGCAGCGGAATTGTAATTTAGCCATGATAAAGAGCATCTACACAAAGTAGGTGCTTTTTATTATGGTTAAATATATTAAATGCCATTTTCAAGTACGTTATTATGTCCACAACTCAGATAAGTTGTTTGTAATCCATTTAGCCAGTGAAAAATCACTAAGTTTTAAAAACGCTTCATAGACATGATAATTGTCACCAAGTTTCTTTTCTTCCTTTATCAAAGCGTGTAAAAATTGTTCAATATCATTTCTAATTTGTTTATTGGTGAATCCATCTGATCCTAAATTATTCATTATGAATTGCTTAACAGTTTCAGTATCCTCGGCAATTCCCCAGCATCTAGCTAGTACTTTCCATTCGTATCCTATGAATTGAAATGCCATAATTTTCACCTCATAAAGCGTAATCAAAATATCCTTTGTTTATATGATCCAATATACCTTTGATATATTCTTTTAATTCATCGGTAAGTTCATTTTTTTCAAGTTCATCAAGCGAGAATTCAATTGTTTGCTTACCTATAAAATCAAAAACATTTATCAAACCTTGTCCACCAGAAAAGCGACAGTATAATATTTTGTACATACATTTTAAAAATCACCTCAATAAGAATGCTTGTTCTTTGTATTATATAAAAACATTTGTTCTGATGTAAATTCATTACCAAGAAAAAATAGAAAAAGGTCATAATATTTTCAGGAAATTGTCTCCTATTAATGGTACCATTTAACTATCGAAATACCGAATGGGGGAGTATTTGTGAAAAAATGGACAGGATTTATATTGGGTTGGATGTTAATTTTGTTGTTGGCGGGGTGCTTAGATAAAAGTGAATTAGAATCTTTGTCACAGAAATTGAATCATTCAGCAGGAGATTATATAGATGGCTCAATGGAAATTGTATTAGATCATACATTTAAATTAGACGGAGGATACAAAGCGAACTCTTATAAGTTTGTTGCAAATGGAAATGAAACGTTTCAAAATCTTAAGGATAGTGATAAATCAAAGATGCTTCGGAATATGATGACAATCATTGAGGAAAATGTGGATTATTATGGTAGTGTTGAATGCGGAAATAATTACATTTGTGATATAAAGGGTGTAACAATCAAGACAGGAAATGATACCTATTTTGCAGAATATAGAAGTGAATCCGATGGAAAGCCAAGTGCATTCTTTCTAAATGAGGAACCGTTTCCAAAAGTAAATTATTCGGTTCCTACTGGTGCTTCTACAAAAAATCCTGAAGACTATAATTCAAAAGGAGAGTATAAGCCAGTAAAAAATATGACACAAGATGAAATTCAAGATGAACTTGAACAGATGTTGGATGAAAGTTTAAATGGAAACTCAGCAGATTATAATTCAAAAGGTGAATATAAACCTGTGGAAGAAATGACTCAAGAAGAAATACAAGCAGAACTTGAGCAAATGTTAGGTGATAGTTTAGGTCAATAATATTAAGAAAGAGATTGATAAAAAGTTTCACTCCACATTTTTGTGGGGTTTTTTTTCAATAAAAATAATAAAAACAAAATTATATTGTTTTCAGACAATTTAGGGAAAATGGTTTCCATTAATGGTACTATTTAACTATAAAACGTTGTTTGGAGGGAGCACGATGTTTAAATTCCTATTAGATTTTAGAAAAATAATATTAAAAGAATTATTTAAAAATTTCTTAATTATGACTGTTATTTTGCTATTAGGAATATCAGTATATTACTTTTTCTTCAGAATAGATGAATCTGCCCTAGAGGGAGTTGAAGGAAAAATAACATCTGATAGCGAGATAAATAGTTACTTTAATGGTGCATATTTTCTAAGAGATACAGAAAATAAACCAGTAAAGTCTAAAACGTTAACCTCATATGGATATATTTTATCACTAGATGGAAATGAAAAATTTTCTAACATGGATGATGAAGAAAAATTAATAGTAATTGGGTTGGTTTCTGAAAGATTAGCCGTCTATACCAATAATGCGACCATGCTTAATTGTGGTAGAAATAAAGTTTGCACTATAAGAAAAATAAGTTTCTTTGGAGTAGGTGATGAAATTGATACATATTCAGTCGCTTATAAACCAACTTTTAATGCTCATGATTATACCATGCGGGTACTTAAAACTAATAGTGCGGGATATTTTGAAGATTATGATGTTACACTTGATGATAAAAATATTGAAAATGAGGACGTATCCACAGTTAGTATAGATATTAAATCTCAAGGTGTAAAAATAGGAATGACAAAAGAAGAAGTTCTGAATTCAAGTTGGGGCAAACCACAAGATATTAACCGAACTACTACACAATTTGGAACAAGTGAGCAGTGGGTTTATCCAGGTTATAGATTTATATATTTTGACGATGACATAGTTACCGCTATACAGGATTAGATTAGGAAATTATTACATTCGTTACTTTTTTATAGGTATTAAAATTATATTTAAATTATAAAGTGATAGTTTACTCCAATGAGGTGGGAGGTTTTTTTATGGGTGTTGGAATTGGTTGTTTAGGAATGATTATTTTTGGAATAATATTGTTCTCTGTGGCAAGTAGTGGTGAACTTAGCGCAGGATTTGTATGGCTTTGTTTAATCGGTATTGCTGGTTCTGCATTTGGTGGATTATTTCTTGATAATAAGAGAAAACTTGGGTTTGGGGGAGAATTATCAAAAAAATTAAAAGATACCGTAAAGAAAATTGATGGTTTTAATGTAACGCAAGAGTTTATGTCTCCTAACTTTGAATCCTATATAGCTATTGACGAAGATAATAAGAAAATTTGCATTATCGAAAATGAACATAAAAATTTTGGGGAAATATCAAAAACCTTGAATAGATATTTATATCAGCATAATGTTTTTTCTTATGCTGATATAATTCAATCTGAAGTAATAAAGGATGGTGTGACAATAAACAGAACCTCAAGAGGAAGTCAAATAGGTGGTGCAATTATTGGGGGGGCACTGGCAGGTGGAGTTGGTGCAATCATTGGCGGTTTAGGTGCATCTTCAGAATCAAAATCAATTATTACGAGTCTAGAGTTACAAATTGTTGTTAATAATTCAAAGAAATCCAATTATAAAGTAGTTTTTAAGTCTCCAAATGATCTAGGTGCATTTACTACTGGTAATGAAATAAATGATATAAACCATTGGCATAATCTTTTATCGCATATCATCAATCGAACCGATAATAATAGTTCAATCAGCAGTAACAAACCACTTTTAACAATAAGTGATGAATTAAAAAAACTTGCTGAATTAAAAGATTCAGGTATTTTAACGGAAAAAGAATTTAATACTCAAAAACAGAAATTATTATCCCAATAGGCAAACAAAGAATGTCTCTGTAAAAATTCAGTTTTTATGGCATTTTTATGGCATCTGCACTATTTAGTGTGGGTGCCCTTTGTCTTAAAAATAATTTATGGGAAAACCATGAATTATTACGGATATTGGTTATTTTAGGATATAATTGGATTGTGAATTATTTGACCTTTTCGTTAACTTTGAGATGAAAGATAAATCGATTAATTATTTAAGGATACTCTAACTGTTTACTAATTGTTATTGCGAAAGGAGATACACGCATTGTCAAAATCAGGGATTAGGGATAATAGAAAACGTGGCAGTGTCGGAGAATATCTAAAAAATCACACCGAGAAGGATTCTGAACTTTTATTTTTATCTGCTTATTTCACTGTTTATGCATATGAACAATTAAAAGGAAAATTAAATGCCATAAAAAGTATGAAATTTTTGTTTGGTGAGCCAACATTTATTAAACAAAAAAATATTCTTGAATCAAGGAATTTTAATATAAATCCTTTAGATATGGAAAAAAGAGAAAATAGTACAAATGATAACGTTGCTTATGGAATTTCCCTTGATGCTAGATTGCGTCAATCAGCTATTTCAAAAGATTGTGTTGAGTGGATAAAAGAAAAAGTTGAAGTAAAATCATTGGTAAAACCAAATTTCCTTCATGGAAAGTTATATCATATTACACAAAGTAATGGTCGGGAATATTCAATTATGGGCAGCTCAAACTTTACATATAATGGCTTGGGGTTTGGAGATTCAAAAAATATCGAATTAAATCTAGTAACAGATTCTAACCGTGACATCTCTGATTTAAAGGATTGGTTTCTAGAATTATGGAATGATAAGCAGCTAACAGTAGATGTTAAAGAAGATGTAATAGAGTTTTTGGAACAGTACTATAAGGAAAATTCTCCAGAATTTTTGTATTATTTCACGTTATATCATTTATTTAAAGATTACTTAGATGAAAATATATCGGATTTGTTTAACGAGGATTATAAAGAGTCTAAAATTTGGAATATGCTTTTTGATTTCCAAAAAAATGCCGTTCAATCAGCCTTGAATAAGCTAAAAAAATATAATGGTTGTATTATTGCGGATAGCGTTGGATTAGGAAAAACTTTTGAGGCATTAGCGATAATTAAATATTATGAGTTGGTTGGTAAAAAAGTACTTGTTCTTTGCCCAAAAAAGTTAAGTGAAAACTGGAGGTTATTTACTGAACATGATGAAAGGAATTTTTTACGGAGTGACGGGTTTAGATATGCAGTCCGTTATCACACAGATTTAGCCAGAGAAGGTAAGCATGTTGATGGAAGTAATCTAGGAACTTTTACATGGGAAGATTTTGATCTTGTAGTAATAGATGAGTCGCATAACTTTAGGAATAATAGGTCTTCAAAGAAAATTACTCGTTATGAATGGTTATTTGAAAATGTAATAAAAAAAGGTCGAAAAACACAAGTGTTAATGCTTTCTGCAACACCTGTTAACAACAGATTAACTGATTTAAGAAACCAAATAAGTCTTGCAACAAAGGGTGATATTGAGGCACTGAAGGAAGAAGGTATAAAAAATATAGATACCACTCTTAGAGAAGCCCAGAAGATTTTTAATGATTGGACAAAAACACCTGAGAAGAATCGAAAGGTAAAAAAATTAATTGAAGAACTGAGCAACACTGATTTTATTAGATTGTTAGATAGTTTTACCATTGCAAGGTCTAGAAAGCATATTAGAGAGCATTTTGATATAGCATCAGTTGGTGGTTTTCCTGAGCGACTAAAACCCTTATCGGTATTTCCCAAAATAGATGTTCATGAAGGTTTCATCACTTATGAGGAAATCAATGATATGCTCGATGGATTAAATTTAGCAATACTTTCGCCTTTCGCCTATTTAAAAGAAGAAGTAAAAAAGGAATACCATGAAAAATACGATACCGTTATAAAAGGCAAAAGACAGTTTACCCAAGAGGATAGGGAATCTCATTTAATTGGAATGATGAAAGTAAATTATCTTAAAAGGCTTGAAAGTTCAATTCATTCGTTTAACTTATCTATTAGTCGCTTAAAAGAAAAAATAGAAATGATGATAAACCTATACGATAGTCAATTTGAATATGTAGATTCTGTTTTGGATGAAAGCGAAATTAATTATTTAGAAACTGAAGATGATATTGACGAAGAATTATTTATTGGTAAAAAGATTAGGATACCCGTTACAGATATTGATGTTCATTGGAAAAATAAATTGCAAGAGGATTTAGTAATTTTAAATCAATTGTATTCAAAGACAAAAATGATAGATGCTGATCGGGATAACAAACTTTTTAAATTAAAGCAAATCTTAAGGGGTAAAGTTAAACATAACCAAATTGATGGCGAAGTAATAAATAAAGATAATAAAAAAGTGATTGTATTTACCGCTTATTCTGATACCGCTGATTACATTTATGAATCATTAAAAGGCTATTGTATGAATGATCTAAATGTACACATTGGATTAGTTGTCGGATCTGGTAGCTGTAAAGCTACTTTTAAACCACCTAATTTAAAATCTTGGAATGAATTTAATACAATACTAACTAATTTTTCACCAGTATCTAAATATCGATCTTCTATGGGTAATATGCCTCAAAAAGGAGAAATAGAAATCTTAATAGCTACTGACTGTATTTCGGAAGGACAAAACCTTCAAGATTGTGATTGCGTAATAAACTATGATATACATTGGAATCCTGTGAAACTTTTACAGAGATTTGGTAGGATTGACAGAATAAGTGGTTCTGAACGGAAAAACCAAAATGTAAAACTGGTTAATTTTTGGGCAACAGATGATTTGAACAAGTATATTAAATTAAATGAAAGAGTACGCACAAGAATGACCATTGTTGACATTACTGCAACTGGTGATGAAGGTGATTTTTTAGATGAGCAACAAGCTGAAAAATACACAATGAATTTTAGAGAAAAGCAGCTATTAAGGATGAAAGAAGAAATATTAGATATTGAAGACTTATATCAAAATGTCTCATTAACAGAATTTAATTTCAATGATTTTAGAATGGATATTTTGAATTACATTAAAAGTGAATTTAACTCTTTTGATAGTTTACCACTAGGATTATACGCCGTTTGTCCATCAAACTTAAAAGAAAAAGGCAATACACTTAATGGCTTGATAAAACCAGGAATTATATTTTGCATAAAAAGAAAAGTTAGTGAAAATACAAATAGGAAATCTAACCCTATTGAACCCTATTATTTATTATATATCCATAATTCTGGTAATATTGCGGTCGGATTTTCAAATGCAAAAGAAATCTTGTCTATTTATAGATTATTATGTTTACATCGTACAGAGCCGATTGAGGAACTATGTAAGTTGTTTAATAATTTAACTAATAATTGCTCGGATATGGGGCAAATTTCAAAATTGTTAGATGCTGTAATAAGCGGAATACGAGAAGAGGCGAAGAAGACTAGTCAGAAAACATTACGCTTTGATCGGAGTCTAAAGTCATTTACTTCTGAAAATCGAAAAAAAGATACGGATGACATTTTCGAACTAGTATCCTTTCTGATTCTTTCATAAATGAGGTTTAATAATGGATTGCTGGAAAAATCAACTGTTTGAAATAGATGACTGTTTATATAACTTTAATGTAAAAAACCTTTATGATGCTGCCGTCAATTTATTTAAGGTGCTTAAATTTCCAGTTAATGAATTGGACGAGGATACTAGAAATTTAACGATAGAAGAATTTTTAAGAAATCAAGGAGAAAGCGAGGATTATATAAACCCATCTGAGGAATTGGCGGTGTCATTAATTGAAAAGGTATCAATCCTTTTCATACTTAATAGTCAAACAAAAGGTCTTGAATATGTTGAAGAGTATGATGATGAAATTTATGTTGGAGCATCTATAATTGTAATAGGTGTAGAATTGTTCGAAAGTAATTATAGTGAATTCGAAGTTAAAGAAAATGAAGTTGAAGAAGAGGCGGAGGTTGAAAAAGAAGATAAAGATAATAATTATATAATTCCAGCAATTACAACATTCTTTAATAGATTGATAAATACTCAAATTCTAATTCTTTTTAAAAAAGGCAGTAAAATTGCTTTTTCAGTAAAACGAAGAAGAATAAATAAAATAGATAATACAAGGGATGCAAAAGGAAGTAATTTTCAAACGGAATGGATACAGACACTTCCGCCAAGCGAAGAAACTGTTTTCAAAGTTTTGGATTTTAGTTTTGATAATTTTAGGGATGGAAATTTCCATCTTATGTACAATGATATGGTAAAGTTTGTAGCTGTGGATTACCTGATTGAGGATTTTCCTGAAAATGATAATATTTCATCTCATTTAGTACTTACAGATGGAGTTGCCTTGTATTTAAGGGATTCTAGAAATTTAGCATATAATAGATTCGACTTCAGACCAAAGAATGATGAAAGTGAACTAGATGGTCAAGAAGATATTCAATATTCAAATGGTGCAGAAGAAACCCCGAACAATTTTATAGATGAGGCTGCAATGGCTGCAGAAGAAGTATGTTTAGACTTTGAGAATGAATTTTTGCTTCGGGATTTAGAATATTCAGAAGAAGGAGATAAAATTGATGATACCGAGAAAGATTTATTGTTAAATAATAATGATGAAACAAGTAGCTTGATTGATGAGGAACTTTTTGATAGTCAGGATGGTGATCAAATAGTGGATGAAATTGTAAAAAATATTATTGGTGATTTTAGTAATCTTAAAAACAACTTTTCCAGATTATCTGATTTTTTTAATGAGCATAGAAAGGATGACAAGAATCTTTCTATAAAGGAGATAAAGGAACTTTCGGATTATTGTATAAAAAAGATGGAGGAAATTGAGGTTTTTTTATCTGACGTAGATTCGTTATGGGATAGATTTGATAGCATGGTTCAAGGGGATGATGTAAGTAGTGCAAATGAGGGCGGAAAAGAGTATTCAGAAAACATCGCTTATACGTCTAATGATTCATCAGCAAGTAATGATGATCTTCAATCATATAGTTTTACTAATCCTTATAAAATCACACTGCTAAATGTGGATTACGAGGTTAGAAATTGGACAGATGTTTTGTTAACAGTTTGTGAAGCATTGATTAAAGTTTATCCTGAACAAGTATCTGTTTTTGATAAAAATCCAATATTAAGAGGAAGATCAAGGCAATATTTTAGTTATGAAAAGGAGTTACTTACTGATCATGCAAAAGAATTATCAAATGGATTATTTGTTGAGACTAACTTTAGTGCGGACGATATAGTTAGACATTGTAAACAAATTCTGAGTATTTGTGGTCTTACTTCCAGCGATATATCATTTTATGTTAATAAGCGCCCGAAAGTAGAACATCTTGAATTTACCAATGATGGTAATATTAGCGAGGTTAAATTTCCCCAAACCTATGGAAGTATCACTGTTAGTGAAGAATTATTAAAGCTGATTTTTTCAACCATATCAGAATATTGCAATAAGGAACTTTTGTATATTGATTATAGTGATTTGAAAGATGAATTATATGAAACAATACAAAGTCTAAGTTCATATTCCCGACCAGAACATGTATTGCAAAACGTTTTAAGATTTCTATTAGATTGGGGTATTGTAGCGTTTTATGAAGGGGCAAAAAGAAAAAAATATGTAATAAAAGATAAATCTATTTTAGATGAAATAATCAGTGATCCAAGGGCTATCAATGAGTTTTTTAGAAGTGAATGATAGGTTAATTTATTATAACCTTTAGAGGTGAAAACAATGGCAGAAATTAAATTCGAAATCACAGAACACATCGCTATCCTTTCTGAATCGGTAAAAGGCTGGCAAAAAGAATTAAATCTTATCAGTTGGAACGGTCGTGAGCCTAAGTACGACATTCGTGATTGGGCACCTAATCATGAGAAAATGGGCAAAGGTGTTACACTGAGCAAGGAAGAGTTAGACAAGTTGAAAGAAGTCTTAAATTCACTCTAAACTACCATAATCCGACAAAACATAACAAAATAATATGCTACTATTAACTGGAGGGGATTTACCCTTCAGTTATTTTTTTACTTTCATGTTAAAAAGTGATTGCTTGTAAATTTATGGGGGTGTATTAAGGGTGAATAATTATAAATTGCCTTTAACACAAGCAGAAGTTGATCAAATCTATCAAAAATTAACACCGATACAAAAAGAATTCATAGATTCTTTTGAAAAACGAGGAAAGAAAAGCAAATGGCTTGAAGCATTAGCGAAAAAGAAGGGCATTGTAGTTAATGAAAACATGTCAGAACAGGAATTGATTGAGAAGGTTAATGATTGGGTATTAGTCGATATATTAGATGGTGGAGAAGGAAATCGTCCGTATAAATGTGAATGTGGGATGCCCTTACGTTATCAATATATTGTGTCACACCAATCAAAAGAACAAATATATAAACTTGGGGAGACTTGCCTAGAAAACTATACCAATCTTTCGAGTGAGATTATTAGGGATATTAAAAAAGGGTTTCATGTCATTAATTTAGAAAGAGATGAACTTCTTCTCAAAATATCAAAAAATTATATAACCTTATTTGAAAAATATAAGGAAATTGAAATACCTAAGGAATTACTTGAGCAAATTTCGTTTGATATTCCCCTTACTAATAGGCAAGAAAAAAGATTAGAAAAGCTATTATGGAGTAAATGGCAACAACAAAAAATTATACAAAAACAGGAAGAGCCAATTAAAGTACAAAAACGAATATCAAGTCTGGAATATCGAAGTAATTTACAGTCATTAAAAATGAGTAATGTTAGCATTTGGTCATTCTTTACATGAATTAAGATAGTACATCAACCTAATTCCATCCTTTACTCCCTTCGAATATATCCACTCTTTTTCTAAGGAATTCTGGTCATGATAGGCTAATTCCCACTCCGTAAACGTTTCGTAATCTAATTTATTTAGTTGACTTTTCAGATTTTTAAATAATACTGATTCCTTTTCCTTTAATGGTATAAACCGGTCTTGTTGTTCAACAGTATAACATAGTTCATTAAAACGTTGGTTCAAGCCATTCCGAAACCAATTTGGACAATCATGCATATTACTATTTCCCTCCTTTTGTTTGAGTGTGTCGTATGTTAACTCTGATGGGAGGGGATGGCAAGTTGTTTTTAGATATAGAGCATGTGTAAAGCATTGGTGGAGTGAAGAAGGACATAGGTTAGTACCACTTCTGCCATCTTTTTGATCCACTCCGGACAAGATATTGATCCACTTATGACCGAAGTGAGCCACTTAGTGGGAAGGGGGATCCATCCGCAAGTAGATTTAT
>DULJ01000130.1 GCA_012840465.1 Caryophanales bacterium
TCAATCGCTCGTAGACACTCGCTCGGTTCTTATTATCTAGGTTTTAATTATTTACTGGAGCTAATCAAAGTTGTGAAACATTGCTTAAATAATAGGCGTGGAACGTGAAAAATCATAAAAAAAGCCCAATCGGGTGTGATTGGGCTATAAACTAGAAACTACAGCATTGATTTATAAGGAAAATTATAACAAATTTCGTATAAGGTGTATTATGTTAATTTTAGGAAATTTAAACATTTACCTTATAATTTAACTGTAGTTCATCCGCATTTTCCCCTCTAATGCCCCAGTTTTCTTTAGGGGTTTCAAATATAGTTATCTCAACATCATTTGAATCAATACCGCATAGATTGTTTATATTTTCGAATAGAGTCTTAATAAATGCTTTTTTAGTCTCTTTTGTTCGTCCATCGAACATGGAAATTTCAATAATTATATAAGATGTACTGCGGTCTGCTGGATATATAAAATTTTTGGATTGTAGTGGAATAAAACGTTGAAACCTTTTTTCTTCAGGGTATTTTAATTCTTTAACTAAAGCCTGATGGATAGCTTTACTTAAATTATCACGATGTAATTCTATAGTTTCATCTAAAGCATAAATTTTTATCTGAGACATTACTTTCTCTAAATTAAAACCCTAATTTTAGCTTAATCTCCTCCCTCCCATTTAACATAATGGCGCTTATACGAAATTCAGTTGTCAGAAACCATTTATTACATCAAAAGTAATGAAAAAGTAAAGAATATGCCTTATATTATCTTTACTTTAATGGTTTTTGAGTGAGGAAATCATGTCCGCAGTCAATTTCAATATGCGCTTAGAAGCAGAGTTAAAAGAACAAGTCACGCCTATTTTGGAAGACTACGGTTTGACTATGCCCCAAGCATTCAAACTGTTCTTGAATCAAATCGTTAAAACTAAGGCGATCCCTTTATCTTTTGACTATGCGCGAGAAACTGCTTTAACTCCTAAAGCAGCAGCCAAGTTACTTCAATCTTTAAAAGAGATTGAAAATGGCGAGTACACCGAGTACGAAACGGTAGAAGAAGCGATTAAAGCTATGTCGGAAGAAGCACATGGCTAAACGTAAGATTATCGTAACCAGTTCTTTTAAACGTGATATTAAAAGACGTTATTTAGAACTGGTTACGGCTGAATGGGCAGAAGTATTAGATTGTTTAGTCGCAAATAATCCTTTGCCTGAAAAATATTTAGATCACCCCTTGAAGGGTGGTGCAGAGTTTAAGAATTGTCGTGATTGTCATGTGAAGCCTGATTTAGTCTTGATTTATAGGCTTGTTGGTGACGATATTTTAGAACTGCATCAGTTGGATAGCCATTCCGAAATTTTTGGATGACTATCGCTCGATGCTTTGAAAGATAGCTTTAGCGATGTTTCAAAGTCGGGCAACTTTGCGCTTGCTGTAATCTGATCAGTAATGAGAAAAACCAAGCAAAGTACCGATCATCTAGTATTTTTTAGGGTCGATCTGACACCAGTCATACGTTTTTTCTTTGACACTACTCGGTTCAAACGAGTAGCAATTTTTCCGCATGATTCTCACCAATGTTTCACCATCACTTTCTCGAATTTGTAGCGGATATTTTTTTAGTACAGCCATATCAGCTCTACGTTCATCAATTTCGTCTTTGCTTGGCACGTATAAGAAGATAGCCAAAATGAACACCATCATCACAGCCACAAACGTGCTGGCAAAAATAAGGATAAGTTTTAAGTTGAGCCTGTGTGTAGCTTCGTTTAATGCCTGAATACTGTTGTTTAATGCACCTATATGCTTCTTATTTGCGTTTTCTAGCGATCTTTCAGCCTTGTCTAGTACTCCACTAGCGACTTGGTTGTAAAACTGCTCTAATCGCTTCTTATCGTCTGCTATGGCTTCTCGATATTCCTTCATGGATGCCAATAAAATATATAACTGGTCATCTAAATCATTTTGATTACTCA
>DULJ01000050.1 GCA_012840465.1 Caryophanales bacterium
ATATTTGTTTTATTACACCACTTTTTCGCTGTTTTTGTTTACTCATTACAAGTCACTCCTATTATTTATACGAACATTTTACCGAACAATTATCCACAAGTCGAGAATTTTATAATTTCCTAAACAACAAAAAAAGAAAGCAACCAGTTCGTTCTGACTGCTTTCTTCTATTATATTAATTACTCAATGATTGTCGCAACAACGCCAGCGCCTACTGTACGTCCACCTTCACGGATTGAGAATTTTGTACCTTCTTCAATCGCTACTGTAGTGATTAGTTCTACAGTCATTTCGATATTATCACCAGGCATTACCATTTCAGTACCTTCTGGTAACTTGATGATTCCAGTTACGTCAGTTGTACGGAAATAGAACTGCGGACGATAGTTTGAGAAGAATGGAGTATGACGTCCGCCTTCTTCTTTTGATAATACGTAAACTTCAGCTTTGAAAGTTTTGTGCGGTGTAATTGTACCTGGCTTAGCAAGTACTTGACCACGTTGGATGTCATCACGTGCAACACCGCGAAGTAATGCACCGATGTTGTCTCCAGCTTCTGCATAGTCAAGAAGCTTACGGAACATTTCTACACCAGTAACAGTTGTGCTCTTAGCTTCTTCAGCTAGACCAACGATTTCAACTACGTCACCCACTTTAACTTGTCCGCGCTCTACGCGTCCAGTAGCAACTGTACCACGACCAGTGATTGAGAATACGTCCTCAACTGGCATCATGAATGGCTTATCAGTGTCACGAACTGGGTCTGGAATATAGCTGTCAACAGCATCCATTAGTTCATGGATTTTAGCTTCCCACTCAGGTTCTCCTTCAAGAGCTTTAAGAGCAGAACCTTTAATTACAGGGATTTCATCGCCTGGGAAGTCATACTCAGTAAGTAAGTCACGAACTTCCATTTCTACTAATTCTAATAATTCTTCGTCGTCAACCATGTCACACTTGTTCATGAATACTACAAGGTAAGGAACACCTACTTGACGAGAAAGTAAGATGTGCTCACGAGTTTGTGGCATTGGACCATCAGTAGCAGATACTACTAGAATACCGCCGTCCATTTGAGCAGCACCAGTGATCATGTTTTTTACGTAGTCAGCGTGTCCTGGGCAGTCTACGTGTGCATAGTGACGCTTTTCAGTTTCGTATTCAACGTGAGAAGTAGAAATTGTGATTCCACGCTCTTTTTCTTCTGGAGCCCCGTCAATTTGGTCATATCCGCGTGCTTCTGCACCGCCAGTTTTTGCAAGTACGTTTGTAATAGCAGCAGTAAGAGTTGTTTTACCATGGTCAACGTGTCCAATTGTACCGATGTTAACATGCGGCTTTGAACGGTCAAATTTAGCTTTTGCCATTAGAGATTTCCTCCTTAAAATTTATATGATTTATTGTGTCTTTATATATGTAAGTGACGGGAATTCAAAGAATTCCCAATAACCAACTTACTATAAGATTTAAATTAATGCAATGATCAAATGGACTGATTATGCACCGGTATTTTTCTTGATAATTTCCTCGGAGATTGACTTAGGAACCTCTTCGTAATGATCAAAGTGCATTGAGTAAGTCCCGCGCCCTTGAGTGTTTGAACGTAATGCAGTTGCATAACCAAACATTTCAGAAAGTGGAACCAGCGCTCGAACTACTTGAGCATTACCACGAGCATCCATACCTTCAACACGTCCGCGACGTGAAGTTACATCCCCCATGATATCACCCATGTATTCCTCTGGGATTACGATTTCAACCTTCATCATAGGCTCTAGTAGAACTGGGTTACATTTTGTTTTAGCATTTTTAAGAGCTAAGGAAGCAGCAACTTTAAACGCCATTTCATTTGAGTCTACATCGTGGTATGAACCATCGAATAATGTAGCTTTAACGTCAATTAATGGATAGCCTGCAAGGACACCGTTTTGTAATGCACCTTCTAATCCTGATTGGATTGCTGGTACGTATTCTCTAGGAACAACACCACCAACGATAGCATTAACGAATTCAAAGCCTTTGCCTTCCTCATTAGGTTCGAATTTAATCCATACGTGACCGTATTGTCCACGTCCACCTGACTGACGTACGAATTTGCCTTCAACTTCAGCCATTTGACGGAATGTTTCACGATAAGAAACCTGTGGTGCACCCACGTTAGCTTCGACTTTGAATTCGCGTCTCATACGATCAACAATGACATCTAAATGAAGCTCACCCATACCAGAGATGATAGTTTGTCCTGTTTCAGGGTTAGTTTCTGTACGGAAGGTCGGGTCCTCTTCAGCAAGCTTTTGTAAAGCAATACCCATTTTATCTTGGTCTGCTTTAGACTTAGGCTCAACTGATAAAGAGATAACTGGCTCTGGGAACTCCATAGATTCAAGAATAACTCCATTCTTTTCATCACAAAGAGTATCACCAGTTGTAGTATCTTTCAAACCAACAGCCGCTGCGATATCCCCCGCATGTACTTGCGTGATTTCCTCACGGTGGTTAGCGTGCATTTGAAGGATACGTCCTACACGCTCACGCTTTCCTTTTGTTGAGTTTAATACATAAGAACCAGAGTTTAAGATACCTGAATATACGCGGAAGAATGTAAGCTTACCAACGTATGGGTCAGTCATAATCTTAAATGCCAATGCTGAGAATGGCTCTTCATCACTTGCGTGACGTTCAGTCTCTTCGCCTGTGTCAGGTAATGTCCCTTTAATTGAAGGGATATCAACTGGTGCTGGTAAATAATCGATAACAGCATCAAGCATTAACTGAACACCTTTGTTCTTAAATGCAGTACCGCAAAGTACTGGGTAGAATTCAACACTTAATGTACCTTTACGAATAGCGGCTTTAATTTCATCATTAGTAAACTCTTCGCCTTCAAGATACTTCATCATTAATTCTTCATCAAATTCTGCTGCTGCTTCAATTAATTTTCCACGATATTCTTCAGCTAAATCTTTCATATCTTCAGGGATATCAGTTATTGTGATATCTGTTCCAAGGTCATTACCGTACATTGTAGCTTTCATTTCAATAAGGTCAATAATCCCTCTGAACTGATCTTCAGCTCCGATTGGTAATTGAATTGGATGTGCATTTGCAGCAAGACGATCATGAAGTGTTTTAACTGAATATAAGAAGTCCGCACCCATTTTGTCCATTTTATTTACAAATACGATACGCGGAACTCCATAAGTTGTTGCTTGACGCCAAACTGTTTCAGTTTGCGGTTCTACACCTGATTGTGCATCTAACACTGTTACCGCACCATCCAGTACACGAAGTGAACGTTCAACTTCAACAGTGAAGTCTACGTGTCCTGGTGTATCAATGATGTTAACGCGGTGACCTTTCCACTGAGCGGTTGTTGCAGCAGAAGTGATTGTGATTCCACGTTCTTGCTCCTGCTCCATCCAGTCCATTTGAGAAGCTCCTTCATGAGTTTCTCCAATTTTATGGATACGGCCAGTATAGAAAAGGATGCGCTCCGTAGTAGTTGTTTTACCAGCATCAATGTGTGCCATGATGCCAAGGTTTCGCGTATTTTCTAAGGAGAACTCTCTAGCCATCTATACTTCTCCTTCCTTTTTAGGAAATTAATTAGTAGGTTTATTTTACCAACGATAGTGTGCGAATGCTTTGTTAGCTTCTGCCATTTTGTGTGTATCTTCACGTTTCTTAACAGATGAACCAGTGTTGTTAGCTGCATCAAGGATTTCGTTCGCTAACCGCTCTTCCATTGTCTTTTCGCCGCGATTACGTGAATATTGTACTAACCAGCGTAATCCTAGAGTGCTACGACGCTCCGGACGAACTTCAACTGGAACTTGATAGTTAGCACCACCTACACGACGTGCACGAACTTCAAGCACAGGCATGATGTTCTTAAGAGCTTGTTCGAATACTTCCTTTGGATCATTGCCAGTACGTTCTTTGATGATATCAAACGCATTATAAAGAATTGTTTGAGCTTTACCTCTTTTTCCGTCAACCATGATTTGGTTGATTAAGCGCGTGATAAGCTTTGAATTGTAAATTGGATCAGGTAATACGTCTCTACGAGTTACAGGACCTTTACGTGGCATATGATACCCTCCCTTCGTTAACTTTATTTAAATGTTTCCATTATTTTTTTGCTGCTTTTGGTCTTTTAGTACCATATTTAGAACGGCCTTGTGCACGGTTGTTAACACCCGCAGTATCTAATGCACCGCGAACGATGTGATAACGTACCCCTGGAAGGTCTTTTACACGACCGCCACGGATTAATACTACACTGTGCTCTTGTAGGTTATGGCCGATTCCTGGAATGTAAGCTGTTACCTCGATTCCATTTGTTAAGCGCACACGAGCATATTTACGTAAAGCTGAGTTCGGCTTCTTAGGAGTCATTGTTCCTACACGAGTACAAACACCGCGCTTTTGTGGTGAAGAAAGATCAGTTTGGTCCTTCTTCATGCTGTTATAACCTTTATTTAACGCAGGAGATTTAGATTTCACAACCTTGCTGCTGCGTCCCTTACGAACTAATTGGTTCATAGTAGGCATTTTGTTTTCCTCCCTTCTTTTTTATGTCCACATATCCAGGTGGTTCATTTTTTAGCCAAAAACAATGTTTTTGTTAGAGCGGCGTAAACCGCTCCACAAAAACATTTTTAGGCTTTTATAGCAACTGTTGCAGCTCCAACTTCAATTCCGCACGCTTTACCAAGCTTTTTCATTGAATCAACTTTTACGACCGGAATCCCATTTTCTTCTGCTGCTAGCAGTACTTTATTTGTCACACGCCGATCAGCATCATCGGCTATGATGACTTCGGACACTTCATTTTCCTTTATGGCTTTAATGGTTTGTTTTGAACCGATAACAAGCCCCTTCGCCTGTGATACTTTATCATAAGACATATCTGGATATCCTCCAAAGCATCTGTAATAAAAACACCTTTGTTATAGTAACATTCACAGGAAATAAAGTCAATAGGCAATTTACTCCCTTGGGATCAAATCCTTATCTTCAATTGAAGAACGCACGCTATCATTAAGTTTATCATACCTAACTTTTCGATATCTTGTCATCCCTGTACCTGCCGGAACAAGCTTACCGATGATAACATTTTCTTTAAGACCTAACAATTCATCACGCTTTCCTTTGATCGCAGCATCTGTTAATACTCTTGTTGTTTCTTGGAATGATGCGGCTGATAGGAACGATTCAGTTTCTAGAGATGCCTTGGTTATACCAAGAAGAACCGGTCTTGCGACAGCTGGGCGACCACCCTGCAATAGGACGGATTTATTAGCTTCTTTAAACTGATGGATATCGAGTAATGAACCTGGAAGCACATCACTATCACCAGCATCAACAACACGAACTTTACGAAGCATTTGGCGAACCATAACTTCAACGTGTTTATCACCAATTTCTACCCCTTGCATACGATAAACCTTCTGCACTTCGCGTAGCAAGTATTCCTGAACCCCATCGACACCACGGACTTTTAATAATTCCTTAGGATCAATTGAACCTTCCGTCAATTCTTGTCCGGCAACTACTCGGTCTCCTTCAGCAACTTTCAGTCTTGAACCATACGGAGTTGTATAGGAGCGGCTTTCAACATCGCCTTGAACAACAATTTCTTGCTTATCTTTAACTTCACTGATTTGTGAAATAATACCTGGTATTTCAGAAATAACAGATTGACCTTTAGGATTACGCGCTTCGAATAATTCTTGAATACGCGGCAAACCTTGCGTAATATCGTCTCCCGCAACACCACCGGTATGGAATGTACGCATCGTTAACTGCGTACCAGGCTCCCCAATTGATTGAGCGGCAATTATACCTACTGCCTCTCCAACTTCCACATCTTGACCAGTTGCTAGGTTGCGACCATAACACTTCTTACAAACACCAGCACGAGTATCGCAATTAAATACCGAACGGATTTTAACCTGTTCTACTCCTGCATTTACAATCTTTGTAGCGATGTCCTCAGTAATTAGTTCATTGCGTTTAATAATGACTTCATTTGTTTCAGGATGCTTAACCAATTCAAAAGATGTACGTCCAACTAAACGTTCATATAAGTTTTCAATTGTTTCTGTACCATCTTTAAGCGCACTAACAATTAAGCCCCGGTCTGTTTTACAGTCATCTTCACGAACAATTACATCCTGCGCAACATCAACAAGACGTCTTGTTAAATAGCCTGAGTCAGCTGTCTTTAACGCTGTATCGGCTAGACCTTTACGAGCACCATGGGTAGAGATAAAGTACTCCAATACGGTTAAACCTTCACGGAAGCTTGATTTAATTGGCAACTCAATAATACGTCCAGCCGGGTTAGCCATGAGACCACGCATACCTGCCAGCTGAGTAAAGTTAGAGGCGTTACCACGAGCACCTGAGTCACTCATCATGAAAATTGGATTCGATATATCTAAGCTATCCATTAGTTTTTTCTGGATCTCGTCCTTTGCCGTACTCCAAATTGAGATTACACGGTCATAGCGCTCTTCATCTGTGATTAGGCCACGTCTAAACTGTTTCAAAACACTTGCTATTTTATCTTCAGCTTTCGCGAGAATCACCTGTTTTTCTGGTAATACAACAATGTCAGCAACACCAACTGTAATGCCAGCTTTTGAAGAATATTTAAAGCCAAGATCCTTCATGCGGTCTAACATTTTTGAAGTTTCAGTGATATGGAATCTCTTGAATACTTCAGCGATAATATTTCCTAAATACTTTTTCTTAAAAGGTGACACTAAGTCACGGCTTTTTATTTCTTCTTTGATATTTGTTCCAACTGGGACAAAGTATTTTTCAGACGTTTTAACCTCTAAGTTTTCCTTCGTCGGCTCATTAATATATGGGAACGACTTTGGCAGGATTTCATTGAAAATCAATTTGCCTATAGTTGTTAATAGCAACATTCCGTTTTGCTCAGCCGTAAATGTTGAATTATTCAAGGAACTAGCAGCTACCGCAACACGTGTATGTAAATGCACGTAACCGTTATAATAAGCAATCAGTGCTTCGTTAGTATCCTTGAAAACCATCCCTTCACCAACGGCACCGGCACGTTCAATTGTTAAATAGTAATTTCCAAGAACCATATCCTGTGATGGCGTAACAACTGGTTTTCCATCTTTAGGATTCAAGATGTTTTGAGCAGCAAGCATCAATAATCTTGCCTCGGCCTGCGCTTCTGCAGACAATGGTACGTGAACAGCCATTTGGTCTCCATCGAAGTCAGCGTTATAAGCTGTACATACTAACGGATGGAGGCGAATTGCACGACCTTCAACAAGTGTAGGTTCAAATGCCTGAATACCTAATCTATGCAGTGTAGGGGCACGGTTCAATAGAACTGGGTGTTCTTTAATAACCTCTTCCAACACGTCCCATACCTCAGGCTGAACTCTCTCAATCTTACGCTTAGCACTCTTAATATTATGGGCCAACCCTTTTCCAACAAGCTCCTTCATAACAAACGGCTTGAATAGCTCGAGTGCCATTTCCTTCGGTAAACCACATTGGTACATTTTAAGGTTTGGACCTACTACGATTACTGAACGACCAGAGTAGTCAACACGTTTACCTAAAAGGTTTTGACGGAAACGTCCTTGCTTCCCTTTTAACATATGTGACAATGACTTCAACGGACGATTTCCCGGTCCGGTTACAGGTCGACCACGGCGGCCATTATCAATCAATGCATCAACCGCTTCCTGCAACATTCTTTTTTCATTTTGAACGATAATGCTTGGAGCACCTAAATCTAATAGGCGCTTTAGGCGGTTATTACGGTTGATCACCCGACGATATAGGTCGTTGAGGTCAGACGTAGCAAAACGGCCGCCATCTAATTGAACCATTGGGCGCAATTCCGGCGGAATAACCGGAAGAACATCTAGTATCATCCATGATGGATCATTTCCAGAGTTACGGAAGGCTTCAAGGACTTCTAAACGCTTAATCGCACGTGTACGTCGTTGCCCTTGAGCAGTACGCAGTTCTTCTTTTAATTGATCTACTTCTTTATCTAAATCGATATCTTGTAACAGCTTACGGATCGCTTCAGCTCCCATTTGGGCTTGGAAGGATTGACCGTACTTTTCGCGATATGTTCTATATTCCTTCTCTGATAGCAGCTGTTTCTTTTCTAACGCTGTATTTCCTGCATCAGTTACTACATAAGATGCAAAGTAAATGACTTCTTCAAGCGCACGGGGAGACATATCCAAAGCTAAGCCCATACGACTTGGGATCCCCTTGAAATACCAAATATGTGATACAGGTGCAGCCAATTCGATATGACCCATACGGTCACGACGAACCTTAGCACGTGTTACCTCAACACCACAGCGATCACATACAACACCTTTATAACGCACTCGTTTATACTTTCCGCAATGACATTCCCAGTCCTTTGTTGGACCAAAAATACGTTCACAGAATAAGCCGTCTTTTTCCGGCTTTAACGTACGGTAATTAATTGTTTCCGGTTTTTTAACTTCTCCAAATGACCATGAACGGATTTTGTCAGGTGAAGCCAAACCAATTTTCATATATTCAAAGTTATTTACATCCAGCAAGGGGCCTACCTCCCTTATAAAGTGAAACTATAGACTGCCTCAGAATTTATACACTGAGACAGCCTAGTCGTTTTCATTGCAATTATAATTAGTGGTAATTATTCAACAGGTGTAACATCTTTTTCTTCAGTAAGGGTCGATTCATTTGTGTCTAATACAGCAACATCGCGCCCTTCTTCTTCATCGTCCAAATCGCGTAATTCAATTTCCTCTTCATCACTAGATAGCATCTTAACATCCATACCCAAGCTTTGAAGTTCTTTAATTAAAACCTTAAAGGATTCAGGCACCCCTGGTTCAGGTACACTTTCACCTTTAACAATGGCTTCATACGTCTTCACACGTCCTACAACGTCATCGGACTTAACAGTTAAAATTTCTTGTAATGTATAAGCAGCCCCATACGCTTCAAGCGCCCATACTTCCATTTCTCCGAAACGCTGTCCGCCAAATTGTGCTTTACCACCAAGAGGCTGTTGCGTAACAAGCGAATATGGTCCAGTAGAACGAGCATGAAGTTTGTCGTCAACCATGTGAGCAAGCTTAATCATATACATGATCCCTACTGATACACGGTTATCAAATGGTTCGCCAGTACGGCCATCATAAAGGATCGTTTTAGCATCTCTAGCCATTCCAGCTTCTTCGATTGTTGCCCAAACATCCTCTTCAGTTGCGCCATCAAATACTGGCGATGCCACATGGATTCCTAGATAACGCGCTGCCATACCTAAGTGCAATTCAAGAACCTGCCCGATATTCATACGAGATGGTACACCAAGTGGATTTAACATGATATCAATCGGAGTTCCATCCGGTAAGAAAGGCATATCCTCTTCAGGAAGTATCCTTGAAATTACCCCTTTGTTACCATGGCGTCCTGCCATCTTATCGCCTTCATGAATTTTACGCTTCTGTACGATAAAGACACGAACTAACTGGTTAACGCCAGGAGGCAATTCATCTCCATCTTCACGGTTGAAGATTCTTACATCTAAAATAATACCGCCGCCACCATGTGGTACCCGAAGTGATGTATCACGTACTTCACGAGCCTTTTCACCGAAAATAGCATGCAGTAATCTTTCTTCAGCAGTTAGTTCTGTTACGCCCTTTGGCGTTACTTTTCCAACTAACAAATCTCCATCTTTAACCTCAGCACCGATTCGGATTATTCCTCTTTCGTCAAGATTACGAAGCGCATCTTCACCGACATTCGGAATATCTCTAGTGATTTCCTCTGGTCCGAGCTTCGTGTCACGTGCTTCGGATTCATACTCTTCAATGTGGATCGATGTATAAACATCATCCTTTACAAGGCGCTCACTCATAATAATGGCATCCTCATAGTTATATCCGTCCCATGTCATAAAGCCTACTAGCACATTTCGTCCTAACGCTAGTTCACCCTTATCCATTGACGGACCATCAGCAAGAATTTCTCTTTTTTTAACTTCATCACCAACTGAAACAATGGGTCGTTGGTTATAGCATGTACCTTGGTTTGAACGTTTGAATTTCAACAGTTCATATTTATCAAGGTTTCCTTTTACAGTTTGACCATCTACCTCTGAGAGCCTGCGAACATGGACAAAACCTGCTTCCACATGCTCAACAACCCCATCATACTTACAAATAACAGCAGCGCCGGAGTCTTTACCGTCTACATATTCCATACCAGTTCCAACAATTGGCGCTTCCGGATTCATTAATGGAACAGCTTGACGTTGCATGTTCGCCCCCATTAACGCACGGTTTGAGTCATCGTTTTCTAAGAAAGGAATACACGCAGTTGCCGCAGATACTACCTGTTTAGGTGAAACGTCCATATAGTCCACTCGGTCTTTTTTGACTACTGTATTTTCACCACGGAAACGCACAACAACTTCGTCATCAAGGAATTCACCTTCATCTGAAAGGCGAGCATTTGCTTGCGCAACAATATAATTATCCTCTTCATCTGCAGTTAAGTAATCGATTTGATTAGTAACCTTACCTGTTTCTGGATCGACCCGGCGGTATGGTGTTTCGATAAAACCAAATGTATTTACTTTTGCATAGGAAGACAGTGAGTTAATCAATCCAATATTCGGACCTTCCGGTGTTTCAATTGGACACATACGACCGTAGTGCGAGTAGTGAACATCACGAACTTCCATTCCAGCGCGTTCACGAGTTAATCCACCTGGACCTAACGCAGATAAACGACGTTTGTGAGTCAACTCTGCAAGCGGATTTGTTTGGTCCATAAATTGTGAAAGCTGTGAGCTTCCGAAGAATTCTTTAATCGCCGCGATCACTGGGCGAATATTAATTAATGCCTGCGGTGTAATATTATTTGCGTCTTGAATAGACATCCGTTCACGTACAACACGTTCCATACGGGAAAGACCAATTCTAAATTGGTTTTGTAAAAGCTCCCCAACAGAACGCAAACGACGGTTACCTAAATGGTCGATATCGTCTGTATTCCCTACTTGATGTAAAAGATTAAAGAAATAACTGATAGACGCAAGAATATCGGCGGGTGTAATGTTTTTTATGCTTACATCGATGTTAGAATTGCCAATGACATTGATCACTTTTTCTCCATCTTGATCCTTTGGAGCATAAATTTTGATGGATTGAACAGTGATATCCTCATCAATGACGCCGCCGTGTGGCTTCAAAACTTTAAAACCAATATTCTTTTCAAGATAAGGTAGAATTCTATCAAGCATACGGCGATCTAACACCGCGCCTTTTTCAACCAACACTTCTCCTGTTTCTGGATCTACTAAAGTTTCAGCAACACGTTGGTTAAACAAACGATTTTTAATATGAAGCTTCTTATTAATCTTGTAACGTCCAACATTTGCCAAGTCATAACGTTTTGGATCAAAGAAGCGTGAAATTAATAAGCTTTTAGCGTTTTCTACTGTAGGTGGTTCACCGGGGCGAAGTCGCTCGTAGATTTCCAACAAAGCCTTTTCGGTAGTCTCTGTATTATCTTTGTCAAGCGTATTTCTTAAATACTCATTCTCACCCAGTAAATCAATAATTTCTTGGTCATTACCAAAGCCAAGAGCACGCAATAGAACAGTTACGGGTAATTTACGCGTACGATCAATACGGACATAAACTACATCTTTCGCATCAGTTTCATATTCAAGCCAAGCCCCACGGTTCGGGATTACAGTAGCTGTAAAACCCCTTTTACCATTTTTGTCAATCTTACCACTATAGTAGACACTTGGTGAGCGAACAAGCTGAGAAACGATTACGCGTTCAGCCCCGTTAATAACAAAGGTTCCTGTTTCTGTCATTAAAGGGAAGTCACCCATAAATACATCTTGTTCTTTTACTTCACCTGTTTCCTTGTTGATTAAACGGACCTTCACTCTTAAAGGTGCAGAGTATGTAACATCTCGTTGTTTTGATTCACCAACAGAATATTTTGGCTCACCTAAACTATAATCAATAAATTCAAGTGATAGGTTACCAGTAAAATCCTCAATCGGAGAAATATCCTGGAACATTTCTCTGAGCCCCTCATCTAGGAACCATTCATAAGATGAGAGTTGAATTTCGATAAGATTTGGTAATTCTAGCACCTCGCTAATACGCGCATAACTTCTGCGCTGGCGGTGGCGTCCATACTGAATTAGTTGACCCGTCAACTGATTCACCCCTCAAAATAAAACGTTTTATTTTAAAAAGCACAATGTCTTTATAAAAAAGACTTTGAGCCGTGATACCAAAGATAGATCCCTTTTTACAAAAAAGCCCGATTTTATTAGCATTTCCAATGGATATTCTTTTATACACTTTGTTGTAAATTTGCCTATTATTGGTGTATACATTCATTGGCATTTTATAATCTTATCACAGCTAAAAAAAACCGTCAACTTTTTTTTGATTTTATGATATAATATCCCTTTTTCTTCGCAACAACTTCCACTTCATTAAAAAGAGACTTCAGTTTTTCAATGGCAGACGGAGCCCCTTGTTTTTTCTGAATAACAATCCATAGTTCTCCTTGATCTGTTAGATGTTGAAAAGATTGCTTGAAAATTTCATGAACCACCTTTTTCCCCGCCCGAATCGGAGGATTGCTAACAATCATAGCAAATGAGTGATCCATTACATTTTTAAATAGATCACTTTGATAAATCGAGACATTATTAACCTTGTTCTGTTCGCTGTTTTTTCTTGCTAACTGTAGGGCTCTCTCATTCACATCTACCATTTCAACCTGACGATCCGGGTTTTCCTTTGCGAGCGTCAGCCCAATCGGACCATAACCGCAGCCAATATCCAATACATTTCCCCGGGTAGCAGGAATGACGATTGTATCGATTAATAATTTCGAACCAAAATCAACTTCACTTTTTGAGAATACTCCTAAGTCTGATGTGAAAATAAAAGTATTGCCTTTGAGTTTATATTCAAAGGTGAAAGGTTTGCTTTCTACGGAAGGATTACTTGAATAGTAATGTTCGTTCATATTTAATACGCAACCCCTTTTTATTGTATAAAAAAAAGCTCACTCAAATGAGCAAGCTTTCTTTTTAGAAGATTGAATAAAGTAAAGTTAATTACTTAACTTCAACGTTAGCTCCAACTTCGTCAAGTTTAGCTTTGATTTCTTCAGCTTCTTCTTTAGATATGCCTTCTTTAAGCGGCTTTGGAGTGTTGTCTACTAAGTCTTTTGCTTCTTTTAAGCCAAGACCAGTGATTTCGCGAACAACTTTGATAACTTTGATCTTTTGGTCGCCAGCGCTAGCTAAGATTACGTCAAATTCAGTTTTCTCTTCAGCAGCAGCACCACCAACAGCAGCTCCACCCATAACAACTGGAGCAGCAGCAGTTACGCCGAATTCTTCCTCGATAGCTTTTACTAAGTCATTTAATTCCAAAACAGTCATATTTTTAACCGCTTCAATGATTTGTTCTTTAGTCATTTGAATTTTCCTCCTTAAATATCATTCAGTTTTTTTGTATTTAATAACAGTTCTTAAGCACCTTGTTCTTCTTTTTGATCAGCAACAGCTTTTGTTGCAAGAGCAAGATTGCGGATTGGAGCTTGTAATACGCTAAGCAACATAGAAAGTAAACCTTCGCGTGATGGAAGTTCAGCTAACGCTTTCACTTCTTCTACACTTGCAATTGTACCTTCGATGATACCTGCTTTAATTTCTAAGTTCTCATGCTTTTTAGCAAATTCGTTAATAATTTTCGCAGGAGCTACTACATCTTCTACTCCGAATGCAACGGCAGTTGGTCCAACTAACTTGTCGTTAAGGTCAGCAAAGTTAGTAGCTTCAGTTGCACGACGCATCATTGTATTTTTGTATACTTTAAATTCAATACCTGCTTCACGTAATTGTTTACGTAATTCAGTTACTTCAGCAACATCTAGTCCACGGTAATCAACGAATACTACTGATTTGCTTGCTTGTAACTTATCAGTGATTTCTTGAACTAGTTGTTTCTTTTGTTCAATGACAGCGCTCATCTTTACACCTCCTGTAGAATTTTATACCGTACGTGTTTTTATATAATCCGAGGCATCCGACGGATGCCTTATTTTTATTCAATGAACTTCTGAATAAAAATAATAAAGCCTCCAACGTCAGTAGACATGGAGGCGTAATAGATCCGTTCATTACGAAATATAACAGATTTATAAACACACCTCGGTAGGAGTTTTAAGCCTTAAGGCGGCACCTACGGTCTACGGTATAACGATTAATTTAACAACGTTTGTAATTATAACTGTTTAAAATAAGTTTGTCAACTTATTTTCCTAGTAATAATGTAGAAACGTCAACTTTAATACCGGGGCCCATTGTAGAAGCAATCGCAACATTCTTCATGTATGTTCCTTTTGCTGCAGCCGGCTTAGCTTTTTGGATCGTCTCAACGATTGTTGCTAAGTTTCCAGAAAGCTTTTCATCTTCAAATGATGCTTTACCAATTGGAACATGAATGTTTCCAGCTTTGTCCACGCGATACTCAACTTTACCTGCTTTAATATCGTTAATTGCTTTTGTAACATCAAATGTTACAGTACCAGTTTTAGGGTTTGGCATTAAACCTTTAGGTCCTAATACACGACCAAGTTTACCAACTTCACCCATCATGTCAGGAGTAGCAACAACTACATCAAATTCAAACCAACCTTGTTGGATTTTTGTGATGAACTCTGCATCTCCAACATAGTCTGCGCCTGCAGCTTCTGCTTCTTTTACTTTTTCACCTTTAGCAAAAACTAACACGCGTTGAGTTTTACCAGTACCATATGGTAGAACTACAGCCCCGCGAATTTGTTGGTCGGCTTTCTTAGGGTCAACACCTAAACGGAAAGCAACTTCAACACTTTCATCAAACTTAGCTGTAGCAGCCTTTTTAACTAATTCAATAGCTTCTTGAACCGGATAAGCTTTTGAACGGTCAACGAGCTTTGTAAACTCTTGATATCTTTTACCTTTTTTAGCCATAATAAATCCTCCTCGTATGTGGTTATAACGGTTTTACCTCCCACGAATAAAGGTTGCGAGTGTCGATAATCAATACTCACAACCTCTGCCAATTACCTTAGCGACTCACGGGATTAGTCTTCAATAACAATTCCCATGCTACGTGCTGTACCTTCAACCATGCGCATTGCAGATTCTACACTTGCAGCGTTAAGGTCAGGCATTTTCTCTTCTGCGATTTGGCGAACCTTATCACGCTTAACTGTAGCAACTTTCTGCTTATTTGGCTCACCAGAACCTGATTCGATTCCAGCAGCTTTCTTAAGAAGAACAGCAGCAGGCGGGGTTTTAGTAATAAATGTAAATGAGCGATCTTCGAATACAGTAATTTCAACAGGGATAATTAAACCAGCTTGTTCTGCTGTACGAGCATTAAACTCCTTACAGAATCCCATGATGTTTACACCTGCTTGACCTAACGCAGGACCAACTGGTGGTGCTGGATTAGCTTTACCTGCAGGAATTTGAAGTTTTACAATTTTAATAACTTTTTTAGCCACGAGACACACCTCCTTAAATAGTCCGTGATGTGGTAAAATTAGGTCCTTTAGACCCTCCCACTCATACTCCTATATATATCTACAAAAGTCTCTGTAATTTGAGACTCATAGGAAACACAAGAATTCTATCATTAATATCGTCCCAATGCAAGGACTTTCTTAAAGCGATTTAATTTGTGTGAACTCCAATTCAACCGGTGTTTCTCTACCGAACATGTTAACATGAACTTTAACCTTTTGCTTGTCCATATCAATTTCTTCAATTGTCCCTGTGAAGTTCGTAAATGGTCCTTCAATGACACGCACCGTATCCTTAAGCGAGAAGTCAATTTCTGTTGGCATTTTGTCCATTCCCATTCTTTTCAGGATTACATCGACTTCATCGGGTTGAAGCGGAATAGGTTTAGAGCCGGAACCCGTTGACCCGACGAATCCTGTTACACCAGGCGTATTTCTTACAACATACCAGGAATCATCAGTCATAATAATTTCAACTAATACATATCCGGGAAATACCTTTTTCTTAACGATTTTCTTTTTGCCATTCTTTATTTCCTGTTCTTCTTCTTCTGGAACAACAATGCGGAATATTTTATCTGACATTCCCATTGATTCAACACGTTTTTCTAAATTTGTTTTTACTTTATTTTCATATCCGGAATACGTATGCACAACATACCAATTTTTTTCCATTCATTTTGGACGTTTTTAGTCCATTCCCTCCCTAATTGGGTATTTCGCTGCCAACCCCATGAAGTAATTTTAAAGCGTTTCCGCTGAACGGCGCTAAATGGGTGGCTTCCGCTTTTCGAATAAAGACAAAAAAACCCGCGGACGGGTTCTATTTCCTGTATTTCCTTGATTACTCAACATTATACCATAATTCATCAAAGTGCAATAACCTAACCGAGAATTAAACGTATTAACGATGAAATCCCCATATCTACAATGGTAAAAAACAACGCAACAAATGTAACTGTAACAATTGTTGTTATTGTGTACTTTGTTAATTCCTTTTTCTTCGGCCAACTTACTTTTTTCATTTCGCGGACAACATCGCGAAAGAACCTTACGATACGTTGCATGTAGTTACCTCCAACTTCACGTTCAACATTATATAATAGGATACAATTATCCATCCTTCTATTATTCACTTGTAAAACTGTAACATAGTCATAATTTAAATGTCAATGTTAAAAAGGGAAGATTACAGTGTAATTTCCCTTAATTCTAAATATCGTTCCAGCTTTCGTTTTACTCTTTGCAGCGCATTATCGATTGACTTTACGTGACGATTTAAGTCTTCAGAAATCTCTTGATATGTACGCCCATCTAAATACAGACTTAGAACCTTTCGCTCTAAATCACTTAATATCTCAGCCATTTTACCTTCGATATCATCAAATTCCTCTTGATTAATAATCAGCTCTTCCGGGTCAAGTGCTTTCGTACCCGAGATGACGTCAAGCAATGTACGGTCGGATTCCTCATCATAGATGGGCTTATCCAATGAGACATAAGAGTTTAACGGAATATGCTTTTGACGTGTGGCTGTTTTAATCGCTGTTATAATCTGCCTCGTAATGCACAACTCGGCAAATGCTTTAAAGGACGATAGCTTGTCTTCTTTAAAGTCACGAATCGCCTTATAAAGACCGATCATACCTTCTTGAACGATATCCTCTCGATCCGCCCCAATTAAAAAATAAGACCTTGCCTTTGCACGAACAAAATTCTTGTACTTATTAATCAAGTACTCCAAAGCTTCACTAGAACCTGCGTGGACTTGTTCGACTATTTCTTCATCCTCTAGACGCCCTAAATCTTTGATCGTATCTTCTTTGAGGTTTATGCTCACTCTCTGATCCCTCCGTCCACATCCGATGCATATAGATAGTAATAGTATACAGCAGGTAAATTCAGGGAGTCAACCATTCAACGGTCTCCTCGACGCCATTTTTCGAAAATTTCAGCAATTTCACCTTTTATTTTGATACGATTCGTTGCTTTTGATTGATTTGTTTCATGTAAAGATTTATTAATCTTTGTCTCAATCGAATTCATTTCGTTTAATAACTCGCGTGCTGACTTTCTTAATGCCCCTTGACCGAATACCATCCATTGTTCAGTATAATCCGATGTGGCTACATGTACTTGTGTTTTTATGTTATTCAGCTCGTTGCCCATTTTTTCAATTCTTTCATCAGCAATTTCATTTTCCTTTGTATAAATTACTTCTACATTGTGGTTTGTTGTTTTTGTTTCAATACCTGGGACTTGGTGAGCATCGAACACGATGATGACGCGATATCCAGTAAAAGCTTTATATTCTGCCATTTTCTCGATTAATTTATCCCGAGCGGCTGCAAAGTCGGTTTTTTTCAATTCTCTTAGTTCCGGCCAAGCACCAATAATGTTGTAACCGTCGACGATTAGTACATCCATAGTCGCTATTCCCCGATAGGATTCCGCTTACGATAAACCTCGTACATTAATAAACTAGCTGCAACAGATGCATTAAGCGATGTAACCTTACCGACCATCGGCAATCGAATTAAAAAGTCGCACTTTTCACTAATAAGCCTGCCGATTCCTTTGCCTTCACTGCCTATGACGATCGCGAGTGGCATTCTTGCATCCATTTGCCGGAAATCCTGCTTTCCTTTTGCATCTGTTCCTACAATCCAAACGCCCTTTTCCTTTAGCTCCTCTATCGTTCTAGCAAGATTGGTAACCCTTACTACAGGAACATGTTCAATCGCCCCTGTTGAAGCTTTCGCTACAGCCGCAGTCAAACCGACCGCACGTCTTTTCGGAATAACCACCCCATGGGCTCCCGCTGCATCGGCCGTTCGGAGAATTGAGCCTAAATTATGCGGGTCCTCGATCTCATCCAAGATAAGAAAAAACGGATCCTCATTTCTTGCCGCTGCCTTATTAAATAAGTCTTCAATCTCAGCATATTGGTAGGCTGCAACAGATGCCGCCACACCTTGGTGATTTCCTGAAACCGTATGGTCAAGCTTTTGTTTTGGAACATATTGAACAATGACGCCAGCCTGTTTCGCGAGCCCAATGACCTGTTGCATTTGTCCCTTATTAGAGCCCTCAGCTATCCATATCTTATTAATATCTCGCTCAGCTCTTAATGCTTCTAACACTGGGTTTTTTCCAATGATCCATTCATTATCCATCCGTATTCACTCCTTTCTTACTCATTAAGACTTCCCGTGTATTAAGTTATAACCATATTCCATTAGTTCATTTAACCGTTCTTCATTTCCTGATAAATATTGATAGCCTAGTAACGCTTCAAAGGCTGTGCTATAGCGATATGTTTGAACATCGGTGTTTTTCGGGACAGTCGCCGATTTCGCATTTCTGCCCCGCTTAACAACAGCAACTTCCTCTTCTGTTAATAGATTCTCTTCCATCAAACTGTGAACCATGATCGCCTGAGCTTTGGCTGACACATATCTTGTTGATTCCCGGTGAAGTTGGTTTGGCCTAACCCCACCACTTGCCAACAGGTTAAACCTAATAAAGCTTTCAAAAACGGCATCGCCCATATAAGCAAGTGCCAATGAATTTAATTGTTTTACATCAATAGTATGGTTTACAAGCACAGCATTACATCCTTTTCCAACGTGTTCCTTGCGGTGTATCCTCTAGAACAATGTTCATATCCTTTAATTGATCTCTAATTTGGTCTGCAAGTGCAAAATCACGATTTTTCCTTGCATCAATCCGTTTTTGAAGCAATTCCTCGATCTCTTCGTCAAGCAATTCCTTTTCTTTTTGAAGGGTAATGCCGAGCACTCCCGCTAGACTCTCAAACTGCTCAATAAATGCATGTATCACTTTAGGAGATGTCTGATTTTCTCTTAAATAAATATTGGCTTGTTTTGCTAAATCAAAAAGAACTGAAATCGCATTGGCAGTATTGATATCATCATCCATTTCAACAATAAACTGTTCATGGATTCCTTCAATCACCTTGAGCCATTCTTCATCTGAATCCGTTAAACCGGTACTGCTCTCTTTACGATAGCTTAAATTCTCATAAGCTGTACGAATCCGGTCTAACCCGCTTTTGGCACTTTCCAACAACTCCTGGCTGAAGTTAATCGGATTTCGATAATGGACTGACAACATAAAGAAACGCAGTACTTGTGGATCAATTTGTTTAATAATATCATGCACTAATACAAAATTCCCAAGTGACTTAGACATTTTCTCATTATCTATTTGAATATAACCATTATGAAGCCAGTAATTTGCAAAGGTTTTTCCTGTTAACGCCTCTGACTGGGCAATTTCATTTTCATGGTGCGGGAATGTTAAATCCTGACCGCCTGCATGAATATCTATCGTATCACCGAGGTATTTTTTCACCATTGCCGAACATTCAATATGCCAACCTGGGCGTCCATTTCCCCATGGGCTTTCCCAATAAATTTCTCCTTCTTTCGCCGCTTTCCATAAAGCGAAATCCAATGGATCTTGTTTTTTTTCACCAACCTCAATTCGGGCTCCAAGGCGAAGATCCTCGATCGGTTGATGTGACAGCTTCCCATAATCATCAAATTTTCTAGTTCTAAAATAAACGTCGCCTTCTGACTCGTAAGCATAGTCTTTCTGGATTAATGTAGTAATAAATTCAATGATGATATCCATATTTTCCATTACACGCGGATGAACATCAGCTTTTTTTACACCTAAGGCTGTTACATCTTCATAAAAGGCTTGGATGAAACGGTCAGCGATGGTTAGCACATCTTCGCCAAGCTCTTTTGCTACCTTAATTAGCTTATCATCAACATCTGTAAAATTTGAAACATACTTTACTTCATAGCCTCTGTATTGTAAATAACGGCGAACGGTATCAAAAATAATGGCAGGTCGTGCGTTTCCAATATGGATATAATTGTATACAGTAGGGCCGCATACATACATTTTTACTTTTCCGGCTTCAATCGGTTTAAATTCATCCTTGCTGCGTGTTAATGTATTATAAAATTTAATTGCCATCAAGCATCACTTCCTGACTTTAGTTTATAGATCTCCTCTTTAAACATATTCATTTGCGATTCCATCTCTGCTAATTTTTCAGCGATCGGATCCGGTAATTCATTATGTTTTAAATCACGAGCTACCCTTACTCCATCTCTTATTACAATTTTCCCTGGAATACCTACTACCGTTGAATTCGGTGGGACGTCTTTAAGAACAACGGATCCTGCTCCAATTTTGGAATTTTCCTCAATCGTAATGGATCCTAAAACCTTCGCCCCAGTGGCGACAAGAACGTTGTCTTTTAAAGTAGGATGCCTTTTCCCTTTTTCTTTACCCGTACCACCAAGTGTTACACCTTGGTAAATTGTGACGTTATCACCGATTTCACATGTTTCACCGATAACGACACCCATGCCGTGGTCAATGAAAAAACGGCTACCTATTTGGGCTCCGGGATGGATTTCAATCCCGGTAAAAAACCGGCTTATTTGCGAAATAACCCGCGCTAGGAAGAAGAATTTCCGTTTATATAACGGATGGGCAAGTCGATGAGCCCAAATTGCATGTAATCCGGAATAGGTTAAGATAACCTCGATATAGCTTCTTGCTGCTGGGTCTTGTTCAAAAATAACCTCGACATCTTCACGTAACATTTTAAACAATTCAATTCCCCCCCTATTAGAAAAGCGCAAGCGCCTTGCTCATCGCCGTACAAACTGAAGGGTCTTTGACTGAGATAAAGAAAACTTGAATTGCGTTAGCAATTCTTAGTTGACTTATCGTAGGGAGAAGACCTGAAGTTTGCTAGGCGATAGGCGCTGGAGCTAGACAATGATATGCAAAATTATATACTTTTAATATACAAAAAAGCGCCCCTATGCTAATGCACAGAGACGCTTACGCGCGGTTCCACTCTGTTTGGGTAAAAGAAAAAGTGCTATTACCCCAACTTGCCCCTTATAACGGCAGGGTCCCGCTTTTATCTACTGGAGCAATCGTTCAATAAAAGACTCAGAGGTGCATTTTCAAGATGGTCCGCTTAAACTACTTTCAGCCGGTGGTAGTTCTCTCTACTAAGCTAAAACAATCTCTACTTTTCCTCATCAACGTTTTGCATTTTCATAGTCTGGCTCCAGTCCTTATGTCGCTGATCGGGAGCTTCCGCTTTGTATATCTATACTATATTAGCTTTTTCCCTAAATGCCAATCAATTTATTTAGGCGGGCAAGAATTTTATCTTTTCCTAATAAACGAATCGCCTGTGGCAGGTCTGGTCCATGGACTTGTCCAGTTGTCGCAACACGAATAGGCATAAATAGATTTTTGCCTTTATGTCCTGTTTCCTTTTGTACGGCCTTCATAGCAGCTTTAATGTCTTCAGCCTCGAATGTTTCAAGCTGCTCAATTTGTTGTTTAAAGTTTTTGACTACTTCAGGTACACTTTCCCCGCTTACTACTTCTTTTGCTTCTTCATCGAACTCAAGGTCTTCCTTGAAGAATAATTCTGTAAGTTCAACAATCTCCGCACCATAGCTCATTTTTTCCTGATGAAGAGCAATTAAATCACGAGCCCATGCTTTTTGTTCATCTGTTAGGTTCTCAGGCAGACGTCCCGCTTTAATTAAATGCGATAATGAAATTTGAACGAGTCTGTCTACATCTACTTGTTTTATATATTGATTGTTCATCCATGTTAATTTATTTGTGTCGAACACGGCAGGTGACTTCGCTAAACGGCTAGGGTCAAAGATTTTAATAAATTCCTCTTTTGTAAAAATTTCTTGTTCCCCGCCCGGTGACCATCCTAAAAGTGCAATGAAGTTAAATAAGGCTTCAGGTAAATAGCCCAGTCCTTCATATTGCTCAATAAATTGGATGATCGATTCATCACGCTTACTAAGTTTTTTATGGGATTCATTCACGATTAACGTCATATGTCCAAAGATCGGCGGCTCCCAGCCAAATGCTTCATAAATCATTAATTGCTTTGGTGTATTAGAAATATGATCATCACCGCGAAGAACGTGGCTGATTTCCATTAGATGATCATCAATAACAACCGCATAATTATAAGTTGGAATTCCGTCCTTCTTCACAATTACAAAATCACCGATGCCATTTGATTCAAAGGATACTTCACCTTTTACAATATCATTAAACGCATATACTTTTTCCGCAGGAACTTTAAAACGAATGCTAGCTTTACGGCCTTCACCTTCAAGTGCTTTATGGTCTTCTGCAGACAAACCACAGCATTTTCGAGAATAAACTGGTGTTTCTCCTTTTGCCATTTGAGCTTCCCGTTCTTGTTCAAGCTCTTCTTCTGTACAATAACATTTATAAGCCAGCCCTTTAGCTAACAACTCTTCTGTAAGCTTATTATAAATATCAAGCCGTTCTGTTTGACGATATGGACCATAGCCACCGTCTTTATCAATGCTTTCGTCCCAATCGATGCCGAGCCATGTTAAGTACTTAAGCTGACTTTCTTCTCCGCCTGCTACATTTCTTTTAATGTCTGTATCCTCGACACGAATGATAAACTTTCCACCCTGATTTCTTGCATATAAATAATTAAACAAGGCCGTACGCGCATTCCCAATATGTAAATGCCCCGTTGGGCTTGGTGCATAACGAACTCTAATTTGATTTGTCATAAATTAAGACACCTTCCGTTTTTTCCTAATATTTCTACTCTAATTTTAAATACTGGATCGCATTCATTCCACCGTTCATGGAAGTGGGCGACTTCTGCTGAATAAAGTTATCTTAATGAATATTATATAGGTGGTCAAGCCTATTATTTTGTTAAAAGAATAACGGCTTGAGCGGCAATCCCTTCACTACGTCCGGTAAAACCGAGCTTCTCTGTCGTTGTAGCTTTCACATTAATTTGGCCAATTTCCGCTTCTAAAAGACTAGCAATGCATGCTCTTATTTCTTCAATATATGGTGCCATTTTTGGCTCTTGGGCAATGATTGTACAATCTAGATTTCCAAGCTTGTACCCTTCCTTTTTAACAAGTGCCCAAACACGCTCCATTAACTTGGCGGAATCTGCTCCAAGATAAGCAGGGTCCGTATCAGGAAAATGCTTGCCAATATCTCCAAGCGCTAATGCTCCCAAGGCTGCATCACTTACTGTATGAAGAAGTACATCGGCATCCGAATGGCCAAGCAAACCTTTCTCATTCGGAATTGTAATTCCACCGATAATAAGCGGTTTCCCTTCCACTAATTGATGAACGTCAAATCCTTGTCCAATACGAATCATTTGTTTATCTCCCTTTTTTATATTTAGCTAAAATCGCTTCACCAAAAATTAAATCCTCTGGCGTTGTTAGTTTAATATTTTCGTAATCGCCCACTACGATATGTACTTTTTTCCCTAATCTCTCCACTAAACTGGAATCATCCGTACCTAGAAATTGATCATCTTCTGCCTTTTGGTGTGCATCTAAAATAACAGAAAGACGAAAAGCTTGTGGGGTTTGCACCGACCACAAGCTTGAACGCTCCACTGTTTTTTCTACTATGTTGTTCTTCGCTGCTTTAATCGTATCCTTCATGGGGACTGCAACAATAGCTCCATCATTTACAGAGGCGCTCTTTACAAGTGTATGAATAATCGATTGTTTAATAAATGGTCTTGCTCCGTCATGAATGAGGACAATAGCATCTTCATCCGGTACGGCCTTTAATCCGTTATAGACACTATTTTGTCTTTCTTGCCCGCCATTTACTATTTTAAGAACGTTTTTAATATGAAATTTGCGAATAAGTTCAATAAATAGATTTACCTCATTTTCATTAACGACTAGGATGACACCTTTACAATTTTCATCATGGTCAAACACACTTAAAGTATGAATAATGACTGGTATTTTATTTAAGGGAATAAAAAGCTTATTTATCCCTGCATTCATTCTTTTCCCTTGCCCTGCAGCAGGTATTACAACATAATAGTCCATCGTCTTCACCTTATACTATTGTTTTCAAAAAGTCATTATAGTGCTTTCTCTAAAGCCTTGGGCTTAGCAAAAATCATTCGTCCCGCTGATGTCTGAAGGACACTTGTTACGAGAACATCAATGCGCTTACCGATATAATCTCGACCTTCCTCAACGACGATCATCGTGCCGTCATCAAGATAAGCAATCCCTTGATTATGTTCTTTTCCATCTTTTATAACCTGTACATTTAATTCTTCACCAGGTAGAACAACCGGTTTTACGGCATTGGCCAGATCATTAATATTTAAAACTAAAACATTTTGTAGCTCACAAACCTTATTTAAGTTAAAGTCATTCGTAACGACAATACCGGAAGTGACCTTTGCCAATTTTACAAGCTTGCTATCAACTTCCTGAATTTCTTCAAAATCACCTTCGTAAATTTCAACATTAATAGCTAATTCTTTTCGAATTCGATTCAAAATATCCAAGCCACGGCGGCCTCTGTTTCGTTTCAAGGCGTCTGAAGAATCGGCAATGTGCTGTAACTCCTCTAACACAAACTGTGGGATTACGATTGTGCCTTCCAAAAATCCTGTTTGGCAAATATCAGCAATACGACCATCGATGATGACACTTGTATCAAGGATTTTCAATTTGCCTGGTACATATTCCTCCACTTGATCTGCCTCATTGGTTTGTGTCTTCTTTTTGTCTTTTGCCCCAAGCCGTGCAGGAAGCGAAAATAAATTTATAAGTTCTTCACGTTTTTTAAATCCTGTTTGAAAACCTAGATAACCGAGAAACAATGTTACAAATATTGGAATAATCGTACTTAACACTTCGAATTTAATGCTTTTTAAAGGAATCATAATTAAAAAGGCAACAATCAGACCTACGATCAACCCTAAGCTTCCAAATAAAATATCGGTCGCCGGAGCCTTTACCAACGATTCCTCAATCTTACGGATTAACCCAACAATATAATCTGTTAACCAAAATGTTGAAAGAAATAAAATAATTGCTCCATAAACTGTGCAGGCATAAGGAGAAGCGAACCATCCGATATTACCTGCATTCATTAACTCTAAAAATAGCGGAAAATATAAATACCCGAGTGTTCCACCCACGATAATAAAAAATAGCTGAACGATTTTTTTAACCATTCCTTCACCTCCTTTTAACATTATTAACTTTTTTTCTATTTTAAAAACATCGTTCGTTACAGAAAAAATAATATTTCTATTACTATTTTATATTGAAATGATGATAAATATCAATTTTGTAGACAGATTACTAAAAATTGCATTTAACGTTTTAATTCTAACGAGCTAGGGTGTGATCCAAGGCTTCTGCTACGGTTGAAACGCCGATGACTTCAATTCCCTTTGGAGCTGTCCAACCGCCAATATTTTTTTCTGGAATAATAACCCGCTTAAAGCCGAGCTTTGCTGCCTCCTGAACCCGTTGTTCGACACGGGAAACCCTTCTTATTTCCCCTGTTAATCCAACTTCACCAAATACAACATCTGTTGGGTTGGAAGGTTGGTCACGAAAACTGGAAGCGATGCTTACAGCCACCCCAAGATCAATAGCCGGTTCATCAAGCTTAATTCCGCCTGCTACTTTTAGATAAGCATCATATGCCCCTAGTAAAAACCCTACTCTTTTCTCTAGGACAGCCATAATCAGTGACACCCGGTTATGATCAATTCCTGTCGCCATTCTCCGTGGATTTCCAAAACTGGTCGGCGCGATTAACGCCTGTATCTCCACTAACACTGGGCGTGTACCTTCCATCGAAGCAACAACGATTGAACCAGCAGCACCTTCAGAGCGTTCCTCCAAAAATATTTCAGAAGGATTTAGAACTTCCCGTAAGCCTTCTTCCTTCATTTCGAATATACCCATTTCATTCGTTGAACCAAATCTGTTTTTTACCGCCCTCAAGATTCGATATGTATGATGGCGTTCTCCTTCGAAATACAAGACTGCATCAACCATATGCTCAAGTAGTCTTGGACCGGCAATGGAACCTTCCTTCGTAACATGACCAACTAAGAAAATAGCGATGCCCTTCGTTTTAGCAATTCGCATAAAGTGGGAAGTACATTCTCTTACCTGTGACACACTTCCAGGTGCAGATTGAACCTCTGGATGATAGACAGTTTGAATTGAATCAATGACAACAAATGACGGATCCATTTCATCAATTGCTTTTTCTATATAAGCTAAATCTGTTTCAGATAAAACAAAAAGGTTATTACTTTCTATACGTAAACGATCAGCCCGAAGTTTCGTCTGGCGGGGAGATTCTTCTCCGGATATGTATAAAACTTTATGATCTCGATTTGCAAGTTGTGACGATATTTGTAATAAAAGTGTGGATTTCCCAATGCCAGGGTCGCCGCCAATTAACACAAGCGACCCCGGAACAATCCCTCCGCCTAAAACCCTATCCATTTCCTTATACTCTGTATATATTCTTGGCTCGCTAGCAGATTGAATAGTGGTAATCATTTGAGGCTTATTTGTTCCAGCCATTGTCTCGGAAGAAGTAACAAATGATTGTCTTCTCGACGACTTTGGCAACTCAATTTCCTCTACCATCGTGTTCCATTCATTACACCCAGGGCATTTACCCATCCATTTTGGTGTTTCATAGCCACATACTTGACAGCAAAACTTTGTTTTTTTCTTTGACATGAAAAAAATCCCCTCTTATTAAAGTTACCACATATTGTAAAGAAAAAGAAATGAAGGACGCTTTTGGCGTCCTTCCCTATCTTTCAAATCCTACTCTGTTTTTACTACATAATCATCATTTTCTACATCAATGGTGATTTTGTGACCCTTTTGAATTGTCCCTTTCAATAACTCTTCAGATAAGCGGTCCTCAACTTGCTTTTGTAATGCCCGTCTTAATGGTCTAGCACCATATTCAGGATCAAAGCCTTCATTTGCAATTTTTTCTTTTGCTTGATCTGATAATGTAAAATCAATGTCCTGCTCTTTTAAGCGTTTTGTTAATTCATTAGCCATTAACGTAATAATTTCATTAATATGCTGCTTCTCTAAAGAGTGGAAGACAATAATTTCATCAATACGGTTTAAGAATTCAGGACGGAATGCCTTTTTCAAAGCATCCATTACCTTTGATTTCATGTCCTTGTATTCTTGCCCCTCTTGTACATTAAAGCCCACATACTTATTGCGTCTAAGCTCGCTTGCACCGACATTTGATGTCATAATTACAATCGTGTTGCGGAAGTCAACTGTGCGTCCTTTTGAATCAGTTAAACGACCATCCTCTAATACTTGAAGAAGAATATTAAATACCTCTGGATGTGCTTTTTCAATTTCATCTAATAGAATTACAGAAAACGGTTTACGACGAACTTTTTCGGTTAATTGACCACCCTCTTCATGACCTACATAGCCTGGAGGTGAACCAACAAGTCGTGATGTCGTATGCTTTTCCATATACTCTGACATGTCGATGCGGATCAACGCATCTTCATCACCGAACATGGCTTCTGCAAGAGCACGGGCTAATTCCGTTTTACCTACCCCAGTAGGTCCCAAGAATATAAATGAACCGATTGGACGCTTTGGATCCTTGAGTCCTGCACGTGCTCTACGGATTGCTTTTGCAATAGCTTTTACCGCTTCCTCTTGACCGATTACGCGAGAATGGAGAATGCTTTCCATGTTTAATAAACGTTCTGTCTCAGCTTGAGCCAATTTAGATACAGGTACTCCTGTCCAAGCGGAGACTACTAAAGCAATATCCTCTGTTGTAACTTCAGAGTTTTCTTTACCCTGTCTTTCTTTCCATTCTTTCTTCGTTTTTTCAACATCTTCACGAAGACGCTGCTCTGTATCTCTTAACGAAGCAGCCTTTTCGAATTCTTGACTTTGAACGGCTGCATCTTTTTCTTTTCTGATTTCCTCTAATTTATTCTCAAGCTCCTTCAAGTTCGGCGGAGCAGTATAAGAGCGAAGACGGACTTTGGCTGCTGCCTCATCAATGAGGTCAATCGCCTTATCAGGAAGGAAACGATCTGATATATAACGAGCTGATAGCTTTACAGCTTCTTCAATCGCCTCATCTGTAATGGAAACACGATGGTGGGCTTCATAACGGTCACGTAACCCATATAAAATTTGGATTGCTTCTTCTTGAGTCGGTTCACCAACTTGGATTGGCTGGAATCGACGTTCAAGGGCAGCATCCTTTTCAATATATTTACGGTATTCATCTAATGTTGTGGCACCGATACATTGCAGTTCTCCACGAGCAAGGGAAGGTTTAAGAATATTAGATGCATCAATTGCACCTTCCGCTCCACCTGCACCAATTAATGTATGCAATTCATCAATGAACAAGATAATATTGCCTGCCTGGCGAATTTCATCCATCACCTTTTTCAAGCGGTCTTCAAATTCACCACGATACTTAGTTCCGGCAACAACTGTACCCATATCAAGCGTCATTACACGCTTATTACGAAGAATTTCGGGTACTTCATTTTGCACGATTTGCTGGGCGAGTCCTTCCGCAATCGCTGTTTTACCAACCCCAGGTTCACCGATTAAAACCGGATTATTCTTTGTGCGACGGCTTAATACTTCAATTACACGTTGAATTTCTTTGCCCCTGCCAATAACAGGGTCAAGACTACCTTCACGGGCAATTTGCGTTAAATCGCGGGCAAGACTGTCTAATGTTGGAGTATTCGCATTTGCTACTGCCCCGCTTGAATGACCACCAGAAGTAGATTCATTGCTTCCTAACAGCTGTAAAACCTGCTGGCGTGCCTTATTTAGGCTTACACCTAAATTGTTTAATACACGGGCAGCAACGCCTTCCCCTTCACGGATAAGTCCAAGCAAAATATGCTCAGTCCCAACATAGGAGTGGCCAAGCTTACGCGCTTCATCCATAGAAAGTTCGATTACCTTTTTAGCTCTTGGCGTATAATGGATCGTTTGACTCGCCTCATCACCTCTACCAATAAGGGCTTCCACTTCTTCTTGAATTTTTTCCGGTCCAAGATTTAGGGCTAAGAGTGCTTTAGCTGCAATCCCTTCACCTTCACGAATAAGGCCTAATAAAATATGCTCAGTTCCAATATTACTATGTCCTAAACGAACTGCCTCCTCTTGTGCAAGTGCCAATACCTTTTGCGCACGTTCGGTAAATCTTCCAAACATCATCTAGATCACTCTCCCATCGAATCCTTTTCTAATTTTAATCGTTCTCGGATTAGAGTTGCTCTCCTTACATCTCTTTCTTCAGGAGCTAGTCTTTTTCCTGCAAATCTCTGTAAAAAACCTGGCTGCGTTAAAATCATTAATTCACTTAATATTGATCTTGAAACATTTTGTATAAATCCTAAATCTATGCCAAGCCTTACATCTGATAAACACCGGGAAGCTTCAGTTGATGCAATGATGCGGCTATTTGCTAAAGTGCCGTAGGAACGCCATATCTTATCTTCAAGGTGGATTGATGAGGACTTTACAAGTATATCCCGTGCTAAGCGCTCTTGAGCAATCACTTGGGCAACTACGCTTTCTAAATCTTTGACAATGTCCTCTTCCGACATACCTAAAGTAATTTGATTTGAAATTTGAAATATATTTCCTTGTGCTTGACTACCTTCACCATATATTCCTCTAACAACCAATCCTAGTTGGTTGATGGCAGGTATTATTTTATTCATCTGATTTGTTAAAATGAGGGCTGGCAAATGAACCATTACAGAAGCCCGTAGACCAGTCCCGACATTGGTAGGACAGCTCGTTAAATAGCCCCTTTTCTCGTCAAAAGCAAAATCAACTCTTTCTTCGATCCAATCATCAATCTTATTGGCAACCTGAAGAGCTTGAGATAATTGCAGACCCGGGAATAGGCATTGAATCCTAACATGGTCCTCCTCGTTGACCATAATGCTAACTTCTTCATTTTCTGAAAGAAGCACTGCCCCTTGCTCTGCATCATCAGCAAGATGAGGGCTGATTAAATGTTTTTCAACTAATACTCGTTTATCAATGGGTTCAAGATCGATCATTTTGATAAGTTCAAATTGGCCGAGATTGGAGTTGAAACTGCGAGTTACAATGGACTCTTTCATTAACTCGACAACTTGTTCTAAATCATCCCCAGGAGCAAGAGTCGGGAAAACAATATCTTTTAGATTTCTTGCTAGACGGATTCTGCTACTAAGCACAATATCACTATCAGGACCTTCTTGGCTCATCCAAGGGCTTAATGCCTGATTTATAAAACGTTGTAATGACATTTATTATCACTCCCCCTCTCTTTGCTCACTTAAGAGCTGCTCTAAGGAGCGGATTCTATCCCTGATTTCAGCTGCCTGCTCAAATTCCTCGTTGTGAATGGCTTTTTGCAGTTGTTCCTTTAATTCCACAATTTCCTTAGTTAGATGGAGATTGCCGCCTATGCGTTTTGGAATTTTACCTTCATGTGCCGTATTACCGCTATGAACCCTTCTTAAAATTGGATCTATTTTATTGCTAAATGTCTGGTAGCAGTTCGAACACCCAAACCTTCCGATTTTGGAAAATTGCTGGAATGTCATGCCACATCGATTACATTGCTCAGTAACAAGATTTCCAAAAGGATTATTACTGCTTGAGTTTGTAGATATTGGATAATCTAGGTTTAATAAGCCGGAAAGGAGATTACTAATTGAAAAACCTCCAGCCCCAGACATGATTTCACCTTTTTCCCTTGCACATTGCTCACAAAGATGCGTTTCCATTTTCTGACCGTTAATGATCTTGGTAAAGTGGAGCGAAGCAGGGCTTTGGTGACATTCTTGACATTCCATAATTACACCTCTCCCTTTTTAGGTTCTTTATTGAATAGTTATTTACTTGTATTTCAAGGTAAACAGCATCGATTTCAGAATGTTGGAGCGCAACTCATCTCTACTTGGTAATTCGATTAAAAGCACACTTCGATCAATAGCACTAATAATTAACTTCGATTCCCTTTGGGAGATTACTTGTTCTTCTAGCAACCTTTCAATTAGAACTTCTGATGTTGACTGCGAAATTCTATTTGGAATAAGTTCAATCATTTGATCGATTAATTCAGCATGGTCATCTGTTTCTACCTTTATGATCCGAATATACCCTCCTCCACCCCTTTTACTTTCTACCATATAACCTTTTTCAATCGTAAACCGAGTGTTGATAACGTAATTAATTTGTGAGGGGACACATTGGAATTTTTCAGCTATTTCATTTCTTTTAATTTCAACGACGTTTTCTTCGCTTATGCGCAAAACCTTTTTTAAATATTGTTCAATAATATCAGAAATATTTCGCATCCATCCCTCCCCTTTCTACTGACCTTGACTTTCTTTGACCATGTATATATTATATAGCTAAATCGAGACTCTTTTCAACTTTTTAGTCTAAGCAAACATAGTAGTAGCATGCCCACTTTTAAACGAGCACAAACTAAGCAGTGGAAGATTGCTCCAACCACAGTACCTTTAAATTTCAATAAATTTGCTGAACATAATCATTCGTTGAGATTTTATCCAGGACTTTTGCACGAATGGATCGGTCTTTCATTTTAATTTCGATTGTTATCTTCTTTTGATCGGCTTCACCTTCATTATTTTTCAATGTTTGTATAGATATTTTTTGATATGATATATCGTTGTCTTCCAATACTTCTAATACCTCGTTAAGCTTATTGCATTTCTTGTCCATTACAACCGTTAGTATTTCCGTAATACTTGTGGAAAGGTGTTTCTTTTCAAACTTATTCAAAAAAATTAAACTTAATAACACAACCATTGTTGTTAATAGCGCAGGCGCAATCATTCCAACCCCCACGATTAAGCCAATTCCAGCAACAACCCAAATGGATGCAGCTGTTGTTAGTCCGTGAACGTTAACGCCTTTAACTAAGATTGTTCCCGTACCGAGGAAACCGATACCACTAATAACATAGGAAGGAATTCGTGCCGGGTCAAATCTGATATTGGCATTCGTATCGATATAATCTTGAAAGCCATATAGCGACAAAAGCATCATTAAACAGGAGCCCACCCCAACTAATAGATGTGTACGAAATCCTGCTGGATGCTTTTTTACTTCTCGTTCAAGTCCAATGAGTCCACATAATAAGGCAGCTATAAAAATCCTAATCGTCATTACCCAGAAGTCATTACCCAAGAATTGTTGCAGTTCCACAGTTGAACCTCCCTTATCAAATGCGCTTTGGCGTATTTGCGCCCGGAGGTTTAACTTTATTCAGAAGGGTTTGCACCCCCGTTGAATTGAGTACTATATTGTATTCATCCACCAATTATTGATGAGAAGGGCTTCTGCTGAATAAAGTTACACCTACCTATCTATATAATTCGCAATTCATTCCGTTTTTTCCTTGTAAATTGAAAATGTATATTTTGTGGCTTTGTTGAAGTGTGGGAAGGAATCTATATGTATTTTATATATGTGTTAAAAAATTGGACTTGTACTTTTTATTGTATTAAGAAGAAATACAAAAAAGAACAGCATTTCTGCTGTTCTTTCGTTTGCTTGGCAACGTCCTACTCTCACAGGGGGACAGCCCCCAACTACCATCGGCGCTGAAGAGCTTAACTTCCGTGTTCGGAATGGGAACGGGTGTGACCTCTTCGCTATCGTCACCAAACAATTTTTATTAAGACAAAAAGAATTATACTTCTTTAAGCTTGTCTTTGCAAGTACTTTTTGTACTTTACTTTTTGAGGTTTGCTCCC
>DULJ01000051.1 GCA_012840465.1 Caryophanales bacterium
CCAGGATCAAACTCTCCGAAAAGTGTTTGATTGCTCAAAATTAATACTGACTTGTTTGCCGGATAAATAATCCGACTTTGTTTGCACGCTTGACATTTTGTTTAGTTTTCAAAGATCATTTTAATCTGTCAGCTATTTTGTTTCAGCGACATTTATTATTCTATCAAACCGTTTCGTAGAAGTCAACAACTATTTTATTTTAAAATTTTTATTGTTTCCTTGAAACAGCGACTTTCTCAATTTAACACTATTAAGATAGCAAGTCAAGTGTTTCTTAAAAAATTAAAACCGTCACTAATTTATGATTGCAGCGACGGTTTTTAATATAGCACGCTGACATTATTAAAGTCAACAACTATTTATATTGCTTTATATTGCATTTGATATATACCTTGACCTTCCATTTCTTTAGTTTCAATTTGCACTATATTTTTTGCATATAAATATTGCAGAAGTAACCCTAAATCTTTTGCGAGTTCTTTTAGTTTCGGTTCATGGACTAGTTCCGAAATAGTCCATCCGTCCTTTTTTGATTTCATGATTTCAATTAGATAATTACTTCCAAGCCTTGCCCTAGAGCTAATCGCAAATTCGAGCGCTAATAATAAAAGCTCGACTCGCTTTTCAATTAATTCACCGCTCTCGACTAATTCCAAATATAATACATACACTTCGGGTTCGATTCGTTTCACTTGATTCCATACTGTGATTTCCGGATAAAAGCCATGTTCGGTAACGACCAATCTTGCAAGAAGGTGCAATGCCTGAACCATTTGATTGTACGCATCTAAATACTGCTTTCCTTCATATAATTCTTTTCCAATTGAACAACAACGGATTAATTCAGCAAATTCAATCGCTATTTTCTTTTTCCTAGTTTCGATTGGATTCGCAAATAAATTCTTTTTCAGGTTTGCTATATAGCCATTCCGATCAAACACGATTTGTCCATTAATTACCCGCAATAGGTTTCCGCGATAGTTACCACTGGGCGACCCTTTTAAAAAACTGTCTTCTGAAATGATGTGAACGGCAATACTATTATTTTCGATGCTATAGTGTTCCACATTACAAGGAGAATCCAGTGTGTCATTATTCTTCACTAATACGATGATTAATGCATCGAATTGCTCCGTCAGCGGACTGTTTGTTTTCTTTTTTTCTGAAACTAATATCCCCAAGGTTTCTTCACGGCCTTCAAATGACTCATATATAGGCCGTAGTAAATTTTCCATAACAATTCCTCCAAAAACGCTTCTATCTATTCGCTATTCGCAAAATTTTTTCAGTAATATATAATTTCTACACTAAGTCAAAAATACCTTTTTTCGACAAAAAATTTACTGTTCTGATAACGTTTTATTTTCTCAATATGATATAATCATTTTTTAGGAGGGAATAAAATGGGATTAAAGTATTCAAGTAAAATAAATAAAATACGTACATTTGCCCTTTTGCTTATATTCCTTGGCATTGGAATCATGTACATTGGTATATTCTTTAAGGCAAGCGCTTGGGTCATGATAACTTTTATTATTCTTGGCTTTCTATTTATTATTGCAAGCACACTCGTTTATTTTTGGATCGGTATGCTCTCAACCAAAACCGTCCAAGTGATATGTCCGTCCTGTAACAAGCCGACAAAAATGCTTGGAAGAGTTGATTTATGTATGTACTGTAATGAGCAGTTAACATTGGATCCAAACCTTGAAGGAAAAGAATTTGACGAAAAATATAATTCAAAGAAAAAATCAAAATTATAATCAAACAAAAAACATGGTCCTACGCTACATTAGCATATTGACCATGTTTTTTTATGTGTTTTAATGTTTTTTAATATTTCTACATTCTGGACATGTTCCGTATACTTCCATACGATGATGGCTTACGTTAAATCCAGTGACATGCTCAGCGAGTTTTTCGACTTCATAAAATCCTGGATAATGGAAGTCAACAATCTTGCCACATTCTTCACAAATTATATGATAGTGATCTGTAGTATTACAATCAAAACGGCTTGAAGAGTCGCCATACGTCAACTCTCGTACTAAGCCAACATCCTTAAACACACGTAAATTATTGTAAACTGTTGCCACGCTCATATTGGGGAATTTTCTTTCAAGCGCTTTATATATATCATCCGCTGTCGGGTGTGACATAGATTGAAGTAAATACTCTAATATCGCATGACGTTGCGGAGTGATACGAACTCCTGACCCTTTTAGTGTTTCCATTGCTTCTTGAATACGTAATTCAGACATTGCGTCATGCACCTCTCATCCATATATGAATTATTACTTTATAATAGTTATAATCTTATAACTATTATATATTCCATATACCAGGATTGTCAATACTGGAAGACGCTTTCACGATTCATGCCCGTATCTAGTTCATTGGTGGAGGCCAAGTTCTTCAGTTTTTAAGCAATAATTAAGATAACGTGCAGCAACAAATAAAAAGTCTGAAAGACGATTTAAATAGGACAATGCCAATCGATTTACTTCTTCACCAATTGCCACCGCTTTACGTTCAGCTCTTCTTACGATTGTTCTGGCAACATGCAACGCGGCACCAGATGGGTGCCCTCCCGGTAAAATAAAGTTTTGCAGCGGCGAAATGGTTTCGTCCCATTTATCCAAAACTTGTTCTAATTCTGTAATGTCATTTGCGGAAACTTTCCACTTCACTTCTTTTCCTACCGGTGTAGATAATTCAGCCCCAACATGGAAAAGGCTTGTTTGAACTTGATGAAATACTTCTAAAATTTCAGCTTTTCCTTCAAAATCTTCATTGTTAAGATAACTTAATGCCAGTCCAATCATTGAATTTGCCTCGTCACATGTACCATAAGCTTCAACTCTCGGGTCCGTTTTTGATACTCTTTCCCCGTATACCAAGGATGTTGTTCCTTTGTCACCTGTTTTTGTATAAATTTTCATTGCTAATACCCCCTATTCAAATCAATGACATTATAAAATGAAAACTCAATATTCGGAAATTTTCCCATAAGTTCATTTTGAATTTTCGGATTTACATTAAATGACGTTACTATTTTCACCAAACTCACCCCTAGGTCAATTATACATTAGAAAAACACGGAATTTGCCGATAATGGCAAATTTCAATGCTCTTCTTATACTTTATTCCTTTTACAAAGAAAAATTAAAGTACAAAAAAAAGTGCGAGATATACTATAGTATCCCGCACTAAATGCTATCATCTGAGGAGGTATGCCCTACACTTTACTATACGTACGATGAGTCTTTTTTGTATAGGTTATTGCCTGTATTTCAAAAAATGGGCTTTACATGAAAAGCCTAGGCATTTAATTTATCTGGATTTAATCCTTCTAATTCAGGAACCACAAATAAGCCGTCTTTTCTAATTAATACATCATCAAAATAAATTTCACCACCACCGTGTTCAGGTCGCTGAATTAATACCATATCCCAGTGGATGGAGGAACGATTTCCGTTAAACGCTTCTTCGTAGGCTTCCCCTGGTGTAAAATGAAGGCTACCGCCGATTTTTTCATCAAATAAAATATCGCCCATGGGTTCACGGATTAACGGATTGACGCCAATCGCAAATTCCCCTACATAGCGCGCACCTTCATCGATATCAAAGATTTCATTTATTTTTTCGGTTTGATCAGACTTCGCTTCAACGATCTTCCCATCTTTAAAGGTTAGTGAAACATTCCGGAATATAGCCCCTTGGTATGGGCATGGAGTATTATAGGTAATCGTACCATTAACACTATCCCGCACCGGTGCTGTGAAAACTTCACCATCAGGAATATTATTTTCGCCTGCACACATAATCGCTGGTATTCCTTTTATCGAAAAAGTAAGATCCGTTCCAGGTGCAACGATTCGAACCCGATCTGTTTTCTCCATCCACCCTTTTAACGGCTTCATTGCTTCGGCCATTTTCTGATAATCAACATTACATACATCTAATAAAAAATCTGCAAATTTAGAAGAGCTCATCCCAGCCTTTTGGGCAAGCCCTCTTGTTGGGAAGTTTAATAACACCCATTTACGATTATTTATGTAAAATTGCTGCACCGGTTTCATTACTTCCCCACGAATGCGAAACTTTTCACGGGGAACATCGGCTAACTCAGCATCATTTTCCTCTCCGATAATCACAACGATCGCATCAACATCCTGATATTTTTTCATATCCCAATCACGTAGTGTCTCCAACTGTTCTTTTTCAAAGCCCATGAACAGTTGTCTTGAAATATCATCATCTAACATTTCAACATAGGGATAGGCCCCAAGCTGATACGTTTGGTTAATAAGCTCCAAAATAAGCGGCTTGGCATTGGCATGACCTTTTATAAGGACACGTTGTTTGCTTTCCAATTTTACTGAATGCGTTACTATTGTCTTTGCTAACTGTTTAATCCGTGGATCTACCATTTAAAGCACACTTCTTCCTTAGGATAAATTGTTTTTAATAAATTGAAGCGCTTCATCAACATGACCTTTCACTTTTACTTTTCGCCATTCCTTTGCAACTTGACCATCTTTATCAATAACAAATGTTGAGCGCTCAATTCCCATGTATTCTTTACCAAAGTTTTTCTTCAACTTCCATACATCATAAGCCTCAGCAGCCTTATGTTCTTCATCCGCTAATAGTAAAAAAGGCAACTCATATTTTTCAATGAACTTATCATGTCGATTCATCGGATCAGGGCTTACTCCAAGAATGACTGCATTTAATTCAGCAAAACTTTCATGCTTATCACGAAAATCACAAGCCTCCGTTGTACACCCTGGTGTCATATCTTTTGGATAAAAATATAAAACAACATGTCGGTTACCAAGAAAATCTGATAGCTTGACCATTTCTCCATTACTTGCCGGCAATTCAAAATCCGGCGCTTTTGTTCCAACCTCTACTGTCATCACTACTACCTCCACATTTTAATAAAGTTATTTATTAGATTATTGAAAATTTCAGCCTATTACAAATATTACCCCTTTTTCCAAATTATTAACCTCGTTGTTTAAATAGCGAACCTTCAAAATCGATAACAGTCCTCATCACAAATGCTGCCGGCAATAAATAACCAATTAACGCTTCTAAAATTGCTAACGGGCGGCCGATCCCGATTGGGACAACATCACCATAGCCTAATGAAAACAATGTGACTGCACTAAAATACATGCCTGTACCCATTATATGAAGGAAGGGGGGTTCAACTTCATTTCCAGATTCCATTATGATAGTGATCCCGGAAGCTTCTATCATCGTATAGATGAACCCAAAACCTACAAGTAAAATCACATATGTAATAATGAGAAGCATAAAATTTTCAAATGAAAATAAATGTTTACGATTCCTCTGGAAGTTATCGCTAATCCATATCCATTCCAAGCTTTTATAGATTAACCCCAAGATCGAACCAACAAGGATAAGCAACATATCCATTCACCCACCTTCCCTATATTCATATGAAGGAAGGACAAATTTTAGTAATTGGAAAAAGGCGGAGTTTTAGTTGCCTGCACCCCGATATTTTCTAACCCCTTTATTCCACAACCAGATGGCAAGCATAAAAAAGATGATTCCCATTAATGGCGTTAAAAATGCAAACCCAAACCACTCCTTTCTTCCTAAAAAGTAAGCGGAAGGATAGACACCAACAAAGGCGAACGGCAAAATCCAAGTTAGGATAAACCGGATTACTCCATTATAAATATTAACCGGGTAGCGTCCATAATTCCCAATATTATACACCATTGGCATAATATCTGTGCGCGCATCCGACCAAAAGCCAATACTCGCCAACGACACAAAAATGCCAGCATAGATGAGCATGCCACCCATTACCATCACGAAAAAAGCAAAAATATCATACCAGTGCAGCTGCAAGTCCAAATGGCTGCCCGCATAAAACATAATGATTAATCCTGTAAGAATACCAAACAGGGATTCAAGCTCCATTCTTTCGAGAACAACTTGAAACAAACTATGAATCGGTCTTGTTAAGATTCGATCCATTTCACCTTTAACTATATACCTGTCATTAAAATCCCATATATTAAAAAAAGCGGAAAAAAGGGCGTATGGAACGAGAAAAAATCCATAAATAAAAATGATTTCATCCCGGCTCCAACCACCTAAAAGCTCGGTATGACCAAAAACAACAACAATAAAAATTAAATTCACTGCCTGAAATAAAAGATCAGATACAATTTCAACAACGGCATCTGCACGATACTCCAGCCTTGTTTTTATATATTGACCCATATATTGAAAAAACATCGATACATAAAACATATTCTTTATTTACCCTCCTTGTACAACAAGCTTTCTCCTAGCCACCACCCACAAAGTCTGAATTGGAACGAGAAGCAAGACTGCCCAAACCAATTGGAAGAAAAGCGCCTGAACCATCGCATTTCCTTGTAGTCCCTCCGTAAAGATCATGCTCGGAATATAGCTAATTGCTTGAAAAGGTAAAAATCCCATTATATCCTGCGCCCAGCCCGGATAAAAACTAATCGGCAACAGTAAACCCGAAAATAAATCAATAATGACCCGCTTCGCACGTAATAGTCCAGCAATATTTAAAATAAAAAAGGTCGTCATCCCGGTCAACAAATTTATTTCAGTATTCACAATAAAACTTAAAACAGTTGAGATTCCAAAGAATCCCCAAGTTGCAAAACTACCTGAAAAATCGAGTGGGAAAATCAAACTAACAATCACCATTCCTGGCAAGGAGAAAAATAATAAGCGGAAAATACCTTCTCCGAGTCCCGACATCATCTTCATCGTCAAGTAATTGTACGGTCTAATGAGCTCAACAGCTACCTTCCCATCCTTTATTTCTTGGGCAATTTCGCGATCAATATTATTAAAATAAAAAGCACGCGCCATCCAGGCCACCGCAATATAAGTAACCATTTGTGTGACGGACAATCCCTCAATCGATTGTTTATCGCCATAAATGGCTGTCCACAAAAAATAATAAGCACCAATATTAATGCTATACACTAAAATCCCGCTATAATAATTAGTCCGGTAAGCAAGCATCATTAAAAAGCGAATACGAATCATTTCTATATATTTTGACATCTAGATCCCCCCTATCATCATGACAGCGATAGAGTCGGCATTTTTAGTCCTTGTTCATAGATATTCCGAACTATTTCTTCTGTGGAAATTTCATTGATTTTCATATCGCTAATTTGGTTACTGGCAACCACTCTAGTAATGATCGTTGAAACAGCGTCATCCTGATTGCTTACATTCGCAATCCAACTGTTGTCCTCAGGGTCCCCTTTTTGCCAATCGACTCCAAGATCTGTTGTTAACTTTTCTAACTGCTCAATCGTAGTTGGGTATACAAATTGGAACTGGATTTGTTTCCTGTCCCCCCAATTGGAACGGAGATCCACTAAGCTTCCATCATATATAATTTTGCCTTCATCGAGCATAATAACACGTTCACACAAAGCCTCAATATCAGATAAATCATGAGTAGTTAGCAAGATCGTTGTATTGTATTTTTCATTGATTTCCTTTAAAAACTCCCTGATTTTCAACTTAACCAAAACATCTAACCCAATTGTAGGTTCGTCCAAAAACAATAACGGGGGATTATGGATCAGTGCTGCAGCCAGCTCACAGCGCATTCTTTGTCCAAGAGAAAGCTTTCTGACAGGCTTATCTAGTAATGGGCCAATATTGAGCGTTTCAATAACATGCTCCATGTGATCTTTATAATCCTGATCCGATACTTTATACACCTTTTTCAGAAGCCGAAATGATTCCTGAACGGCAATATCCCACCATAATTGTGACCTTTGCCCGAAGACAACACCAATGGTTTGCGTAAATCTTTCCCGCTCCTTATGTGGATTCATGCCATTCACCCGAACCTTGCCTGATGTAGGCTCCAGAATTCCTGTTAACATCTTAATCGTTGTCGATTTTCCGGCTCCATTTTCACCGATATAGCCGACCATTTCCCCTGGCTTAACTTTTAACGAGATATTCTCAACCGCTGGGACAATTTTGTACTGTCGATTTAAAAGGTCACGAAAGGCACCCTTTAATCCCCCACGGCTTGAATACGTTTTAAATTCTTTTCGTAAGTTTTCAACATCGATTATGTAGTCCATTTTTTCTTTCCTTTCTTTTAAAAGAACACATAGATTAGTCTATCCAATTGTTGCAGGATAGACAATTTTCATGCTTACTCACATGTTGTCCCTCACACCGAAAAAAGCGTTGAAACAACTTACATGTTTCAACGCTTCCGCTTTTCTATTGTCTAGCCCCAGTTTAAACTTCGCTTAACGGGCGCCTCCGCTTTTCCTATAAACCATACCAATTTAATGCTTGGGGGCTTAAATCCACCCACACATGTTTTGTTTGGGTATACATACTAAGTGCCTCCATCCCCAATTCGCGTCCGAATCCACTTTGCTTTGTTCCCCCAAAAGGAGCAGTGCTGTCAAGCATACTGAATGTATTCACATAGACAGTACCGGCCTTTAAGCCCTTGGCCATACGGAATGCTCGTTTTACGTCATTCGTCCATAACCCAGAGGCAAGACCATATAATGTATCATTTGCTTTTCTTAATGCATCTTCCTCATCCTTAAAGCGGATCACGGAAACAACTGGTCCGAAAATTTCTTCACGGGCAATTGTCATATCATTAGATACGTTTTCAAAGATAGTTGGTGTAAAGAAATTTCCATTTACCCCTAAGTCCGGACGACTTCCACCAGTCACTAACTTGGCTCCTTCGTCTAATCCAATCTGTACGTATTTTTCGATCTTACCAAGATGGGCGGAAGAAATTTGTGGCCCCATTTGTGTTGTTGGATCTAACGGATTTCCGACACGAATTGATTTCGCTTTATCAACAAATGCTGACATAAACTTATCGTATACAGAATCTTGAACAAACAAACGAGAACCCGCTGCACAAACTTGACCTTGGGCAAAATAAATTCCAAATAATGACCCATTAACGGCATCATCAATATTTGCGTCATCAAAAATAATATTTGGCGATTTTCCGCCTAATTCTAAGGAAATAGGCTTTAAGTTTTTACTTGCCGCTTGCATAATCAATCTTCCGGTCTGTGTAGAACCTGTAAATGCAACTTTATCAACACCTGGATGACTTGACAATGCGTCACCGGCGGTATGGCCATAGCCATTGACAATATTGATTACACCGTCAGGTATACCTGCTTCCTGGAATAGACGGACTAACTCTAAAATACTAATCGGCGTCTCTTCAGATGGCTTAATGACAATCGTATTCCCAGCTCCCAATGCAGGTGCGAGTTTCCACATTGTTAACATAATTGGGAAATTCCAAGGTACAATTGCACCAATAACCCCTAATGGTTCACGTAGTGTAAGATTTAAGCGGTTTCCAGGTGAACTTAATGTATCCCCTTGAATTTTGTTGGCAAGCCCGGCATAAAATTCAAGTACATCAATAGAGGCTGGCATCGCGATATGCTTTGTTTCATTAATCGTAAGTCCATTGTCCTTTGACTCTGTTTCCGCTAAGTAATCTACATTCTCCCATAATTTTTGGGCTACTTTATAAAGTAATCTTCCGCGGTCACTTGGAGCCATTTGTGCCCATGGACCGCTCTCAAAAGCTTTTCTAGCTGCCTTGACAGCTAAGTCAACATCCTCAGCGCCCGCTTCAGCAATAATCCCATTTAGTTCTCCATTAGCTGGATTATAGGATTTAAAAGTCTTTCCAGAAATAGAATCTACCCATTGCCCATCAATAAATAATTTGTACTCTTTTGCCATACGTCTTTTCCTCCATTTTATATTATATTTTGGTTATTCAGATTACCTTAATTGATCAACATGAGCCCATAACTGTTTGTTTGCCCATTCTTGGTTCTCCTCCAATAACAAGGCCAAATAAGCAGTGAAATGAGCAGCAGCAAAGCTATGTCCATGGATGTTATATAGTTGTGTAGGACCTTGTAATTCCCGTGGAAATCCACAAGCAATGAAGGATCCATCTGTTTGGAAAGCCCATTCACCGCGGCTGACCTCTCCAGACTGAACACGAAACACATCTGGATAGACGCCAGGATAAATCATTTCCCGTTCTCGGTCTATTGCAGCCACAATTGTAATATTGTTTTCTGTTGCAGCTTTACATGCGGCTTTAATCCTAGCATGATCTTTAGTAAGCCCAAGGCTTAAATGGATGATTTGCACATCGTTTTCAATCGACCATTCAATCGCTTCCGCGAGAACAGAGGGATAGGCCATTAATTTATCATCGAAAATTTTCACACCGTATAGACTAGCATCTTTTGCAATTCCTCTGATTGCGGCTGCTACTGCGGTACCGTGCCCAAGACGATCGCGATAGTCATGATGATATTCGATATTTTGCTCCCGGTTCACGCGGATTTGAATGCCACCCTTCACACCGTTTACATGGGAATGATATGGATTAATTCCACTGTCAATTACGGCAATCCTCACACCTTTTCCCGTATAAGCTATATTCATTTTTTGAATATTTATCGGTTTTATGATATTAGCCTCAGTCAAAATTTGCTGACACCTCCCTGCTGAATGTAGTTGAATTCGGTCTTTATCAATTCTTGATATAGGAATGAACGCTCTTTAAGTGCTCCATGTTTTCCTTCATCAACAACTGTTCCATCTTCAAAAAGCAAAATTTTATTCATTAACTTCATCGATGAAAGCCGGTGTGAGATTATTAAAATTCCTTTACCCAATTGATCCGTCCCCATCCATTCTTTTAACGCTAAAAAAAGCTGTCTTTCCGATATCTGGTCCAATCCAGAAGTCGCTTCATCTAATATGAGAAGGACGGGATTTCTCAGCAATGCTCTTGCAATTGCCAATCGTTGTTTTTCACCGCCGGATAAACTCATTCCTCTTTGACCAACAACTGTCTCAAACTGAGCAGGCAATGATTGAATAACAGCCAATATACCCGTTTGCTCGCAACATTTTTCAAGTTCCGCTTGTGTCAATTGCATTTTTTCTATATCCGACAAGCCAAGTAACAAATTTTCGATAATGGTTCCATTAAGCATTTCCTGCTCTTGTGATACAATCACAATTTCTCGCCGTAAGCGGTTTAGCGGAATCTCTGAAATATCCTCTCCCTGAAAACGGATTGTACCACTCGTTATCGGAGTCAAGCGGACCATTGTATCAATCAACGTTGTTTTGCCAGCTCCACTCGGTCCGATTAAAGCAGTAATTGTATTTGGCATTAAATTTAAATTAACATCCATCAGTGTCTGTCCGGCTGTTCCTGTCCATTTAGATACTTGATTATATTCAAGTAAAGGAGATCCCTGAATAACTTCATGGTTCGGATTAGAAATCTTATCGTTTTTTGTAGTACTTTCTTTCTCGGAGTTATAAATAAACTCATGAATTCTATCCACCGAAACGCGAACCCTTTGAAAACGTAAATATAAACCTGCCAAGCTTTGGATTGGACTATAAAAGCGGCCTAGATAAGTGATAAAAGCTAACAAACTTCCAATTGTCATCGTTTCATCAATAACATTTGTTCCACCTACTAAAAACACGAAGCCTGTTGAAAGACCAATTGCTGTTCGCGGAATTCCCTCGGCCAAGCTTTGAATAATTGAAAGTGATAAAGTATCACGATTTAATCTTGTAATCTTTCGATTTAATTTCTCACTTTGCTCTTCTTCCGCTGCCGCTAACTTTATTAAGCGGATGTTCGAAAATGTTTCAATCATATGTGATTGAATTTCACTATGATATTCACGTACTTTCCTCGTCCGTTTAATAATCTTCGGACGAAAATAGAGAAGAGATCCTAGTAGAATCGGTATAAAAATAAGCGCATCCAAAAATAACTTCCAATCCAAGTAGATAAGCATACCGGTTATAAAAGACAAAGTGAGTAGATTCGTAATAAATTGCAGGGCACCATCTGTAACGAAGCTTTGAATTTCATTTAAATCTCCATTAAGTCGAGTTGTTATATCACCAACTTTATTTCGAACAAAAAAGTCATATACATTCCGTTGTATCCGCCTGAAAAAATCAACCCGGAGAGATTTAATAATTAACAGCGTTACCCTCAGGTAAATGAAACTATTCACTGCCTGCAGAAGGACACCGGTCATCATCATTCCGACGCCAAGCAAGAGAACGGTTTCTAATTCATATTTCTTATTAATTAACACATCATCAATTAAAACTTTCGATAAAAGTGGATAAGATAATCCTAAAATTGTGCTGCAAATTGCCATGAAAATAATGAACGCCAAGATCATTCGATACGGTTTAATAAACGGAATAATCCATTTAAGGGAAAGTAAGGTTCTCATCTGTAATAGCACATATATCCTGATTCACAATGCTCAGGCGTCTTACGAATTCGTTTTGCTTTCGCTTTAACCTCTCCATCTTTCATTCCCGCGCGTACTGATTTGACCACAGAACTTACAAGTTGAACACTAGCAAGCTTTCGATAAGAATCCGCCTCCCTGCCGACAATTTTTAAGGAATCGATACCTAAGCGGTAAATGTCAGGTAGCGCACATAATCCACAGGGCCCAAGCGGTATGCCATGGTCTGAAACTGAACATCCGCAGCTATGTGTAAACCAAACGAAATCTTGATAATCTTTTAGATGTTTGGCCAGCGCTTTTTGTTCAAGTGATGTTAATTGTTTACTGCCTTTTGTAGACATAAATTGATAATCCCAATTCGTAGTCGAGCAAAAGGCACCAACCTGATTATGGGTAGTAAAACAAAATCCTTCCTCATAAATACATCCGTCATTTAAGATGAAAAGTTCATACTCTAAGTCTCTTCCACCTTCATCGATAATTTCTTTCATTTCAGCCAATGAAAGACTCCTCGGGAAAACAATGCGCGAGGCACCTAGTTCACGATACAAATGAATACTTGAACTATTTATAGGTGTTGCTAAACTGCTAACATGAATATTGGCGTCCGGAATCCGGTCTTTTATCGCCAACATTAATCCAATATCACTTACAATAAAACCATCTGTTCCAGCCTGAAAGGCTTGATGAACAATCTCTAAAAGTAATGGATACTGATCCTCCACATAAAACGGCGCATTCAATGTCATAAAGACATCAACCCCGTGCAGGTGGGCACGATCTACCAAACTTGCAAATTCTTCATGGGAGGGAATACTGGCCTGTGGTGCCCGACGATTCATCCAAATCCCGCTCGTAAATGATTTAATCCATTCGTATGGAATAAAACCGACATAAAATTCTTCCGCACCACTATCAACAAGCATATCTACTTCTTGCACACTACTAATCGGTGCCAATACCTTCATATTCTCCCCACCTTATCAAATACGCCTTGGCGTATTTGCGCCCAGATTTTTTCGAGCTTGCTCGAAAAACTACCTTTGAAAATCTGAGGCATCCGCCAGAGGCTTTAACTTTATTCAGTAGAAGTTAAAACCCCCACTGAATCATAAAACTAATACGCGTTCATCCCAGCACTTGTTAAAGTGAGAACAACTGCTGAATAAAGTTAAACCGGAATTTTGGGGCTAACTACGATCCGATTTACATTTTTCTCAAGTGCCCATTGAATCCCTTTTACTAACAATTCCTCCGTTTGTTGATAAAAGACTGAGTTTCCTTTTTGAATATTACGGGTTGGAAGTGTACCAAGCTGTTCTTTTGTTGACACGAGTTCAACTTGATAATGACGGCATTGTTGTTTGCATTTCACTTCACCTTTAAACTTTTCTTCCTTAGGTTTATGCAGTGTACCAACTAGACAGGACCGCCCTGATGCAATAACGCCAAACCCGATATGGAGAGAAGAAGAAAATTCTTCTTCTCCCAATGGACTTCCCATATTTTGAATTAAATTATCAAACTCGATCCGATTTACATGATGGGTCTGTAAAAATCTTTTGAAATAGGGAACTGAAACAGCAGGTGTCTGTAAAACTGCATTTGCTTTTTGTGGCACATCTTCCCTGTCATATAAATGAGCAACCCGTGGATCACGAATCATTTTATTTAATAGTCGCCCGACTACTGGCTGAGAATGAGAGTATTTTTGATTCACCTCAAATAACACTCCCCAGTCATTTACAACAATTTCAATAGTATCGTTGTTTTTAAAAGCCTCTTCATGGAGCACAGCTAACAACTGTCTTACCTGCCCCAAGCCCGCTTGGGTAACGTAGGGAGTTACAAAGGTGAACGAAAAACCAGCCTTTACCGCTTTGTGGTAAGCCCGCACTAAATCATTGGCTTTCGGAAGTCGATATTGACAAAACTCAGATCCAACATATAGACGTGTAAATGTAGGCGATTCATAAAATGACTGTAAAACGGTTTGTACATTTCCTACTGTTTCTTGTTCAATCAAAGAATGATCACTTCTATTCCATGGCTGATCTAGACATGTGATTTGATCGGTAGATTGAATAGCAAGTGCAAATTCCATTAGCAACACTTCTCCTACTGTTGAATTTGGACAACACGAACATCCATTGTATCGGTTGATAGATCAATAGTTTCTTTAAGTTCTAATGTTTTAGCATCATAGAAGCTAATGTCCGGTCCCGCTCCTGAAACATATAATGTTTTCTCATCACCACTTAGATTAAATCCATAAGATGTCCCCGGAACATTCGGAACAATTTTCTCATATTTTCCCGTTTCTAAATTGGCTTTTGCTATATAGTTCATCCCAACGTAAGCCGTTTTACCATCCTTAGTCGAAGCACCTGAGAAAAGGCCAATCATATCATCAAATTCGACCTCTTTATATTCGCCCTTCTCTAAATCAAAGAGAATCACTCCTTCTGTTACTTCACCTGTTTCAGGATAGAATTGATAATTCGTAGCGAGGGCTACATTATGATTGTCATCCCCCCGTACCCAAAAATATAAGTAGTTTCCCAATCCATCTTTTGGATCAGAATTCGTTACTGGAGTATGAAGTGTTAACTCATCTTTTTCGATGTCATAGACATAGATGTCTTTTGCCCAAACGAGCAGTTTTTTTCCATCAGTAAAGAACTGCAACGTATGCGTTCCCCAAGGAACCTTGATTTCTTTAACGACTTTTTTCGTTTTCACATCCATTACTTGTATAACGGGGTCTAATGCCTTCAATTCCGTTCCTTCCACTTTGGAACGCATTAAAGTTGCATAAAACTTCTCCCCTTTTGGATCAATTGCCATCCCGTATATGTGCGCTACATAATCTTTTGTGCTAAATGTCAAGGTATCTTTGACCTTATTTGTTGTTGTGTCAACAATAGCGATCTTCGTTCTACCCTCACTATTGATAAATAATGTACGTCCATCCTTTGTCCATGTCATATCACGATTCGGACCTTTTATCGGAATTTCAGTTACCTTTTTCGTGTCCGGATCAACAGCAAAGGTAACGTCCAATCCAGCAATGTATAGCATTTCTTTTGTGCCTTGAGCTTTTCCTGGTTGGCCCGCAGTTGTAATGAGCAAACACAGAACAGCAAAAGTCAATGCAATCGGTTTCAGTTTACTCCATTTCATTCATTGTTTACCTCCTTTTCGTTAACTCGTATGGCAGATAGGTGTAAGTCCTATCATACGGTCTATAAATGTAGGGTTTTCTTTCATAATTCGGACGTATGCGTTCAGCCCAATCTTGTACCAGCGATGCTGCCACTCACAATAATGCAGATTTGGTGATGTTATTTCCCCCATTTGTTCTAATGCTTCATAATAACAACCACCAGAGCATGTATGTTTTAAAGCACAAGAAGAACATGTTGTCTTATTATCGACGTGGAGGGATCCTAACAATTCCTTCTGGAAATCTCGATTAATTCCATTGAAAATGTCACCCATCTTGTACTCTTGTTGTTCATTAAAACGGTGACATAGAAATAAATCCCCTGATGGACTGACAGCCATAAATCCTAATCCCGCTCCACAGCCAAAGCCCTTGTTAACACCTGAATGAAGCTCAACAATAATATTGACTAAATTCGAAAAACCTAAGTAGCGGTCTTGAATAGCTTCCCGAACGAAGTCCTCCGTTAATTGTTCAAAATCATCTAGTAAGCGCCATAATTCAGGTGAGTTTAGAACAAAGGCTTCATCTGTTGCTGATACAGGAGCAAAACCAACCTCATGGAAACCAATCTCCATAAAGTGATAAAATAAATCTTTTACAGACGGAAACCCTTTATTGACTGTTACCCGTACGGCAACGGGCTTGGATGGACGCATCTCTATTAATTTTTTGGCATTCTTGTGGACAATTTCGTAAGAACCAGTGCCATTATTGGAGATACGGAATTTATCCTGCCATTCCTCCGGACCATCCATACTGATTGTGACTCCGACATTATTCATTGCTAAAAATTTAATTCGTTCTTCATTTAACAATGTTCCATTTGTTGTCATTGAAAAATCGATTGTTTTATTAGCCTTTTCAGTAGCTTCTTTTCCATAGGAAACGATTCTTTTTAATAGGGACCAATTCATTGTCGGCTCTCCCCCAAAAAGAACGACTGATAGATTAGGCCGATCTTTACTTTCTTTAATTAAAAAGTCAATCGCTCCTTCAGCTGTCTCCATTGCCATTGATTTCATAGGTTTTCCATAATCTCCGCCACCTGCATAACAATAAGTACAGCTCAAATTACATTCATTAATGAGATGAAAGACTAAAGTTTGAACAGGCCATTGTTCCCCGATGGGAATACCAGGAGTTTGACTATGAATTCCTTTAACATGATTTTCGCTAATGATTTCCATTTGAATGAATTCATCAATCACTTGCTGAATCGTTTTTTGATCAACAACTCCTTCTAATTGCTGAATGATTTCTGGTCTCGTAAAAGTTTTATTTTGTTGAAATGTATTTAATACTTTCGCACTAACGCTATCAAATTCGGTTATTACTCCACTCAAACCATGGTATATATAAGTTTCTTCATCTACTTCAAAATAAAGAGCATTCGTTAGTTTCAAGACGTTATCTTTAGTAGTATTCATTGGCTGCACTAACTACACTTCCTCTCTTTTTTGATTATTTTACATAAACAAAATCAGGTATTGTGACATACAGGAATGTTTCGCCAACAACTTTCCCCCCTGTTACTGGGTCTGTATAAGTTGCGATAACGGTTACATTTCCACTGTTATTCGTATTCCACTCGCGCTTTACATTCGGACCGCCATCACTTGGGATAAATAATCCGGATGTTGCATTTAATGAACCTACATACTTAATATCCTCATCTTCTATTCCCATTAACTTGTACTCTTGTAAATTCCAGTTCGCATTTACTGGGCCAATCTCAACGTCATCGTCTGTATTTGGCTTGCCATCTTTCCCATTTGTATAAGCAATTGCCTCAAACTGGACACTTTGCTTTCGTCCGTCATAAGCCAAACGCGCAAGTCCAAATTCAGGAGTGACCTTTACATGTTCAACTTTCTCGAAAACATTTAGAGCTACAGTACCTTGTTGATCAGCTAAGGAAATTTCCACCACATTGTTTTCCATATTATCTGGTGCTTTTACTTTTAGTTGTAATTCATCATTTTTTTGTTTTACAATTTCAGTAATTTGGAACCCTTTTGTTGTAAAGCTTTCCTTTTTCAATCCTTCAGGTAAGTCCATTCCAAAAACAGTAATCGTTTGTTCACTGCCTTTTCTAATCGACTTCGGCCATACAGCCAGTAACTGGCTTTCACCTTTTTTGTAATACGTTTCTTTACCGTAAATCCCCATGTCATTCACTTGATTCCATTGTCCTTCAATGGTCTTTCCATCTGCGTTCACATTAAAGACACCACGGATTTTTTCATTTTCGTTACCAAGACTGCTGCGAAGTGAATAACCTGTGTATAAATTAACATTCCCTTCGTAGTTCGTCGTTTTTCCTTCTATTATTAGAGACCTTTTTTCATAATAGCGATCATCGTTGGCCGCGATCGTAGCATCTCCTGAATATAATCCGGTGCTAGGACTGTATCCGATTATTTTCCAATCACCCGTAATATCATGATTCTTCCCATTTTCTTTCCACTTTTTCCACGCTTCAGTTTCCAGTGGATTTGTCTTAGCTAAATATTCAGCGATTTTATCAGCATTACCAACCCAATCTACAGCTCTCATTTGATAAACCATCGATGGATTCATACCGATATGAAAATCTTTAATCTTTTTCCACTCATCTTCTGTTCGATATTGTGCAAGTGGGCGGGCACCTGCATGACATTGGATACAGCTTTCTGCCATCAACTCATTTTCCGGAGTAGTTTCGATAATTGAACCGGTATCTGTCAACCAGTACATAATTTTGTCTGTCTCTTCCGGTGCAAGACCATTTTTCGCACTTAATTCAGCAACAATAGCGGCTGCATCCTCATTGGAAATATCTAATCCCCAAGTTCTTTTCATTCTTAATATCGATTGTTCCCATCCTTCTGGGGTTTTTCTCATATCACTTATTCTTGCAACTTTTCCATTTTCATCAACAGCGTGACATGTTAAACATGATTTCTGGAATGTGTCACTCCATTCTTCCCCTGCAACATTCGTTTTGGTTTGTTTTTTCGTTACTGTCTTTTCTGTCGAGTTATTCGTACAAGCACCAGTTAAAATAACAACAACGATCAAAAAGACAGTAATCCAAATCTTTTTACCCCCCATTCTATTTCCTCCTTTTATTCATCAACAAATTTTAGTTTTTGCCAATCTCGGACTGCAGCTGGACAGGCTTGATGCCATTCTGGATACTTATTCATGCCATCCGGCACTTGAGCTGCCCACCAGCAATCCCCATAACATCCATATAAATCCCGTTCCATTGGTTGACAGCCACCAGCAGCACTTATTCCTGAAGAATCAGCTTCCCATCCTGGATCAAACACGGTTGTACAACCAATTGGAAGCTGCAAACCATGCACATCCATTTGTTCGTTTTCTTCAATACTTTTTAATACTTTTTGGCCTTTACGGTTAATCGGTTTAATATGGTCCATTTTTACTCCCCTTTCACGCTTGTATATTCATCATTCATCATAAAATAGAATATTAAAAACATTTAAAATATAAAGTAAAAATAAAGTAAATTCGCAACTTTATATAAATTTTGATATATTATCTATATAAATTTATACTAAACTTACAATCTATGTTTATGGTGTTCTGACTTTCTAAGATAAGGAGTGTGGAGTATGGAGAAACGATCGATACTTGTAATTGACGATGAAGAGGAAATTCGCGAGTTAATTCATATGTATATGATGAAGGAAGGGTTCCACTACATAGAAGCGATCAATGGAAAGGAAGCGCTTTCAAAGATTAAGGAACACCATCCTGATTTGATCCTATTAGATATCTCACTCCCCGATTCCAGTGGCTTTGATATTTGCCCTTTGATTAGAGAGATTACCGATGCACCGGTTTTATTTATAAGCTGCAGAGATACTGAACTAGACAAAGTCCTTGGTTTGACAGTTGGTGGCGATGATTATATTAGTAAGCCCTTTAGCCCCAATGAACTTGTTGCACGCATAAAAGCCCATTTACGAAGAGTGCAACAAATGCAACGGTTTAAATCGATAGAACAGACAGGAGAAGTTTTGTCCTCTAAATCGATAACTATTAACACCAAACAACTTGCTTGCAGCGTATACGGGGAAGCTGTCAATCTATCCGCTACAGAATTCAAATTATTGGAATTTTTTATGAGGCATCCTTTTCAAGTCTTTAATCATGAACATTTGATTGATCGGATATGGGGATTCCATACAAACATTGATTGTAAAACAGTAAGTGTTCATATCGGAAATATTCGCAAGAAGATTGGGGATAATCCCAAAAGTCCAGAAATTATTTTAACTCTACGGGGAGCGGGTTACAAATTCAATGAAGAAGTTTTCAAACATTATCTATAACTATTTACAACCAATATTACCTAAAACATTTAGAACGTATATCCTGCTCTCTTTTTTGTTTCTATCATTTATTCCTCTAGTTTTAATTGGGCTTTATACGTATCACAGCGTTCAAAAAGTCGTAATTAATACAAGCTCCGATATTCAAGAGGAAATGATAAACGACATTATTCGGTTACACCAATCCCATCTTAATACACAGGCAGACTTTATCCAGTATAAAATTGATGAAGCAAAAAGGCAGGTCCTGATGGGGCGTAAACTGGCAGAGGACATATTTCAAGACAAATCAAGCTATCCAGCTCTTCCAGACCTGCACCCTATTAAGGAAAAGGAAGGATACTCTTGGACAAGCCCGGCTTTAGACCAATCGAACATTATCATTAGTGCCCGGACAGAAGTAACCCCTAAATTAGTAGATGATTTATCAAGAACAGCTTACCTTGAAAACTTTTTTAAAGAAACGGTCACCTCGATACCGCATATGGCTGCCATGTATATCATTTTATCTGACTCAGCCTCGAGAATTTATCCAGCATTGGACTTTCCTAACGAAATAAAGCATAGATATTTAAAACCTGATATTGATTTTACGAAACAAGCTTTTTACCAAATTGCGGTTGATAATCTTGATAATCATTCTCCCACTGTTTCTATCAGTGATCTTTATCAGGACATAACGCACCGGGAGCAAGTTTTCACACTGTCAACTCCTGTCATTGTAAACGGTGAGAAAATCGGGATCATTGGTGTCGATATCACGATTCCAAGTGTATTAAATCACATTCTTAATTTTAAATTTCGTGAAAAAGATGCTTATGCCGTCTTAATGAATAACAACTTAACCTTTATCGCCAATCAAGATGAGGCCATGGCTGATTTGAATGATTTCACATTTGATTATCGAAAAAAGTTATATAACAGTACTAAACCCTTTTCTTCCATAATAAATAATGAAGAAAAATACTTTTTGCTTTCTCCAATCAAGGATACGCCTTGGAAACTGATATACGTTATTCCAAAAAGGGAAATTATCTCATCTGTTACGGAAATAACCAATGAGCATATTGAAGAAAACAATAATCTTTTTTTGGGCCAGTTTATCTCGATTGTCGCGGTTATTATTTTAATCATTATGATGTTATCGTTTAGGTTATGGCGGTATGTAACTAATCCGTTGCAAAACTTATTATTAGGAATACAGGCCCTTACTGCTGGGAAATTAAATACAACTATTATGGTTGATGACCTGAAAGAATTCAAAGTAGTCAGTCAAGCTTTCAACCAAATGTCAGCAGCATTAGATCATTTAATGAATGACTATATCAAGTTGAATAATCAATTAGAGCATAAAGTAATAGAACGAACAAAACAGCTTGAACTAGCGAATCATTCTCTTTCGGAAACCAATTTATTATTACAATCCATAGATGAATCACGGGTTGAACTTTTCTCAAACATTTCCCATGATTTAAAAACTCCAATCACCATTTGCTTGGGGTACATTGAGGCTATTAATGATGGTTTGATACCAGAGGAAAAAATCGATGTCTATTTAAACAAAATCGATCGCCATTTAAATTCAATCCATGATTTATCAAAAGGACTTTACGAATTAAGTACAATAGAATCAAAAAGAAGTTCGTATAATTTTCAGCCAATCAATCCAACCGAATACTTTAGGCGCTTGTTGAATCATTATGATGGAATGGAAAATAACCTTCATGTCATGGTTGCGGATGCTTTACCTGCGATAATGGCTGATCCTGAATATTTAAAAAGAGCTATTTATAATTTGATAGATAATGCTATTAAATATTCAATTCATGTCGATTACCCGATAGAAATTAGAGTGTTTGTAGAAAATCATTTTTTATTATTTGAAATTAAAGATTATGGAATAGGGATTCCCGAAACTGAACTCCCTTTTATTTTCGAAAGATTTTACCGTGTAGATAAATCCCGAAACTCTACTATTCCTGGAAACGGTCTTGGATTAGCGATAGTAAAAGAGATTGTTAATGAACATAAGGGCACCATTACGGTCACTAGTACACTAGGTAAAGGAAGTATTTTTACAATATCAATTCCATTAAATAAAGAAAAGCGTTGAAACTATATAAGTCTCAAGCGCTTTTCTTATGATTATATCTATTTTTGCACGATTGGTTCTGCTTCTTCTTTACCATCATCTAATTGTTGTACTTTAAAGAGGTCATAGTAACCTCCTTGTTTTTCCATGAGCTCTTCATGCGTGCCAACCTCAGTGATTTCCCCATATTCGATTAAAACAATACGATCCGCATGCGTAATCGTTGCAAGCCGATGGGCAACAATAAAAGTGGTCCGATCTTTGGCTAATTTATCTAAAGCCTCTTGAATCAAATGCTCACTTTCTAGATCCAGAGCAGATGTAGCTTCATCAAGAATTAACAGCGGTGGATTTTTCAAAAATACCCTGGCAATGGCCACTCTCTGTTTCTGACCACCAGAAAGCTTTACCCCTCTCTCGCCAACCTTTGTATCATACCCAGCCGGGAGATCCATGATGAAGTCATGTGCGTTGGCCGCTTTCGCAGCTTGAATGACCTCCTCATCAGTGGCATGAGGGTTCCCCATTAAAATATTCATTTTCACGGATTCACTAAATAAAATATTGTCCTGCAAAACCATTCCGATTTTATCCCGTAAAGTCCGGGCCTTAAAATCGCGAATATCGATGCCGTCCAATAAGATTCTTCCTGATGTCACATCATAGAATCGCGGGATTAAACTGACAAGGGAAGATTTCCCGCCTCCGCTCATCCCAACAAGGGCAATCGTCTCCCCTGGCTTAACATCAAGGGACAATTCTTTCAAAACGAGTGGGTCCTTTTCATTATATTTAAAGCTTACTTTATCAAATGTAATCTTGCCTTCTACTTTCTTTAATTCAACCGCATTTGGCTTATCAACAATATCGTATTCTTCATCAATAAATTCAAAAACACGATCCATCGATGCGATTGCTTGAGTTAAGGTTGTTGATGAATTAATCAGGCGTCGTAATGGGCTGTATAGTTTATCCATGTAGGTGACAAATGCCATCATTGTACCAACCGTGATATCTTTTGTAATTACGGCATACCCGGCAAAAGCAATGACAATGAGTGGTGCAATATCGGTAATTGTATTAACAACCGCAAAAGTTTTTGCATTCCAGCTTGTATGCTCCAATGCTTTATCTAAAAATTTTCGGTTTTTCTTATCGAATTCCTTTTGTTCATAGTCCTCCAAGGCAAAGCTACGGATAACTGGAACCCCTTGGACACGCTCGTGTAAATGCCCTTGAACCTCCGCTAGCGCCTGTGAGCGGACCCTAGTTAAATAACGCAGTCTTCCGTAAAAATATTTAACGAAAAATCCGTAAAATGGAAATAGAATAATAGCAATAAACGTTAATTTGACGTCCATCCAAAACATGATCCCAAGCGCAATAAAAATCGTCATCAGATCGATCCAAACATTCATTAAACCTGTGATAACAAACGATTTTGTTTGCTCTACATCGTTAATTACCCTTGAGATGACCTCTCCGGCTTTTGTGTTTGAATAATAGCGAAGACTAAGTTTTTGAATATGAGCAAACAACTGATCACGGATGTCATATAAAATTTTACTGGACACCCATTGCGCATAGTATTGGCGATAATATTCGATCGGCGGGCGCAATACCATAAATATCAGAAAAGCGATTCCCATGATAACAAACAGTTCATGAATTTTATCATTAGTGGCCATTGTTTCATTACCAATAATGTCATCGAGAACGTATTTTAAAATTAATGGCATAAGTAGAGGTATACCAAACTTTAATAATCCGATAAAAATGGTCATCACAATTTTTGTTTTATATGGATAAACAAATTTCATATACCTTTTTATACTGTCCAGAATAAAACACCACCTATTTGGATATAAAACAGTAGGGGCTGTATATCATCAGCCCCTTCCATAATAGCATATGTACTTTTAAGAACGGTACGTTAAATATCTCTCATACCAATTATCTATGAAATCAGGTGCAAACGGACCTTTCCGCTCGTGAATCCACCTAATTAAATCATTCATATTTTTTTTTAGAATATAATCAATTTCCATTGGGTAATTCATTTGCTTACTATGCAATTCATACTCGTCTTCATCTAAAATATTAAAGGTCATATCGGGAAATACTTTAATATCCAAGTCATAATCTATATATTTCAGAATCTGATCATCCCATGCAAAAGGTGAGCTAAGATTGCAATAATAATACACCCCATCTTCACGAAGCATACCGATAATATTAAACCAGTAGTCAGCGTGAAAATAGCAGATAGCAGGCTCCCTCGTTATCCATGTCCTTCCATCTGATTCCGTTACAAGTGTTCGGTCATTTGCACCAATTGCTACTGTTCGATTCCCTTTTAACAAAGTAGTTTCTTCCCAAACACGGTGTATAGTCCCACTATGCTTATAGCTTTGTATTTGTATTTTACTTCCTGCCTTGGGGACAAACATACTATCTTTCCTTTCTCTTCGAATAAGCAAACTTACCCACTTTTATACTATATTATAACGGTTTATCACATAATTTAAAACTATTCTTATTTAAAAGTTTCTAAAAGAGGGATAATGTTTTACCTATCGCGACAAAACTGTACCGGTACAATGGTTAAGTAAATACAAGGTGGACGTGGATAGTTGCTTTCATTAGACGCTTATTCTTAGAAAAACACAAAAAGCATTCCCCACATCGTTTGAGAGGGAATGCTTTTTGTGTTTTATTATGTTTTTATTACTCCGTTACATCTGTTGCGCTTTGGCTTTTGTTTTGCTGTGATTGAGCATTTTGCTGTCTCACTTGTTGTACATCAGTTTCGCTGCCGAATTCTGTTCCGAATTGACCAGCACTTGAACCAGCATTTGCACCAGCGTTTGCTGATTGTGCGTTTTGTTGTCTTACATTTTGAATATTAGTTCCGGAAACACTATTTCTTTTTGCCATTGTAGGCACCTCCAAAATATTTTTACAAGCCGTTGTTTGACTTGCACGAGTTTATTTTGTTCTGTTGTCTTTTTTATATACGGAAAATTTTTATACATTTATTTTGTATAAAAAGAACGGTTCAATTAAAGAATACATTTGGAAAGTAATAAAAAGGAGGCCGCCTTGATGTATGATGGTCGTGATATGACAGAGTTATCAATGATGTCTATGCAACAATGGGATGATTGTGAGTTAGCTTTCTTCCATAAATCGCTGCAGCAAATGTCACCTTATTTAAATATTGAAGGAGTAACTATAAGGAACGACATCATAAGGGAAATTGAAGTACGTGGAGGCCTAAATGGCTAATGCAAACTGACCAAACAAGGCGGAAAGGTTATGAGCCTCTTCCGCCTTTTGCTTTATTGGTTGATTTTTATTCGATATAAATCCAAGCATCACCGAACCATGTGTAAATATGATGCCAGTTACCTATTTGTTCAAATGATTTTACAGTTTGCGGAGTTAATGCCCCAACCGTAACAGCCGTCAGATTGGGTGAAGCGTATAAGGAGCTGACCGTCGTTAATGCCACTTTCATTTCTTTCTTGACAAGCTGACCTTCAACCGTACTTCCTTTTGAAATCCAAGCATCTCCAAACCATGTATAGATATGGTACCATCCGTTATTCGTTTCTTCGAAAGCTGTAACGGTTTGCGCTGCTATTTTTGCTTTTGCATAGCCCTTATATTGAATAGGTTTTTCATACAAACTCTTTTCAGTTAATACGGTTACTTTTTTATCAACTTTTTCAATCTTGGGTAATTTAACATTTAAGCCATGATCTAAAGCAATCGCTTGAAAATCTTTGTTTTCATATGTGATTACCACCGTTGTTCCTGTAGAAAGTTGATCATATAACCAGCGCACATCCTCATTATGCATACGAATGCAGCCTGCGCTAACATACTTCCCGATCGACCTTTCATTGTTGTTGCCATGGATTCCATATGTATTTCCCCATGTTCCAGGTACATCCAAGCCCATCCACCGGTCTCCAAGTGGATTTTTCGGTGAACCGCCCGGAATCTTTTCTTTATAATAAGGACGATTTTTCACTTTATTAATAAGTTTAAATGTACCTTCCGGTGTTAGCTTCCTACTTTTCCCTGTTCCAACATCAAAGACCCTAACTACCTCCCCATCTTTAAAATAAGCCAATTCATTAACCGCCTTATTGATTATAAGATAGGAGTTTGTCTCCTCTTCTGCTGCCTGAATTGTTTTCAATGGCATGAGCATTACAGCAATTAAACTGAAAATAATTAATGAATAAAGACCTTTTTTTACCACTACCCATTCCCCTCTCTTTACTCTCTCAATCAAATATAACTTTATTCTGCTGAATACAGTTAACACTCTATGGGCATTCTATGTGGATTAAACTTTATTCATTACCACAATCTAATTATACCAGTAACTTTTTACCACTGTATTTCAGAAATAATTTTTTTGTATGATACAGGGAAGGGAAGTTTCAGCAATTCTTCTTTTGAAACAAACTGGGTGTTGTTGTCCTTTGATAAGGAATCGTCTGTATAAGCTTGGTATACATCGATTTTCCAGACCAAGTGGGAGAACTCATGTTTTAAGTTCATAAAATGATCGCCGATAGTCACATCCAAATTGTACTTTTCTTTCATAAACTTTTGTATCTGTTCCACTTGTCCGAACATACTATTTAATTGTAGTTCCTCGTTTGGAAGTTCCCATAAATTTGCTAACAGCCCTTCTTTAGGCCTTTTTTGAACTAATAGTTCGCCGGCTTTATTTTTTAAAACTAAGGCTGTAAGAAAAACCTCTTTCACCTTTTTTTTCGTCGTTTTAAATGGCAGTTCATGCTGAATGCCTTCACTAAATGCCCGGCAATGATTTTGAACCGGACATAATAAGCATGAAGGGGATTTCGGTGTACAGACTAAAGCCCCTAATTCCATCAAGCTTTGATTAAATTCGGAAGGCTGGTCAACCGAAATCATTTCTCTCACTACATTTTCGAATAACTTTCTTGTACTCACTTTTGCAATATCATCTTTAATCAACAGGATTCGTGATAAGACCCGCATGACATTACCATCAACGGCAGGCTCTGGAATGTTATAGGCAATACTTAAGATCGCACCTTGTGTATAAGGTCCGACGCCTTTAAGTTTCGATAATTCTTCCACATTATCGGGTACTTTCCCGCCATATTCAGTGACAACTTCTTTAACAGCACTTTGAAGGTTACGTGCTCTTGAATAATAGCCTAAGCCTTCCCATGCCTTCAATACATGTTCCTCTTTGGCACTTGCTAAGCTTTCAGGTGAAGGAAATTTTTCAATAAAATTATTAAAATACGGAATCACGGTTTCCACTCTTGTTTGTTGCAGCATAATTTCTGATACCCAGATTTTATAAGGGTCTTTATCCTGCCGCCAAGGCAAAATCCGTTGTTCATTTAAAAACCATTGAATCAGATCATTTTGAAATTGAAGTTTATCGAAATTATTTAAAATTCTTTCTAATACAGATTCCACAGAAGTACCTCCATAGTGTTAAAATAATAGTAAGGATACAAAAATTCATAAATTGTTTTTCAAATTAAAACCAACCTTTTGAAGTATAATACAGGTGAACTCATTATTTTCATAGTAAAAAATATAGGAGGCTTAACTAATGGATACAGGCACCCACGTTGTCATGGGGATCGCTCTAGGAGGACTAGCAACCCTCGATCCTGTTGTTGCGAACCATGATATTACTGCCCAAGCGGTACTGTTCGGAACACTTATTGGTTCACAAGCACCTGACTTGGATACAATCATGAAGCTCAGGAATAACGCGAAGTATATTCGAAACCATCGAGGTATTACTCATTCCATTCCTGCAGTACTTTTATGGCCTTTATTAATAACCGGCATTATTTACGCCTTTTTACCAAACTCTGATTTGTTTCATTTATGGGTCTGGACATTTTTTGCCGTGATTCTGCATGTTTTTGTTGATATTTTTAATGCATACGGAACACAGGCGCTCCGGCCATTCTCGAAAAAATGGGTAGCCTTGGGCATTATTAACACATTCGACCCGTTTATCTTTTTTGCCCATATCATTGGTATTGCCATTTGGCGTTATGGAATGCACCCGGGTTATACTTTCTTAGGTGTCTATATCGTCTTAGCCGGCTACTACTTAGTTCGTTACAATACGAAAAGGCTGCTTGTTCATAAAGTGAAAATGCATATTCCAGATGCCACGCAAATTATCGTTTCACCAACATACCGATTTAACCAATGGCATTTGGCTATTTCAAGTGAAACCAGATTCTATGTTGCCCGTGCTGTTAATAAAGAAATTAATTTTTTGGATGAATACGAAAAAGTACCAGTTCCTGACACACCGATTATGAAAGCAGCGATGAAGGATGAAAGTCTTTCAGCATTTTTATCGTTTTCACCGGTTTATCGCTGGGAAATTGATGAATACAAGGACCATTATGAGGTGCGATTTATTGATTTACGTTACCGCTCTAAAGGATACTATCCATTTGTAGCGGTTGTCCAGCTTGATCAGGATTTAAATATTGTAAGCTCCTATACAGGCTGGATTTTCAGTGAGGAAAAGTTAATGAAAAAATTAGTAATTGCTCCGGAGAATTAAGGATCTAATCATCCCACTTTTATTCGTCTTACACTTATTCGTATCTGAAACTTCTACTGAATAAAGTTAAGGAATCGATCCATACTATGTAATGGATGTTTTAAAGAACATTCACATACATGTAAGGAGGGGTTCCGAATGGTCCGGAATAAAGAAAATAATTTTCCTTCCCATATGAATATTAAAGGTGAGCCTCGCGCTAAAGCAAAATATTCTTCGCTAAAAGCAAACGGGCAAATCAATACTCATCCACAAGAACGTATGCGTAAGTCGAACGAAAACCGTCCAGAAGAGTAATAACTTCATCAGGAGGATGATTTTTCATGGCTAATCATAAAAAGTTCTATAATAACCGATATCAGAATCCTTTTATTAAAGGACATGCAAATCCAAAGCATGCTTGGAGTCAAGTAAACGGTGAGACAATGGAACCGTTAAATACGTTGATTTTACACCGAGAAACCAGAAAACAGTCCTGACCTCATGAGCAAACTGGCGGGACTTCGGTCTTGAGATAATGATAAAACCAGAGAATTACTTCTCTGGTTTTTTTAATAATGATATCGGTATCCCTTCTTCAACAGAATTCCCTTCACGGAAACCCCAAGCAAATACACCTTTCATTCGATCAATTTTAAAAAGTATTCCTGAAGCTCCTTCTATTTCATAAACTTCTCCGGGTTGGAAATTGCTCGGACTCATAAGATAGGCCTTAGCCATCGCAATTTTTCTCTCGTAAACGGAATACTCACTTACCATCCCCATCTGTTCCGCTTTTTGCGCTTTTTCTTGAAACTTACCAATTTCAAGCTTTATTTCATATTCTGACATTTCACTAAAACGTTTCTCCATTTTCCCCACTCCAGCTCCTTTCTTATACTATAAGAAAGTATAAGTTTTTAAGGATTATAGTATAAGAAAAGACATCGATATTTGCCATTATGGGCAAATATCGTATTTTTCTAATGCTTTTAGTATAATGTATTTTTATTGTTGTGACAAAATAAATCAAACTGAATTAAGCTATTTATTGGAAGCCCTCTTTGTAACGAGTTATAAAGGTATCAATTTCATCTGATTTAAAGCCCCGTTGATACAAATATTGTTTCACCTTTTGGTCAAGCTCCCAGCCTTCATATTTACCGCTGTATCTTTTATAGGCTTTTTCACCTTGTTTAAATATAGCCTGAAATTTTTGCTCCTCATCTTTTTCAATCACGGTTTCAGTTAGGGCTTCATTAACAATATGTTGGGAAAAGCCTTTTGCGAGTAATGCTTGTCCTATTTTTTGTTTTATCTGGTAATCGGACATCGTTTTGTTTTGTTTTGCATGTTTTTCAGCAAAATGAAAGGCGATGTCTAATTGTGTTTCTTCAGGGAATTCCTTGAGACTTTCTTGAATATTTGTCTCTGAAATCCCTTTTTGCTGCAGCTCTTGTCTTATTAACAATGGGCCTTTCGTTGAATTCAAGATTCTTGACCGAACAAAAGCTTGCGCAAATTCCAAATCATTTACGTATTTATGTTTTTTAAGCCTTTCTATTACAATCCCGGCAATATCTTCGGAATAATCCTTCTTGTATAAATAATCACAGATTTCTTTTTCCGACCGCATCCGATAGGATAAAAACTTTAATGCGAGGTTAAAGGCTTTTTTTATTTCATCCTTATAGAGGATTTTATTTAGTTCCTCTTCTGTATACGTATTTCCTTTTCGAATTTGAAATTCTATCAATACGTCTTGATCGACGCTAAATCCATATTCCTCTCCATTTCCCTTGTCAATATATATATTAAAGCGTTCAGTATTTTTAGTTTGGGTTGTAATTTTAGTAATTTTTATCACGAATAATCCCCCATTCCTATCTATTATACCTAAAAGGAAAGCGAAAGGATTGAATAACTTTTCATTTCAAGGTTCATACTTCTAAAGTAACTAACTATATTCAGCTGAAGTTCCCCACCTCCACAAATGGTGGATGAATCCGAATTAGTCATTTTATTTAGAGGATGTACAACCCCGACTGAATATAGTTAAAGCCTCCGACGGATGCCTCAGATTTTAAAAGGTAGTTTTTCGAGCAGGCTCGAAAAAATCTGGGCGCAAATACGCCAAGGCGCATTTGATCTATGGAAAGCGAGGAAAATACAGTGGTTAAAAGTAAAGAAAGACGTGACAAAGAAAACAGAAGAACTTTAACAACTACACAGGAAGTATTATATTCGCGGGAATTTAAAATGGCTGACAGGGCCGGTGGATTCGTCCCACCAAATCCAAACTCTTAAGTTACATAGAAAAGCGGAAGTGACCGGTTAGCGACGTATAAACTGGAGCACATCGGTCTTGAGATAAAGGAAACACGACGAGCGTAGAGAATCGATGTTGACTTATCGTAGGGAGATGGGCCGAAGTTTACTAGTCGCTGGGAGCTGAAGCTAGACAACGATGCACATACCAAATTTGGAATCCGAAAGGAGAATTTACATGACTAGAGGACAAAGTCGTCAAGGAGATAACAACGCATCAAGCATGCCACAAACACCAAAATATGCAAAAACTACAGCAGATGGTCGCGATATTGAATTTTCCGAGGAACTTGCCGATGCAGCAGATTTAGAAGCCCAAGCTCGTTCGAACGTAGCGGACCAAAGAGCCAAGTCTTAAAAAGAAAAGCGGAAGCGCCATTCAGCGCACGACAAAACTGGAGCACATCGGTCTTGAGATAAAGGAAACACGACGAGCTTTAGCAAGTCGATGTTAACTTATCGTAGGGAGGTGGGCGAAGTTTACTAGTCGCTGGACGCTGGAGCTAGACAATCGCTAGGCCACCGGGTCGGGAACTTCGACCCAGTAAAAAGGGAGATACCGTTAATAAGGTATCTCCCTTTCATTGTCATAAATCAAGCGACTTTCTGTGGATAATGTGAATAAATACAATGAAGCCTGATATGATAGATTCTACGTTGTTACTAACTTTCTGTGGATAAGTGACAACTTTTCTGTGGATAATGGGGATAAGTCTGTTGATTAACTATATTTCAGCTATTTTAATGTGGATAACTATGGGGATTATTTTATATAAAAAAAACTAGGGTTGCACTCTAACCCTAGTTCCATCCAACTCTACACAAATACGCCAAGACGAATTTGATACCTATTTTAAAAAAACAAATTTAAGATATAGTAAAAAATTCCTGATAATAAAGCGGATATGGGAAGGGTAATCACCCAAGTCACAATCATTCTTTGCGCAGTGCCCCACTTTACCCCCTTAACACGATGAGCCGAACCGACACCAAGGATAGATGAAGAAATAACATGTGTCGTACTTACCGGCAAGTGAATAAATGTAGCTCCAAAAATAATCGCAGCACCAGTTAAGTCAGCCGCTACTCCGTTAACAGGGCGAATCTTCATAATTTTACCGCCGACCGTTTTAATAATTCTCCATCCGCCAACTGAAGTTCCAAGTCCCATTGCAGTGGCACAGGATACTTGGACCCAAAAAGGAATATCCGTCGTTGTAACATAATTATTAGCAATAAGAGCCATCGTTATGATACCCATTGCCTTTTGTGCATCATTTGTTCCATGTGTATAAGATTGCAAGGCAGCTGTTAAAATTTGCACAAAGCGAAAATTACGATTTGTTTTCGTTAAACTATTATTTTTGAATAAGATTTTAAAAATGCTATAAATAATATATCCGAGAACAAATGCAAGAATTGGTGAAATGATTAGCGCCTGTACTATTTTAAGAAACCCGGCATAATTCAAAGAGCTCAATCCCGCTGCTGCAATCGCTGCACCAGCAATTGCACCAATAATCGCATGGGATGAACTTGAAGGGATTCCATAATACCATGTAATTAAGTTCCACGAAATGGCAGCCATAAGAGCGGCTAAAATTACGACAGTCCCATTATGTAATGTAAATGGGTCTACGATATCCTTCGTAATGGTTTTTGCAACACCTGTAAATGTCAGCGCCCCAGCAAAGTTCATTGTTGCAGCTAACATGATCGCATGTCTTGGTTTTAATGCCTTAGTTGAAACAGCTGTTGCAATTGCATTAGCCGTATCATGGAAGCCATTAATGAAGTCAAATGTTAAGGCACCAATGACAATTAATATCGTTAATATCAAAACTCCATCCATATTTTATGGCTCCTTACGCATTTTTCATGATGATCGTTTCAAGTGTATTGGCAACTTCCTGGCAGTCATCAGCGATATTTTCTAGTGATTCATAGATTTCCTTATATTGAATAATGCGGATTGGATCCTTTTCTACAGCAAATAGATTTTTAATCGATTGACGTAAAACTCCATCACATTTCGATTCATAATCTTTAATCTTGATCGCATGTTGTCTAATATCGAGCAACTTTTTACTTGAAAGCAGTGCGACAGCTTTTTCAATTTCGACAGCCGCATTTCTGAGGGCATCAACGAATTTAAGCATATAGTCGTCAGCCTTCGTCATCGAATACATTTCAAATAATGCAGCACAATGCTCAAAACCGTCTAGAACATCATCTAGGCTGATTGCTAATGCAAGAATATCTTCACGTTCAATCGGTGTAATAAAGGCTTTGTTAAGTTCAACTATGACTTCATGAACATAATCGTCGCCTTTATTCTCGAAGTTTTTCATTGTATCAAAGAAAATCTTTAGGTCACTTGTATTATTAAGCTTATAATCAGCAAAATAATTTGCACTTTCCTTAATATTGGTTGAGATTTTCATTAATAAATTCATGAATTTATCACTTTTTTTGAAAACCATTTTTTTACCCTCCAACTTTGATTTCTTTTTCCCTCGAATGTAAATATTGTATACGAAATTTGTCGATTTAGAAAACATATAAGTACAAAACTTTACAAAATCTTTACAAAACTTTTACAATTCATTAGAATTGTAAATTCCCGGTAGTGAAAATAGGGCATAATTCCTTTTAAGGAATTATGCCCTATTTTACTCACTGCTATTTATTTTTGCTTGGACTATCAATTTTTTTAGGCTTTCTTCAAATTTACTATCTGCTTCTTTTTGGCGCTTTTTCGGTCCTTTCGTTCTTCCGCCAGCTTGCCGGATTTTCTTGGCTAAATGGCGTGAAAACAGGAGTTGATCGATATTTTCAGAAGAATAAATCCGTCCATTTTGATCGATCGGATAGCCCCTTTTAGCTAGTACCATTGCCGCTAAACCATAATCCTGCGTAACTACAATATCTCCTTCTTGGACGCGATTTACCAAAACAAAGTCGACCGCATCTGAGCCTTTGGAGACCATTATTGTCTCCGCTCCTGCTCGCTCCATAAAGTGAGCTGTATCGCAAATAAGAATAACTGGAAGGTTGAAGTGCTTTGCTACCTTGATCGTTATGTCGATAACCGGGCAAGCGTCGGCATCAACTAAGATTGTCGACATTTTGTCAGTTATCCTAAAAAGCGCACCATCGCATGAATTTGTCCGCAATGGTTAGCTTCATGAAAGGCTGTAAAGCTTACTAATTGTCCGTATGTTCTGTTTCCAATCACCGGTTCAGGCAATTTCTCGTCAAAACGATCATCCGGAAGCTCTTTAATTCGATTTAATTGCTCTTTCAATTGTTCAACAAGGGTTGCAACGGACGGTGCATCTCCTTCCCATGCAGAAGGCTTTGAGCCATTACCGAAAAGCCTGCCATATTCTTCAGGTAGTTTCCCTGATGGTCCAAAAAGCAAATTTTCTGCAGTTACCAATACATGTCCAAGTTGCCATTGCACAGTGTTATTAAAACCTTCTGGTTGTACATCAAAATTTTTCCCGGATCCACTCTCAATATCTTTAAGAATAGCTCTTCTTGTAAATTCAAATTGTCTTTTAATTAAATCACTCATTTTCATTACCTCCCCTACCTTACTTTTTATAACTAATAGAAATTATATCCAAAATTTATACATTATGTAAAATATTTTGCCCCGAGATTTCTCATCCCTTTACCGCTTTATTTCCATAAAAGAGTTATTTTAACAATTACTATTTTATATAAATTCTTATTTTATTATTAATATAAACAAATTGCTAGTCTTAATTTTATATTTCACATAATTATCATCAATTTTTGAACACTTTTCGAAAAATGGAGGTTTCAAATAGAATTTATAAACTTAACAAATTATTATGTATAAAAATAGTGATTTATATCACACTTATATTTTGAAAAATTAGGAAGACCTCAAAAGATTTACGAAAGGAGTATGTAAATAAGATGAAAAGGCTTTTTTTATTACTAGTTTTCACTATTGCCACAGTGCTTACAGGATGTGAACCGTTAAAGGTTTTGGATCCTAGAGGTCCACAAGCACAGAGACAAGCTGATGATATTATGTTATCCATTTGGATTATGTTATTTATCGTTATTGCTGTTTTTGCGATATTAGTTTTCATGTTACTAAAATACCGAGCTTCAAAGCTAGATAAAGATTATGTACCGCCACACATTGAAGGCAGCCATCTTGTCGAAACACTTTGTGTTGGCATTCCGGTCCTTATTATTATCTTTCTATCTATCGTTTCTGTTCGGAGCAACTATATTGTCGAAGCAACACCTAAAGGATATGAGGATACAAAACCATTAGTAGTCTACGCATCTAATTCTAACTGGAAGTGGCATTTTAGTTACCCTGAAGAAGGAATAGAAACTGTGAACTATCTTTATATTCCAACAGATCGCGCCCTTGAATTTAAACTATACTCCCATGGGCCGATCACTAGTTTTTGGATTCCCCAGCTAGGCGGTCAAAAATATGCGATGTCTGATATGATTACGACTTTGCACCTTGCAGCTGATACCCCTGGTGAATTTATGGGACGCAACGCAAACTTCAGTGGGGAAGGTTTTGCTGAAAATACATTTAATGTTACAGCCATGAGTCAAGCGAAATTTGATGAATGGGTAAAAGAAGTAAAAGAAACAGCCAACCCGCTGACAGAAGATAAATTTAATGAATTATTAAAACCAGGTCATCTGGGACAATTAACATTCACAGGTACACACCTTGAATTTTTACCACCCCCAACTCCTGAAAACGGAGGGCATGATCATGGTGGTAATAGTGAAACCGAGCATCATCATACCGGAGAGGAGAATTAAGGATGGAATTCTTTAAACAATTTGCCGTTCCACATCCCAGTCTTCCCATCTATGCTTCAATGGTTGCAATCGGCTTAACCGTTGTCGCCATCATCGCCGGCTTAACCTATTTTAAAAAATGGGGTTACTTATGGCGTGAATGGTTAACAACCGTTGACCATAAAAAGATCGGGATTATGTATTTAATTTCAGCGATACTTATGCTTTTCCGCGGTGGTGTAGACGCAGTTATGCTGCGTGCCCAGCTTGCCGTTCCGGATAACATACTTTTGGATGCGCAGCATTACAATGAGGTTTTTACAACTCATGGTGTTGTTATGATTATCTTTATGGCGATGCCCTTTATTATGGCGTTGATGAACTTCGTCGTTCCATTACAAATTGGGGCCCGAGACGTTGCGTTCCCGCGTTTAAACGCTTTAAGTTTCTGGTTGTTTTTCTTTGGCGCGATGTTATTCAATATTTCCTTCGTAGTCGGTGGCTCACCTGATGGCGGATGGACAGCCTACTTCCCACTTGTCGGCCCTGAATTAGCACAAAATGTTGGTAACAACTATTACATGATTGCGATTCAGATTGCAGGGCTGGGGACGTTGATGACAGGTATTAACTTCATTACGACCATTTTAAAAATGAGAGCACCAGGAATGACATTAAGTAAAATCCCAATGTTCACCTGGTCAGCTTTAACAACAAGCATTATTATCGTTTTTGCATTCCCGCCATTTACAATCGCACTTGCAATGGGTACGATGGATCGTTTATTCGGTACACATTTCTTCTCAATGACAAATGGTGGTATGGACATGCTTTGGGCCAACCTTTTCTGGGTTTGGGGCCATCCTGAGGTTTACATTTTAATCTTGCCGGCATTCGGTATTTTTAGTGAAGTGATTTCTACTTTTTCACGAAAAAATCTATATGGTTATAACTCAATGGTTGCCTCCATGGTAGTCATCTCACTGATTTCATTCTTTGTTTGGGCACACCATTTCTTCACAATGGGAATGGGGCCATTCGCAAACAGTATTTTCTCAATCACAACCATGGCGATTGCCGTTCCAACCGGGGTTAAGATCTTTAACTGGTTGTTTACCCTTTATAAAGGGAAAATTGAGTTTACAACTCCTATGCTTTATGCGCTTATGTTCATTCCGCTATTTACAATCGGTGGGGTGACAGGAGTAATGCTGGCGATGTCAGCAGCGGACTATCAATATCATAATACGATGTTCCTAGTTGCTCACTTCCATAACGTTATTATTCCTGGTGTTGTGTTTGCAATGCTTGCAGGCTTAACTTACTATTGGCCAAAAATGTTTGGTTACATGTTAAATGAAAAAATCGGTAAATGGACAGTATGGCTTCTATCAAGTGGCTTTGTATTAGCCTTTATGCCAATGTACATTACTGGATTAGATGGTCAAGTACGCCGTGCCTATACCTACTCTGAAGCCACTGGATTTGGTTCATTAAATATGGTTTCATTCATTGGTGCAGGTATTATGGCGATTGGTTTTGCATTAATTTGTTATAACCTATATTACAGCTACCGTTATGCTTCAAGAGATGTCGGTATTGACCCATGGAATGCACGTACACTTGAATGGGCTACACCTAACCCAGTACCTGCCTACAACTTTGCGATTATTCCACAGGTTAACTCTTACCAAGCTGTTTGGGATGCAAAACAGAATGGTCATGTATTATTTAAAGAAGAAAAATACGAAAAGATTCATATGCCGAATAATACCGGTGTTCCATTTATTATGGGAGCAATCTTCTTTGTTTGGGGATTTTCAATGATATTCAGCATGTGGATTCCAGCTATCGTTGCAACGATCGGAATCTTTGGATGTATGGCCTACAATTCATTTAAGGAAGACCACGGCTATTACATTTCAGCTGAAGAGGTTAAAGAAACCGAAAAAGAATTGCGAGGTGTTAGTTAATGAAGGTCGATCATGCATTGCCTCTTGAATATAGCACACATCAAAATCAGTTAAATATTTTAGGTTTTTGGATTTTCCTTGGTGCAGAAATTATGCTTTTTGCAACGCTGTTTGCTTCCTATTTTACATTAGTTGATCGTGTAGGTAATGGTCCAAGTGGGGCTGAAATTTTTGAAATTACACCTGTCTTAATTGAAACGATTGTCCTGTTAACTAGTAGTTTTACAATCGGACTGGGAGTGCATGCCGCAAGAATAGGCAACAAAAAGGCAGTTATGACATTCTTTGGTGTAACATTACTCCTTGGCCTTGTCTTTCTTGGATTCGAGATTTTTGAATTCGTTCACTATGTTCATATCGGGGCTGGGATACAAACAAGCGCCTTTACTGCAATTCTTTTAACAACATTAGGAACGCATGGCGCACACGTTACCTTCGGATTATTCTGGGGACTATTCATTTTGCTACAGATGAAAAAACGCGGATTAACCCCTAAAACAGCGAATAAATCATTTATTTTCTCGCTATACTGGCATTTCTTAGATGTAGTCTGGATCTTTATTTTCAGCTTCGTCTACTTGAAAGGAATGATGTAAGAATGAATGTAAGAGAACTATTCCCTGCTAAGCAAGTCATGGGCTTTGCCTTTTCATTAGTGCTTACAGGAGTTGCTTTATTAGTCTATTTCCTTGATATGCCCTTTACAGCCGGTTTGACTGTGCTACTTGTCACCGCATTCGTACAGGCTGGACTGCAATTAATTGTGTTCATGCATGCTGGTGAATCAAAGGACAAAGGGGCAATCTATACGAATATTTTCTACTCCGCCGTCATTGCCCTTGTTACAGTATTTGGAACATTGCTTTGTATGATTTGGGGCATAATTTAAAAATTATCGGAGCGTCATTATGTTGGCGCTCCGACTTTTTTTTACATATTCCATTCATCCCAGTAAATATTGATGTACTCAATTTTTCTAGATTGGTTCTCAGGCACGGTGTCATTTTTACTTTCTTCACGACTATTATTTATTACGTTAATTCGTTTTTCAGATTCATGCTTATCCATGATAGCAACTCCTTCTTTATAGTAGGTCTTTGTTTATTTTGTTCCATTCGATTCTTTTTAAACGTGGTTTTTATTTAATTCGTCTCAATGGTTTATGATCCGTAACCCTGTCGCCCTTATATCTTTTTTCGAGCATTTCTTCGGTTGCAATAAAAAACATTCCAATAATAAAAATAAAAATAGCTCCAATAATCGTTCCAATCCCAATTGCAGCCAATTCACTGTAACCGCTTGCAACATAACCGATCATTAATAAAATAATTCCAATTAAAAGAATAATGATGCTAACAAAGTTGACAGTGTCGAATACTTTCTTTCTTCCAGCTGCGATAAAAATCCCTCCCTTTCTTTGGGACACAGGGTCAGGTTCTGTGTCCCACCTCATTTGTTCGTATTTCCACAGAACGTCAGGTATCCCTTACCAAGAGTTATACCCCTTCGCAATTCTTCATAAACTGAGAGATTCTCTTCTGATCCTTCCGGCCTGGTCTTTCTTCCACACCGGTCAAGACATCCACTGCAAATGGATGTACTTCACGGATTAGGGAGTGAATATTCGTTGGATTAAGACCACCGGCTAGGATGACGGGCAATGTACTTTCTTTTTGTATCGTTTGAAAGGCAGCGAGGTTCACCATCACACCGGTTCCACCTGGCATCGATTCCGTATAGGAATCTACTAAAATAGCGGAAATACCAGTTTTGCAAAGCTCTCGTGTTGCCTCAACCGGGTTTTTGATTTCAAAGTCACAGGTACCATTCCCATCGATTCGCAAAGCCTTTATCGTTTTTACTCCTTTTAGCTGTAACTGGTTGGCTATTTCCGTTACCTCTTCCAGTCTTTCCTTATAATGAAGTTGAACAACATTAGGACAAGTTGTATTCACGATCTCTAAAACTTTCGCTACTGGACCTCCTGTTACTACACATGTACTAACAAATGGAGGCACTCGTTTTATTAGCTCCCTTGCTTCATCCCGAGTTAAGTTCCATGGAACAGATATTGGATATTCTACAACAAAGCCAATCATGTGGACTCCCGCTTGTACACATAAGCTTACATCATTATGATTCATTACCCCGCAAAATTTAACCCTCGTATTCATGAGATTTACCCCCTTGGAACACGTAGCTCATGATACATGGCTACCGGGTCCTTTGCTTTAAGAAGCGCTGTGCCAACCAATACAGCATGAGCACCGGCCGCCCCAGCACGTACTACATCTTCCCTAGACATGATAGAACTTTCACTCAATACTAAGGCGTTTTGAGATACGGATTGTGCTAATTTTTCAGTTGTATTTACAGTACCATTATCCATTTCCCACTCTAGTATATTACGATTATTGATCCCCAGAAATGACAGTTGTAAATCTTTGACAGCATCAATCTCCTCTTCATTATGGGTCTCAACTAAAGGCTCCAAACCGAGTGAAAGGGCTTCCTCTATAAGTTTACGAAGCTGATCTTTTTCTAAAATTGATGAGATCAATAATACCCCGCTCGCACCATATTGGGCACTTTCCTCCAACTGCTCAGACGTTTTAATAAAATCTTTTCGCAAAATAGGAACAGGTACCGCTTCGGCAATTTGCTGCAATAACGTTAAAGAACCGCCATAATGCTCTGATTCCGTTACAACAGAGATGACTGGAGCCCCAGCTTCTGCCAAATCTTTCGCATATTCAACTGGATTTCTCCTAACAAGTAAATCCCCTTCCCCAGGTGATTTACATTTTATATCAGGGATAACGGGGATCATCCCGGAATTAAATTTTTCCCAAAGAGGTGCAGTACATTTAGTCATTTTACATCCTCACTTTATAATCATTAGAAGCCGTAATAAGGTCATTTAGTTTTTGCTCGGCTGCTCCGCTATCAATAAGTTCATTTGCAAGTTTAATTCCTTCAGCAAAAGAAGCTGCTTTATCACCGATCATTAGAGCACCTGCCGCATTCAAGACAACAGCCTGACGACGTGGCCCTTTATCTTTTCCAGAGAATACATTTCTGATCATGTTTGCATTTTCCTCTGGTGTACCTGTTGCAATTTCTTCAAGAGTACAACGTGACATTCCAAAGTCCTCAGGAGCGATTTCATAGGTTGTTATTTTGCCATTATTTAATTCTTTAATTGTTGTTTTACCTAAAAGCGAAATCTCATCCAGACCATCTAGACCATGAACAAATAAGGCACGTTTATAGCCTAGAGATAGAGCCACTTGGGCAACTGTATCCAATAACTCTGGACGGTACACTCCAAGAACATGTTTAGTAGCCTTGGCAGGATTAATAAGCGGACCAATGATTGTATAGAAGATCGTCTTAATGCCAAGATCTTTTTCCGGTGGCAAAACTTTACCCATAACCGGGTGATAAAGTGGTGCATAGAGGAAGGATATACCTACATCCTCAATCAGCTTTTCAACTGCTTGCGTGCTTAGATTAATTTCTACATTTAATGCTTCCAATACATCTGCACTACCAGATAGACTTGAAATTGAACGGCTACCGTGCTTCGCTACAGGGATACCTGCTGCGGCCGCAACAAACGCAACAGAAGTGGAAATATTAAATGTGCTAAGTCCACCGCCGGTACCACATGTATCCATGAATTCATCATTAACATTTGGTCTAATTGGAATACAATTGTCACGCATTGCCCTGGCAATAGCTGAAATTTCTGTTAATGTAGGACCTTTCATTAATAATGCCACTTGAAAACCGGCAATTTGAACTTCACTCAACTCATCATTTTTAATTGCAACTATTAAACTATAAGCTTCTTCCGCCGTTAAATCTTTTCTTTCAGTTAATTTTTGCAACACATTTTTGATCATCTCTCATCTCTCCTAATCTCATCTTTTCGGTTTAACTAATTGCTTTTTTCATCTCACGGACATATTCAGCAACATGTGGTACGCAGTCCTCACCGTATTGGGCTACGATCCTCACAATTGCACTTCCGACAATGACGCCATCAGAAAACTGTGCCATTCTTTCAGCTTGTTCAGGTGTTGAAATACCAAAACCGACTGCACATGGAATATCTTGAACCTCTTTAACAATCTTAATCATATTCCGGGCTTCACTGCCAATTTCCTTACGTACACCTGTAACTCCCATTGATGATACGCAATAAATAAAGCCCGCTGCTTCGGCAGCGATCATCCGAATTCGATCGTTGGAGGTTGGAGCAATCATCGAAATTAACGTAACGCCATATTGTGAACAATATGGAAGCAGTTCTTCTTTTTCTTCGAATGGTAAATCTGGCACAATGATTGCACTGACTCCAACTTCTTGGCAATTTTTCATAAACTTTTCAGCACCATACGTAAATACTGGGTTCACATACGTCATGAAGGCAATTGGTACTGTGCTGGTCTTACGAATCCGTTTCATCATTGCAAAGATTTTATCTGTCGTAGCACCAGCTGAGAGGGCACGGAGATCCGCTTCCTGAATAACGGGTCCTTCTGCGATCGGATCTGAAAAAGGAATACCCAGCTCAATTAAATCAGCACCAGCCTTCCCCATTTCAAGCACCAATTGCTCTGTAATCTCCATTGTTGGATCACCCGCTGTAATAAACGGAATAAATGCTTTTCCGTTAGAAAAGATCTCTTGTAACTTATTCATAAATCTGCACTCCTTTATAACGTGCTATCGCAGCAACGTCTTTATCTCCTCTTCCTGACAAGCAGATCACCATAATCTGATCTGGGCTCATTGTGGGAGCTAATTTTTTTGCGTAGGCAACGGCATGGGCACTTTCAATCGCCGGAATAATGCCTTCCGTACGTGAAAGATACTCGAAAGCCTCGACTGCTTCATCATCTGTTACCGGTACGTATTCCGCTCTTCCCAAATCATGTAAATTAGCATGCTCAGGTCCAATTCCAGGATAATCAAGTCCAGCTGAAATGGAATGAACTGGAGCGATTTGACCATATTCATCCTGACAGAAGTAAGACTTCATGCCGTGAAAAATTCCTAGAGTACCAGTTGCCATTGTTGCTGCTGTTTTTGCCGTATGAACACCATGGCCCGCAGCTTCACAACCGATTAGGCGGACACTTGAATCATCAATAAATTCAAAGAATGTTCCGATCGCATTGCTACCTCCGCCAACACAAGCAAGTACGGCGTCAGGCAATCTACCTTCTGATTCTTGTATTTGCTGTTTAATTTCACGGCTAATTACACTTTGGAAGTCACGGACGATTGTTGGAAATGGATGCGGCCCCATCACAGAACCAAGTACATAGTGGGTATCATGAACACGGTTTGTCCATTCCCGCATCGTTTCATTTACGGCATCCTTTAGTGTTTGTGTCCCGCTTGTAACAGCGTGAACTTTAGCACCAAGCAATTCCATTCGATAAACGTTAAGCGCCTGGCGGTCCGTGTCCTCCTTCCCCATGAAAATCTCACATTCTAGTCCCATCAGGGCGGCTGCAGTTGCCGTAGCAACACCATGCTGACCTGCACCAGTTTCAGCAATCACACGTGTTTTCCCCATTCGTTTTGCAAGCAGAACCTGACCAAGTACATTGTTGATTTTATGGGAACCTGTATGATTTAAGTCTTCTCTTTTTAAATAAATTTTGGCACCACCAAGGTCCTTCGTCATTTTTTCAGCAAAATATAATAGCGACGGTCGCCCTGCATATTTATTAAGTAAAACGTTAAGTTCCCGGGTAAATTCCGGATCATTTTTATAGTGATTGTACGCTTCCTCTAGTTCAATCACAGCATTCATCAGTGTTTCCGGAATATACTGTCCTCCGTGAATTCCAAATCTTCCTTTTGACATTTTTCCTCGCTCTCCTTAATAAAAATAAAAAAAAGCCTTCATCCCTTAATAAATAAAGGGACAAAAGCTCTTAACTTCTGCGGTACCACCCAATTTGACGATTAACGTCCACTCATACTGTATACAATCATATACATCCCATTATAACGGCCGGGTTCCGTAAACGCCTACTTTAAACAGATTTCAGGTTTCCCTCACAAGTCCATTCAGAATATTCCTTGCAACCACCTTTTCACCAACCGGAGGCTCTCTGCATACACGTCATTATTCCTACTACTCTTGTTCACAGGTTTAATTAATATTGAGAATATTTTAACACTTAACTTGCCAGTTGTCTACCACTTTCTTTTGGAAGCTAGGACGCGTGGTTCACCAACAGCTCGCCTCTAGCTCAATTTAGATCCTCAAATTGTTTGGCGATTCTTTCAAATGCTTCTTTAATGATTGGGCGTGGTGATGGGAGACAAATACGTTGATATTGAAGCCCTTCTTCCCCAAACATACTGCCATCTTCAAGGATTACATTGGCTTTGTTATAGATACGGTCATGAACCTCTTCGGGTGCAATGCGGTATCCGCTAAAATCCAACCACATGAGATAAGTTCCTTCTGGAATTCTAGTTTTTACCTTTGGCATTTTTTGCGCCAAGAAATTAACAACCCAATCCATTGTTCCGTCGATATACTCCTTCAGCTGTTCCAGCCACTCTTCACCCTCATTATAGACGGCTATTAAAGCTGAGATTGTGAATGGTGATGGTAAATGCATTCCCAATTCCTTAATAAATTTTGTTCGTAACCCCGAATTTGAAATAATAACATTGGTACAATGTAACCCTGCCACATTAAATGTTTTGTTAATAGCTGTAAAAGTAATAATCTGATCAGTATTCTGGGCTACCTTCACAATCGGCAAAAAGGTTTGATTCAATCTTATTAAATCTCCATGGATTTCATCCGCAATAATGATGACCCCATTTTCTGCACAAATAGCGGATAATCTTTGAAGCTCCTCTGCACCGAAAACTCTTCCTGTCGGATTATGAGGGTTACATAAAATAAATAATTTTGTATTTTCTTCTTTTGCCTTTTCTGCAAAATCCGCAAAATCAATGGAATAACGGCCATTCTCATCACAGATTAAAGCATTATTTCTGACGGTTCTGCCATTGCTTTCAATCGCACGGGTAAAGGGTGGATAAACAGGTCGTTGAATAATAATTCCATCACCCGGTTCTGTAAAGGCTCTGACAGCGATATTTACTGCATGAACGGTTCCTGGACTATAGATAATTTCCTCGGCTTTGATAGCCCAATCATGTCTTTTTTTAAACCAATGTTGAATTGCTTCGTAATATTCATCCGGAAAAACAGAATAGCCAAAGATGCGATGATCAACAGTTTTATGCAAAGCATCAAGTAGAGGCTGTGGTACCGGTAAATCCATATCCGCTGTAAATAATGGCAAGGTCTCTTCATCATATCTACTTGTTAGGCCTGACTTTTTAATAAACTCTCCGCCATCCCATTTCATTGAATATGTATTGCGCCGATTAACAATTTCATCAAAATTATATTTCATGGTTTCCATCCTCCCCTAGCGTTAAAATTTTCTATTACTATTGTAAATAATAACCCAGATTATCCTTTTCATAAAATTTTGAGACCCTCTAATCTACTCAATCGTGATGTCAGTAAAAGGAATATCATTATCATCTTCTTTATCTACATCCGGTGGCTCAGCACCTGTCTCGGTGGAATGGTCTTCTACTTCTGCTTCCGCTTTTTCTTTTTCAGCCTTCAGCTTTGCTATTTGTTCTTTTACCTCATTGCCGATCTCCTTCGGAACGCCGACACTTCCGTATGTTGCACCGATATTAAGGACCCCATTTAACTCTTTAATGCCTAGATTAGCAAAATTATTGTTTTGCTCATATTTATCTAAGTAAAGTTTATCTATATATAAGCAACCGAAATTCGGTTCCGTCTCCGTCTTTTCTTCATTCACTTCCTCTTTTTCGTTTATCAGGGCATCATACTTCTCAGTAAGCTCGTCTACTTGTTTCATAAGGGTAGCTTGTACTGCCTGAGCCTTTACATAGTCTTCTTCGATAGCATTAAGCCGCATATCTAAGGCTACTATTTGTTCTTGTAACCTTCTTTCCTTTTCAACATGAAAAGCTACTTTTTCAGCGATAATCTCATCTACAATCAATCGTAAATCTTCACTTTTATTTAACGAAAGTTGAACCTTCTTTTCAAAATCCAACAATTTTTTTATATGAAATTCAAGAGCATTCATTCTCCTAATCTGTTTTTCCAACTCATTTTTATTGTCCTTAAAAGACATATTAAATCCCCTTATTTCAATTCATTTTTAATCAATTGGAACATGCTCCTCGTTTAGAAACTGCCGTTTATATGACACTATTAAAAGTCCATTATTAAATTTTGCTTTTATTTGATTGGGATAGGTTGGTTCAGGTAGTTGGATGACTCTCTCAAATGAACCTTGGAATCGTTCCTGCTGAACCGGCTCCCCCGGGATAACACGGTTATTGAATCCTTTAATCAATAGCTTTGTACCGGATACAGACAATTGAATCTCTTCTTTCAAGTAGCCGGCGATATCCGAGATCAAAATGACGTCTCCATCAGTTACATAGATATCTGTTGGCGGAAAAATACTCTTCTGCGGCATATCCGCTGTATGGGTCGAATCTGCCCGTGCAAAATCATTATTTTTCAGGAAATCATCAAAAGAGGACTGATCAAATATCTCGCTCCAAAAATTGCCTGATTGATATTTTTTCGCTAATTCCATCCATTGCAAAAACTTATCCATATCCATTGGGTGGAGTCCTCCCTTCGTTTGTCATCATATTTATGTTTATTCATACATCGTTGTAAAAAGCATTAAAATTGAATAATTCGGATAAGCCTTGCAAAAAATAGGAGGAAACAAATTGGGGGTTTTAAAATGAAGAAAAGCTTATATATGGCAACAACCGCTCTTCTAATTTTAGTATTACTTACAGCCTGTTCGGTATCGGAGCCGAAAAGGGTGTTAGCGGAATTAGCTGTTTCAAATTCTCAGATCTATGAAAACAATATAAACTCAATTCTATGGTTCCAAAAGTCTGGAGAGACACGGGCTCTGTATTATCAAGCCTTCAACTTAGCTGATATGGTCGTGGAAAAAACATTATCTGAAAAAACTCTAGCTAAAAAGCCTGCCATTGTCGTCGATCTTGATGAAACTATGATTGATAATAGTACCTACTTAGCCACACTTGCCCTTAATGGAATAGAAGATTTGTCCTATTGGGGTGAGTGGAATGAGGAAATGAAAGCCACCGCAACCCCTGGGGCAGTTGAATTTCTAAATAAAGCTGTGAAAAAGGGAGTCGATGTATTCTATATATCTAATCGCTATTGGGAGAACATTGAAAGTACACAGCGAAATTTAATTAAGCTTGGTTTCCCGCAAGCTGAAGAAAGTCATATGTTGTTTCGTGATAAAACGGATGGCCCATCAAAAGAATCTCGAAGACAAGCCGTTTCTAAAACACATGATATCTTTTTGTTGATGGGAGATAGACTTGGCGATTTCTCAGATATATTCGAAAAGCCTGATGAAAAAAACAGAAATAAAGCTATTGATGCTTCAAAAGATAAGTTTGGCGCTCAATTTATCGTTTTGCCTAATCCTATGTATGGGTACTGGATAGATCAAGCTATCGATAAAGATTATCCAAACATGACCGCAGAGCAAAAAAGAAAGGCAAGAATTAACGTGCTCAAGGTTTGGGAAACAGATTTAATCAAGTAAAAGAAGCAGTAAATATTGGAGGGAAAAGAATTGCCTGACTTTTGCGCTTCATTATGGCCAGAAGAACCAACGCCAGAAAAGCTAATAAATTGTGATGAATGTGGTCTTGACAAGCATCGAACACGAATGGTTTGGGGTGAGGGAAATCCGGAGGCACCGATTATGATTCTGTTGGATAACCCTGGGGCACGAGAGGACCGTGAACATCAACCTTTTGTCTGCGGAACTAGACAAACATTGCAGCAAGCTGTCCACGAGGTCGGATTAATAGCTGATGACCTGTATGTGACCTATATTTTAAAGAGAAAACCAACAAAAGCATATGAAAAAGAAAAAACTAGGCAAATCTGCATGAATCATCTTAAACAACAACTGCAATTACATAAACCCCAATTTATTGTCTGTCTCGGAAATATTGCAGTTCAGTCCTTTTTTCAAAATCCAGAATTGGATGTGAAATCATTACGTGGGAATTTTCATGATGTCAATGGTTATCAAACAACGGTGGCCTACCATCCTTTAGCCGTAAGGAGGCGTCCCAATCTCTGGTCGCTATTCCTTCAGGATTGGAAACTAGTCGCGGACCAATTTTATAATATGACAAAAGCAGGTAACCCTTGATCAATCCGGTTCCTGCTTTTTTTCTAGAGTATTATTTGCTAATATGCAGCTGCCATGGCGTCTGCTTTCGTTCGCTGTACCGTTCCATATGGATGGTGTGGTGGGGCATAGATGGAGTAAAGCTTTAAAGGGACATTGCCGGTATTGATGACATTATGCCATGTTCCAGCTGGTACCATGATAGCTGAATCTTTTCCCACTTGTTTTTCAAAGGTTAGCTTGTTTTTATTTTGTCCCATTCGAGCAACCCCACGGCCTTGTTCAATCCGAAGAAATTGGTCTGTAGTTGGGTGCACCTCCAAGCCGATATCATCCCCAACATCAATGCTCATTAGCGTTACCTGCAAATGATGACCCGTCCACAAGGCGGTTCGATATGTGTTATTTTCTTTTGAAGCTTCATTAATATTAACAACATAAGGATGTGGACCATGATCCTTTCCTGTTCCATTTAGTGATTGTGAAAAAGCCATTCGATTCAAGTGCTCCAATTCATCTGGTGAAATAGCCCCTTCCGGCCAGCCCCCACTATAATACATAGGATGATTAAAATAATATGGATAGTGATATTGTAGTTGGTACTGGTACTGGTGCATACATGGTGCATAGTACATTTAAATCAATCCCTTCACAGTTTTACGAGATTATCCTATGCACCATGTTGGATTAATGTACTTACTTATTAATTTTATGAAAAACAATCTAACGTTATATCATTAATATTCCATCAGTTTTATAATTGGACTAAGCACTGTTCCGAGAGAAGGGGGTATTTTCTTGAAGGTTTTTGCATTAGTTGGGGAAAGTGGTACCGGAAAAAGCACAAGTGTTTTACATTTCTGCCATGAACACAACATTCCGGCCATTATAGATGACGGTATTTTAATTGTAAATGGAAAAAAGATTGCGGGAACTTCTGCCAAGTATGAAAATAATTATATAAAAGCCGTAAAGCGGGCCACATTCTTTTATGAGGATCACCGCGAAGAAGTCGCAAATATTATTCGCCTGACTGCTTTAGACAAAATTTTAATTGTAGGAACCTCCGTTAAAATGGTTAACTTAATCGCGGAAAAATTAAAGTTAGGGAAAATCCATACATATATTGATGTATCTGAAATTCGTACTAGTAAGGAAATTAATATGGCACGCTACATGCGTAACACACAGGGGAAGCACGTAATACCGATTCCATATCTGCAAGTGGAGCACAATAAATTAAAAAAGATCCTCCAAAAGGGAACAAAGCTTTTCTCCAAACAAGCAAAATATATTGGTGAAGAAACGATTATTCAGCCTCGTTTTACTAAAGGGACGATTACGATAAATGAAGATGTGTATAAGGAAATCATCGTATACACTTGTAAGAAAATAAAGTACGTCAAGAACGCAAAAATGATCGACTGCGATTTCACCACGTTTCAAAGCGTAACGATTGAAATTGAACTGAACTGCTCCCTAGAACGGAATATTGTTGAACTTTTGGAAAAAGTCCAACAAAAGGTTAATGAAGCAATGCTCTCTTATTTTGAAATTGAAATGTATGCTGTTCATATTCATTTAGCAGCCATTTCTTCCAGTCGGTAACTATGCAAAAAGGGCATCCTATTGGTGCCCTTTTCCCTTAAAATTAGGTTTTCTTTTTTCAACGAAAGAACGGACTCCTTCCGGAAAATCAACAGGGTCAACACTTTCATCAAGACCTGTTTCCCATGGAATAGAGACAGTTGGATTATTAAAGGATACGGCCTTCTTAACAGCTAAAACCGATGCCGGAGATTGCTCGATAATTTTTTCACCCAACCGAATGGCATAGTGGTTCACATCCGTATCATCGTCCAATAAATAATTGATAAGTCCCAAATCATAGCATTCCTGCGGTTTTAAGAGTCTGCCTGTATAGACAAGGTCCATTGTTCTACTTTTTCCAATTAAATCGGCAATTCTTTTCGCAAACGCTTGATTTATTGTAATTCCTAGTCTTCCAACCGGAAATCCCAGTAATGTATTGGTTGTGCCAATGCGAATATCACACGCTAAGGCAAGCTGAAAGCCGGCCCCCATGGCAGGCCCATTAATAACCCCAATCGTTGGCAACGGAATTCTTTCAAATGTAGAAATCGCTTCCTCCATCATTCGAAAAGCATCATTCGCTTCGTCAATCGATAATTCATTAAATTGTTTCAAATCTGAGCCCGCGGAAAAAAGCTTCTTCCTTCCTCGTAAAATCACAACTTTATTCTTCGGATTTTGTGTGATGCGCTTACCAACCGCTTTTAGGTCAACCCACATTCTATTTGTTAAAGCATTTTTCAACTCTGGTCTATTAATCGTAACAATGGCAAAACCGCCGCTTTCTTGTAGTGAAATATTACCATCGTTTTCGGTATTTTTGATTGTAACCCTCACACTGATCCCTCTCCTATCTGAATATTTTTAACGTATATGTCTATTAGTTCTATCTTAATATTAACAGAAGTAGGAAATGTAATCTCTATAAATACATATTTCTTTACGAATGACCAAGTATCACTATCGTTGCATAAATTCCTCCAAATCTATACAAACTAAAGATAAATTTCCTTTAGTATTATGCTGATGGAGGCAAGAAATTTGCATAAGTCTAATTTAAAGACAATTGAAGAAAAAGTAAAAACCATTCTGGATGAACTGAAACATTGCAATGATCTCTATGTACGTAGATTTAGAACTATTTCCGGTCAAAATGGCGCTCTTCTTTTTATACAAGGCATTACCGACGAAAAAGAAATTAATGAAAATATCTTTCCACAAATACTTAGAATAGGAAAGGAAGAAAAAGTTACAGAAGCCTTTCTTCTAGAAACGTTCCCATATTGCCAATTAAAAACATCTTCAACTAAAAATGAAATCATTGATGGAATTCTTACAGGGAACATTGTGATTGTATTTGACAAGCTTGATACCTTTTGTTTATTAAATGCAGAGAAAAAGCCGGAACGCAGCCCTGAATCTCCTATTATTGAAACAACAATTAAGGGTACGAAAGAAGGATTCGCAGATTCATCTAGTGTGAATGTTTCGATCATCCGAAAATACTTAAAAAGTCCAAAACTCCAAATTCAGGATATGAAAATCGGTTCTTTATCACAAACAAAGGTAACCGTGCTTTTTATTGATGGAATTGTAAATCAGGATGTACTGGAAGAGGTTAGACAAAGGCTTAGTTCTATTGAGACAGAGAAAATGATTTCTGCCAGTGAACTTGAACAATGGACGGAAGATAATATGTGGTCTATATTCCCGCTTGTCCGCTTATCAGACCGTCCCGATGTAGCAGTAGAATCGCTTAATTCCGGTAAGGTCATCTTATTTGTAGATAACTCTCCATTAGCGTTACTTGTGCCCTTTACCTTTTTCGAGAGTTTGCAGAACATGGACGATTATTATGAAAAGTGGTACGTCGGGTCGATGGTACGAATTGTTCGACTGATCGCGATGTTGATAAGTGTTTTTCTTCCATCACTTTATGTAGCATTAATTCATTTTAATCCCGAGCTAATCCCGTCGGATTTGCTTATGGCAATAGCACATACCCGTGTAAAGGTTCCTTTTCCAGCGATATGGGAGCTTTTATTAATGGAACTTATGATTGAAATTTTTAGAGAAGCCGGTGCTCGTTTACCAAAACCTTTAGGGCAAACTGTTGGTATTGTCGGCGGAATTGTAATTGGAGAGGCAGCGGTTCAAGCAAATATCGTTGGTCCAATCACATTAATCGTCGTTGGAATTACAGCGATGGCTTCCTTTAGCACACCCCATTATTCAATGGCCTTTAGTTTTCGGCTTCTTCGTTTGTTGCTTATTATCGGGGCCGGATTCTTTGGATTATTCGGGTTAATTTTAGGCTTTAGTTTCATCCTTTTGCATTTAAGTAGCCTGAAAAGTTTTGGTGTTCCTTATCTTGTGCCATTTGCACCAACAAAATTTCGGAACTGGGTTGACCTTTTCATTTTGTTTCCAATTCGTTATCGAACAATGAGGCCAACTTATTTAGCAGATCAGAAAAAACAAAGAAAATGGAAGCCATTAAAAAGAGGATAGGGGCAGACATGGTAAAGAAAACCTTCACTTTCTCAAAGAATCAAATCTTTTGGCTTATTATGGCAGGCTCCCCAGTAGGATTATCGACCTTGCCAAGAGAAATCAATCAATATACCGGACAAAGTGGATGGTTATTTATTATTTTGTCCTTAGCTATAATCATTCTTTTTACAAGGATATTCCTAATCCTGCCTGAACGATACCCTGGCTGCTCCTTATTGAACATTTTGGAAAACATCATCGGAAAGTGGTTAGGTCGGTTAGTATTTGTTGCTCTTATTGCAATTTCAATTATTTCAACTGGACTAGGCATGCGCTTATTGTCAGATGGAATCATTGTTCATATTTTATTCCATACGCCAGGGTGGGCTATCATTTTGTCTGAACTATTAATTGTCATGTATGCTGCAACAAAAAAAGAAGAGACATTGGCCCGGTTCAATGAATTGATTCAGCCTTTGCTTATCTTAGCACTGTTTACAATTTTTTTACTTGTCATTAATAAAGCTGACTTCTCTAATTTAAAGCCTATCGTCGCAAAAGGTATCGTCTTTGATAAAGGATTATTTACATCCCTTTATTCTTATTTACTTAGCTGGGTTTTCCTCTTCTTTTTGCCGTTAATGCCCAACTTTGACACACTTAAAAAAGGGGTTTTTCAAGGTTTAGCTTTCTTAACTATTTCTGCTGGATTGTTATTTATCATGGCTATTTCCTTATTTGGGCCAGTAGAAATTAACTACATTGAATATCCAAGTATTGATATGGCCCGATTAGTTGAAATTCCAATATTAGAACGGATGGAAATTGTATTTTTAACCAGTTGGATTCTATACGGTTTTTCACTGAATCATCTCACGCTTCTATCAGCTTCTGTTGGATTTAAAACATTGTTTTCAAAAACTCCGTTTATCAGATCGGTCATTTTCGTAGGAGTAATCGTATTTTTAGTAGCCATCTACCCGGATGATATCGAACATACCGGCTATCTTGCCAAGGTTATACAATTCGTAGTTATTGTCGTACTTTTTTTAATTTTTCCATTGATTGTTCTAATTGATACCGTAAAAAGGAAGGTGAAACAAAATTAAGAGGCTATTTTGCTTTATAATGATAACCTTTTTATTAAGCGGTTGTTGGGATTTCCAACGAATGCGAAACAGGATGTTTATTTCCGGAATTGCCGTAGACAAAGAGGATAATGGGTACATAGTTGGAGTCGAAAGCCTAAACTTGCATAGCGGAGGCGGCACAAGTCAACAACAAGGCAATGAAAATGAATCAAAAGTTACAATTGAAAAAGTGAATTACCCGTCTATAGAAATACCGCTACACTCTTTGCAAACGAAGGTGAATGGTGAACCATTTTACTCCAATATTCAAGTTTTGATTATCGGGAAAAGGCAGGCAGAGGATGGAATCTCCGGAATCATTAGCCACTTTCTAAGGGATCCGGATATGAGAAGAACAACTCCTGTCGTGTTTTCGGAAAATCCGATTGATTTAATTAAAATGAAACAAAAGGATCAGCGTTTTTCCTCAGAATATATTAAAGAACTGATCAAATTAACGGAGGAAACTGGTAGAGCCATCACCACGGACATTGGGTCCATTTCTAGGGCTATCCATGAAAATAATATTGAATTCATCCCCAATATTAAAATTCAAAAAGATAAACATGAAATGAAGGTCAATGGAACATCTCTATTAAAAAAAGGGAAAATAGTAGGTAATTTAAGTGAACATGAAACGATCATCGTCGCCTACCTTAAAGAAAACATGGAATCCGGAAGTTTACATATGGACTGCCCGCAATCAGGAAATGGCTCTGTCAGTATGGATATGATTCATGCCTATTCTTCCTTAAAGCCTGTGGTTAAGAACGGAACCCTAATCATCGGGGGAAATTTGAAAGTTAAAGGCTATTTAGCTGAATACACTTGTGGCGATGGCCGGATTCAGGGGAAAACCACATTAAATAAATTAGAAAATGAGTTTACCGAAATACTGTCCAAAGATGTCAACGAGAAATTAGCAACGATATACGAAAGAACAGGTGAAGATGTATTAAATCTTAAAAGTATATTTGAAAAAGATTATCCGAAAATATGGGAAAAAATCAAGCCTGAATTTGCTGACATGGTTAAATCTCCGATCGTTGATATAAATGTATCGGTTGATCTAATATTAAAAGGAACTGAATCGTGACAGTTCCCCGTTACGATCGGTAACGAAGAACTGTCCATTCATATTGACATATGAAGTAATTTGAAATAATCGGAAGCCTTCTTCTTCGCCAACTGATAGGATGCTTTAGCATTACTTATTAATTCCTGCTCCATAAACATTACCTCTGCTTCATTTTCATCACCTATATTTGATTGCAAGCCCTTTTAGGAAGTTTCTAGCAAACTTGTCTCCGCACTCTTTATAGTTCTTGTGTCCTTCTTTTCTTAATAGTGCGCCTAGTTCCCCTTTTGTTACTGTGATTCCAGCTTCATCAAATATAGCAAGCATATCCTCAGTTGTTAATGCCAGTGCTATTTTAACCTTCTTTAATAAGAGATTATTAACATTGGCACTTTTAGGTTCTGGTGGCGTATCAGGCTGCCCTGGTTTAGGCTCTTGTTTCCCTCTTTTGTAGATGATAAGACCATTTAAAAATGAATCTAACATACTGTTATTGCATTTTATTTGATCACTAATCCCATCTTCATCCTCATCAGACTTCGTAAGTATCTTTATTACCTCTGGCACTGATACATCTTCTCCGCCAAGCTTAAATATCTCCGCCATTTCTTTATTTTTTATCTCCAACGCGTATCTCAATCGAATTAATATATCGTTATTGTCCATTATTGAATCTCCCTTTATAAGTATTCGGCTGCTTTATTCGTACAATTTGAATAAGCACCTACGTTTGCAGATGCTTTGTCAACTATAACATACACTATTTCATATACTCATTGCTAACTAAACTATCTGATAGGATCTCAGTTGGGATTACAAATTCCAAATGCCCCATGGCCCCTGGAGCAACCTCGTATTTTTCAAAGCAAATCACTAATTTATTTTGAGGGTTAATATAGAAACTTTGGTCTTTGGCAATTTCCTTAAATGAAATCATCTTAGGGTCTTTTTCTATCCCTTCAATCCAATAGTAATTACTGCTGTCAGCTTTGTTTAATTCCAGCATTTGTTTCTTTACATTATCGCTTATCATTTTTACATAGCTATCATCTTTAAAGAGCATAGGAAGAGTTAGCAAAATTTGTTTTTGTTTGTCTACAGTATCATACTTGGTTTCAGAATAAGAGTTTGAAGTACTTACATTATAGCGTAGTATCGCCAGTATTTTATCCGTATCTGTTTTTACCTCATAACCACTTTTTATGCCTGCATGACCACCGCCAATTTCCTTTATATATTCCATATCAGCCATAAATGCTTTATATTGCTCCTCAGCTTCTTTAAGATATTTTTCATTTAAACTGTTTTCTAATGCTTTATTATTTTCTAATCCTTTTATGGCAGGTGCTTTTATATCTGCCTTATATGTGTCTTCATTTACGGTATATTCTCTGAAAGTTATCACTTTTACTATATTGCCTACAACTGGTACCTTTGATAAGGCTTCTGCAAATACCGAACTGGTGTTGACTCCTGCAATGATTATTGCTGCTACCGCGGCAATTAAAGCAGCTGCTATTCTTATTCTTTTAAAATTACTTTTCTTATTCATACTATTTACCCGCTTTCTTTCAAAGCTTTTTAACTTCATTCTGCAGAAGTCTCCCACTTCCATAAGTGGTGAGATGAATGCAAGTTGGTATTTTAAATTCAGTGGGGGTACAAACCCCTGCTGAATAAAGTTAAAGCCTCCAGCGAATGCCTCAGATTTTCAAAGGTAATTTTTCGAGCAAGCTCGAAAAAATCTGGGCGCAAATACGCCAAGGCGAATTTGATCTACAAAATCCAATTCCATAGAAATAGATACATCCAGGCTAATCTATATGCTACTCATTGGTACCCATTTCTCCTTTCCTTTCATTTAGATGTGTATCTTAACTGCTTTACACTCTATAGACGTTTATCCAGTATGAAAAGTTTTGACTTTTTTAAAACTATATAAATAAATAATAATATTCTTCTGAAATAGTTAAACCGGTAAAATTAGGTAAGGAGCACAAAGAAAAGCTCAACGAGCTCCGAAAACAGTGTAAAATATATAATTGCTATATATTTTAAAGAAAGAATTGTAAACAGATAGGGTGGAAGATATGATTTTTTTATAACTGTAAAAAGAACGTGTTATGACTCATATTATCCGTTTAAGGTCTTATCAAGACGAAATTTTGAAAGAATTGTTTTTGAGCCAGTCACGATTTGTGAAAAATGAAGTGATGGATAATGTGAGAGAATATTCAAATGGGGAAAGTGCATTCCAGTATTTCACTGAAAAGATTGGTGAAAATGGAGTTTATATATTGGATGAGCCGGAAAACAGTCTTTCTCCAAAACGTCAGATGGAATTAATGCAATTTATTGAAGACTCCGCACGTTTTTTTGGCTGCCAGTTTATTATTTCAACGCATTCACCATTTCTGCTTTCCATGCGAGAGGCAAAAATATATGATCTTGATGAAAACCCTGTCAAAGTGAAACGCTGGACGGAATTGGAAAATGTGCGTACGTATTATGAATTTTTTAAAAAACATGAAAACGAGTTTTGATGTGAAACACGTAATTTCCATTGAAAATAACGATCAAATAAAACATATGTATCGTAGGTTTACAGATTCCTGCGAAAAGAAAGCCCATGGAGGTCGTAGGACCGTCTTTAGACATGGGATGAAATTTCTGCAGGAATCTGTAATTCTGAAGCAGGTCTAATATGGGAGGTGCTGGTAAATTTTCATCTGTTGACTTTGCCTAAATACTCTTCAAATGTCAAATCTTGCTCAGCCATTACTTTCGCTGCGGATTTTCCTACGTATCGAATATGCCAAGGTTCATATTGATAACCTGTAATTTTTTCCTTTCCCTTTTGATAGCGTAATATAAATCCGAATTTATGCGCATTCTTTTTAATCCATTGTCCTTCTTTCGTTTCCCCGAAATTTTGTGATAATCCATAGTTTACACTTGAACTGGAAAGATCCATTGCCAATCCAGTTTGATGCTCACTTTCTCCAGGCTTCGCACTAAATTTCCCTGCACTTTCCATTCCGCTTCGTAGAACCTTCGAAGCAAAAATTTCATTTTGACGGTCGTAGGAGCGATATCCAGAAACTGCATACAAATTAATATTTTCCCGCTTAGCTTCTCTAAACATTTGTTCAAGTGCTACAGCCGCATCTTTTCTCATTAATTTTTTAGGGTCATATTCCTTAAAAGTAAAATTCACATTAGGTACTGTAAGATCTTTTGGAACATAATCCTTCGGCAATGCATAGTTTTTATTTACAAGTACTAATAAACTATCGGGATTAGCTACAATAATATGATCGGTGAGCAGCGCATCCAGTAAATATTCTCTTACTTTAGGCCCATATACCCCATCATTTGCTATATCGACATATCTACTTTGAAAATCTTTAACTACTGCCTGCGTGCCACTGTCATAAACTCCATCTTCACTTAGAACATAATTCAATCTGTTAAATGCTTTCTGAATTATCTTTACCTTTTCTCCTCTATTCCCGTTTTTTAATACATCATAAGGTAATGAATTAACAATTTCTATTAATTCTTTATCAGGAATATGTAAAATTTGTCCTGGATATATCATTTCACTTGTTAAGCTGTTATGTTTTTTTAATTGTATTGCTGTCATATTATATTGGGATGCTATCTTATTAAGTGTATCTCCCGACCTAACGGTATAGGTTCCGTGGATAGATACAATTTCTTTATGCTCATTAGGAAGCTTTAATTTTTGTCCAGGATAAATCATCTCACTCGTTAACTTGTTAAGGACCATTATTTGATTGACACTCGTAGAATATTTAGTTCCTATTTTATATAATGTGTCCCCTGGCTCTACCACATAAATAGTTTGTTTTGGTATTTTCAACTGTTGGCCAGGGTAAATCATATCATTGGCTAATCCGTTTTGATCTTTCAATTGAGAAATAGTGATTCCATACTTATTGGCAATAATATAAAGTGTATCACCTGATTTAACAGTATATATATCTGTTTTTTCCGTATTTGATTGCAAATTATTTGTATTAGCCGAAGCTTCAACAGCAGCAAAAGGAAATGAAGCAATCAATAATGAACCAAGCAAAACCTTTACTGTTTTAATTTTTAGTCCGGCAAAATTTTCTTGAACATAATCCCGAATTGTATTTTCTAAATTTTTGTTTTCATTTTTTGATATTATGCCAAATTCTTTTGCGAATTCACTTAATTCCTGATTAATATTTAGTTCAAGAATGTATCCATCTTCATCTTTAATAAGACTTTTTACTATTATCATGTCCATTTTCCTACCACCGTTTTTCTCTTATTGTTAGCTGGTAGAATATAAATTATTACTTAAACGATAAGATCAAGTAGCCTTTATTAATAATTCTTTCTTTATTGCTTGCTCAGTTGCTTTGCTGTTTATGCAATTCTCCCGCCCATTTAAAGGCTTGTTTGGAGGTAATCACAGCAATGATTTCATAGATAACTGCTGTGGCCGCAATGGTTCCTTGTATGATTTTTGCACTATTAGGTGCTGATGACATTAAAACCGATGCGGCAATTCCTGTAAAGACAAGGGATACCCCTGAATGGGGGAGCAGGGTAAACCCTAAATATTTTTTTACAGTTGGAGGCGAATGGGTGATAACCCCTCCAATATAGGCTCCACCAATTTTACCTAAAGACCTAGACAAAATATAAATGATCGTAAACAATCCTGCTCCTAATATTAAATGGTAATCTAGGGGAGCACCTAAGTTCAAAATTGCAAGAACGATACTAATTCCCAAAATAGGGTGGTAGGCATTCATAATCTTTTCCAATCGTTCTTTAGAAACCATATTGGCAAAAGTTGCAGAAAAGGCTATACCAATTAACATAAAAATTAATACAGGTTTGGGTAAAATTAAATAATCAAAAAAGAAACCGACTCCGGAAGCTATAAGAATAAAACTAAATAAAAGCAATACAGTTTTTCCTTTAGACAGATCTTTTTTTAGAACGAATCCAGCTGCTAAGCCTACTACAATTCCAATAATAATAGGCAACGTTAGCACTAACAGGATCATATAGAATGGGAGTTTTTGTGTTGAAACATTGGCAGAAACGAAAGCTATGACAGAAAAGAATACGGCAACTGCTAATAGATTATCAAGAGCCGCCATGGGAATGAGCATCTTTGTCACAGGACCGTCTGTTTTATACTCGTTCACAATTGATAAAGCAGGTGCTGGTGCTGTTGCCAAAGCAATCCCCCCAAATATTGCAGCGATATATAATGGAAGATCAAGTATGTAAAATACGATTCCAAACAGTAGCGATACGAAAAAAAATGTTCCTAATGATTGGGTTAATGTTGTAATAAATATTTGTTTTCCTGACTTTCTAATTTGATTCCATATTAACTCAGAACCAATCATAATTCCAAACGAACATTCCATAATGCGCATTACGTTTTGATACCATCTTTGGTCAAGGATCGATTGATCAAGGATCCCGATAGCATGGGGACCCAATGCCATACCCGTAATTAACCATCCAATAATTGCTGGCAATTTAATTTTTGATAGTAATTTTCCAAAAAGAATTGCGACGATGACTGTAATCGCCAAAGACAAAAGATCTAGAATGATCATTACTTCTCCTCCTGTTATCCAAGATGCTTTATCCTACTATCATGTCTTGTCTCTGGAATAGGATATATACCATTTCGATACGATATACGAACACCGGAGTTAAGACACTGAACTTAGGGTATTTGCAAGTTCACCACCGACTGTAAACAGTGTAGCACCAAATCCCATCAGTGTAAATTTCCTGACAGTGGTTTCATTATTCATCAAAATGATCGCTTTTCTTCTGTTAATGCTGACAAAATTGGCATGCCAGGCCATTAAAGTAAATCTGACAACCCTTTTCGTTGCTGTTTCACTAAATTTGCTAGTGATAATGCTCTTTCCCATGTTTTTTCCGTTTCATATTTTAAAAACTCGTACAAAGGATTCAGTTCCTCGGTTTCATCATACTTTTGAAGGTACTCATGATACATACGTTTATCTTCATCATAAACAATAAGGGGAGGATGATTATGTGTCATGAGATAGTAATTCATAATTGTCTCCCCACTCGTCCATTACCATCTGCGAAGGGGTGAATATACTCGAACCTTGCGTGAAGATAAGTAGCAACCTTTAAGACAGACTCCCCTTTATACTCATTTACCTCTACTATTAAATCCATCATGTCTTTTTCCACATTTTCAACTGCAGAACCGACCTCATGTATGCCCGTTACATAATCGTGTTTTTAAAACTCTCCTGGTCGTTCTTCGTTAGCAATAACCTTGAGCTCATCATAGGACCCACCTGTGAGAACCTTGTGGATTTCTTTGACTAATTGAATACTGAGGACCTCTTTTTTTTACAACCTTTTCTTTTAAGACTTCATAACACATCTTTTGATTTTGCTGTTCAAATACCGCACGTGGGTTGCCAGTATAGTTTACAACCCTCCCATTTTCAAAAATTCCTCGTGTATCGTGATAGGTAATTTCTTCATTCTCCATTTTCATAAGAAGTCCATGCAAAGCTTTTTAAGCATTGTCATTGCTTCATTATTATCTTTTAATGAATGTTTTGCACATCTACTTGCTTCTTAAGTGAAAGTCTAATTGCAAAATTAGCTCCTTCATCGCATTCGTAGCATCGAATACTTCATAATAATTGAATGTATTATTACTTACAATATCAGATGGTTTCAAATAATTCATCAATGAGGAAAAACCAACTACTATTCTTCATAATTAGGCTGTATATAGCCCAATTTAATTCCTTTAGTTACGGCTTCCAACGAAGATGACACATTCAATTTGTCAAATATGTGTTGAATATGGTTTGAAACTGTACGTTCACTTGTAAAAACCATTGAAGCAATATCTTTCCGTTTATACCCATCAGATAGTAATTGTAGAATTTGTTTTTCTCTATCAGTCAATTCTTCTACATATCCGGGGGACTTAGGAAAATAGATAGTACCTTTATTAATCTCCATTAAGATTTTCAATAATTTATCTGGCACAATATTTTTATTAATAAAGCCACTTGCTCCAATCTTTATTGCTTCATGTCGATAAACAGGGAGATCATAACCTGTTAACATGACTACTTTCGTTAAACGCCCACTATTAATGATGTTCTTTGCCAATTCTAAACCATCTTCATTACTTATATTACTCAAATTGATATCTATTAAAGTAATCTCAGGCTCCAACTCTTCTATCAATGAAAGGACATTATCAACATCTTGTATTGTATAAAATTGGTCTATTTCAGCATAATCCCCAAAAGCTATCTCCAAACTTTTTGCAAATAAAGCATGGTCATCGATTAATAAAATATTGATAAGAATCACCACCTTTCATGGGTATTTGAACATAGACACACAATCCAGTGGGATGGTTATTCGAAATGGACATTTTTCCGGTTAACAAGAATAGTTGTTCATTGATAGAATTAAGGCCTTTATGATGGTTAAAACCATACTTTTCAATTTCATTTTCCTTAAATCCGATTCCATTGTCAGCTACTATAAGTTCTACTTTTTCATTTTCCTGTTTCAACGCCACCGTTATTTGCGAGCATTGGGAATGCTTTAGTGCGTTTATAACCAGTTCCTTTAAAATCCGATAGACTACAAGATGGTAGGGATCAACCAAAAATAAATTTTTCTTGCAGTTGAAAACAATATCTACTTCTCCTTTGCCATATTTCTGCTTTAATGTTTTCAATAGGTAACCATAATTTTCCTTTAAGGTAAGTGTTTTTAATAGAGTTGGATAGAATTCTTGCATTTGTTCCCGTATTGACAAATTCAGGTTATCCAAAGTTTCAAAAATGATTTTTTGAACCTCTTCTTTATGTGATTTATTTATCATGTTTTTAATGGATAATATATCTTGTAAAATTTCATCGTGTAAATAATTAGAGACATCCCTTTTTAGTTCTTCCTCTTTCATCACTTGCTTTAAATTATGAGCATAGAAATTCTCACGAGCCATTTTAGAATTTTCATTATCAAAAAGAGTATTATTTAGGTCTTTATACATTAATGTAAAACGAAGTAGTACCATCAAAAGAATCATTTGAATGATAATAAAATAGCTTACTACATTAAATTGAAATAACAATCCGATCAAAGTAATACTAAATAGTGAAAAAAGGCACATCGCAATAAGATTTGTTTTCTTTAAGGGAATATATACTCCCACAGCTCCCTTGTTTTTAAAAGCAATAGAATGAATACTAAATAAAGGGAAAACAATCATGACATACCAACCAAAATTACTAAGGTATTCTGGATTGTCCGCAAATATCATTACGTATCCAAGAAATGAAATAAAAATAATGATACCTGTTTTAAGCAAATGCCTTTTTTCACTAATTAAGACAAAGGCGAATCGTTTTCGATGCTTCAAAAATAGAATGGTAATACAGCTAAAACTCAATACCCACTGAAGCAAGAAAAGTACCGCAAACAGCCTTTCATTTATCAGTATAGATAGTAACGTCAAAAGGAAAATTATTGTTAAAATCCAGTCTGTTATCTTCTTGTATGTATAGGTAGTATCTTGAAAAAAGAAAATGAGCAAAAATTGAATGGATCTATACAGTATTAATACGCTAAGTAACGTACTTAATGTATTAAAAGCTCTACTTTCATCCAGTGATATTAAAAATTGCCACGATACCAAAAATAATAAATTTGTAAATCTTGATAAGAATATATTTCCTTTTATATTTTTGTAACTAATATATGCCCCATCAATTATAATTAAGGATATTATGATTAATGGTATTAACTTTTCCGTTCCAGCAATGCTGTTCTGCGTATATTCATAACATAAATATAAGATAACTAAAAGTTGATTAAGCAAAATTAAAATTTGCTTCTTCTCATAGGACTTTTTCATAATCTCATTGACCTCTGTTCATCAGCTTCCCCTTAACTCTGATTATTAAAAATAATCTTATAACAGGCTCTTTTTGTTACCCTATAATAAATGATATAAACAAGTGTAAAGATAATTACCGCTACAAGTATAGGAAGTACAAAAGCACTATCTCTTCCTAGTAAATCATCCATTAGAGCGGATTTGTAGGCTATCAAAGCAAAAATACTATGTGTTACACCTAAAATATAGGGAATGCTAAACAAAGCCATAATTTCTTTGCTAATTATTTTCTTCATCATTTTTTTGTTATAACCCATTCGTTTTAATATAGTGAAATCATCTTTATCCGACATTACACTAGAAATATTGTGGAAGTATAGTATGCTCCCCGTTGCAATAAAAAAGATAATGGTAACAAAGATAATGAGTAAAAATGTGGAACTATTCTCTTGGGTAATGACTTTATTTCTTTGATAACTACTTGCAAAATAAGGATCATCCTTAAATAACGTTACCAAGCTTTCATAAACCTCTTTGTTATCCCTCATATTCTTTCCATCCATACTCATGATCGTCTTTTCAGGAAGCCCTAATGATTTTATTTCTTGATAAAGTGTATCTGATATGATCAATGTAGCAATGCTATTAGCAAACCCAATTGGATTTAATAATGTTGTACCCTTTACATTTACATCTACGTTATCACTTGATGACAAATTTAAGGTATAGACATTCCCTTTATCCGGATCACCTTCCTCTGGCCGATATTTTACTAAGACTGACTCATCCATTGCCAGCTTTCCGAATTCCGTATCCTTGGTTTGAAGCTTCATAAGTTCTTTATAATCCGATTCAGAAATCAAATCAAATCCCGGTACTTCCTTTACGTTATATTCATTAGGTAGGTTTTCCGAAGAGGAAGTGACTTGAATAATAGTTGTTTCTCTATGCTTCCTATTTTCAACACCATCCGTCCCTTCCACTATATCAATTGCTTTATTAGCCACATTCTCATCTTCTACTGGAAATTCAATAGCTGATGGTATAATACGTTCTGTAGCTGCTATCGGATAATAAACAGAAAGCACCGTTGAGCCAAAAATAGATAGAGTTCCGGCAACCAATAAAGTTAATAAGATTAAAGTCTTGGCTTTTGAACGGATTTTATAAATGAAATTCGGAAGGATAATGATATTCATTTCCTTATAAAGCCAGCTTTTTCTTTGTTCCAGGATGTGGATCGCAAACGGTAAAAACGAATGGATAAAGAAAATGGTCCCTACAACCACTGTCAACATAGTCAATAGGGCAATTGGTGAAAAGCCAATCGTAGTCCATAATGATTCCGTACCTCTTGTAATATCAAAGGCTAGTACATAACCAATTATAATGAAGAACAATCCTATAATAGAGAGACTCAGCCTGACTTTGATTTTCTTTTCCTCGCTCTTTTCCATACGAACTAAAGTTAAAACAGTGCTTTTTCGAAGGACAAACCAATTTGACAAAAATAATACAATTAAAACGGCAAATACGAAAGTTAAGGTGAAAAGAATTGCATCATAGTTAAATAGCGTAATTGCTGATGTTTCTATTTGTAATTTTAATGTTCTAACAATAACCTCTACAATTCCCTTATGGAGAATGGCGCCCATTACAATCCCTGCAAGTAATGAGAATAAGCAAATCAAAATATTTTCTATGGTTAATAACTTTAACATACTTGACTTTCTATATCCTAAAAGAGAGTATATTCCAAGTTCCTTCATTCGTCTTTTCATAAAGAAGGAATTGGAATAGGACATATAAAATAATACAAAGGCCATAACAAAAACGGCAACCGTTTTTGACATAGTTTCCACTCTACCATCAGATGAGATTTTCTCCATAATAATATCGTTCATTGCAAAAGAAATGAAGGAGAAAAATACCATTAATACAAAAGTAACTGAAACAAAGTAAAGAGAATAGAATGAAAAGTTTTTTTTCAAATTCTTATATGCTATGGTTAATAATCCCATTAAAATCACCTCCTATTCGTTGTAAACTTCTATTCTTGTGACTTCTTGTACTATCTCTTCAAAGAATTCTTTTCTAGCACGACCATTTCTTTTTAGTTCCTTTATGATATTTCCATCTCTAAACATCAGGATTCGGCTTGAGAAACTGGCTGTATAAGTGTCGTGCGTTACCATTAAGATCGTAGTGTGAAGTTCCTCATTAACCTCTCTTAATTTGTGGAGTAATGCTGTTGCAGATCTTGAATCTAATGCACCAGTAGGTTCATCTGCAAAAAGAATTGAAGGTTCCTTTATAATAGCTCTTGCTGCTGCCACTCTTTGTTTTTGCCCACCAGAAAGTTGGTTAGGATACTTGGATAACTGTTCTTTTATTCCGAAACGCTCTGCTAAACTATTTATGGACGATTCAATTTCTAATGCAGATTTTTTCAATAATGTAAGAGGAACCGCGATATTTTCTTTAATAGTTAAACTATCCAATAAGAAATATTCTTGAAAAATAAAACCTAAATTCTCTTTCCTAAAATCAGCAGCTTTTTTTTCATTTAATTTATTAATATTTACCCCATTGATCACAATATCGCCACTTGTTGGCCTATCTATAGTGGATAGAATGTTTAGTAATGTTGTCTTTCCCGAACCTGAAGCTCCCATAATTCCAACAAATTCACCTGATTCAATATCTAGAGATACTTTATTAAGTCCTGCCATCTGATTGTTGTTATAATTTTTAATTACATTTCTTGCAACTAATAATGGTTTCAATTCAATTGCCCCTTTCATGTCATTTACATGATTAGTTTAAATTTTACTTTTGAAAGGAGCATGAGTAAAAAACGCAATTTTCTACTTGCAACACTTATTATTTAGTAACATCCAATCCATTTTAGAACAATTCGCATATGGACCATCAATGGAAGCACGATCATCGTAAAATAATCCCCACATGTTCAGCCGCATAAAACCATGCAATAAGCTTTGGTGTATTTACTCTAACACTAAACAAAAAGAAATAGACCGCCTCACCAAAGGAATGGTCTATTTCTGACTACAACTTATTGAAAAATTATTGGTTCTTTTACCCATTCCCATACGTCTGATGTTAAAACTGATAAGAACGCCTTGCCTAAAGATGTTATCCTGAATTATTCATAACACCCTAATTTGGGTAATACTTTAACGCAACCGGAAAAAGTTTGGAAAGTCTTGCTTTAAATTGGATGGAATTTGTTAACTTCTAAAGAAGATAGGATAAATTTTGACAAA
>DULJ01000052.1 GCA_012840465.1 Caryophanales bacterium
CCTATACCGAAAATAACCCGGTAATGTTTGATGATTCATCAGGTAATGCTACGAATCCATTAACAAAAGTAATTAATGGCGCTTTATATGTAGCAACTTTTGTTGTGATTCAAGTATACCGTTCAGGAAAGTATGTTAAAGAAACTGTGATTAAATGGGTTAAAAAAGGTAAGGTTAAAACAAAGCTTCCTAATACAAAGTTTACTACTATGAAGCTCCAACATGAATTTAAACATGCTAAGGATTTCGGAGTGACAGGAAATTGGAATAAAACTACAGGGGAAGCCTATCAAAGAGCCATTCAAAGCCATATAAACACAGCAACTGGTATTTTTAAGTCGAAGTACAGAGGACAAGATGTTTATGTCTATATAAACAAGAAAACCGGTGTAGGTGCTTATACTGATTTGTCTGGTAACTATATTGGTGGATGGAAATTTAGCGCTGACCAAATGAAATTTCACCTAACAAAGGGAACTAAAATTAAGTAGTGGAGGAACATGTTTCATATGGGAAGTTTTATATCGATTGGGCTTATATATAGTAAGCGAACTGAGGAGCGCTTCAAAAATGAGTTAGATATTCTAGTTAGGTATTTAGTGTCAAAAGATGGAATCTTGAAAAAAATAAAAATGAGCAAGGATATTGATGGTGAGGAATGGATTGAATATACACCTAACAATAATCTCGAAATCAGCGAATCATTAAATTTAATAGCAAAATACTATTATGGACAAGTTAATGTGGTATGTACCTTTTTAGGTTTTAGTGATTTAGAAGTGGCGGTACGAATTGAGAAAGAGAAAGATTACTTTGGATTTCTGTTAGATATAAGTGAAGCTGACGTCATTAAGACACATAATGTAGAGGTTATAAATAGGGTTACTGACCAAATTATAAATTTTATCATAGATTTATATAGCGTTTCGGGATTTGACTATGCTTTTTGTGATAACGAAGCTGAAATTCAGTATGCACCAGATGAATTTTGTACATTGGAAAATGATATGTATTCGATTATAGTAATTCCTTCATTTGGAGAGCAAGATAAAGCATTGAATGTATTTAAAAATAATTGGCATATTGATGGGCTTACGGCCCGTAATTAAGTGTTATATAAAATGGAAAAATAGATAAAATAATTTATCTACTGGGGCTGTCTAAAAGGTCATAGTTAACTGACTTTTTGGCGCCCCTTTTTTAATTAAGAAGAGAATAGAAGGAGGTTTGCAAAATCAGACAGATAAGCATAAAGAAAAAATAAGAAAAAGCCCCAATTCTGTAAATGGGCATTTTATTCCCCCCATAATCCCTAAAAATGTTCAAAGTAATTCAGAATTTTATAACCTCCCTTCTGGAGTAATGTGCTAAAGTTTTAGCAGGTAAACTTAAGTTAGACATTGATTATACTAATCATGGAAATCCCAAGCTACATCCCAAAGTGCCACATAGACACGATTGGATCAATGGAGTAAGGTCTAAAAAATGGTATTAATTAATCTTGATGAAATAAATATGCAATATTCGAGAAGAAGGAGTTAGAAAAGATGACGATTGAAGAATTAAGAGAAAGATTAATAAATGGAGAAGAATTCGTATTTGATTTTGAAAATGATGAATATTGGATAAGTCAAAATGTTGAGGGTATTTTTCTTACTAGGGTTGAAGGGAGTGTAACACAAGAATTTAAAAGTGTAGATGAACTGTTTGAAAACGGAACAATTAACTCAAGACCATTTAAAGAAGCATTTACAACATTTTATTTTTAGATTCCAAGATTAGTCTGTACGACCGAGTACGGGACAATGGGTCAGATACTCATAGGAGCAGCGGGGTTTTTAGATATTGTTAATTGAATAGTATTTGAATTAGATGAGCTGGATCACTGGGAGAAATATACTGATATAGGTGGAAGTGCAACCTTCACTTGGTCTGATAATGGAAGATTTGGAAAGAAAGCAGTGGGTATTACCAATCCGACAGCATGGACCATTGTCCGTTCCGACAAGTTTGTCTATAATGTAGGCGAATCCTATATTGCGAGTGCTTATGTAAAAACAAGCAATGCGGTGGGGTTAGCCCTTTTGAAAATTGAGTTTTTTGATAACAAAAATAACTAGTTAGGGCAATCATTTTCAACAGGATTAAAAGGAACCCAAGATTGGACTCGTCTTCAATCGATTATAGATATACCTCCATTTGGTACTACGCAAATTAGTGTATCTGTCGGATTAAACCCTGGGTCCGGAACCGCTTATTTTGACGGCGTTCAGTTAGAAAAAGGAACGACGCTTTCAGCTTATAATCTCGTTGAAAATTCAAGCTTTGAAAAGGATATAAATAAGGATGGTATCCCTGATAACTGGGAGACAAGTGGAAATTTATCAACCAATGACAAAATCATTCAAAACGTGAACCCAGATGATGACAATGTTTATATCGGTAGCTCCTCATTCCAAATAACAGGGGAAGCAGACAAGAATAAATCCATCAAGCAGCATATTAATATTTCCGGAGATGTCACCACACCGTTCACGCTATCTGGTTGGTCTAAGCAGGTGGGGGCAAACGCAAATGGTGGATCTTACAGCATGCAGGTTGTTGTAAACTATGCAGATGGAACCAAAGGAACCAACTTTGGAAATGACTTTGATAAAACCGCTCAAGAGTGGCAGCATGTAGCCGCCTTTGTTAAACCAACCAAAGCATTTAATTCAATAGATGTCTATTATCATTATCATAATCAGACTGGTACTACCTGGTTTGATGCCGCCCGTTTGGAAATCGGAACTTCGATTACTTCTAACACTTATGATACTGGTGGAAATTACGTAACAAGCATTAAAGACCAGCTTGGAAATACGGTTCTCTTTGGCTATGATGAAGTGGGCAACCGCACCAGCATCAAAGATCCAAAAGGGAAAACCACTTCATTTACGTATGATGGCCGGAACTTGTTGACAAAAGTAACGGATGCGAAACAGGGTGTCACTTCTTACGGCTACGATGGCAACGGCAACCGAACAACCGTGACCGATGCCAAAGGAAACGTCACGAAGTACGACTATAACGAATTTAATCTCGCATCGAAAATAACGAATCCGTTAACCCAAGTCATCCAGTTTGAATACGACCGGAATGGCAACCAAACAAAGCTTGTATATCCAAAAGGTGATGCCATTTCCAGCACATTCGATGGCCTTAACCGTTTAAACGGTACGTATGTAAATGGAGTGAAAAAATGGGGTTACGGCTACGATGCAAACGGGAATTTAACATCAGTAGCCGATGCATCAGGAAATGCAAGGACATTCGTTTACG
>DULJ01000053.1 GCA_012840465.1 Caryophanales bacterium
AGATCAGACAAAAAGCGTTAAAAGATATAACAACAATGAAAGAAGGTGCAAGAGAGGAAGGAAGAGAAGAAGGGAGAGTAAAGGGATTAGAAGAAGGCCGAGAACAGGGAAAAGCGGAAGGAAAAGCGGAAGGAAAAGCAGAGGGAAAAATTGAAGTAGCACTTGAAATGCTGCGAGATGGACTTGATTTAGCGCTTATTGTTAAAATTACTGGATTTACAAAGGATGAAATATTGGAGTTGCAAAAGAACTTAAATAAAGAATAATTGGTGACCTGTACTTGAGAGCTTACGCTCTCTTTTTTAGTTCTATTCAAATACCAATTAAATATTTAAATCTTTAACAGGAACATGGGACGCTCCTAGTGTTCTTTATGTTAAATGGAACAAGCGATTTCGTTCTTCTCATGTTCCATTTCTAATTGGACTGCGGTTTACCGGTCCTGCGTCCCTCAAAAAATTAACCTATTCAAATTAATGTTGTTTTGATATTATAAATAGTAACCAGTACATCCTTGTCCAACTTTTACACTCCCCACCTATCTTTGAAAGGAGCTCAATAATAAATGACAAAAGGAAAACCGCCAAGCCACTTCCGATGGCTACTTCCAAAGAATGATTTTGTCTTTAAGCTGCTATTTGGAAGCAAAAACAAACACTCAAAAGAACTTCTCACTCACTTCTTGAACGATTTCTTTCAAGTCCCAGAAGGGCAAAGCCTATCGAATATTTACTTACAGAACCCTCATTTTAAAAAACAGCATCTGTCAGATAAGGCATCCATACTTGACATCAAAGCGCAAATTCCTGGTACTGGTGTAATCAACATTGAAATGCAACTGGAAAATCAATATAATATGGATAAAAGATCCTTATTCTATTGTGCAAAGATGATCGCTGAACAGCTAGATGAAGGTGATAATTATAAACAACTCCGTAAAACAACAACCATTAATCTACTCAACTTCAATTATTTCAACCACCCTAATTACCATAGCACTTACCACTTAACGGAGAAAAAAACAGGTATACATTATCCAGACATACTTCAGTTACATTTCATTGAAATGAAAAGATTTAAGAAATTACAAAATGAAGGCAATATTAATAAAAATGACCGACTAGCAAAATGGATTGAATTCTTGGTCAATGAAGAGGATAGCCAATGGGCCATTCTAGCATCAAAAGATCCAATTATGAAAAAGGCGGTGGAAAGATTGGGAATTATAAGTCAAAATCCTGAAAACAGAAGGGATTATGAAATCAGACAAAAGGCCTTGAAGGATATAACAACTATGAAAGAAGGAGCGAGAGAGGAAGGAAGAGAGGAAGGCCGAGAACAAGGGAAAGTAGAGGTAGCGATAAAATTGCTTTGTAAAGGTATTGGAATTGATGTGATTTCGGAAACCACAGGATTTACAAAAGATGAAATATTGAAATTGCAAAAGAACTTAAATAAAGAATAATTAGTTGTTTATACTTAAGAGCTTACGCTCTCTTGTTTTTTTGATAAAAAGTGCCACAGTTCCAGACCCTGTGTCCCAAAGTCCTGGTATCGGTGTAATCAACATTGAAATGCAACTCGAAAATCAATATAATATGGATAAAAGAAGCCTATTCTATTGTGCGAAGATGATCACCGAACAACTACATGAAGGTGATAATTATAAAAAGCTCCGGAAAACGACAACCATCAATCTACTCGACTTCAATTATTTCAACCATCCTACCTACCACAGCATTTATCACCTAACGGAGAAAAAGACAGGCACGTCTTATCCGGATATACTTCAGCTACATTTCGTAGAAATGAAAAGATTTAAAAAACTGCATAGAAACGGAAAGATTAATCCTGATGATCGTTTGGCAAAATGGATTGAATTCTTTGCTAATGAAGATGACAGCCAGTGGGAAATCATAGCGTCAAAAGACCCAATTATAAAAAAGGCGGTGGAAAGATTGGAAATCATAAGCCAAAATCCAGAAAACAGATGGGATTATGAGATCAGACAAAAAGCGTTAAAAGATATAACAACAATGAAAGAAGGTGCAA
>DULJ01000054.1 GCA_012840465.1 Caryophanales bacterium
CCTATACCGAAAATAACCCGGTAATGTTTGATGATTCATCAGGTAATGCTACGAATCCATTAACAAAAGTAATTAATGGCGCTTTATATGTAGCAACTTTTGTTGTGATTCAAGTATACCGTTCAGGTAAGTACGTTAGAGAAACTGTGATTAAATGGGTTAAAAAGGGTAAGGTTAAAGTAATGCCTGAGGTCTCCAGTTTAGGGACAAATAAAATCAACCATATACTTCAAGACAAGCATGCATGGGGTAGGGTAGTTAAAAACAAAAGGAATTGGGATGAAGTATCAAAGGTTATTTCTAATGTTATGAGGCATGGGAAAGAAAGTTCGTATAAATCAGTTAGAATGAAATCAATGAAGGTAAATGGAAGTACTGTAGAGGTAACTTTTATTAGGATGAAGGATGGAACAATTAAAATTTCAGATGCGTGGGTGAAAACAAAATGATTACAAAACTAGAAAGTTTAATCACTTCTCTAAAATTTAATGAAGCAAAAGCATTGGTAGATAGATTGAGCATAAATGAATTTGAACAATGTATATTGGAATTATGCTTTAAATCTGAAAGCATTTTATTTTATTCTTTTATTTTCGATATGATAAAAGAAAAAGAAAGTGCGCTACTTCACTATATTGCTTCAATAGTACTCTCGCAACCGTTATGCCATATAGAAGGAGCATACCAAGCAGCATTTTTCCACGCAAAAAGGGCGGTAGAACTTGAGGATGATGATGTGGAACTTAAGGAGTACTTGTTATTTTTTAATGATATTCCAGATAAATTATTAAATGACCAAGAATCAAAAATTTTAGCGGAAAAAGTGATTAAAATAAAACCAGAAAGTCAGGTAGCAAATAAATTCATTTAATTTGTATAGACACAGAATATAACTTTAATACAAAAAACCTTGATTGGTAGCTCTTTCAAGGTTTTTTATTGAGTTTATTAAGTTTCTAATTAAGGAATAGCACCATTCCTAATAATCATAATTAATGATCAAGGTGTATGGAGAATTACTTCTTTGAAGCAGAGGGACGGTTCTTCTGCTTCTTTTTGAATTTCCTTGATTATTTTTTAACAACTTAATGAACCATTGCTTCCTAATCTATTGTAGAACATATGGGAGGATGTTTTTGTTTATTTACCATATTCAAAAGCAGTGTTTTTTAATGTTGATTTTTTGAGGATGTATTGTGATCCGCAGTAAGTCAAGGAACGACCCATTTTGACGGAATCCAAGCATCAAAGATCCAAAAGGGAAAACCACTTTATTTACGTATGATGGCAGGAACTTGTTGACAAAAGTAACGGATGCGAAACAGGGTGTCACTTCTTACGGCTACGATAGCAACGGTAACCGAACAACCGTAACCGATGCCAAAGGAAACGTAACGAAGTACGACTATAACGAATTTAATCTCGTATCGAAAATAACGAATCCGTTAACCCAAGTCATCCAGTTTGAATACGACCGGAATGGCAACCAAACAAAGCTTGTATATCCAAAAAGTGATGCCATTTCCAGCACCTTTGATGGCCTTAACCGTTTAAACGGTACGTATGTAAATGGAGTGAAAAAATGGGGTTACGGCTACGATGCAAACGGGAATTTAACATCAGTAGCCGATGCATCAGGAAATGCAAGGACATTCGTTTACG
>DULJ01000055.1 GCA_012840465.1 Caryophanales bacterium
CCTGCTGAATAAAGTTAAAGCCTCCGGCGGATGCCACAGATTTTAAAAGGTAACTTTTCGAGCAGATCAAAGACTAAGAACGCCACATCCTGTGGCAACGTCTTTGTGACCCACGTCCTGTGGGCCTGAAAAATCTGGGCGCAAATACGCCAAGGCGAATTTGATTAGGGGGATCGATAAGAATTTCCGGTTAATAGAGTATATAGAGCATAGAAGAGAGAAGGCATCTAGTCGGGGGACTGTTGCCTTCTTTTTTGAAATTATATTAACAAATAATTCAAAAAGAGTAGTATAATGGGGTGGACAAAAGTGGGAAATGGGGGGCTTTCATTTGAAAGCAATACAAACATTAAAAACAGCGGATTTATGTGATCATTATTCAGACAGCATTTCAATATGCGAAGTAGAATTCAAATCGTATGGTGCTAAGAAACAGTTTTCAGGTCCAATCCAAACTGTAGAGGTTTTCGAAGACAATGTTTTAGTTCGCCAAATGTTAGAAACGATTCCAGAAGGCTCTGTCCTTGTTGTGAATGGTGGTGCATCAAGAAATTGTGCTTTAGTGGGGGATGTATTGGCCCAAATCGCAGTTGACCGAAACTTAGCGGGAATTATCATAAATGGGGTCATTCGCGATAGCGGAGAAATCGCGGGGATGAATGTTGGTGTATTTGCGCTTGGCACGATGCCATTAAAAAGCAAAAAAGAAGGCAAAGGGAAAATAAATGTTGTAACAAAGTTTGGCGGTGTAACATGGACACCTGGTGAATATGCGTATGCCGATGAAGATGGGGTAATTGTATCACCCAAGCCGTTAACATTACCTTAATATGAAAAATTAAGTAAAAAATAAAAAGCAAACGAGCATAGTATCGAACTATTCGTTTGCTTTTTATGACATGGAGGTCTTAAGTCATGGGGAGTCGAATCGAAAAGCAGGCTGATCATTTAATTATCCAACAAAGGGATAGGGAAGTAACAACGAAAATAAGAGAGTTTTTTAATCAAAAGCAAAAGGTCTTGGAGGAAAAACTAGTACATAAAAAATGGTATCAGTTTTGGAAATAGGCTGGTGAAATTTAGTATAGTAACAATAAGGGGAGGTTACTTTGAAAGAATTAGTAGGAGAATGTCAGGAATGCAAAAAAGAAATATACTGTTTGAATGGATTTTTTAATGGGATTGTCAAAGAGGACGGAACCATTACATGTTTTGAATGTGAGGAAAAAAAGGAGAAAAATGGGGATTAGGCTTAATATGTTTATTTTTTCACAAATAAAGGCTGACCGTAAAGTGTCATAAATCCAAACTAAATGCAAATTTTACAGTTTATTTGCATTGTGGACAGACACTTTATTGGTCAGCCTTTCGTTTTTCATGATACCAAATACTTGTCCTAATTTCAAGAATTTTCAGATATATTAGGTTAAAATTTTATAACCTTTTTATAAAAAGAAAAAGCCAGCGCGATTGTTTTGCGCTGACACGGATGGATAAGCTTACTCCCAAATATAGGGTGTTTCTTGGTAAACGTAATAATTTAGCCAATTTGTATAGAACAGGTTCCCATGGGCACGCCATCTATTTAAAGGTTCCTCATTTGGGTCATCATTCGGAAAATAATTGACTGGAATTTCAATATCCATGCCTTTATTTTTATCACGAAGATACTCATCCCTTAGTGTAGTGGCTTCATATTCCGGATGTCCTGTAATAAAGAATTGCTTGCGGTCTTTAGATGCTACGAGACAAACACCTGCTTCATTTGAATAAGAAAGGATTTCCAGATTTGAATTTTTATCGATATCCTCTTTTTTGACATCGGTATGTCTTGAATGTGGCACAAGATATACTTCATCGAAGCCACGAAGAATTCTCGATTTTCTATGAAATGTTTTATGTTCAAATACGCCAAACATTTTTTTCGCTAAAGGGTATTTAGGAATACCAAAATGGTAGTATAACCCCGCTTGGGCACCCCAGCATATATGGAGGGTTGAAGTTACATTGGTTTTGGTCCATTCCATAATTTCCTTTATTTCATCCCAATAGTTTACTTCCTCAAACTCCAATAGTTCAATCGGGGCTCCTGTAATGATCATACCATCAAATTTGTGACCTTTAATTTCATCGAAAGTACGATAGAAATTTTCTAAGTGCTCCTGTTTTGTATTTTTAGATTGATGTGTTTGTGGATGCATTAGTGTAATATTGACTTGTAATGGTGAGTTACTTAGTACACGAAGAAGCTGTTCTTCAGTTTTTTCTTTTAAAGGCATTAAATTTAAGATTACTATATTTAAAGCGCGGATATCTTGTTGATATGCACGTTCTTCATCCATTACAAATATATTTTCACCTTCAAGTATTTCTTTAGCAGGTAAATCCTTTGGAATGTTAATAGGCACTTTCAATCACTTCCTTTTCTATCTAATTAATTAATTATAAGAACATTAGAAAAAATCTTCAATGAAAAAGTTCGTAATATGTGCGAATTTTGTTAGAATAGGGAAAGAAAACTCAAGGAGTGAGGGATTTTATGTTTGACCCTACTATTTTTGACAATTTAAAGGTTGTCGCGGAAGGAGCCGTGTATGACCTCGATCTTGAGGGCGAAATTTTAATTACAAATCGAATGGATCAAATAGATCTAGCGAAACTTTCCCGCTATTATGCTGTGACATTTAGAAAAAAAGACGAAGGGGATAATTCTGTTCATGGTGAGTTCAGGATCTATGCCGATGTTCACGATTTATCAGCAGAGATTATGGAAATAGCTGAACAATCAATTGGCTGCCAAATTGAAGTTGTTTTTTTTACGACTGTAAAAGATCCCAAGAAAGATTGTGAAGCGATCCAGTCAGCATTGTTGGAAATTTGGGGCGATCGCCCATCAATAACGCAAGAAATCTCATATCATTATGACACACACACACCTGTGAAAATGAAAAATACAATTTTTTTGAAATTTGATCGAAAAATTGGGGAAGCCCAAGTTGACGATTTACCAATAATGGTGGACTATATGGTAGGGTCGATTGACCATTTGAATGAACTAAAGTTTGCTAGGCGATAGGCGCTGGAGCTAGACAAAAAAAGGGGCAAATACAATGGAACTATTAAACACAATGAAACCTTTCCTTCAAGAAGCATGGCAAAAGGCTGGATTTGAACAACCGACGGGAATACAACAAAAGACTATTCCGACTATTTCGGAAGGGGCGGATATTATTGCCGAATCACCAACTGGGACAGGAAAAACATTGGCATACTTGCTTCCAATTTTACATAATATTGATCCGGATAAAAAAGAAATTCAAGCTGTTATTTTATCACCTACAAGGGAACTGGCAATGCAAATTCATCAAGTGATCCAGACGTTTACTTTAAATAGTGGGATCGTAAGTGGAGCGTTTATTGGTGGAGTTGATCTTAAACGACAACTTGACCGCTTGAAGAAAAACCCAATGATTATCGTTGGTACGCCGGGAAGGATCAATGAACTCCTTGATAAGAAAAAGATGAAAATGCATGAAGTGAAGACAGTTGTTGTCGATGAAGTGGACCAAATGGTTGCTCAGAAGTTGACTTACGATGTAAAAATGGTGATCCAATCTACCTTAAGAGATCGGCAGGTTTTATTTTTCTCGGCCACTATTTCGGAGGAAGTCAAGGACTTTGCTAAAAAAGTGATGATTGATCCAACGTTTATCCAAGTTGAACGGGGGCAGAATAACGCTGTCGATCATATTTATTTTGTAAGCGATCGCCGTGACAAGGTCGAAGTGCTTAGAAGGATTTACCGGATGAACGAAAGTATGAAAGCACTTATTTTTATCAATGATTCATTTCATATTGATGAATTAGCAGCGAAATTTAAGTATAAAAAAATTCCAATTGGAGTTTTACATAGCGCTGCCAATAAAAAGGAGCGGGCTGGAGCAATTCAACAATTCCGCAGTGGAAAGCTGTCTCTTCTTTTAGCAACAGATATAGCTGCCCGAGGGATGGATATTCAGGGCTTGACCCATGTGATCCATCTTGACATGCCTGAAAAAATGGAGCAATATATCCATCGTTCCGGCCGTACAGGAAGAATGGGCGCAAAAGGTACCGTGATCTCTTTGGTTACACCAACCGAAGAGAAGACATTGCTGAAGTATGGAAAAGAATTAGGCGTTGCGATGACGAAAAAAGAATTATATGGTGGCGAAATCGTGGATGACCGTCCAAATTCAAATTCAAGAAAAGGTGACGATAAGGAGCGGCGTCCGAAGCGCGAGCCACGGTCTGAGCGGAGCCACCAGTATGAGACCAGTAATAAAAATGATGGCGCGAGAAAATCGTACCGAAACGAGGAGAGCAAACGGGCAGTATTTAAAGGCACATCACCTATAAAAGGTGAAAAAGGCAGAGCCAATCAAGCTCCTAGCGGCAGTAATCGTACTACTACTCCACCCAAAAAAGATAGAAAACGATAATAAAAAAGATGAACTCGTTTTGCGACCCGCATAACGAGTTTATTTTTTAACAAGTACATATTGAATTTCTGTTTGTGAAATCATTGTTGCGTTTATCATCGTATAACCGATGCTTAAAAACCGCGAAAGTGTCTCCGCGCACGTCTGGTGGGTGGGCTCAACTGGAGCTTCAAGACTAGTATTGATACCAAGGAACTGGTTCGTATATGGATTACATCTGAGGATTGCTACATGATGCCCTCGCCAGGCTGTTCCGATCATTGTTGGATGCGGTTGTGGTCTGTACACAGTGTTTTGCCTCCTTCTTTTACAGATTGGAATTACAAAATATTCATTATATTTAGTACAGTATATGGCTCCAATTCACTAATAGTTGAATGATTTTGCTAAAAAATGATAAGATTTCATATATATAAGTTTTTATACATAACGAAAAGGGGTTAACCAATCATGGATAAAAACAGATTAATAGAAGAGGCAACAGCGTTTGTTCGAAGTGAGCTTGAAAACGAGGCAAGCGGTCATGATTGGTGGCATATTGCCCGTGTTACGAAAATGGCTAAGCATATAGCTGAACAGGAGGACGCTGATGTTTTCATATGTGTAATGGCAGCATTACTACATGACATCGCTGATGAAAAATTAAATGAAGGCGGAGAAGAAGTCGGTTTGCGACGGGTGAAAGACTGGCTTGAGGCTCACCACGCAGACGAAGAAACGATCGATACAATCATTGAAATCATATCCACGATGTCATTCAAAGGGGGCAATCGTCCACCGATGACGACACTCGAAGGAAAAGTGGTTCAAGATGCGGATCGCCTTGATGCCATCGGTGCGATCGGGATTGCAAGAACATTCGCCTATGCTGGTGCGCATGGTGACTTACTATATGATCCTGATATACAACCACGTGAAAAAATGGCAAAAGAAGAATACCGTACGGGAAAATCAACAGCAGTCAATCACTTTTATGAAAAACTGCTTAAATTAAAGCACCTTATGAATACAAATACAGCTATCGAAATGGCTGAAGCCCGCCATCAATTAATGGAGGACTTTTTACAAAAGTTTAATCATGAATGGGAAGGAAACTTGTAAATGAACATATTGTCCGTTGAAAATCTGTCAAAAAGTTTTGGCGATAAAACATTATTTAATAGTATCTCTTTCAGCGTGGCTGAAAAACAGCGAATTGGAATTATCGGAGTGAATGGGACAGGGAAGTCAACGCTTTTAAAAATATTAGCGGGGATTGAGCCGTCTGACGCAGGGGAAATCGTCAAACCGAAATCGTATAACATTGAGTATTTAGCTCAAAACCCAGAATTTGATGGGAATGGCACAATTTTAGATGAGATTTTTTACGGAGACACACCGCTTATTCGTTTATTAAAAAAATACGAAGAAGCCCTGATTGCCCTGCAAAAGGACTCACTAAGTGAACGAAAGCAGGACACCCTTTCTAAACTTCAACAGGAAATGGATGCGCTGAATGCTTGGGACGCCAATACCCAAGCTAAATCAATCTTAACTAAGCTTGGGCTTGAGGATCACTCCCAAAATATAGGGCAGCTGTCAGGTGGACAAAAGAAGCGGGTTGCGATTGCGAGAAGCCTTATTCAGCCAGTAGATTTGCTGATCCTTGATGAGCCGACAAACCATTTGGATATTGAAACGATCGAATGGTTAGAAGAATATATTGCACGCTATCCTGGCGCCATCCTGCTGATTACGCATGATCGCTACTTTTTAGATCGTGTAACCAATAGAATTTTTGAGCTAGAGCAAGGTAACCTTTATAGCTATGAGGGAAACTATTCGACGTTCCTTGAAGCGAAAGCGATTCGTGAAGAAATTGAAGCAGCCAATGAAGATAAGCGTCAAAATCTGCTAAGACGAGAATTAGCATGGATGAGACGCGGGGCGAAGGCGCGGACAACAAAGCAAAAAGCAAGAATCCAGCGCTTTGAAGAGCTACAAAACAGGCCAGGCCACCGTCAAAAGGACGATCTTGATATTGCGATCGGTGGAAGCCGTCTTGGTAAAAAAGTGTTTGAAATTGAAAATATCTCTAAGCAGTATGAACATAAAACGGTGATCAAAAACTTTTCCTATATCGTAAAGCCATTTGAACGAATTGGCATTGTTGGACCGAACGGTTCTGGAAAAACGTCGCTGTTAAACTTACTGACAGGAAAGGATTCTCCGGACGAAGGTACAATCGAAGTTGGTCAAACGGTAAAAGTTGCTTATTATACCCAAGAAAATGAAGAGATGAATCTGGAACAGCGGGTTATTGATTATATTAAAGAGACCGCTCAAATCATTAAAACAATCGACGGCAAGGAAATTACAGCATCCCAAATGCTTGAGCGATTTTTGTTTTCTCCATCTATGCAATATACATACATTAAAAAGTTGTCAGGGGGCGAACGCCGTCGCCTTTATCTATTGAAAATTTTAATGACAAAGCCGAATGTGATCATTCTTGATGAGCCAACGAACGATCTTGATATTGAAACATTAACAATTTTGGAAGACTACTTAGATGAATTTCCGGGTGTCGTTTTAACGGTATCACATGACCGCTTCTTTTTAGATAAGACAAGTGATATCCTGTTTGTGTTTGAAGGTGAAGGGAACATCCGGATTTTCTTCGGGTCATATAGTGAGTATTTAGAAGATGAAAAACAAAAACAGGAATTATTTAAAAAAGAAGAAGCAAAGGAAAAAGCCCAAGTTCTCACTGCTTCAGAACAGGCTTTTAAGCCGAAAAAACGAAAGCTAAGCTATAAGGAACAAAAAGAATGGGAAGGCATTGAGGATAAAATTACGCAGCTAGAGGAAGAAATATCAACTATCCAACAAGAGATTGCAAGTAGCGGCTCTGATTTTGCTAAAGTCCAACCATTATTTGAAAAAGAGCAATCGTTAACAGCAGAGCTTGAACAAACAATGGAGCGTTGGGAAGAGCTGTCAGAGTTAGTTGAACAAATTGAAAAACATTGATTGAGGGATAAAAAGAGAATTCGCTAGAACCCAACAGGATTCTAGCGAATTCTCTTTGAACCTAAGTACCGTTTACTCCAATAACTTTGATTTAGTTTACTAATTGTAACGCCTTTTGAGGAGCCGGAGTGAATAAATTGACCGCCACCAAGATAAATTCCGGCATGTGAAGGCCCTGGTTTATATGTTTCGAAGAACACTAAATCACCGACACTTGGCTTTTTAACATCGATGCCGTAGTCCCATATTTCACTGATCGTTCTTGGAATGTCAATGCCTTTTTTGGCAAAAACGTATTTAAGAAATCCGCTGCAATCGAAACCATTTGTGGTTGTGCCACCCCATATGTATGGTGTTCCAATCAAATTAAGTGCATGCTGAATAAATGTTCCATCAAGCAAATAGCTGTCTCTAAGTGCTTGTACGGGAACAGATTCATCTAAAGAGTTTTCTGTGATTTTGGTTAGGGCAGCTAAAGTTTTTGCTCCAGCAATCCCATCAACTTTCATTCCGGTATGTAATTGGAATTTCTGTACAGCGGTTTGAGTGTGGCTTCCATAGATCCCGTCCACTCTATACGGATAATACCCAATTTGTTTAAGACCTTCTTGTAACATTCGTACGGAAGGACTTGCATTTCCGTACCGTAATGTTTTGCTTTCAGTTGCTGTTTTCTCAATTGATGCTTCTACATCAAAATTTGGCATCGAGACGACAACTGCTGCCACGGCTGAGCTCAAAAATAGCTTATGAGCTAAGCTCGTTTTTGAATTCATAACTTTCCCTCCTGTCTACATAAATTTGTCCATTCAGTTGGGATATTATGCGAAAAAAACCAGCGCCATTTACAAGGCTGGTTCTAATGAATTCAAAATCAAATTTGCTTATCATTTTATAGTTAAAAATTTAGATTAAGGGGTTAAAATGATTATCACAACCGCAGGAAGAACGAATATAGAGAGGATTCAAATAGCGAATCGATATGCGAATCAATTGCAAATTCCCTACATAGCAAGAAGAAAATTATCGGTAGAAGAGATTATGGAACAAGAAAAAGACGAGGTATTAGTGGTTGGCAAAAACCGTTTAGATATATACCCTAGAAATCATCCACATGAACCGATATTTTTCCATCCCAATTCAGCGATGTTCCGCGTGAAAAGAGTAGTAAGAGGGGAAGATGATCCTTTTATCCAGGCTGCAAGGCTTAAGGATGGAATGACTTTCCTTGATTGTACGCTTGGACTCGGCTCTGATAGCATTGTTGCAAGTAGTGTTGTTGGAAAGACAGGGTGTGTCGTCGGGATAGAAGGGAATCGATTTATTGCCTTTTTACTCCAACATGGATTGAAAACATGGGAAAGTGGCAATGATGAAATGAATTTGGCAATGAGTCGAATTGAGGTTATAAATCGAAATAATCTTGATTTTTTGAAGGAACAAAAAAATAACTCATTTGATGTTGTATACTTTGATCCGATGTTCAATATAGAAATAGAAGAGTCGGATGGGATAAAAGGTTTGCGGATCATCGCTCTTTATACAGATATTTTTGATGAAACAATCGAGGAAGCTAAAAGGGTGGCCAAAAAACGAATTGTTTTGAAGGACCATTGGAAAAGTACGAGGTTTGAAACATTTGGATTTTCTGTGTTTCGTAGAAAAACTGCAAAATTTCACTTTGGGGTCATTGAACTGGATGATTAATGGTTAAATTGGACACCTTACCGTTAGGGAGGTGGTTCGAATATGTCAAGAGAAACAAAAGCAGATCCAACAACAATCGGTCTTGGGTCAGCAGATGTAGAAGGTCAAGGAACGACTACGCAAGAAACTGGAAACTATAAACTGGACTCTTCACGTCGGAAAAAACGTAAAAAATCTGGTGGTTTATAGATGGGCACTCATATGAACGAAAAAGAATCAATGCCAATTAGACTGGCATTGATTCTTTTTTTTCTAAATGTGGTAAAATATTGTTCAAATAAAGAAATGGGGGCTAAAGCAGTTATGGTTTTTACGACATCGCAATTAATGCAATCTTTTGAGACTAGTATATTTTCAGAATTAGCCGCATTTAAAAAAGAAAAAATCGCGCAAGGCATACATATGATTGACCTTAGTATTGGCAGTCCTGATCTACCACCACCACCATTTATCGTTGATGCATTGGTGAAGAATGTTCAGGATCCTACTCAATATGGCTATACTTTAACAGGAACGAAAGAATTTTATAAGGCAGTCCTACGTTTTTATTCGAAGCATTATGGGGTCACTTTTAACCCCGAAACTGAAATTGTGCAAATGTGCGGTTCGCAGGACGGTCTTCTTCATCTCCCGATGACTATATGTGATGAAGGTGATATTATTCTCGTTCCGGATCCAGGTTATACTGCCTACGCTGACGGTGTTCGAATGGCAAAAGCAAATACTTATCCAATGCCGCTTTTAAAGGAAAATGGTTTTTTACCTGATCTTGACTCAATCCCTCAGGAAATAGCGAAAAAGGCAAAAATGATGATTTTGAATTTTCCTGGCAATCCAGTTCCGGCAATGGCCCATAAGGCATTCTTTGAAACGACTATCGCTTTTGCAAAAAAGTATGATATCGTTGTTATTCATGATTTTGCCTACTCTGAACTTGTGTTTGATGGCCAAAAACCTGTCAGCTTTCTTGAGGTAGAAGGGGCATTTGACGTCGGGGTTGAATTTAATTCCCTTTCAAAAAGCTATAATATGGCTGGCTGCCGAATTGGGTATATGATTGGTAACCAACAGATTGTTGGAGCATTAGCAAAATTAAAATCCAACTTAGATTATGGTGTTTTTTCACCCATCCAAAAGGCTGCAACGGTCGCACTCGTGGATGGCGATTCTTTTTTGAAAGAAAACAATAAGCTTTATGAATCAAGACGGGACGCTCTTGTTGACGGTCTCCGTGCGATTGGTTGGAATGTGGAGCGACCACCCGCAACGATGTTTATGTGGGCAGAGATTCCCAAACGATATACATCAAAAAAATTCGCGATTGAGTTAATCGAAAAAGCAGGTGTTGTTGTTACACCGGGAAATGCATTCGGACCATCAGGCGAAGGGTATGTTCGAATCGCTCTTGTTCAATCAGAGAAAACATTAAAAGAAGCTGTTCAAAAAATTAAAAACAGCGGTATTTTCTAAAGGAGATTTTTATTATGGATGAACTAACAAGATTACAATTATTAACGGAAGCGGTTATGGAATTTAGAACACTGCTGAGAAATGGAATGGAGGTTGATGATTTTGGACAGATGGTTCTAGAAATTGTTCAACAAGCAAATGATCGTCACTTGCTCGAACTAGTTCAGGAAGCCTATGCACAAAGGCAAAAAAGCTTTGCTGCCATTGAAATACTAACTGAAGCCATGAGCTATATGCACGATAAAATCGACCAACTCCCAAAAGATATGTAAGCAATTAGTTACATTTTTATTACAAAAGGGCTTATTCCTAGAATTTTTACCAGAAACATGAGAAAATATTGAATAAATAATTAATAAAAAATACTGGAGAGACCAGCTCATGAAACTCTGGATGAGAAAATTATTTGTCGTATTGGTAACCATTTTCACATTTGGAACCGTTGTTCCGCAGCTATCAGTCGACATTGATAAAAATGTAAAAGAAAATAGGGATGTATCTGATCAAAATGATCGCTTACTAGTTGTTAATGATATAGAGGCATTAGAGGAAATAGAAAACGAAGAAGAGATTGATAATTCATGGCAAAGTCTTGCGTTTTCGATTGATAATCACTCTGATTTAGTCTCATCATTTACAGACTATTCATTGATTCAAGCGGAACAGCAATCTATGACGAAATTCGGCTTTACAATTGGTAGTGTAATTGGCAACGAATTTAAACAAGTGATCCTTCCGAAAATCGAAGAGGCTATAGCCGGGCTCGCGGAAAGGATTCCTGAAGATGATCTTCGTCAATTGGTTATTTCAGAAAATCCAACTAGTGGACTTGGCGAAAAGATTTTTCATGTTTACCATGGCAATACAGGGAAGGACTTAATAAGATTCCATGTAAGACGGGACCATCCACCAAAGGAAGGGTATTGGTTTAACTTCCATTACCATACAGCGGAGGATGAGTTTTTGACCCATTATGATATGGGATCGATTTATTGGGATAAAAATACTCCACCGCATTGGATGAGTGCGTAAAAAGAATAAGATTTATTAGAAAAGAGCAAGCGCTGGAGCTAGACAGCATCAAACCGACAGAAACTTTGTCGGTTTTTTTTCATTTTTTGCACTGGTAAATTTATCAACGGGAAATAGTTCCAAAGATCCTTTAAGCCGTGAATTAACAATTGCTATTGTTAATTGACTCTTTTTAAGGTCCGGAAGTTACTGTTCCTAGTTCCTTATCCTGGAAATTGGCCCAAAAGGTACCTAAAAAATTTGTCGGAATAATTGTTATTATAGGGTTATAGTTTCTGATATATACACGAATTAGTAACTATATTCAGCAGCGCCTTGGCGTACTCGATTGTATCCACATCATTTCATCGCAAGAATTATACATACAAAGGAGAGAAATTCATCATGAAAAGGTTTATTATTACAGCAGGATTTGTAGGTACATTGCTATTCGCTTCGCAAGCTGATGCTGCGACTTACACTGTTAAAGGTGGGGATGTCTTATGGAAGATCGCGTATGACAATAATACATCTGCTTCACAAATAATAGAGTGGAACGGGTTAACATCCGAAATGATATATCCCGGGCAAGTATTAAAAGTATCTCAAGATCTAACGAACTCCAAATACACTGTTAAAGACGGTGATACAATCTATATCATTTCTCAAAAATATAATACTACGGTAACAGCTATCCTTGCTATAAATGCACAAATTACAAATCCAAATGATTTGTATATTGGACAAGTAATCAATGTTCCATCCACTTCTCAAACCGCACAGGCACAGGAAACAACTGGTCAAGATATCATAAACAGTGGTAAGCAATACATCGGTGCAGGGTATCTTTATGGAGCATCCACAACTAGGACAGATGTATTCGATTGTTCTTCATTTATAAAAAGAGTATACGAGGAACATGGAATATATTTGCCAAGAACATCCCAGGAACAAGCTAATGCTGGCACGGTAGTTCCTTTTTCGCAAGCAAGAGTAGGCGATATCGTATCATATGACACAAATTTTGATGGCACGATTGATCATGCAGGGTTATTTATTGACCCAAATACGATTTTGCATTCATCTTCTTCAAAAGGTGTGGATTACTCGAACACAACTTTCTATTGGAAGGAACACATGGTAAAGGTTACTAGAATAATAGAATAAAAGAAATAAAATTATCCCCTTGTTTAAAAGTTTTTGACAAAAAGATATTATTTTTATCACATATCATGAATTACTAAAACGATATTTGTCGCTGTTAACGGTTAATTAGCATTATTTTGTAAAAATACTACAAATTTTGTCGGAAGTTTAAAAATTCAAAAAAATAAGCATACCCCAGTCAGGATGATATGATATAAGTACACTATGTAACAGGGGGAGATTCGCTTGACATTAGAGGGTTTGATTCAAAAGTTCGTGGAAGAAAAGGAACATAAACCAACGAGTGCTAATGATCTACTAGATTTTTTAAAAAGAGGTTATATTCAAGGGAAACTTTCATTTGTGGAGTACAGGAAATTAATTCAAGAGCTAGATCAACGTGGGGCAACAATGGCTTAAAAAAGTTTAATCACTAAAAAATGTAACCGAATTCAAAACGCTTTTAAATCCACAGACGAACCTTTTTAGCCTGTGGATTTTTTTATTATCCTGAAGAGAATACGAATATATTCAAAGGCTAGGGAAAAAGCGTAAAGATTTCAAAATTAATATTGTAACCATGCGTTAGAAGGATTATTTCAAAAATGAGGTAAACCTTCTATTTTTTTGTATATATGTTGAATACTAATAGGTTGACCAATCGGTCATTTGCAAATAAACTTAAATAAAATGTATTGTAAGGATGGTACAAATGATTGATAAAAGACAAATGATTATGGAAAAAGCATTAAAAATAGATTGTCATGACTAAACGGTAGAATAGTAGATTTACCATGTGATCATATATAGTTGAAAAGGGTGAACTTCATGAATTTATCTCATTTATCCATCAGAAGACCTGTAACGGTTTTGATGGTTATTATTGCTATGCTTATCTTTGGATTTATTTCTTTTCCAAAGATGGCTGTAGATTTGATGCCAGAAATGAATCTTCCAGTCGCCGTTGTTGCCACAACCGTTGATGGTGGAACTCCGGAGGAAGTAGAAAAATTGGTAACAAAACCAATTGAGGAATCTTTGGCGTCCATTGCCAATGTTGATACGATACAGTCTAGTTCTGTTTCCGGTTCTTCCTTAGTAGTTATCATGTTTAATTGGGGAACAGATATTGACCAAGCAACATTAGATATGCGCGATAAAGTTGGAATTATCGAAGGAATGCTACCTGATTCCGCAGGCTCTCCCAAAATCTTAAAGTTCGACCCAAATAGTGAACCAGTTATGACACTGGCTCTTTCGGGTCATAAGAATGTCGGAGAATTAAAATCAATCGCAGATAATCTTATAAAAACAAATCTTGAACGAATCGATGGTGTAGCTTCCGTTGGTATTAATGGCGGCCGTGACCGTGTGATCAAAATTACAGCTGACCCTAATAAACTTGAAATGTATGGAATCACTTTCGATCAAATACGAGGGGCTCTGAGTTCGACAAATCTTTCCGGTTCGGCAGGTGAGGTTAGAGAAGGTGATGAAAAGCTCCAAATCAGGGTTCAAGGGGAGTATAGTACCGTAACAGAAATTGGTGAAACACCGATTTCAATTGCCGGAGGCAGTATTGCTTTAAAGGATATTGCCAAGGTTGAGGATACTATCGAAGACGTTACACAGCTTGGCTATTATAACGGCGAGCCAAGCCTTGGTCTTACGATTACAAAGGCTACTGGTGGAAACACAGTTGAGGTTGCTGATGCGGTTCATAAGGAACTAGAAACTATCAAAGCTCAATTACCTAAGGGTATCGAGCTATCGATGATTATGGATACATCTGTCTATATTAAAGACTCTATTAAAACCGTGGCTGAGCATGCTTTCTTAGGATTAATCTTTGCCGTATTTATATTATACTTCTTCCTAAATAGTGCACGCTCAACATTAGTTGTGTCTATTGTTATTCCAATTTCAGTTATTGCAACCTTCTCTTTAATGTATTTTTCTGGAGAGACGATTAACTTAATCTCTCTAAGTGGTTTATTACTAGGTTTAGGATCGCTAGTCGACTTTGCGGTCGTAATCATGGAAAATATTTTCCGAAAAAGGCAAGAAGGAAAGGGAATGATTGAAGCAGCCCTTGAAGGTTCGAAACAGGTTGGTAATGCCGTAATGGCTTCTGCCCTAGCTCAGATTGTTGTATTTCTACCCATTATCTTTGTTGACGGTATCGCGGCTGAAATATTTGGGCCGTTAGCTTTGACGGTGATTTTTTCCCATATAGCAGCCTTAGTCGTATCTCTTATGCTTGTGCCGATGCTAAGTTCACGCTGGTTAAATGAGGTTCCTAATGAGGATATTTATACGTCAGGAACATATAAAGGATTTAACCCAGTGATGTGGTTTAATATTGGTTTTGAGAAAGTAGCGAAAGTGTACGGTCGTTTTCTTAAATGGGCACTTGGTAAACGAAAAACGGTATTATTATCGGCAATCGCAATCCTAGTAGGGGCAGTCGCGTTGTTCCCGTTAGTCGGAATGGAATTCATACCAAAAACAGATGAAGGACAGTTTAGCATATCTGTTGAAATGCCGACAGGAACCATTTTAGAAGAAACAGAAAAAACAGTTTCCCAGATAGAGGAAGTAGTCAAAAAAGTTCCTGAATTAGAGCATATCTATACTTCAATCGGCTCTAATGGCGGGGGTGGAGCGGTATTTTCTCCATCATCTTCAAATATTGCAAACGTTAGTTTGAAACTAGTTGATTTGGATAAGCGAGATCGTTCAACTGAAGAGGTTGCTAATGAAGTTCGTAAACAGCTTGATTTCCTACCGGATGCCAAGATTACTGTTTCGGAGGTATCAACTTCACATGGAATGGGCGGCTCTGCTATTCAGGTAAATTTACGTGGTGATGATTTACATGTCTTACGTGATATAGCTGACATTATCGCAGGCGAAATTAAGCAGGTTGATGGTACGTATAACGTGAAAACTTCCTTGGATGCAACGAAGAAAGAATTTCAAATTGTTATTGACCAAAAACGTGCAAGCCAATATGGTTTAACAACCAACCAGGTTCTTTCAGCTGTTCGGATTTCATTTGCTGGACAAAAGGTTACACAATTCCGAACAGGTGATGATGAAATCGATGTTAAGCTTGTAATGCCTTCTTACTTAAAGGAGGATAAAACTTATTTAGATAAAATCAGGATTACTACTCCACAAGGTGGAACGATTGCACTTTCTTCAGTAGCGGATATTAAGAAAGTGGATGTACCACAAACGATTACCCGTACAAACCAAACAAGAGAGGTTCAAATCAACGGGGATATTATGGGAAATGACATAGCAACAGCTTCCAAAGCGGTTCGTGAACGCATTAATAACATAAATCTCCCTGATGGCTATTCTGTTGATTACGGTGGGCAAAGTAAGGAAATGATGGAGTCTTTCGCTCAATTAGGTTTGGCTATGTTACTCGCAATCGTATTAGTGTACATGGTAATGGCTGGACAATTTGAGTCGTTGTTTACCCCTTTTGTTATCATGTTCTCAATTCCACCAACCTTAGTTGGTGTTGTATTAGGACTATTGGTTACCGGCCAGTCAATGAGTATAATGGCACTTATTGGTTACATTTTATTAATAGGTATCGTAGTTAATAATGCCATTGTTCTACTAGATTATGTGATTCATTTAAGAAAAGAGGGCATGGATCGTGATGAAGCGGTATTAAAAGCAGGACCAATTCGTCTACGGCCGATTTTAATGACAACACTTGCAACGATATTGGCCATTCTTCCTTTAGCGTTTGGCGGCGGATCTGGTAACGAGACACAAGCACCGATGGCAATCGTAGTTGCATTTGGTTTAAGTTTTTCAACATTAATCACACTTATTCTAATCCCAGTCGTGTACTGTTGGTTTGATGATATTGGCGCTAAAAGAAAACGCAGAAAAGCTGAAAAACGTGCTAAGAAAATAAAGGCTGTCACACAATCCGTACAGGCTCAAGAATAGAGGGAGAGAATCTATGATGCAAAAAAAAATAAAATTATTACTATTTTCATTACTTCTTATTTTAACGGTTGCTGGTTGTGCCCCAAAACAGCCAGTAGCAACTGATAAAGAGGAAGCGGTGGCGGTCCCTGTTCAAGTGGAAACTGTGAAAAAGGGTGTATTGGATGCACAAGCTGGTATTGCGGGTAAATTTGAACCAAAAGAAACGGCCGCTATTGCTCCAAAAGTAAATGGAAAAATTAAAACAATCCATGTTAAATTAGGTCAAAAGGTAAATAAAGGTGACGTTCTGTTCACTTTAGATCCTGAAGACTTGCAAAATGCGGTGAAACAGTCTGAAGCAGCCTATAAGGTTGCACAAGCAAACTTAAAACAAGCGGAAGTCAGTTCAAATCAAGGTCTTGACCAAGCTAAAAGTGGTCTTGTTCAGTCAGATTCTGGAATTACACAAGCCCAGCAAGCATATGATGATGCCAAGCTTAATTTAGAACGTACTAAAAGCCTTTATGATGCTGGCGCTGTTGCTTCCGTTGAATTGGAACAAAAAGAAACAGCATTTAAAAATGCTGAGATCGCTCTAAATAATGCGAAAACCTCATACGAAAATGCACAAAAATCCGTACATTATGCGGAACAAAAAACAGCGATACAAGTTGCCGGATCATCAGTCGAGCAGGCAAAGGTAAATTTAGAGAATGCTCGTTATCAATTGGCTAATGCAACGGTCAAAGCGCCAATTAGCGGTATTATCTCAAGTGTTAGCGGAGCTTCTGGTCAAATGGCTGGACCTTCACAAGGTGTAGTAACAATTGTTAATATAAGCCCTATCGTTGTTAAGGGTAATCTTTCAGAAAGCGATGTAACTTCAATCAAGGTTGGCGCGGTAGTTAAAGTTGAAGTTCCAGCAGTGGATAAAACCATTGATGCCAAAGTTACAGCATTAAGTCCTGTCATGGATCAACAATTGAAAGCTTATCCGTTTGAAGTTGAAATTCCGAATGGAAGCGAACAATGGAAATCAGACATGGTCGTAAATGTTGTTTTCCAAGGTATTGATGGACAACTAATGGAAAGTCTTATACTTTCAAGAGCAGCAATTTTTGAAGAAGAAGGCAAGAATTATGTCTATAAAATTGAAAATGACAAAGCAACAAAAGTCGAAGTACAAACAGGCGAAGAAACAAGTGAACAAATTGTAATCTTGGACGGGATCAATGAGAATGATGTAGTTGTTGTTAAAGGACAATCACTACTAAAAGATGGGGCGAAGGTTACAATTCAAAAACAATAATAAACACTGTCATATATGCAAATTTGTCAAACATCTATCATTGATAGGTGTTTTTCTTTTAAAATCATTGTTTTTACAATTATATTGGCTTTCAATATGCGGAAATTAATTATAATATAGGATTATACTATCTTGATACTACAACGAGCTTTTTATACAAAGGGGAAAGGTTAATGGATGAACTCACGAAATGGTTTCAAAACAAAAGTATAAAAAGAATTTTTGTTTTTATACTAATTGTCCTTATTTTATACAGCATGAAAAGTATGATCAATTTCATATTGCTAACGTTTATATTTTCCTTTTTGATGGACCGTCTTGTGACCATTGTTTCAAAGAAGGTTCCGGTCAATTGGAAATTGATAGTTTTAGTCAGTTATACAGCGATTGTTGGTTTTTTAACCTGGGGTATTGCAAAATATCTGCCGATTATTACGTATGAAATTACCGCACTTGTAAAACAGGTAACGACCTTTTACCAGCAGCCACAGGATAACATCATTTTAAATTATATATTTAGCATGTTAGGGAAAAGCGAAATTTCACAATATTTAGAACAAGGTCTTGCATTTGCAATGAGGTCTTTCTCTGGAATTAGCCATTTAGCGCTTCAGATTTTCCTAGCGTTACTGTTAAGTTTGTTTTATTTATTGGAGAAACCGAGTTTAGTCACTTTTACGAAAAAAATGAAATATAGTAAGCTTGCCCCATTCTATAATGAAATTGAGTTTTTCGGAGGAAAGTTTATTCGTACTTTTGGCAAGGTATTGGAAGCACAGTTTATTATTGCTGTTGTCAACTGTATGCTATCGACTGTAGCCCTGTCCTTCATGGGCTTTCCACAATTATTCGGGTTAGCAATCATGATTTTCTTCTTTGGCTTAATACCGGTTGCAGGGGTCATCATTTCCTTGGTACCGTTGTGTATCATTGCCTACACAATTGGAGGGTTAATCAAAGTTGTCTATATTTTAATTATGATTGCCATTATTCATGGAATTGAAGCCTATATATTAAATCCAAAGCTTATGAGTTCCAAGACTAATTTACCAATCTTTTATACATTTGTTGTGCTAATTTTCTCTGAGCATTTCTTCGGGGTTTGGGGGTTAATCATCGGGATCCCAGTATTCGTGTTTTTCCTAGATGTATTTGAAGTTACCAAAGCTAATGAAAAAGGCTGACTTTTTTGAAGTCAGCCTTTTTTTTTGTTTAGGAAATTATAAAATTCTCGACTTGTGGATAATTGTTCGGTAAAATGTTCGTATAAATAATAGGAGTGACTTGTAATGAGTAAACAAAAACAGCGAAAAAGTGGTGTAATAAAACAAATA
>DULJ01000056.1 GCA_012840465.1 Caryophanales bacterium
CAAATTCGCCTTGGCGTATTTGCGCCCAGATTTTTTAGGCCCACAGGACGTGGGTCACAAAGACGTTGCCACAGGATGTGGCGTTCTTAGTCTTTGATCTGCTCGAAAAGCTACCTTTTAAAATCTAAGGCATCCGCCGGAGGCTTTAACTTTATTCAGAAGGGTCTGTACCCCCCACTGAATTTAAAATACTAACTTGCATTCATCTCACTACTTATGGAAGAGGGAGACTTCTGCTGAATGAAGTTAAAATACTAAATGGTGTTTATCTCACTGTTTATGGAAGTGAAACTTCTGCTGAATGATGTTACTAATATCTATGACTTGTCCTCGGCGGTTATGACTTTGAAAAGTGAATAAAAAAAGAGCTTAGGAGACAACTATCCCAAACTCAAGTTCATACCCTATCAAATTTTATTTCATTCCAAAAAACTTTTTCATTTTCGAAAACATGCCGCCCTTATCATCATCCATAGAAAGCAATGGCACAGATTCACCTAAAATGCGTCTAGCCATATTTCGATAAGCAATCGAAGCTTTACTTGTAGGGTCCAATGCAATCGGTTCACCGTTGTTGGACGCTTTAATAACAGTATCGTCGTCCCCCACAATTCCCAATAGGTCGATAGCTAAAATCGCAACAATCTCATCGACATCAAGCATGTCCCCATTTTTCATCATATGATTGCGAATGCGGTTTACTATTAGTTTGGGAGATTCAACCTCCTCTTGTTCCAACAGTCCGATAATTCTATCTGCATCACGGACAGAGGATACCTCCGGAGTCGTAACAACAACTGCCTTGTCCGCACCGGCAACAGCATTTTTAAAGCCTTGTTCAATCCCAGCAGGGCAATCTATTAAAATATAATCAAAATCCTGCTTTAATTCGCCAACAAGCTTTTTCATTTGTTCAGGAAAAACCGCAGACTTATCCTTTGTTTGTGCAGCTGGAAGCAAGTACAAGCACTCGAAACGCTTGTCCTTAATTAAGGCTTGCTGAAGCTTACACCGTTCCTCCACAACATCAACTAAATCATAAATTATACGATTTTCAAGTCCCATAACAACATCAAGATTGCGCAGCCCGATATCCGTATCGACTAAACAAACCTTTTTGCCTGTTAACGCTAGGGCAGTACCTAAATTAGCACTTGTAGTTGTCTTTCCGACGCCGCCTTTTCCTGATGTAATAACGATAGCCTCTCCCATTTACATCATTCCCCTTTCAAGCCTCGTTAAATTTGGTCTTAGATGTGGTAAAACCTGAACACGGTCGATCACAATTTGATCTGCATTTTGATCTATATAAGCACATTCCATCTCACGGCCTTCTTCTTCGTGGTCATCTGGTGCCCGATTCACCAAGTCGCTTATGCGAAGCTGCATTGGCTTCATCAATGATGCTGCAATAACGGCATTCCTATTGCCAAAGCATCCAGCATGAGCAATTCCTCGTAATGCTCCCATAATAAAAATATTACCACCGGCCATGACAGTGCCACCAGGGTTTACATCACCTATTAACAGCAGATCCCCTTTAACCTGAAGCACCTGTCCGGAACGAATCATTTTCGATACCGTTTCAACGTCTGTTTGTTTTTTCCATTCAAGAGCTTCTGCTTTTGTTATAACATTTGATTCCAGTGAATCAATGACTAACTTTTTCTTATTTCGAATAATCTCGCGAATTTGATCATGCATACTTCTAGTTAAATATCTGTTGCCTGCTTTTATGTGAACGGAGGTCAAAGGACTATCCTCAGGTTGATGATTAGAGGATAACTTTTCATCAAGTTCCTTTAATAGCTGTTCAAAAGAACATGAAGCATCCAAATATAAAGTGAGGCCACTTTTTGTTCCTTTAATCGTCACATTTTGTTGTTTTTGCCCGATCATCTTCGTTCACCTCGATGATTTGTAATTCGACACAATTAGTATTTTTTCCTTTATACTAACTTATCATTTTCTTTATTTGCCCATTTCTCTACTCTTAATAAAAACTTCTTCATCGGGTAGTAAATCACAATTAGAAATACCCCGTTCAATACCAGGGTAGGGAATAATCGATCATAAAGAAATTGATTCCAATCAAGATGGGCTACATTAGCCAGATATAAAATCCCGAAAACGAACCCCTCTAATAAACTAATACCCACTAATACGACAAAAAGTATTACTAGGAGATTTCGATGGAGCACTTTCATAGATAAAGAAATTACATATACGATAAGTGGAAAAGAAAACATATAAACCCCAATAATATCTGTATATATGATATCAAATAATAAGCCGAAGATGAGCGCATAAAGTAACGCTTTACTTCGATCATAAAAAAATGAAGTGAGCATGATCATAACGATCATAAACCTCGGCACAAAAATGCGGTCAATCCCAAATCTTTCAGCAGGGAATAACTCTATGAAGATACTCTCAGATAAAAAAGCTAAAAATACAATAAACGCAAGAAGGAATCTTTTCACAATTAGACTCCTCCTTTAGATTGTTCAACTAAGTCCTCATCAGGGGTAGTCGATACCCTTTCGACTATCATAATATGATCAATATCGAAAAATTTAGCAGAAGGCTTCACATAAGCCATTTGCGTCAAACCATGTTCATCTGGGACAACTTCTGTAATTTCACCAATCACCAGGCCACTAGGAAATACTCCGCCTAATCCAGAGGTGATAACCGTTTGTTTTTCCGCTAAATTAATATCAACATCAAATGGAATACGTTTAAATAATAGTGCACCCTTTTTTTCATCATAGCCTTCAATTAGTCCGAAAATGTCTTCATTTCCTTTTACAACCGCTGAAATTCGATTTGTTCGGTCAACAGCACTTAAAAGCTGTACAGTAGATGTAAATTGCGAAACTTGTTTAATTTTACCTACCATACCTTCCGAAGTGATGACGGCCATATTTTTCTTAACACCGTGCTGCTCACCTTTATTAATGAAAATTAATTCATGCCATTGATCAGGATTTCTAGCGATAACATTGGCTTGAATGAGTTTATAATCACGAAGGCTTTCTTTTTTATCTAAAATCCCACGAAGTCGTTCATTTTCCTTTTCTAATTCCATAACTCTGGCATTTAATTCAACATACTCATCCAGACGTGCCTTTAATAGTTTATTTTCCTCAAATGTATTTTTTATTTCAGATATATTTTCAAAGAAACCCGCTGCATATTCAGCGGGTTGATGGAAAACTGATTGAAACCAGCCAATCGTATCCTTCAAAAACTGTTCTGGCCAGCTTAATTTAGAACGATCATTTAAGGAAAAACCAATCAATGCCACTAAAATAATAATACTAACTAAAAGCACGATTAATCGTTTGTTATAAAAAAACTGTGGCATGATTTACACCTACTTACCTATTTTCTTGATCTCGATGTAATTCCTGCTTTAGACCGGAAAAGGTGAAGATTGTCCAATGCTTTACCAGTACCGATGGCAACACAATCTAACGGATTCTCGGCCACTAAGACAGGCATCTTCGTTTCATTGCTGATCACTTTATCGAGATTGCGCAGTAAAGCGCCTCCTCCCGTTAAGACAATGCCTCTATCCATAATATCGGCCGCTAATTCCGGTGGAGATTTCTCCAACGTATATTTCACTGCATCCACAATTTCATACACTGTATCATGCAAGGCTTCTCCAATTTCCACTGCACTAATCGATATTGTTTTCGGAAGTCCTGTAAGAAGGTCGCGTCCGCGTATTTCCATATCCTCAATACCTTCAGGCATACCAGCGGAACCAATTTCAAACTTAAGCTGTTCAGATGTACGTTCCCCAATTAACAGACTGTATTTCTTCTTCACATATTGTATGATCGCATCATCCATTTCATCCCCGGCGACACGAACGGATTGACTTGTTACAATCCCTCCAAGGGAGATAATGGCAACCTCAGTTGTTCCGCCACCTATGTCAACCACCATGCTACCGGTTGGTTCCCATACTGGTAGATTAGCCCCGATTGCTGCTGCAAATGGTTCTTCAATTGTAGTAGCAGTCCGAGCACCTGCTTGCACTGTTGCATCCTCAACAGCACGCTTTTCTACAGCTGTGATTCCTGATGGTACACACACCATGACATGCGGCTTTCTGGAAAAAGCAGTTTGGCTTTTTTGTGCTTGTTGTATAAAGTGCTTTAACATGACAGCCGTCGTTTCAAAATCAGCGATAACTCCGTCTTTCATCGGTCTTAATGCTACAATGTTACCAGGTGTACGGCCAATCATATTTTTTGCGTCATTACCAACAGCTTCAATTGTCCCCGTATCAGTGCGAAAGGCTACTACAGAAGGTTCTCGTACAACGACACCTTTTCCTTTCACATAAACTAACGTATTAGCTGTTCCTAAGTCAATTCCCATATCACGAGAAAAGCCACCTAAACCAAACATAAATATGTATCTCTTCCTTTCTCAGCATGACGCACAAATTTGAAATGCGAAAGCGCCTTGGTCAGCCCCGACAAGCATAAGATGGACTGCGAAGTGGCGTTTTATGCCACAAAGCAGTACAGCTTATGACCTCGAGGGGCTAGGCGCTGTAGCTAGACACAGATATGTCAACCAAATTTGTACACACAAACTCATAATGAATATTATACGGTAAAAAGATAGAAAAGGATAGGTTTTTTAAACATATCCTTTTTCCTTCAAACTTATAAATTTAGTATCACCAATTATTAGATGGTCAAGTACTTCAATTCCAAGTATTTTTCCACATTCGACCAAACGTTTGGTCACTTCAATGTCTTCACGGCTTGGTGTTGGGTCTCCAGATGGGTGGTTATGAAGACAGATAATAGAGGCACTGGCCCGTCTAAGAGCCTCGCGGAAGACCTCGCGCGGATGCACGATCGAGGCATTGAGACTGCCAATGAAGATCGATTGTTTATGAAGAACTTGGTTTTTAGTATTTAAAAATAAAGCAACAAAATGTTCCTGCGATAAAAAACGCATGTCATCCATTACATATTTAGCGGCATCCTCCGGTGAACGAATCGTGTAACGGTCATCATATTGGAGTCTTGTCACCCTTCGTCCGAGCTCTAGTGAGGCGATGATCTGGATTGCTTTGACCCGGCCAATGCCATTAATTTTAGTGATTTCCTCAATCGTCGCATCTTTTAACAACCGTAACCCCTCGAAATTTTTCAACAGACGACTGGAAAGCTGTAAGACAGACTCATTTTTCGTACCTGTTCGCAGCAAAATAGCTAACAGCTCCTGATTGGAAAGGCTGCTGGGTCCATCGGCTATGAGTCGTTCCCTTGGCGTTGAATCCTTTGGATAATCCTTAATCATCAGTGAAGAATTTGGCATTTTGTTTCTCCTCCCCGTATTCTATTTTTATATTAGCTAAAGAACTTTTTTAATTCCCTAACTGTTTTGGAAATCGGCAACCCTACGACGTTAAAATAATCCCCGTCAATCCGTTTTACTAAAATGGAGCCAAGCTGTTGAATCCCATAGGCACCTGCTTTATCAAAAGGCTCACCACTTTTAATATAGTTATCGATTTCTTCATCTGATAGCTCCCAAAATTGAACCTTTGTTTCTTCATAAAAAGTTGTCGATTCATCAGCAGATACAATCGCTACACCTGTATAAACAATATGCTCTCGTCCGGAAAGCTGCTTTAACATCATTCTTGCTTCAGTTTCATCCTTTGGTTTCCCCAAGATTTGATTGTCGATCGTAACAATCGTGTCTGCTCCAAGTACAACGACATCCTGATCAAGGGTATTGGCAACCGCCTCTGCTTTCTGTAAGGCAAGTACTTGTACAATTTCATTTGGATTACTTTTTTCATTAAAATGCTCCTCGACATGACTGAGTACAATTTCAAATGGAATATTTAAATATGCAAGCAGTTCCTTTCTTCTTGGAGAACTAGAAGCTAAAATTAATTTTTTTGTCATTCACACATCACCATTTTTTATTTAAGTTCAGGAAACCTCATCCATTTCCTGTTTTATTTTTCTAATCTTTTCAATCGACAATTTAGATACTTCTAAAATTAATGCCTCCGGCAGCCCTTTTTTATACATTTCCCGGACCACTTTTTCAATACCTTGTTCTATACCTTTTTTAATTCCTTTTTCAAAATAAGAATTGGGTAACTTAAGAATAGCCCTTGCTTCTTCTTCCGGAAGTTTCGTGATTTCCTCTTGCATACAAGATTCCTCCCCTTCGTCTAATTGTAAATAAGTTTCAAAAAAACCGTATATAAGTTCCATTGTCGCCGGGTTTAACTCCATTCTACTAATCATACGTAAAAATTCAATTTTTACCTGGACTCGTTCTTCTCTCTTGTAACCCATTTTACTTAAGAGCGCTGCAGCTACAGGATTATTGCGGCGGAGATATTTCCGCCAATCCATTTTGATTAAGTGAATTTGCAAATAACGGAAATCGGCAATTTTAAAAGTTGGAATTTCTATTGCAAAATGATCGGGTACCTCTTTTAAATTATTATAACTAAAAATTGCGATGGGAAGTATTGGCTTACGGTATTTTTCATAAAGGCGGCTAAAATAGATAAACATCCGTTCATGAAATTCTTTTTGGAAGTAGGATTGGGGTTCAACGTGTATAAGAATAAGGGTTTCTACATCTTTTAACTTTGTTTCTGCAAGCATATCAACCTCTCGTTTTTCCCCTTTTAAAATATCGGTAAACAACTCTTGAGAAAGGAATTTTAAATGTGAAAAATCGATGTGTGCATATTGTTCGGGAAAAAATAATTCCACAAATTCCTGAAAAAAGGTCTGTATTAATTCTTTAAACAAGCGATCATGATCAATGTATGAATGAGTATTTTCGCAAATTACAATAGTTGTAGACAATAAACCCCCTCCTTTCATTATTTATGGCAGCTGCGTATATAAGATTCACCACTTAATGGTAAAGTACCAAATTTCCATAAGTAAAACAAATTCGAGAAATTGAAAATTCAGGGTCAAAATAAGCAAAAAAAGAAACCAAAATGGCTTCTTTTCCTTTGAACTTTTAATTTTCAAAGCAATTTCCTTTGAGAAATTGAAAATCGCATTATTTTCAATATGGGGACAGGCACCACCGACGGCACTACTGGTGTACCTACTGCAACATGGGGACAGGCACCGATTTTTCATCATGCCACTTTTTATAGGATAAAAGGCCTTCTAATAAGGCTTGTTGGGAGTTCCACAATTGTTGTTTATCTGCCTTTATTTGATAGCTTGCCAAGTATTGATAGGTTTTTGAAATTGAATTTACAAATTGCTCAAGTGAGGCAGGTAGTTCTTGAGGTTTGGATTGATTCCACTGTGAGAAACTAGACTCAATGTCCTTCCATGCAGCCTGGTCGATCTTTTTTTGATTAAAGCTCTGGGTGGAAAGACTAAGTAAAGTTTGGTAGAGGTTAATTCCAGCTGATACAAATGCCACCTCTTTCTCATTGCTCACCTTACCTGCTTTAATTTCTGAAAGGCTGAATGGTTTCAAATATACATCCTGCCCATTGTTAAGGTAAAGTTGACTTATGATCCCCACCTCATTGCGATCAGCCCCTAAGCCGATGAACATTAGAACTGGCTTAGACCCTGGCATCACAACCGCCGCATTACCATTTTCTTTTAAACCATTAGCAATTTGATTTGCCGCTTCAACCGATTCAAATGCTCCCCCTTGGATGATTTGTAAACTTAAAGGTGCAATGCCATTTGCTTCGGTTTCTGCATTCGCTCCAATAGGATCCAAGATTACTCCAGACGGCACTTCATCGGTTGCTCCATTACTTTCCTCGGGAGCTTGTCCATTGTCTACAGTGATATGGGGTTTTCCTCCACCTTGTGCCTCACTAAAATCGGTGAAAAGTGATAAAACAACATACCCAAACCCTACCCCAATGATGATGGCTGAAATAAGAACGGCAATAAATTTCTTTAAAATTGGATCCGGCTTTCTTCCTCCACCGGAAAAAGTTACGTGTGGTCGTCTTTTTTTCTTAGTTAATAACAGTGTATTGTTTCTATTAAATGATTTTGAAGAATAATTCTTTTTTCCATTTCGTCTTTCTTCAAAATCGATGACATTATCATGTTCACGTTCTGAGTCTTGCTCGACTAAATCCCCAATAACAAAGGTTTTGAAATGATCGATGTCCGCTTCTGGTAAACCATCGTCTACTTCCTTTGCTGCCGAAATTTCTTGATTTAATTCCTCATCAGACAAAAATATTTTTTCTTTTCCGTTAATTCGAATCGAAATACGCTCGACTTTTGGCTTGTCCATCACCCACACCTCTTTCAAAAACAGTTCACGCAAGCAGTCTTGTCCATCCATGCTACCATAATGAAAATAAAAAAGAACAAGACATTTGTCGTCTTGTTCTTATAAATATTCGTCAAAGTATGACAGTATTCCATTAACATCATATTAACTTTTTTGTATAATTCGCCATTAATCCGTTACTCCGTGGAATTCCCACTCATAACAGTTCGTTGTTTTATAGACTGCGATTTTTCGGTTGGCTCTTAATTAGATTTATTTTTGGACTGCTCTTCAGATGATTTTGTATTATCTTTGCTTGTCCCAGCTGTGTTAGCGGTCGCTGAATTGGACTTTTCATCTGCTTGAGCAGACTTCGCCTGATCTTCTTTATAATACATCCCTGTTGGCAATGGATTATCTTTGTTGCTTGGCGGCGGTGTGTCAAATACCGGCAATTCATCTCTTAATTCTGCTAGAGTTGGATAGTAAAACGTTGATAACACAACCGTATAGGTTAACTCCTTAATCTCATCATCTAATGATAATATTTCTTCCCCGCCTGTAAACGATAAAGAATCGATTTTCGTAATCCGTTCGAGACTTTCAATCGTTTCAAGGAATTTAATCATGTCAAAAAAATTGGCCGATGTGACCGTTAAATTAACAGTCACTCTTTTTATTCCTTCAGGCATACTAGGAACGCTACTAGCCCGCTGTCCTGTTTCCTCTGACTCATTTACATTTGCCGCTTCATTCTCCTGTCCAACAGCTTGGTCTTCACTATTATCAATGATGACATCATTTTCGGAGACGACATTATCTTGGAAAGACATATCTTCAATTAAGCTCTTCGAAACAACCTCTGCCTTTTCCAAATCCAATAAAAATTGCTCCAAGAAAGATTCTACTGGCAGTTTCTTTTGTAAAAATCGTGAATTTTCAATAACACCCGTTTTTGTATCACCAACCTGTTGGGCAAGCGTATCATAAAGCTTCTCTTCTGTCGTAAGTTCATCCTGTAGCAATTTGATTTTTGTTTTTAATGGATTAAGAAAGTAAAAATAACTCCCAACCACCATTGCAACTACCAAAAGAACGCTAAGTATAAGTGCGAGGTTTTTTTTCGTTAATTGGAGGTTCATGATTCACCCTCCTTTTTCTCAAGCGCTTTTAAAGCTTGACGGTTAAGATTCAGCTCATATACGGCAACATATCTGGGAACAAGAACTTTCATTAATTTGTCTTTTAAGTTTTTGTTTGACTTTTCAAGCTCTTCTCCACTTGTATTCAAGCTTCTTAATTGGACTGATTCGATCACATCTGAATTCTCTAATTCACTCAAATAATAGGCAACTTCTCGATTTGTATCAAATTGAGTAGTAAGTGTAACCGTTCCTGAATCCGCATAAGTGATATTTAAGATAAAGCCCCGTTCTGGAAGAAGGGCGGTTAAATGTTGAAGTAAGGCAACAGTCGAGATAGGCAGCTTCTGCACCCAATCAATCGTTGTTTTCAATTGGTCAACCGCAGTTGTCGATGTAACATCGGTTAATTTCTGTTCCTGAATGGCTCGCAGCTGTTTTGTTGTCTGCAGCTCACTCGTCAGCGACTCCACCTCACCCTTTGCCGATTGATAATGAAAAATAATATAAATGCTTCCAATCAATAAAATAAATAGTAATGCAATCGCAATCATGATGGTTGACATAGATTGCCGATCTTTTTTTGGTAATAAGTTAATTTCAATTAGCATTTTGTCACTGCCCCTCTTTCATGGCAAGTCCAAGAGCAAGGTGAAATTTACGTTGCAACTGTTCTCCATTTGAATCAACTAAGGTTGCAGCTCGAATCGTATCGATCGGGATTTCATATAGATCTATTAGCCGTTTTTTTATATCATCAAATTGTGGATGATCACCGGTTAATAAGATTCTAGTTACTTCCTGATTGCCTTGTTGCATTGAAAAACGATAAAAGTTCATGATTCGATCGATTTCCGTATAAGTATCTTCCATTTGACCCATTAAATCGGCTTGTTCACCTTTCCATTCAAACTCCCCATTATAGTTTTTCTTCCATAACGAATAGTTCAAATCAATCACTAAATGACGATGAAAGACTAGTATATCATCGTGAAATATACTAACATTCACCATTGGCAAGTCAAACTGAATGATCATTAAATGATCATTCGGATTAGCTTGGTCTAAGTTTGTATATAGCCGATAAATGGATAGTGGTGCAATATCTGCAACGATCGGTTTCAACTTTACTTCCTCTAAAACATCTACATAATCAAGTACGATTTGTTCCGGTGCCGCAAACAGGAGCACATTTTTTTTATTTTCAGTTGTTCCAAGGACAAATATATCGAAAACGGGGTCCTCAAACGGTAAATGAATGCTTGTCCCAAGCTCCAAATATAAATACCCCTTTATTTCATCATCACTTAAATCAGTTGGTACATCCACTATTCTAATTACGATAAAAGAATCAGGAACGATAAAGCGCACATCCTGTCCTTTAATTTTCCATTCTTCCACACATTCCTCGAGGATCATAATAAAAGACTCTTTATCGATAATATTTCCTTCATGAATAATCCCGGGAGGCAATTCACGCTCTCCCTGTAATCGGACACTGAGTGGAGAGGACGAACGAACTTCAACAAAGCGAATAACATGGTCTTTAATGACGATATTCGCACAACGCTTTTTACCAAAAAGCCGTAAAACCATCTAAATCCCCCTCTCAATACCTCATGAACATTGTACTATATTATTCTAGTACTTTAATTTATGGGGCTTTTATCTCTATATCTTCTCTAGTTAACAAAATAACATCCTTGGCGTGGTATTAATATCAAATTCGCCTTGGCGTATTTGCGCCCAGATTTTTTCGAGCTTGCTCGAAAAGCCACCTTTTAAAATCTGTGGCATCCGCCGGAGGCTTTAACTTTATTCAGCAGGGGAGTATACCCTCACTGAATTTAAAATACTAACTTGCATTCATCTCACCACCTATGGAAGGGGGAGACTTCTGCTGAATGAAGTTAAAATAGCGTTGATAAAAAATTTGTACTATACCAGGTTATTAAAGTTTCTCCCCAGAAATAGGTAACAATTGCGCCTAGCGCAATATAGGGTCCAAACGGCATTGGTTTGCCCCGTTCAACTTTCTTTATAAGCAAGCCGATTATACCGAAAATTGATCCGAATAAGGTAGACATAAAGAATGCTAGTAAAACTAATTTCCAGCCAAGCACAAGTCCGAGTATGGCAAACAGCTTAATATCGCCACCGCCCATGCCGCCTCTGCTTACGATAGCGATCAAAAGTAATAAACAAAATCCGATAGTCGCACCAAGGATTGGACTCCACCATGGATCCAGTGGAATAAGAATACGTTCCATGATGAACAATGGTGTGAAAAATAATAATACTTTATCTGGGATGAGCATGTATTTTATGTCTGAGACGACAATAATAATTAGCATTGAAATTAACGTTAAGCTTACAATAAGCTCTGTTGTTAAACCAAAATAATAAAATGAAAAAGCGAATAATATACCAGTAATCAATTCAAAAGTTGGGTATATAGGAGATATTTTTGAACTGCAATTTTTACATTTGCCTCTTTGAATTAAAAATGAAATTACTGGTATTAGTTCTACCGCTGTTAATTGATGGTTACAGTTTGGACAAGCTGATCTTGGTTTTACAATTGAAAGATTTTCTGGGATGCGAAGTCCAACCAAGTTGAAAAACGAGCCAAATATCAAGCCAATTACAAATAGATAACTTAAAAAAAATAACATATTCTCATCCTTAATAAAACAAGATAACTCTGTCTGAGTTATCTTGCCTTTTAAAATTAACATTATGAGCCCGTTTATTCTGTTACTTTACCTCGGTCTAAAGCTCCTTCAGCAGTTTCTGAAATATGTCTAACGTTACCTGTTAAAACCACTGAATATCCAATCGTTTTTCCATCGTCTGATTTTATTACAATTACATAAGAATCAGTACCAGTCGGTGCAGTAGAGCCCGCAACTTCAGTATCACCAGTAATATATGATTTTTCTTTATCATCTGGATCCTTTAAATCAGATTGGATATAACCATTATTTATTAAATATGTAAGGTTCAAATAAGTTTTATCTTTAGCTTTTACTGGAGCTAAATCAGCTTTACCCGCAATTGCAACTTTGGCAGCACTAATCATTTGTTGGGCATTAGCAACATGCGCATCTTTCTTAGTATTATCAATAATTCCCCCAATCGCCGGAACCGCAATCGCAGCAATAATCCCCAAAATAACAACCACCGCTAGCAATTCAATCAACGTCAAACCTTTCTCATTCTTTAAAATCTTTTTAAACATGAAATTTCCCCCTTTTTATGTTTTTTTGTATAAATAGCGCAATAATAGAAATTATTACGGATTTACTTGATTTGACCAAAGATTGTAAACATTGGCACCATAATTGAAAGAACGATTGTCCCAACGATGACCGCTAAGACAACAATCATTAATGGTTCGATTAATGATTTAATTTGGTCTGTGGCTGTATTTACTTCTAGTTCATAGAAACCAGCCACCTTGGCGAGCATGGCATCGAGAGCGCCGGTTTTTTCACCAATTGAAATCATTTGCACCACCAGTGGTGGAAAGACCCAATGGGTTTTCATCGGTACTGTTAACGAAATCCCTTGCTCTAAGGCATTTCGAGATTCACGAAGTACACTAGCAAACACTTCGTTTTCTACAACCTTTTCAACGATAGAAACGGCTTCTAAGATTGGAACTGAACTAGCAAATAACGAGCTTAAAGTACTTGTCATCCGGGCCAGTAATGCCTTTTGGACCAACTTGCCGAATATTGGAATTCTCAATATCGCATAATCGACATAATATTTGGTCGAGTCGTTTTTCTTTAAAACTATTAAAAAAATAGTTATAATAATAACGGATAGTACAATAATCCACCATTTCGCTTGAATCCAATCGCTGGCTGCAAGCACAAATTGCGTAATCGCAGGAAGTTCACCGCCAAAACCAGCGAACATATCAGCAAATGTCGGAACAACATTGTTTAATAGGAAGATCACAACGGCAATTGCAATAATCCCGATAACAATTGGATACGCTAATGCTGACCGGATTTTCTGTTTTGTTTCATGCTGCTTTTCGAAATGGTCGCCTAATCGCTCTAATGTATCATCGAGGGCACCGCTCGCTTCTCCTGCCTTTACTAAATTAATAAACATTGGTGGGAAGATGCGCTTATGCTTAGCGGCACATTCAGAAAACGGTATACCTTGGTTTAAATCTTCTAAAACGTTGGCTAGGGCTTTTCGTAAAGCTTTACTTTCAGTTTGCATGCTTAGTATTCTTGTAGAATCAACAATGGTTACACCGGCTTTCAACAATGTTGAAAACTGCCGAAGAAATATGACAAAGTCTTTTAATTTGACTGGATTGCCAAAATAAATATCTTTATTGAGCGCTGTTTCCGGGATATCTTCCATATGTACAACGCGAACCCCTCTATCCTTTAATTTCGAGATGGCCTCCCGTCTTGAGTCAGCTTTTACTGTTCCCGCCAGCTTTTTCCCGCTCATATTTCTAGCCGTGTATTTAAATTGTGCCATGGCATCAACCTTCTTTGAATGCATCCTTCATATACATTTTATAGTAAAAAATTACTAAAAGGAATATGAAAATATTACAAAATGGTGAAATTTGTAAAAGAATGCAATGAATTGTAAGTAAGTTATAAATTTTTATATTTCTCCTTGGTGTTCCAATAGGAATGGATCTGCAATTTCTTTTGATATAACCCCTTTTGCTACTAGACTTTTAATGCCCATCTCAAGTGTATGCATGCCAGTGCCGCGGCTTGTTTGCATAATGTTCATAATTTGATGGATTTTTTCGTTACGTATTAAGTTGGCTACGGCTGAATTATTGATTAATACCTCTGTCGCAGCCCGTCTTCCTGATTTGTCGATGGTCGGGAAGAGCCGTTGTGAAATAATAGCTACTAAAACTGTTGCCAACTGAACTCTTACTTGGCCCTGCTGATTTGGAGGAAAAACATCGATCATCCTATCAATTGTCGCAGGTGCACTTGACGTATGTAGTGTTCCATAGACAAGATGGCCCGTCTCAGCTGCTGTAATCGCTGTCGAAATAGTCTCTAAATCTCGTAATTCCCCAACTAGAATAACATCCGGGTCTTGACGCAACGAAGCCCGTAATCCTGTTGCAAATGAACCCGTATCAAAGCCAATTTCACGCTGATCAATGATACAATTGTTATGCTTGTGGAGATATTCAATCGGATCTTCGAGTGTAATAATATGTTTTTTCATATTACGATTCATATGATCAATCATCGATGCTAGTGTTGTCGATTTACCGCTACCGGTTGGACCAGTCACCAAAACAAGTCCTTGTGGTTTTGTCGTAATTTTTTTCAATATCTCAGGCATTTTTAATTCTTCAACGGTTGGAATCTTCGTTGGAACGACACGAATTGCCATACATACACAGGAACGTTGCTGATAAATATTTATACGAAAACGAGAAACCTGCTTAATTCCATAAGAAAAGTCGATTTCACCTATTTCCAAAAAACGCTCCCACATTTTAGGAGAAACAATCGCCTGCGCCATCTGTTCAATATCTAAAGGCTTTAACGTTTCTGTCCCATATCGTTTCAAATCCCCATGAATTCTCAAGATAGGCGGTACTCCGACTGTTAAATGTAAGTCAGAGGCTCTTAATTCATAGGCTGCTCGCATCAAAGTTTCGATCCGGTTTTTCATCGCAATCCCCTATTCACTTAACGCAATTTTTAATATTTCTTCTGTTGTTGTTAACCCTTGTTTCACTTTCAATAAGCCATCATCGAGTAAGAAAATCATTTGGTTGCGAATCGCCTGTTCACGAATTTTGGAAACAGCCTCTTGATCCATAATCATGCGGCGAATCTTCTCGTCAATGACAAGTAGTTCGTGAACAGCAAGCCGTCCCTTATAACCTGTCATATTGCAACGCCCACAGCCTCTGCCCCGTACGACCTTATCGATTTTCATTCCCCGTCTTTCAAAAAGCTGCAATTCACTCTTTGTTGGAACGACCGTCTCCGCACAATCCCGGCATACACGCCGGACGAGACGTTGTGAAAGAATGCCAGCTAATGATGATGCAACTAAAAACGGTTCAATCCCCATATCTACTAATCTTGTAATTGTACTAATCGCATCATTCGTATGGATTGTACTTAAGACTAAATGCCCTGTAAGTGAGGAACGAATGGCAATTTCCGCTGTTTCTTGGTCGCGAATTTCCCCGACCATAATAATATTGGGGTCTTGACGAAGGATGGCCCGTAATCCTCTTGCAAAAGTCATCCCAACGTTAGTGTTAACTTGCACCTGGTTAATTCCCTCAAGCTGATATTCCACCGGGTCCTCTACCGTTATAATATTAGTACCTTCGTGATTCAAGTGATTCAAAGCCGCATATAAGGCAGTCGATTTCCCTGACCCCGTTGGTCCTGTAATCAGAATGATTCCATTCGGTCTTTCAATCAATTCGATAAAACGCTGATGATTCAATTTATTCAAGGATAGTTTATTAATATCCGTCAGAGTACTTCCCAAATCGAGAATCCGCATTACAATCTTCTCACCATATACTGTTGGTAAGGTTGAAATACGTAAATCAACGGGGTGAAAATCAATCGTTCGTTTGATACGTCCGTCTTGCGGGACCCTACTTTCAGTAATATCAAGTTTTGACATAATTTTGATTCTTGCTATTAACACATTTTGTGTATTTTTCGATAATGTCCGTTCTGTTTTCAGAACTCCATCAACACGGTAACGCACCAATACTTTATTTTCTTGCGGATCAATATGAATGTCACTTGCACGTTGCTGAACAGCATTCAACAACAGTTGATTCACTAATTTAACGATTGGGGCATCTTCATCGCTAATCTGTTCTACCTCTTCTTGTATGATCGGGTTTAATTTACCAATCTCATCAATATTATAAGAATCATCAGACTCATAATAGCGGTTGATTGTTCTTTGGATGTCTTCTTTTGTTGCAATAACCGTCTCAATTTGAAATCCGGTTCTGAGGCGTAAATCATCGATTGAAGTGTAATCCATTGGATCTGCCATTGCCACAAAGAGACGATCACCCGATTTTTTTAAGGGAACAAGAGATTTCCTTCGTGCAAATTCTTTTGGAACTAGATTGACTAAATTGATGTCAATTGGATATTGAAACAAGCTAACGTGCGGAATTCCCAACTGAAATTCGAGCACTTCTATTAATTGTTGTTCGGTAATATATCCTTTTTTAATTAGGACATTCCCTAGTTTTTGCCCTTCTTCTTTATCTGCTAAAGCTTCCTGTAGTTGATCATGGGTAATCAGACCATTTTCAACCAGTAAGTCACCGAGTCGTTTCCGTTTCGATTTCATGAGATCACCTACTAACATATTAGCTAACCATATTAGCTTTCTTAAGATGGATTTTCAACGTCAGTTTCTGCTGGAAGCATGTTAGTACTATTTAAATCGCCACTACCATTACTTGAATTCTCTATATCCTGTTGCCTATCAATGCCACCATTTTCACTATTATTCTCACTTGTACTTTTTTCTGATGGTAAAAGTCCAGATTGGACAACCCGATATGTAGGTGGATAAAAATCTTCAGAAACAAAGTTTGTTTCAACAAGTAGATTTTGATCATCTTTAGCTTCACGATATACTTTTGCTAACAAACCATTTTGCCCTTTGTCAATTACCTTTGATTGTATTGGAGAAAGTTTAGCTGAAAACTGGAGCACTGTCTTAGGTGAGTATGATTCTGTTTCTTTTTTTATACTATATTTGTAAGGAAATGGTGGACCAATTAATTTAACCTGTAATGTATCCTTTAATAGACTGAATGTAATTTTATACGAATATGGATTAGGGTTAGTAAATACTAGGTCCATTTTGTCTGAAACCTTTGCTTCCAAGCCAAGTTCACTATAGGTTGGTAATTGTTTGCTAATATTTCTCTCTACTATCATGAAATTGGTTGGAAGAATAGCTTCATACATACCCGATGCCATCATGCCGAGCGCTTCATTATTCGGCTGATTACTGTCAAAAGCATTTTGAAATGAAAAAGTCTCATTCGGCCCAATTTCAAATTCCTTTTGATTCGTTAGGATTGTTTCAAGATTTTTGTACTGGCTAGCAATCCCCTTAATATTACTGACTGCTAATTCCTTTTTGGCATTTTCACCCGTTGTTTTGAGGTAAGCCAATAACTGAAAGTGCTTTGGTTCAGCCTGAAGCTCTTGGACTGAATCTATTAACGCCTCTTCAAGCTTATCAATATCCAAATCTTTTAAAATTGCTTTATTCTCAATCGTTTTGTTTATGGATTCGTCTAGTAATGATTTGTCAATAACAACTACTAAGTCAACTTGTTGGCCATCTTTTACCTTTTGTATACTTGCATTTTCATCAATACTAATGATATTGTCAGGCAATTCTATTGTTTTGTTTTGATATTGAAGGGAGAAGGAGCTGGCTCTACTCCATTCCTGGATTTTGTTCGTTAATTCAGACTTTGCTTGCTCTTTTGACATACCATCTAAAGATATTGAACTAATCATCGTTCCACTTGCAAACACTGAGTTTTGATCATGAAATACTGTTTCATATGTTTTTGTACTTACATAAGAAAGTATAAAAATAAGTCCTGCACATGTGATCAATAACCCAAATAGCTTAACATTCAAATATCTGCTCACAGGTTAGATCACCCCTTTTTCACCTTCAACATTCATAGATAACTGAATAATTGTGCTCGGGCCCAGTTGTTGTGCTTTTAAAATTTCTGTTTTTCCCAAAACAGTCCCTTTAGAAATAAGGAGATTACCGTCTAAATCAAGTAGATCCTTAGTTGTTACCTTCCCTTTTAAGATTTCATATTGCTGATCTTTAATAGCTTTGACAGGGTCTGGTTCAAAATCAAGTTCTTGCTTAGCTTGTCTTTTGGATGCGGCAGGTAGGTCTTCGAATAAATCCGTACCGCCCTTTGTATGGTAATCTTCAGCAAGTTCATTTTGAAAAAGATCGCTCATTATTCCTTTGTCTTGAATCAATTGTTCAGGCGTGTCCAGAAAGTAATTGGAAGCATTTTCTTTTACGATAATAATTTCTTTTCCATACGTAATGACACTGCTTGAAGCGATGATTACTTCACGGTTAGCAACATTGAGAGAGGCCCCTAGTATTTGACCATTATCCTCATCTAGGTAATATTCAATTATTTCCCCTATTAACTCCCCTTTTCGAGTCATTACTTTTGAACCATTAATTTTTATTTTCTTATTGACCAATTGATTTGCAATTGGAATCTCATTTAAATCAATCACAGCATTATCGGATTCTACTGTAACTGCATACTCCCCAATTCCAACAACTTTTTTATAGGGGATGGCCTTGACACTTACTTGCCAATCTTCCTTCTCAATAATGATGAAATCAATTGAGCCTTTATCCGGATTAATAACTAGCGATTTTACAGCCCCAATTTCTGATCCATCAGAAATACAAATGATTGGCAGTCCTACTATTTGATTACTTTTTTTCATCTTATTCACCATACCTGTTTTTAATTTTTCTGCTTCTTTGTTGAATTGGTCTTATTGTCGTTTGCTTATTAACAGTATCTTTCAATAAGATAATCTATCTGTTGTTTTAAAACTGGATATTTAGAGAATTTGCTATCTAGATTTTTCAGCAAGTCGAGTAATTCATCATATTTCCCATGCGAAATATAATGTTCGATTAATAAATAAGCGAAAGTATAATAATCATGATCCGATAATTCTGAATGCATATGTGCACGAACTAGCTCTTCATACTCGCCCGCTGATAAGCTTTGTTTCGATACATTAATATAATCTAGCATTGTTTTGATCATTTGTTGCTGTGTTTTTGTTTCTTTCGTATCAGACTTTTCTTCTACATCATTACCTATTCTACTGCTGTCTTCAGTATCTTCACTAGTAGAAATGTATTCATGTTTATCCAATATTTCCTTATCATCATCATTGATTTGTGGAGTGATATCTTCCGTTATTGTTTCTGAAATTGTTTCTATTTCATGTTCCTCATTTGGTGATGGAGTATCTTCTTCATTGATTTCAGTGATTTCACTGTTTTCATCAATAATTTGGATTTCATCGATGACTTCAAGCACCTCCATATCTTCTATGATGTGATCCGTAGTATCGTTATTTTCAGTTTCTACGTTATTGACTTCTTCCAGTTTTTCAATTTGAGCATTTTCCTCTAACTCAATTTCATCCTTGCTGTCTTGTGATCCTGCTTCAATTTCTTCCATGACTGATTCATCTTTTTCAGCTTCTTCTTCACTAAATAGATCGGCGTTTTCGATGATGCTTTCCACTTCAAGTTCTTCAAATAATGCAGACCGTCGTTGCAACAACTCAACTTCATCATCGTCAGGATCAAGCTCAGCCATATCAGAAGTATGAATAGAATCCTTAACAACATCAGCGTCGCTATCGAAACGTTGCCCACTTACTAAATCTTCTAAATCAACGTCATCTGAGACCACAGATTCATTTGGTAAAACTTCATTGGATAAAACTTCATCGGAAAGTATCTCTAAAACGTCCTGCTCTTCTGTTGCGTCCACTATTTCTAGTTGAGTTTCATCTTCCTGTTGTTCCTCAATGCTTGGTTGCATTTCAGATTCTTCAACAGCGATTACTTCTGTTTCATCTTGTTCTGAGTTGAGTGCTTGTCTGTCTTCTTCCAACTGCTGTGCCTCATCAAAATCAGAAAAAAGCTCAGTATTATTATAGGAGTCCTCAATTACACCACTCTGCTCCTCAATATGATCGAGATTTTCATTTTCAGATATAGGTTCTTCTGTTGCAAGATTTGATGGTAATTCTGCTAAGCTATCGAAGTCTTGTGTTAATTCAGCTTGTTTCTTTTCAAAAAGCAATCTGTCAATCGCATCTTGACCTAGATTATAGTCGCCAAAATCTTTTTGTACTTCATCGTCTTGCGGTTTATCAACCATTTTAAGCTCATTCCCAGGCAAATCTATTCCAGCAAGTTGCCCATTTAATGAACGTTTATCAGTGTCTTTTCCATTAACAAAACGGGATCTTAACCTTGTTTCATAAAAATAGGTAGCAATTAAAGCAAGCAACAACAAGATAAGAATCGCCTTCCACAAAGGAAGGAATTTGTTGGCCAACATGCCAGCCTCTGCAAGTATGAAAGATAGACCTGCGATCAATACTTTTTCCTTCTTATTAAAACCAATCGGAACGATATATAAAATAGGTATTAGAATTAAAATAAAGATAAAGCCAAAAATATATACTTCCAAATCATCACCCGCTTTCATTTCAAAAATAATCAATCCATTATTACCCAATTGTATGAAAAATGACACTTTTAAACCTGAATTTTATTGTATAATAAAAATTGGTAATTTAAAAGCAAATTCAGATAATGTTTTACAATTCTTAACATATTCCGACTATATTCTACAATTAACTATCACAATAGTAAAAACAGTAAAAATAGTAAAAGCATCTGAAAGAAGGGATCCTTTGTTTACCATTCATTTTCTAAAAAATAAAAATGGATTTACATTACTGGAAGTCTTGCTATCTCTTACACTTATTTTTCTAATCGTTTTCCCTCTATTTCGCTTCTTCTTGCAAGCGTATGATTATACAATGGATAGTAGGAATAAAACGATTGCTGTGAACATTGCTAGAAATGTTGTTAATTATATGGAGAAGCAGGATGTCCATGTAATGAAGGCATTTTTAGAACAGGATAAAGATAAGAATAGTAGAGAATTTGCCAGACTTAATTGGACAGATTGCGTGGTTGATAAAGAATGCATTACTAACCCTACTACTTGTAAGCAATCAACCATTAGTATCGACCTTGCCAATCCCAAAGAGTCAAAAATAAATGATGCTACGGACGAAAATGCCCTACCTTTATTTAATAACGGTGCTAATATTGCAGATGGAGTTATATGTAGAACAGTACTTAGACCTTATATAAATGACTTTCAATACGATGAAGAACATATCTCTATTTTTTTATTAGATTATTATGATGATAAAACGACCAATGAAGCAATTGTTAAGTTATTAGAGACTGAGCAGGACCACACTGCTCTTGATACCCAATTAAATGATAAATTAACTGGATCACCTCAATATGTATCACAATTAATGAAAGTATATGTTGTCGTCAATTGGAGTGAAAAAAGAGACAATATTGTGCTAGAAGGAGTTATCTCTGATGAGGCATTACGCTAACCTATTAAAAAATAACCGTGGAGTAACATTAATTGAACTGTTAACAGCCCTTGTTATCAGTACACTTGTATTGGGAATTGCATACGGCTTGCTGTTTGCAGGTTATAAAACATATGAAAAGGTTGGAATTGAACAAGGACTCCGAAATGAAGCAGATTATGTTGTTTCACAGATTATGCAAACCTTTTACAAATCAGATATTAGTGATATTAAACAAAGTTGCCAATCGACATCAACTAATCCATCAACATCAGGAAAAAATATTTGTATTGAGGTTCATAGCACAGCTGGCTTGCAAGTAGCCACAAACAACAATAATAAACAAGTTGGAATTACCAATCTAAATGAATTAAAAAATTCTCTAACCGTTACCCAAATTAAAGTTGTTAAAGAAACAATTGACGGCCATGATGTTCAAAATATACTAATTGAGGATTATGAAGCTGAACGAGGAGTAGCAAGCAATGGAAATATTAAAATAAAAGATCCAAATAACCCAACCAATTCAGTAAAAATCAATAGCTCATCCTACGATTTTATTATAGCACCAACTAGTTCGGATGAAGGCTCTGAAATTAATGCAACATGCTCCTACGAATCTACTATCATTACGGACCCAATTAATAAGGATAAGTTTATAAATAAAAAATGTTCAAACGGGCTTGTCGATATTTCGCTTATCATTAAAAGAGCGAATGTAGAAAATGATAAATTTAAAATACAACTAAAAAGTCAATTTGGATTTTAAAGGTGGAATTATGTTATGAATGAAAAAGGTTCAAGTTTACTTGTTGTCTTGTTAGTTACATTAATATTCTCAGTGCTTGGGTTGTCCGTTTTGGGAGCAGCCGTAAATAATACAAAACTAACGGCAATAAGGGAACAAGAAATAGAAACAACTGCAAGCGGTAAAGTTTTAATGAGCGAAGTATTAGCTAAGTTGCAGGAAAATCTAAATCCAAACGTAACTGGAAATCTATATGCTAAAAATTTAAAAGATATACTAATAAAAAATGATACCCCAACAGATATATACGATATTGAATTAACTAGTATTATCACTGAAACAGAAAAATACTTTAATGACAATCCAGACTTAAAGGATTTTACAGTAAACATTAATGAACTTGACTTGGCAAGTACAGACGCTAACATTGTAACTTATAAAACATACGGCATTACGGATCCAAACTTCAAAGAAAAGAACTATATTCGGATTTTTAAAATTACGATTGATTCAACAGAAGCTGGTGCGGATAATCCAACTATTCCTAGAACTGTATCTCAAAATGTCATCCTATCACCAACCCCTAGTTTCTTAAACTATGCAGTGGGAGCGTATGGGAAATTGCATGAGCCAGTAGACAAGCGGGATAAAGATATTGCTTCTCCAAATAGCGCCCTAGTCGTAAATGGTTCACCAGATATTATTGGAAATATTTTCGCACCGACATTAGAGCTTAATAGTAGGGCTAAGTATAGAAATATTGACCCTGATGATCCAACTGGTTCTACATCAATAGAACTTATGACTGGCCCTTTCCACGGTCCAAGCGTTTTTGGCACACTATATACTGAAAATATTAATAATAAACGCGAGTCTAATCCAACAACAGCCAGATTCTTCGAAGGGAACTATGCAGAGATTGCCAGCGGGATAACCGGTATTCCCGTTATAAAACCGATTAGTAAAAATTTCGTTGATATGGACTTCAATTCAACCTTTGATCTTAAATGGGAAAATACGGGCCTTCCAGATTTCATAAATGATTCTACTTCTATCGGACCTTTTATTGATAAATGTAAAAGTAATGACAACTATAATTACAAGCTTTTTGAAGCATTGATAAACACAGATGGACTGATTGAAAACAACCATAGTGCGACAGGAAGTATAGAAGATCTTCTAGTTATTGCAGAGGGTGATGAGGAAATTAGAAAAGGCGACACAGGTGATTCTTCTAAAAAAAGGGCACAAAATCCTAAATTCTTTTGTGGAAATGACTTTGGTAAAGATCATAATAAACAGGTATTTCTATTAGAGGAATCTATGCTCGAAACATATAAAGGAAGTAATTCAAAATTATATAGCAGCGAAGACATTGATGGAACTACAAGCACTTTATTTTTCACTAATATTGACAAGGATTCCGATCATAAACATATCTTTAAGGATGACCATGTCTTAACAATTAATCAAGACTTGAACTTAAAAGATGGTGACGATAAGGGCTGGTTAGTAGTAAACGGAAACTTAGAAATTAACGGAGGTACCAAAGATAACCCAATTGTTATAAAAGGAAATATTCTAGTCAACGGCAACTTATTCATCAAAAGTAGCGGACAAAATAAGGAGTTCCTAGAATTTGATGCGACAGTTTATGTTAAAGGGAATAGTACAATCGATAATGTAAATATTGATGGTGCCAAGGAAAACGAGAGTGATCCTGATAAGGAAAGGAAACAATTAGTTCTTATAAGTAATAAAGATTTAAAAATTGTCAGAATTAACGAATACGAAAAAGTGTTAAATCCAACTGATAATAAACTTGTAAATCTTATTAACGATAAGCCAAATTTAAAGGCATTCTTTTATACTGACAGTAATGCTACTTTATATGGTGTAGGATCCCATTTTCAAATTGAGGGTGGCGTATTTGCCCGACAGCAGCTGACCATTAATGCTATTCGTTACAATTTTAGTACAGATAGTCTGGGAGCTATTAGTGAAATTTCTCCTTCAACCAACTTCGCATCAAAGCCAGATGCTAGGTCGCGATTCTATGTCGAATATGATACGAGAGTAATTACTGACCAGCTCAGTTCACTTCCAAGGGTTGATCGTTTGCAACTGATTGTCGATGACTTAAATATTCAATAACTAAAAGAAAAGAGGCTCACTAGCTAAGTAGTGGCCTCTTTTCCTTTACCATTGTGCTTTTGGTTGTTCAATTTTTTTGCTTGTACCATCTACTTTTATTAAAGCACTTGCTTCTGTTTTTGCAGATGGTCTAATTTTATAGTAATCGTTTGTTGGATGTGGTTCCTTCAACTTAACTGTAATTATTTGAAATCCTGAAGCTTCCCCTTTTCGAGTAACGTTTCCATTTTCAATCTTTACTATATCGCTGTCTGCTGGTCCCCATTGTAGTGCCTTTCTCTTTTGTGTATCTGTTAATGTAAAATCTTCCGGTGCAGTTTGTTCAAAAATAACTTTAGGTACCATATCGACCGGAGCATTATACTGATAGGTTGGTGCATCAAATGATATGCCATGGATGACAACATTAACTTTGATAGTTGTTGTTGCTTCAATTGGAGTTCCCATTTCATCTATTGATGTTATTTTTATTTCAGTTACTCCAATGCCCTTAGGCGTTACAATTCCCCCACTCACAGTTGCTACATTTTCATCTGATGAAGTCCAAGTTATCTCCTTGGGTACTTCATCACCTTCGTTCTTCGGTTTAACCTCATTTATTAAATTACGCGTTGGTACTGATTTTGAGTCTACGTCAATTTCATAGATATCTGCATCAAATATCATGCCAATACTTTTATTTTTTACTACGGTTACTGTAAAAGGTACACCGTAAAATTCTTTTAGTTCATTGGATAAATCAGTGTAACTAAGTTTCACATCACTAAATGTGTAAATTCCTGGTTCATCAATATTTAATGAAAATGATTTTACCCCTGATGGACTTGGCGTCTTACCATCTTCATATTGGATATCATCGAAATTGAGTACTGCATAATTCGGGTCTGACTCATCAATGACAGCACCCCCATTTAAAGATACATTACCAGGAAAACTTGGGTCCTTGATTTTAACTTTTACTTTAATATCCCTGATTGATTGTTTAATGATTGTATTGGTAATACTCTCTAAAATAGAGATTATATTAGATTTTTCACCTTTTACAGCGAAGGCGCCTGTAAGATTTGAAAGTTCGTTTAGGAAGTTCATGTCAACATCTCCGTCTGAACCAAAACCTACTGAATATAATTTGGCACCTTTTGCAGCTAAATTGGAAGCCGCTACCCTTGCATAGGCGTAGTCTATATCACCTCTACCAAACAAGTATGTATTGCCATTATAATCAAATGTTATCTCATCATTATTCTTATTCCTGCTCAAGGTAACATTTGCACCGTTAACCGGATATTTTTTACTTGACCATTTTTCGCCCTTCTTGGTGACCTTCTCCATTTTTGGAAACTCGCCACTTATTGTTGTGCTTAAGTAGTTCTCATATGTTTCTGGTCGGCCATCGGTTAAAAATATGACATATTTCGGATTGCTCGAACTTCCAAAAAGTTCATTCGCTTTGGATAAGGCTGCATAATAATTCGTTCCACCCTTTGCTTTAAGCTTATCTATGGATGATTTTATTGAATTTAGGTGTGTTTTTATACCTGACTTTGTGGTATCACTACTATTAAACTCTGTAACACTGCCAACATCTATCTCGAATGGAACAAAAGCAAACCTATCACCAACAATTGCTGATTCTCCAAATTTATCAATTGCACTTTTAGCGCTCTCTTTCGCCTTAATAAATTTATCCTTATCAGAACTACCGTTTTTCATATTCAACACCATTGAACCTGATGTATCGAAAACAAAAACAACATCAATCGGAGTTTGACGGGTACCGTCCCCCGCTATACCTTTTGGAATAACATTTGCATTAATATCCACTACTGCGACTTCTGTTTCTGGATCAATGAGATAGCCGCTATCTTGTAATGGCTTAACTTCAAAATCAAGGCTAGCGTTTTGGGCTGCTAGTGCCAATGAACTTCCTAAGCTGCCAAAAATTAAAAGAAAGACAAGTAATAAGGGTAATAGTTTTCTAGTCATCATCATTAATTTATCCCTCCAAGCTATAATTTAACGTTCCTTTATACTATATAACAAAGCCCAAAAGTTTTGAATATATCATAATTATAACAAAAAAGGTATCTTAAGCCACGATTAACTTCAGATACCTTTTTATCAGATGATTTTTACCACTCCTGTAGTGGATCACCAATTGGACCATCTGTTTTATTAATTTTTATTAATGTTGTTGCTTTATCATGAGGTGTAACAGGATCACCATCAATTTTATACTCATCTTTAAGTTCTGCGGTTAAAACCACAAAACCACTATCTGATCCTCTTTGTTCAATATTACCAAAGTCATCTACGGTTAGAATAGTATTCTCGCCAGTAACCGTCCATGTAAGGACATCCGGTGAAATATTAAAACCATTGGGTTTGACTTTTAGCTCATTAAACATATTTTTCGGTGAACCAGGGGTATATTCATAGGTGGTCTTTCCAAATGAAATTCCTTCAAGATTAACCTTAACTGGCGTTTCCGCCTTAATGATATTGCCTTTTTTATCTTTTGCCTCCACCGTAATCTTTGTTGTCCCTACACCTTTCGCAGTAACAATACCTCCATTTACTACTGCTATTTTTTCATTGGAGGAGATCCACGTGAAATCTGTAGGCATTTCAATGTCTTCGATTTTCACATCTGCTGGTGGTACAACCTCTACTTCACTATTTAAATCAAGTGTAAGATTACTAGGATTTTTATAAACATTAATCGCATATGGTGGATTTTTGAACTTCAAACCAAAGCTTTCATTGTCTATTACTTTTATTGTAAACGGAACATCAATGGATTGTTCTCGTCCGGCTAAATCCGTATAAGTTAATTCCACATCATGGAATGTATATTCTCCCGCTTTATCAAATTCCATTGTAAACAACTGATTCAATTCACCAGGGGTTCCCCCTCCAGCATTATATTTAATATCTGGTATACTAACTATGGCGTACTGGCCATCTTTCGTTTCAGTTGCACCAGAATCATCTGGTATTCCGATGTGGCCGCCATCAGGGGTTGAAACATCCTTCAAATTAATCCTAAGTTGGATTTCTTTCATTGCCACTTCGTTAATCGTTTCACTTATATGACTTAATTGAGCGTTCAATTGATCCAGTGTTTGTGGATTATATGAATTGGCTCCTGTAGCCTTTGAAAACTCTGACAATATTTCTTCATCAAAATCAAACCACTTGCCTAATCCTATTGAATATAACTTCACATTGTTGGATGCTAACGAGCTTACCGCGTCAAATGTGGCGAGGTCGTAAACATTGTATTTATAAGAGTACTTATACTGTTTACCGTTATACCAAAATTCTGAACGATGCAGGAATGGACTATGTCCTAAAAGATGATTCGAAATCGTCGTATAATCCTGCTTAATATACTCCTTTTTACAATTTACGCACCATTTTGGTTCGAACATGCCATCAATATTTCTTTGGACGGTCTGAACACCGGTATTGGGCAATCCGTCCGTAAAAAATATAATATATTTAACATTGTTACTATCACCAAACATTGCATTTGCCTTATCCAAGGCTGCTTGGAAATTCGACCATTTTGTTGAAACTTTTAACTTTTGGATTTGCTTATTAATGCTATCCAACTGTGCATTTACTTCATCTTTACTTTGATTTGATGTATTAAATGGATGGACTTTTTGGAGCCCGTTATGAAATGAAATCATCGCAAAGCGATCACCATCAATCGTTGTATCCTTCATTTGGTTTATTAGATTGTTAGAAGCTCTCCGGGCTCCTTCTAATTTACTAACAACATGGAATAACCACCCATTCTTCCATTCGTGATCAAAGGTACCTGTCATCGAAAATGAAACGTCGACCATAAAAATAACATCCATCGGTGTGACCCGTGTCTCACTATCCAATACTCCCTGCGGTAAAATATTGGTGTTAATATCGGCGGTTGCCACTCCTGTATTCAAATCCAAAAGGTAGCCTTCTGGTTTTGTTGGTTGAACATTAGCATTTAGCGAGGCTGTGGTTGGTGCTGCCGAATCAACTGATAGCGGATACCACCATTGACCTAAAGCAAGTAAAGCTATTAAAATAATGTTTAACCTCTTTTTCCATCCCATTGTTGCTCCTCCCTTATTACAATGATGTGTAGCTGGATGTATAAAAAGCCATAACAAGTAGCTAATTGTTATGGCCGTTTTTATTACCACTCTTTAAGCGGATCACCAATTGGACCATCTGTTTTATTTATTTTTATTAATGTCGTGGCTGTATCATGTGGTGCAACCGGATCACCATCAATTTTATAGGTATCTTTAAGCTTTGCCGTGATGATTACAAAGCCGTATTCGGTTAAACCACCTCGATGGAGAACTCCATTGTCGTCTACTGTAAATAGACCCTCCGTATTAACATCCCACTCAAAAACTTCAGGATTTATGTTGAAACCATTTGGTTGGGGCAGAAGTTCACTAAACATATTTTTTCCATCTGTAAATTCATAACTAGTTTTATTAAATGTAATGCCCTTTAAGTTTACTTTAACTGGTGTTTCTGCCTTAATACTATTGTCTTTCTTGTCCTTAGCTTCAACCGTAATTTTCGTTGTTCCAACACCAGTCGCTGTGACAACCCCATTACTGACCTTCGCAACTTTATTATCGGAGGAAGTCCAAGTAAATTGGGTTGGCATTTCAATATCTTCAGGTTTCACCCCCGGCGGTGGCACAACCTCAATTTCACTATTTAAATCTAATGTTAGATTAGTAGGATTTTTATAAACATTAATCGCATATGGCGGATTTTTGAACTTCAAACCAAAGCTTTCATTGTCCATTACATTTATTGTAAATGGAACATCAATGGATTGTTTTCGTCCAGCTAAATCCGTATAAGTTAATTTCACATTATGGAATGTATATTCTCCCGCTTTATCAAATTCCATTGAAAATGATTTAACGAATGGACTAGGTGTTTTCGAATCAGCATTGTATACAACATCCGGTATACTCACTAGTACATAGTTACCATCTTCTGTTTTAATAGCACTTGAGTCTTCTGGAATTCCGACATGACCATTATCAGGGAATGAAACATCATTCAAATTGATTTTAAGCTGAATATCTTTCATCGCTGAATGATTCATTTCCTCAGTAATACGGATTAGGCTGTTATTTAATTCCTCTACAGATTTCGCTGTATAGGAATCGGCCCCAGTTGTGCCCGATAATTCAGTCAGAAACTGCTTATCTTCTTTTTTCCAATTCCCTATCCAAACTGAGAAAATCTTTACTTTATTTGCAGCCAGTGCACTAGCCATATCGATTGCCGCTAAATCATATACATTATATTTTTTGGAATATTTAAAGGTCGTAAATGGTGGATACCCGTTATAATTAAATTCAGTATGCCATCCCAATACATTATTAAAAATCTGAGTATTATCTTGTTTGATATAATATTTTTTGCAAAATAAGCAGACTTGCGGTTCATAAATACCATCAACATTTCTAGTAACAGTGCTTGGGCCTGCAGTAGATCGTCCATCTGTTAATAAAATAATATATTTCGTATTATCACTATCCGCAAACAATTCATTGGCACGATTTAGGGCAGCATGGTAATTTGTTTTTTCCAATAAGTTAGGAAAATCAGCTTTAAGCTCCTTTACCTTTGATTTTACACTTTTTAGATGTTCTTGGACTTCCGATTTTGGTTGGTCTTTGGGGTTAAATGGAATCCCTTCACGATCTTTTGCGAATAAGCGATCCGCTTCATTAAATGGAATCATCGCAAACCGATCCCCATTAATCACTTTCCCATTCAAGTTGTCAATTGTCTTTTCTACTGCTTTTTTCGTTCTTTCCATTTTACTATCAATACCTAACAATGAACCTAATAATTGTCCAAGTAGCCCTCTAGTCATAGAACCTGTAACATCTATAAGGAAAATTACATCCATTGCTTTTTCTCTATTTTCTACATCTAATATCCCTTCAGGATTAATGTTGATATTAATATCAGCTGTTGCTACTTCAGTATTTGTATCAATAAGATAGCCATCTGGTTTGGTCGGCTGCACATTAACGCCCAATGTAGCACTACTTGATGCTGCATTTACACTCAAAAAAGGGGACCATTGTCCTAAAAAAAGTAAAAGTATGATGAGTATATTAATCTTTCTTTTCATTTTAATCCCTTCTTTGTATAAAATATTTATTTCTACAAATTATCCAGTATTAGGGACATGCCCCAAATGTTACCACACACTTTATTATAATTATAAAGCCTCAGTCTGTGAGAAATCGCATACATAATTGACAAGTATGCGAAGGGTTTGTGACAATTTCGTGAACATCTGAGAGGAGAAGAATGTTATTCGTTCTGGTAATTTATATCTAAATGGGGGATAACAATTGGGATTCAATCGGCTGTGCTTGTTCAAAATGGAGATGAATTTTTTAAAGATATTACCGGGGCAGTAAATGGTGAAATGATCATAAAAGGTGATGCCTAAAATTTAAAATATGAATAAAGTGCTGTCCAACTTAAACTGGAGCAAAATGGCTTAGTTTAGGTTGGACAGCTTTTTGGTGCCATGCTAGTCGTTCATTAGCATGAATTCCCGGACTTCAGAAATAAAATATAAAGATCCCGTAATGATTAGAATTCCATCGTCTGACTCTATAATTTTTTGCTTTTCATCCTCAATCGCCTTTTCCCAATCCTCTACAATATGCCTATTTGCAGAAGTAGATAACTCAAACAATTCCTTTGCCTCAGCACAACGATTGAATTCAAATTGGGTAAAGGTCATTTGATCGGCAATGTTATCAAGTTTTGCAATCATATCTACTAAAGGTTTGTCCTTAAGTGCACTGAAAATGATATGAATTTTTTTGTCCGGATAATACCTTTTGATTGTCTTACACAATGTATCAATGCCTTCAGGATTATGGGCACCATCAATAAAGGTTAGCGGCTTGTCTGAGACTTTTTCAAAACGTCCTTCCCACCTTGTTTTTAAAAGTCCCGTTCTGATCTGTTCTTCATCAATGACAAAGGAAAAATATTGTCGTAAGTATTCGATTGCCATCAGGGCTGTTGCCGCATTTTTCACCTGATGTTCGCCTTTCATTGTAATTTCTAAGTTTTCAAGCTTATTAAATAGCGATTGAAACGTAAATACTTCATTGCCATTATGTAGGGCTGTATCGATAGTTTTAAATTCTTTACCTACTCTGTACAGCTTGGAATTTTTCGATTTGGCGATATCCGCAATAATTTGCTCGGCTTCTGGCTGTTCGACCGCCGTTACAACTGGGAAACCTGACTTAATAATACCCGCTTTTTCTGTCGTGATTTCCTCCACCGTGTTACCTAGGATATTCATATGATCTTGTCCGATATTTGTAATCACTGAAACCAGTGGGATGATTACATTTGTTGAATCTAACCGTCCACCAAGCCCGGTTTCAATCAGGGAAATGTAAGGGACTGCGACTTTTGCAAAATATTCAAGCGCAATCACAGTTAATACTTCGAATTCTGTCGGCGCACCGTATTCTGTAGCTTCACCGCATGTTTCAACGATCGGCTTTATTTTTTTTACTAGCTCCACAAAGTCCTCATCAGAAATTGGAATACCGTCCACGCTAATTCTTTCATTGAAACTTTTGATATATGGAGAAGTGAAGGTCCCAACAACATAGCCTGCTTCTTGTAAAATATGGCGCATAAAGCTTACTGTGGATCCCTTGCCATTTGTACCAGCTACGTGAACGGTCTTTAAGCGTCTTTCTGGATGACCTAACTGCTCAAGCATGAAATTCATTCGTTCTAAGCCTGGTTTAATACCAAATGTAGTACGGCTATTAAGCCATTGAAGTGCTTCGTTATATTCATTGTTCATTAGTTAATCCTCCTATCATGCTTACAGTATATACCCATAACAATTGTAAAAATAACTCTTTCGAATTGTCAACGCGATCAACTTATAGAACTTTTGAAACAAAATGGTTTACTTTTTATTAAAACTCGCATACAATAAAACAAAACTTTCCCAAAGGAAACTATTTGGTGTCCAAGAAACTATTTTGAGTGAGGTTGATTTTTATGATTGAAGATGCTCTTTCGCTTTATCAGTGTGAAACTGGTGATAACGCTGTAATTGAAAGTATGTCCATTCAAGGTGTGATGCGCCGTCGTTTATTAGATTTAGGCTTTGTGAAAGGAGCACAAATTGAAGTTTTGCGTAAAAGCCCATTAGGTGATCCAGTAGCATATCTTGTTAATAACACAACGATCGCTTTACGAAAAGAAGAAAGTAATCATATCTTTGTGAGAAAAGCATAAAGCTAGTTTAGCAACGTATGGACTTGAAGCACATCGACTGAGCTATAGGAACGACGATGAATGTAGTGGATTGATGGTGACTTATCGTAGGGAGATGGGCGAAGTCTACTAGTTGCTAGGCGCTGGAGCTACATAAAAAAAGGAGGCAAATGATGAGCACATTTAAAATTGCGTTGGCCGGTAATCCAAATACCGGGAAGAGTACCCTTTTTAATGCACTAACAGGCCTAAAACAGCATACAGGAAATTGGGCGGGAAAAACCGTTGAACTGGCGGAAGGGTCATTCGAATATTTGGATGACACATTCAAAGTCATTGACCTGCCAGGAACCTATTCCTTATATTCCAACTCAGTTGATGAGGAGGTTGCCAGGGATTATATTCTTTACGAAAATCCCGATGTAACCCTCGTTGTTGTTGATGGAACAGCTTTGGAACGAAATTTAAACCTTGCCCTTCAAGTACTGGAAATAACCGAAAAGGTGATTATCTGCGTGAATTTAATAGATGAGGCTGAAAAAAAAGGAATTACAATTGACAGCGGGCAGTTGTCTAAACAATTAAATATACCTGTTGTAAAAATTTCAGCAAGAAACAAGTTGGGTTTTGATCATTTATTTAAGACCATCTATGACCTCGTTCATGGAACTATTATTACAAAAAAATATAAAATCAATTATTCTTCTGAACTTGAAAAGAAAATTGCTGAATTAGAACCAATTGTTGAAAAAGTAGTTGGCAATCGTTTCCCTCCTCGCTGGATTGCCCTTCGGCTCTTGGATGGAGATAAAGGATTAGTAGAAAGCTTAAATAAAAGGATGTGAGAATATGGGAGCACAATTACCGTTACCCAATTCTTCTTTAGCTGATGTCGCAAGATTTGCTTCTACATTGGTAAATGAAGAAATACGGGATGAAATTGTTGAAAATATCTATAAGGAAAGTTCGACGATATGCAAGAATGTCGTGACATATACAGACAAAGAAAAATGGAAAACGGAAAAAATTGACACTATCCTGACGTCGCCTATCTGGGGTTTTCCTATTATGTTTCTCATGCTCGGCGTCGTTTTTTGGATTACAATTGCTGGAGCCAATGTTCCCTCAGAGGCAATTGCCGCTGGATTTGCTTGGTTGGAACAACTCGTAACTCAATTTTTTATTGCGATCCATGCTCCAAGTTGGCTTCATGGCGTATTAGTCTTAGGTTTCTTCAGAGGAACCGCATGGGTTGTAAGTGTGATGCTCCCACCTATGGCGATTTTCTTCCCACTATTTGCCTTGCTTGAGAATTATGGCTATTTGCCTCGCGTTGCTTTTAATCTTGACCGCCTTTTCAAAGGTGTTGGGGCACACGGGAAGCAGAGTCTGACAATGGCGATGGGGTTCGGTTGTAATGCAGCCGCAGTTATGGCCACAAGAATTATCGAGTCCCCGAGAGAAAGGATGCTAGCGATATTAACGAATAATTTCGTACCGTGTAACGGTCGCTGGCCGATATTAATATTGATCGCAACCCTATATATGGCGACCAGCTATAGTGGTGGAATGGCTACCCTCGTTACAGCCGCGACAGTCATGGGGCTTGTCTTATTCGGGATTGCTGTAACCTTATTTGTTTCGTGGTTTCTATCTAAAACATTGTTAAGGGGTGTACCTTCCCATTATACGTTGGAGCTGCCCCCTTATCGTCGCCCGAAAATTTGGAATACCGTTGTGCGTTCAAGTATTGATAAGTCTTGGTTCGTTTTAAAAAGAGCGGTCATTATTGCTGCTCCCGCTTCCATCCTTACATGGATTTTAGCCAATATAATGATTGGGGATAGCTCCATTCTCATGCATTTTGTTAGTTTTCTAGACCCTTTCGCAAGAATGTTAGGTTTAGATGGATTTATTTTGGCTGCTTTTATTTTGGGATTGCCTGCTAACGAAATTGTTATTCCGATTCTGTTAATGGGATATTTATCCCAAGGAGCTTTACTTGAAATTGATAGTTTGGCAGAGGTTAAGCAAATTTTTATTAACCAAGGCTGGACTTGGTTAACGGCCCTAAACATGATGCTGTTCTCATTATTGCATTATCCGTGTGGTACAACTTTGTTTAACATTTATAAAGAAACAAAAAGTAAGAAATGTACTTTTCTTTCGTTTCTTATTCCGACCACGATTGCTGTTCTTGTTACCTTTATAACCGCAACAGTGGTAAGATCACTAGGTTGGGTATAAATTGTCGTTTTGTTAGCTATTTTCCCTTAATTTGTTGTAAGAGCTATTGTCTTCCTATATAATTATAGTTACACTGAATTTTTTTAAGGGTGGTATTGGAATGCCTACGCCTAGTATGGAAGACTATCTTGAGCAAATTTATTTATTAATAGACCAAAAAGGGTATGCAAGGGTATCAGATATTGCTGAGAATTTATCTGTTCTACCCTCTTCTGTAACTAAAATGGTACAAAAGTTAGATAAAGACGAATACCTTATATATGAAAAATACAGAGGGATTGTACTCACACCGAAAGGGAAAAAAATTGGTCAGCGCTTATTATTTCGCCACGAATTGTTGGAACAATTTTTGGGGCTAATCGGGGTGAAAGAGGAGAATATTTATAATGATGTCGAGGGCATTGAACATCATTTAAGCTGGAACTCGATTGACCGAATTGGTGATCTCATCCATTATCTTGAAAAAAACAAACAAGAATATGATGATTATTTGAAGGAACTTATTAATTCAGAAAAAGATTAGAAAATAAAAAGCAGATCTCAGGTTAATTTTTGAGATTTGCTTTTTATTTTTATTTAAAATTTAGCCTTGTAATTCTTGGATGCGTGCTTCTACTGTTGCACGTTTTTCAAGGTAGTCTTGTTCTTTTTTGCGTTCTTCTTCCACGACATTTGCCGGTGCTTTTCCAACAAACTTTTCATTACTTAATTTCTTTTGAACACGATCTACTTCTGCATTTAGTTTTTCTAATTCTTTTTGTAGGCGAGCGATTTCTTCATCGATGTTAAGTAAACCTTCAAGCGGCAGCGATAGTTCTGCACCTGTGACAACTGCTGTCATTGCTTTTTCATCTGTAGTTAATTCAGTTGCGATTGTTAATTCACTAGGGTTACAGAAGCGTACTAAGTAATGACGGTTTCTATCTAGGCTTGCTAAAATATCATCGTTTTTCGCTTTGATATTCAGCTTAATTTGCTTGCTCATTGGTGTATTAACTTCAGCGCGAATATTACGTACTGAATGGATGATAGTAACTAAAAGCTGCATTTCTTCAGCGGCTACATTGTCAGTTAATTCAGCACGAACCTCTGGCCATTTTGCTACAGTAATAGACTCGCCTTCATGTGGAAGTGCTTGCCAAATTTCCTCGGTAATAAATGGCATGAATGGGTGCAATAAGCGCATTGTATTATCAAGAACGTAAGCTAGCACTGAGCGTGTTGTCTTCTTCGCTGCTTCATCTTCACCGTACAATGGAAGTTTCGCCATTTCAATGTACCAGTCACATAGATCATCCCAAATGAAGTTATAAAGAACACGACCAACTTCACCAAACTCGTATTTATCAGCCATCTTCGTAACTGTTTCAATTGTTTCGTTTAAACGAGTTAAAATCCACTTATCAGCAACTGATTTTTCACCGCTTAGGTCAAGCTCTTCGTATTTAATGCCATTCATGTTCATGAGCGCGAATCGAGATGCGTTCCAAATTTTATTGGCAAAGTTCCAAGTTGATTCAACTTTTTCCCAAACGAAACGTAAATCCTGACCTGGTGATGTTCCTGTTGATAGGAAGTAACGAAGCGAGTCCGCACCATATTTTTCAATAACATCCATTGGGTCAACGCCGTTACCAAGTGATTTACTCATCTTACGGCCTTCAGAATCACGAACAAGTCCGTGAATAAGAACATCTTTGAATGGGCGCTGGTTATCAGTGAATTCAAGTCCTTGGAAGATCATTCTTGATATCCAGAAGAAAATGATATCATAGCCTGTTACTAAGCAGTCTGTTGGATAGTAACGCTTGAAATCTTCAGCGTTTGCATTCGGCCAGCCTAATGTTGAAAACGGCCATAATGCTGAACTGAACCATGTATCTAGAACATCCTCATCCTGATTCCAATTTTCCTCATCTGCCGGTGCCTCGTGACCAACATAAATTTCACCAGTCTCCTTATGGTACCAAGCCGGGATGCGGTGGCCCCACCATAATTGACGAGAAATACACCAATCACGGATATTTTCAAGCCAATGGAGGTATGTCTTTTCAAATCTTTCAGGGACAAAGTTTACTTTTTCCCCTGACTTTTGTTGTAGTTCAATCGCTGCATCAGCCAGCGGCTGCATTTTTACAAACCATTGGGTTGAAAGATAGGGCTCAACAACGGCCCCGCTGCGCTCTGAATGCCCAACAGAATGGAGGTGATCTTCGATTTTAAAGAGAACACCTTGCTCTTGAAGATCTTTCACGATTTGTTTGCGGCAGGCGAAACGGTCCATTCCTTGGTAAATGCCGGCGTTTTCATTCATTGTTCCATCTTCGTTCATTACTAAAACACGTTCTAAGTTATGACGATTTCCTAGTTCAAAGTCATTCGGATCATGGGCAGGTGTAATTTTTACAGCCCCTGAACCAAATTCCATATCAACATAATCATCGGCAACAATTGGAATTTCACGGCCAACGATCGGTAGTTTAACGGTTTTGCCAATTAAATGCTGGTATCTTTCATCCTTAGGATGAACAGCAACTGCAGTATCCCCAAGCATTGTTTCTGGACGAGTTGTTGCAATTTCAATTGAGCCGGAACCATCGACTACTGGATAATTCAGATGATAAAAGGCACCTTGAACATCTTTGTATATAACTTCGATGTCAGATAAAGCTGTTTTCGTCTGTGGATCCCAGTTAATAATATACTCACCGCGGTAAATGAGGCCTTTTTCATAAAGCTTTACAAATACCTCGCGAACCGCTTTGGACAGACCTTCATCTAAAGTAAACCGCTCACGGCTATAATCAAGACCAAGGCCAAGCTTAGACCATTGGGTACGGATGAAGTTTGCATACTCCTCTTTCCATTCCCAAGACTTTTCTAGAAACTTCTCACGGCCAAGGTCATAACGTGATTTACCTTCCTCACGAAGCTTACCTTCAACCTTTGCTTGAGTCGCAATACCGGCATGATCCATTCCTGGAAGCCATAACACATCATAGCCTTGCATCCTCTTCATTCTAGTAAGGATATCTTGGAGCGTTGTGTCCCACGCATGGCCAAGGTGCAGCTTCCCTGTTACGTTTGGTGGTGGAATTACGATTGTGTACGGCTCTTTTCCTGAACTTGGATTTGCCTCGAAAAACTTTCCTTTAAGCCACCATTCATAACGATTTTCTTCAACAGATTGTGGATCATATTTTGTAGGTAAATTGATCTTTTGATTAGTCATTCCTTTATGCCTCCTGTTTTGTTAGAAATTATGTATTTTATTTATTTTAAAAAATAAAAAACTCCCTTCATCCATATAAAAGGACGAAAGAAGTTATTCTTCGTGGTACCACCTTTTTTCATTGATATTTTTTAATTATGCGTATGCGGAAAAATATCAATGCACTCAAACAGATAACGGACTGGGGACCGGCTTTTTCCTACTTGCACATTGTACATCTAACATTATGGACATCCTAATACACTTTGCATGTTAGATTGCGTTATGTTCAGAAAAGCTGCTCAAGGGCTACCTTCCCACGCTACATCCTAAGAGGCCTCCCAGCAAATTGACCTCTCTCTCTGAAGGGTTCACGAAGTACTCTTCCCTGTCTTTGCATTTTTATTTTAACTTCATTCAGCAGAAGTCTCCCACTTCCATAGGTGGTGAGATGAATGCAAATTAGTATTTAAAATTCAGTGGGGGTACAAACCCCTGCTGAATAAAGTTAAAGCCTCCGGCGGATGCCTCAGATTTTCAGCGGAAGTTTTTCGAGCAAGCTCGAAAAAATCTGAGCGCAAATACGCCAAGGCGAATTTGATTTGAATTGAATTTTATTACCTTATTTATCAATATGGCGGGACGACCTTATATGTGAATGGATCATTACTTTATCAGAACTAACATAGTATCTGAGTCTAACTTCATAAAACCGATATCGTGTTCTCACATCTGACCCGCTTTTTTTCAGTTCACTTAATATATATTACCTTTAAAAAAATCAAATCGTCAACATTATCCCCAATATTTTTCTTTTTTAATACTAAGTTGGTGAAGAAAGTGTCGTTTGGTGGAATTTTGTCTTGTAAAGGTTCTGTCAATTGCATAAAATTAACATAGTCTTATATTTTTATTATGGAGGGGTTTTCATGAAATTAATTAAACCACGATTTGTTTCTGATGAATTAAAGCTCCTTAGATGTTTGCATTCGAGGATGGGATTTCCAGTTGATGATTTAAGACGTTACGAGAACCTTGAAAAGGGGTTCAAAGGTGAACAGCTATTTGACAAATGGTCCGAGGATATTTTAATTGATGGTTTAATTTTAAATGATTTGCTTTTTGAGGTTAATAACACCGTATTTCAAATCGACTCAACGCTTATATCTCAAGAGACACTGTTTCAATTCGAGGTCAAAAACTTTGAAGGCGACTATTGTCTTGACGGTGACAAATGGCTCACACAATCCGGGTCTACTATTAGGAATCCCTTGCATCAACTGGAACGAAGCGAAATCTTGCTTAAGCAACTTCTTCAAAACAATGGCTATAACATGCACATCGAATCTTACCTAATATTCATCAATCCTAATTTCCACTTATACCAAGCTCCAATTAATCAATCCATTATTTTCCCAACACAACTCAGCCGGTTTTTAGACAAGCTTAATCGAACACCATCAAAATTAAATGGTAAACATTCAAAACTTGCAGAAACATTAGTTTCAAAACAAACATATCAATCCCCCTATAAACGCTTACCCAACTATGATTATGATCAACTTGAAAAGGGCATATGTTGTCCACATTGTCGTGCATTTTTGGATGAAACATTAAAGTGTAAATGTGGGTTTGAGGAGGCTCCCTCTACGGCAATTTTGAGAAGCATCGAGGAATTTCGATGGCTGTTCCCGGATGAAAAGCTTACGACGAACGGGATTTATGAGTGGTGTAAGGGGAAGGTGTCTAGGAAAACAATTCGGAGAATGCTTTCAACTAACTATAATCTAGTAGGACGTGCCAAAACATCTCATTATATTGTTAAATCCTAGTTCGAGGTGGGCTTTGAGGACAGGAGTTGCTGATTTTGGCAGTGGACGGGAGTCAATCCTATGCTTTGTGGACAAGAGTTGCGGATTTCGGCACTGGATGGGAGTCAATCACCGACTTTGAGGACAGGAATTGCCGATTTCGGCACTGGACGGGAGGCAATCACCGGCTTTGAGGACAGAAGTTGCGGATTTCGGCAGTGGATGGGAGTCAATCACCGACTTTGAGGACAGGAATTGCGGATTTCGGCAGTGGACGGGAGTCAATCATATGCTTTGAGGACAGAAGTTGGAGATTTCGGCAGTGGACGGGAGGCAATCATATGCTTTGTGGACAAGAGTTGCTGATTTCGGCACTGGACGGGCCTCAATCATATGCTTTGTGGACAAGAGTTACCGATTTCGGTAGTGGACGGGAGGCAATCACCGGCTTTGAGGACAAGAATTGCGGATTTCAGCATTGGACGGGGGTCAATCATATGCTTTGAGGACAAGAGTTGCGGATTTCAGCACTAGACGGGAGGCAATCACCGGCTTTGTGGACAAGAGTTGCGGATTTCGGCAGTGGACGGGAGGCAATCACCGGCTTTGAGGACAGGAGTTGCCGATTTCGGCAGTGGATGGGAGTCAATCACCGACTTTGAGGACAGGAATTGCGGATTTCGGCAGTGGAAGGGAGGCAATCCTATGCTTTGAGGACAGGAGTTGCGGATTTCAGCACTGGACGGGAGTCAATCAACAACATTGAAAGCTGGTTTACTTATCAATTACTATGCGGGCCCCATTCGATGTTTTATTTTATCACTCGATTTACGAATCTCCAAAATCAATTAACTTTTAAGTTAAAAAAATTGCCCATAAAACAACACATTATTCAAATTCCCTTCATATAGTAATACTACACACTATTTATACGATGCTTCATTTCATCAACCCGGAAAGGAGATCGTTCCCATGAGTAGATTTTATCGATTTCGTCTTCCTCCTTGGTGTCGTCATTTTCTTTTGATCTTGGAACAGATTATGTTCCCGCTTGTTATTTTCCAAGTGATTCGAACACTTTTTCTACCAACAGCGTTTGATGTCATTTTGCTTTCTTTATTAATTTTAGCATTAGTTGCCTTTTATTTGGAATGGATATGAAAAGGGCTGGCCCTATGATTTTCGGGGTCAGCCCTTTTTGCTGTACTCTGTGTAGGTGCTACTATTGTTTCTATTTGTTTCTATTTGTTTCCGTCTTCCTCCATCTGTTTCTATTTGTTCCACTTATTCCACCTACTTCCACCAACCCACGCTCACTGCCATGCCTTCATGTGTTGCCATTGCTACCATTGCTTTCATCGCAACTACCGCTTCGCCGATTTCATTAATAACTATTTTCAGTTCCTTCATTATTTTCGCCAACTTCAATGTTATCAATGCTTTCACCGCCAACTCCGTTATTTTCTGCAAATAAAGCCTCGTTCTTTTTCTGTTGAATACCTTCGTTTATTTGTGTGACTAAGGTGTGGGTGGCTTGCATTTGCCAGATTGAACGTTGCAGCCTGACAACCATATCTTTTTCTGAAATCGATCTGTCTGTTTGGTATTGATGAATGATTCTGTGGATTTTATCTGTTTGAGTTAGATAGTAAAATAATAATAATCTTTCATCATCAGTAAATTGGTGGTGTTTAGTGTACTCCTTATACCACCCTGCTGCTTCGTTGGCTTTTTGCGGATAGTGGTATAACGCCTTTCTAAAAAAATAAAGTAGATCGTAAATGGGAGATGCTGTAAATGTACGGTCAAAGTTAAATAGATAGCTGTGCCCACTTTCGTCGTAGAGCAAGTGATTAGGAGATAAATTGCCCTGACAAATAGATATACGGTCGAAATGTTTCTCTTTCGTTGCTTCATACCAGTCTTCCAAGGTATTGAATGCAAAATCCTCCATTCGCATTAATTGGACAAAATAGGTGCTATACAATAACTCAAAAGGAGACATATATACTTTCTTTTCACTTCTTTCAATAAAGCGTTCATAATCAAGTTTGCGCTTATCGATATTTACAATCGATGTTTCGTAAAAATGCTGAAAATAGGAGTGATTGGCTTTCCCTGTTACCTCGGTAACTTTATGGATTCTTGCCGCTTCCCTCATTAAATCCACAAACCGTTCATCCGCTCGTACTTGACCGTTTTCAATCCATGGCATCAGATAAAATTCATGGCTACTGCTATTATCCCTTTGTAAATGCCTGCCATCCGAACTAAAATAAATGGGGACAACGTGGCGATAACCCTTATCATGCAAACTATTCACGGCTTGCATAAATTGATTTCGCTGCTCTTCTGAGTAGCTGACCTGTTTTAAAGCAAAAATTCCTTGTTTCGTGTATACTTTTTTGATCTTTCCATAATCCTCGATAAAATCAGGTTCCAACCTGTACCTATTTAATATCCTAAAATAGGGTTCAAGTGTTTGTTGATTCAATAAAAATCACCTCACGGAATTCCATGATGATAAGAAAAGCGCAAGCGCCTCGCTCATCGCCGTACAAACTGGAGGGTCTTCGACTGAGATAAGGGAAACTTGAATTGCGATAGCAATTCTTAGTTGACTTATCATAGGGAGGAGACCTGAAGTTTGCTAGGCGATAGGCGCTGAAGCTAGACAATGAAGTAAAAAATAAGGGCTCCCATATGGAAGCCCATTATTTTTCAACTCCAGCATAGGCAGGGATATAAAGAATTTGCCCTTCTTTTATAATTTCATCATCCAACCCGTTCAAGCGGATAATTTGATTTGTAGAAATATCATAGGCTTTAGCGATTGTCCCTAATGTCTCGCCATTTTGGACAATGCGGAGCCTTAATTTTGAGAAATCCGCTTCACCCTCGGATGAAAGCATTTTAGTTAAATATAAGGCATTTTCTGTTCTCCTTGAACGTTGTTGCTGTTCATCTTCGTTTTCAACTTCCTCAGCAACATTTGCTTTTACTCCTGAAGTATTATAGGTTGCTTGCCGTGTTCCATATAAGCCTTTTGGATTCCAGCCTTGTTCTTGTCGTTCGGAACGGCCTTTCATACCAATTTGTGGAGACCTCTTTGCAACAATATTCACTGGGATTGCCGCTTCTTCAACGGCTTCTTCAACGGCTGCTTCAACGGCTGCTTCAGTAACTACCTCTGCTTCCAAACTATCTTCTGCGGCTGCTTCAGCTGCGATCGGACGCTCGTCAGACCCCAGTTGATCCACTTGATCAACATCCACGACTTCGTTCTGATTTGGGACTGGCTTGGATACTAGCGTTAAATTAACTGCTGCTCTTTCTGCGGCTATTGGCGCATCTAGTGTATCAGCAGCATTTTCTGCCTCAGCTGCTTCATTTTCAGTCCCTTGTTTTCGGATCTCTGTAGTAAAGGATGGGAAAGTATTTGCTTCTTCCTCTTCGCTTTCTACTTGTGTCTTTTTAAAAGTATCAAACAATTTTTGTCTAAAGGCACTTCCGAGTCCGTCATTAGTTGTTGTAGCTTCGATTAAAGAGGGCGGTTGAGGAATTTCCGGCGGTACATTCAAAGAAGCCTGGCGAGCCTCTATCGCCTCCTCGTCATCATCAACCGATTGATCTGTTTGAACCTCTTGATCCGGTTGAACACCTAGCTCTCCACGTATATCCTGCTCCACTGGAATTTCACTGGGCAACGGAATTCCCCGTGCCCCTCCACGAACCTCTTCACGAACCTCTTCACGAACCTCTTGTGGTTCGTAAACACTCTGTTCTTCGTGCTCTACAGTATTTTGCCTCTTGGCAGCTAGTGAAGCTGCTCTTTCATTTGCAATCCCGCTAATGCATAGGTCTGCCTTTAAATCAAGCCTGCCCGTTTCAGAAGTTTCATAATCAAAGGATTCTACAAGAACATAAACTTCCTCGAGGCTACGGATACGCTTTGTCGGGATCGTAATATCAATTGGAAAGCGGTGCTTCATAGCGAGATTTCCATCATCATTTTCGATGACTTCGTCAACAATTCTGTAAATGGCGGAATCAGGAATTGCATTACTTTCGTCCTCAGCATCACCAGTTTGTGGACGATATTCTCCAGAAAGTACTAATGCACCTCGTATTAATATATAATTGTCATGTTCTTGTACAGAGATTTCAGGTTCTAACGATATGCCAATTAAATCAGAAACTTCCTGTCCTTTTTTGAACCATACAGATTCTTCTACTGAAAATCGTATAGAAGATGTTTGATTAAATGTCAATGAACGTCCTCCCCCTTCTATATTTAGAGGTTATTCAAAAAGCAACTTCACCTTTCGAAACCATTTTTACTATGACATTACAGATTTATGTGGAAACAGACTTTTTTATGCCATCTAAAATAAAAAAGACAATGTTTCAAATGACTTTAACATTGTCTTTCTCTTGTATCTTATTTATTTTCTTTTTTTACTGTATTTGTCAGCTTTCCAAGCTTATCAATTTCAACCGTTACTACATCCCCGTCTTTTAAGTAGTAGTTAGCTCTTTCTTCCTCAGGATAGCCAAGGGCAACGCCTTCAGGAGTACCTGTCAAAATAATGTCCCCAGGGTTTAATGTCATGTAGTTGGAAATATAGCTTACTAATTCATCACATTTAAAAATCATGAATGATGTATTTGAATTTTGACGTACCTCACCGTTTACAATCGACTTAATTTGTAATTTATGGGGATCACCAACTTCATCACTTGTTACCACATAGGGACCAATCGGGCAAAATCCATCCGGGGATTTTCCTAACAACCATTGGACAGTACGGAATTGTAAATCACGAGCTGATAGGTCATTTCCATTGCTATATCCAAACACATAATCTAAAGCATTCTCTTTCGATACCTTTTTTGCTTCTTTCCCAATTACGAGAACAAGTTCAGCTTCATAATCGTTTGCGTTTGAATCCTGTGGTAAATAAACGACCTGATTATGTGCTGATAACGTATTGTTAAACTTACTAAACAGTAAAGGATACTCAGGTAATGCCATTTTCGATTCTTCCGCATGCTCCTTATAGTTAACCCCAACACAAATGATTTTCCCCGGATTCGGGACAGCTGGGCCAAAGGTTAGGCTTTCCTCTTCCAAAAATAAAGAACTATTTTGCTCTTCTAATGCGACTTTAATTAAGGAATCCAAAACATTTAAATATTGGTTGCCCCCATGCATGACTGCTTCGATTGTTTTTGGAACTACTTGATTATATGTATTACCTGCTCTTTCAACATCCAACACACCAGAATCTGTTTTTATACCAAGCTTTACCTGTCCTTCTTCTTGATAAGTTAATAGTTTCATTGTAAGACCATCCCTCCACATTGTTTTTAGTAATTACAATTATAATATATTTTTTTCAATAATGTAAAAAAACGTAAAAAACCCCCTCTTCAAATTAGAGGGGGGCACACAAACCATGTTTTTATTTTAATTTAGCGAAAGACTCTTCCGCTGCTGCAATCGTCTTTTCAATATCTTCATCCGTATGGGCAGTAGAAAGGAAATATGCTTCAAATTGAGACGGTGGTAAGAAGACACCTTGTTCAATCATTTCACGGTAGTATTTCGCAAAAAGATCAAGATCAGAAGTCTTAGCTGTTTCAAAATTAACGACCTTCTCATTTGTGAAGAAGAAGCCCATCATCCCTCCCACACTATCACAATGATGTGGAATTTCATATTTTTCTGCCGCACGTTTTAATCCTTCTAACAAACGGTCTACCTTTTTATCGAATTCTCCATATATTTCAGGTGTCAAGCGCAATAATGTTTCATAACCCGCTGTCATCGCTAGCGGATTTCCTGATAATGTACCAGCTTGATAAATTGGACCAGCAGGGGCAATGTTGTTCATAATTTCGGCCTTGCCGCCGAATGCCCCAACAGGCAGACCGCCCCCGATTACTTTGCCAAGCGTTGTTAAATCAGGTGTTACACCGAAATGTCCTTGAGCACAATGATAGCCAACACGGAAACCAGTCATTACTTCATCAAAAATTAATAACGCACCGTGTTCAGTAGTGATTTCTCTTAGACCTTTTAAAAATCCTGGTAAGGGCTTAACGAAGCCCATATTTCCGGCTACTGGTTCGACAATGATAGCAGCGATGTCTTTGCCATATTGTTCAAAGGCATGACGAACACTGTCAAGGTCATTATAAGGAACTGTAATTGTATTTTTGGCAATCGCTTCAGGTACTCCTGGGCTGTCTGGAAGCCCTAACGTAGCAACACCTGAACCAGCTTTAATTAATAAAGAATCACCATGTCCATGGTAGCAGCCTTCAAATTTCATAATAATATCTCGGCCTGTAAAACCACGGGCTAGACGAAGAGCACTCATCGTTGCCTCTGTACCTGAGTTGACCATACGAACAACTTCAATCGAAGGTACTCTTTCAATGACAAGCTCAGCTACCTTTGTCTCTAACTCAGTTGGAGCACCAAAGCTAGTACCGTTTTCGGTTGCTTTTTTTAATGCTTCGATAACTTCATCGTGGGCATGACCAAGAATTAATGGTCCCCATGAAAGAACATAGTCAATATATTCGTTTCCATCAATATCATATAATTTAGAGCCTTTCCCACGTTCCATGAAAATTGGATCCATATTCACAGACTTAAATGCTCGAACAGGACTGTTAACCCCACCGGGCATGATGCGAACAGCTTCACTAAAGGCTGCTTTTGATTTTTCAAAGCTTCTCATATGATCACTCCTATTTCTCTTCGTTCAACCATGCTGCAACATCTTTTGCAAAATATGTAATAATAAGATCGGCTCCTGCCCGTTTCATACTTATAAGTGATTCAAGCACAATTTTCTTTTCATCAACCCAGCCATTCAGAGCTGCCGCTTTGATCATCGAATATTCACCACTTACATTATAAGCAACCATCGGGGCATTAAAGCGCTCTTTCACTTCACGCATAACGTCTAAATAGGACAGGGCCGGCTTGACCATTAAGAAATCGGCTCCTTCTTCGATATCAGACTGTGCTTCGCGTAATGCTTCTAAACGGTTCGCTGGATCCATTTGATAGGACTTACGATCACCGAATTGTGGTGTGCTTCCAGCTGCATCACGGAACGGACCGTAAAATGCTGATGCATATTTCACAGCATAAGACATAATTGGGATATGTTCATAACCGGATTCATCCAAGCCCTTACGAATGGCCGCCACAAATCCATCCATCATATTGGAGGGTGCGATGATATCTGCTCCGGCTATAGCCTGACTTACCGCTGTTTTTGCTAACAGCTTCAAGGATGGATCATTAAGAACTTCCCCATTTTCAATTACACCACAATGACCATGATCTGTAAATTCACATAGACATGTGTCTGCAATAACGATAAGCTCCGGAAACTTTTCTTTTACTTGTCTTGTTGCTGCTTGCACGATACCATGATTATGGTAGGCACCTGTTCCAACATCATCTTTTTCAGCTGGAATGCCAAATAAAATAATCGATGGGATTCCGAGGTCTACAACGGATTGTACTTCTTCATCAAGATGATCCAATGATAGTTGAAAAACGCCGGGCATTGATGGAACTTCGTTTTTAACATTTGTTCCTTCAATAACAAAAATAGGATAGATAAGATCTTCTTTTCTTAAATAAGTTTCCCGTACCATCGACCGGATTCCTTTATTGGTCCGTAAACGGCGGTGACGTTTGAAATTTAGTTCCTTCATCTTAATTCCTCCTGCCTATACTTACTTACTATCGCCTCTAATAACCCTGCTACAGTGTACTCAGTTGCCACAATTTGCGGGTTGAATCCTGCTTGAATCGCAGTCTTTTCCGTAATTGGCCCAATACAAGCGATTTGGATATGTTCAAGCCAGTTCCGCCAGCCTGAAGTCTCCTTAAGAAGCTCCACAAAGTTTGTTACTGTACTCGAACTTGTAAAGGTAATGATATCCACAGAACGGCTTTCTAATAAATAAATAAGTTCTGCCTGCTTCTCTGTATTTAAAACATTTTCATAAAGTATGAGATCATCAACTTTTATTCCCATTTTCCTTAGCTTCTCCGGTAATAATGATCTTCCAAGATTTCCTCTGGCCAATAAAATCGTCTCACTCTTATCAACAGCTTCAATCATCTTTTCAAATAAGTCTTCCGCAACAAATTCATCCGGGATTAGATCCGCTGAAAAACCTTTTTGTTCCAAAGCCTGAAGGGTCTTCCTACCGACCACTGCAATTTTCGGTCTGTCAGCTTCAGAAAAAGCTATATTATAATTCTTTAGAAAGTCAAAAAAAGATTGAACACCATTCATACTCGTAAATACAAGCCAGCTGTATGTATGAATCTTCTGCAATGTCTTTTCAATAATATCGGTGTTTTTAGGAGCTTGTATTTTAATTAGGGGGATTTCAATCGCAATCCCCCCGTGTTCCTCTATTTTTTTAGAAAAAGATTCTGCTTGTTCCTTCGCACGTGTTACTAAAATTTGCTTCCCCTGAAGGTAGCTGCCTGCCTGCGGCATTACAGATCATTCTCCTCTTTCACTTGGTCGATAATGACCTTCGCGCCTTTTTCAATTAAACGACGTGCTGCTTCTTCTCCAAGTGCCCCTGCATCAGTACCTACTAATTCTTCTTTAATAATCGTTTTGCCATCCGGTGAGCCAACAAGTGCAATTAATTTAAGCTGTTCATCTGCTGTCACTTCAGCAAAGCCAGCAATCGGTACTTGACAACCGCCTTCCATCTTGTTTAAGAATACCCGCTCAGCCTCAACAGCTTTTGCCGTATTCTCATCTTGAAGCTTATGTAAAAGATCCAACAATTCGGCATCGTCTTCACGGCATTCAATCGCCAGTGCACCTTGCCCAACAGCTGGTACACTAATATCAACATCGATAAACTCTGTTACTGTATCTTCGGACCAACCCATCCGAATAAGTCCTGCAGCGGCTAAGATAATGGCATCAAAGCCTTCCTCTGGATCGTTAAGCTTCGCTAAACGTGTATCAATATTTCCACGAATCCATTTAATAGTTAAATCTGGACGATAGGCAAGGAGCTGTGCCCCCCTTCTTAAACTGCTCGTTCCCACTACCGCACCTGTCGGTAAATCCTTTAATTTGACATGACCCTTAGAAATAAAGGCATCGCGGTGATCTTTACGAAGAGGGATACAGCCAATTGTAAAGCCTGGAGGTAAAACAGCAGGCATATCTTTCATACTATGGACAGCCATATCAATTTCTTTATCTAGCATGGCCTGCTCAATTTCTTTAACGAAAAGACCTTTACCGCCAACCTTAGATAGAGTAACGTCCAGAATTTTGTCACCTTTTGTTACGATTTTTTTAACTTCAAATTCAAACGGAAGTCCTAAACCTTTCAGTTGCTCGATAAACCAGTTTGTCTGTGTTAATGCTAACTTGCTAGTCCTAGAACCTACAATGATTTTTCTCATTAAGTAACACAACCTCCATCTATGTCTGCATCATAATCAATATGTTAACCGTACCAAAAGTGGAAACGGGACAAACTTCCAAATAAAAAGAAGTTAATTAATAGAATAAGAAAAGCTGCAAGATTCCATAATCCAATTGCTTTTCCTTGAATTCCTTTTGCAATACGAACATATAAGTAAACACTATATGCAATTAAAACACTGAATGACCCAATAACCTTGAAATCATACCACTTAAAATCGTCAATGGATATGTAAGCCCAAACTAACCCTAATATTAATGATGTTAACAGAAGCGGTACCCCACCCATATTTAGAGTGTAGGAAAGTCGATCCAACTTTGTCAAATCACCCAAACGCCGCAAGCGCTGGCTCCACTTTTTTCGCTTAATCATATGATATTGAAGCATGTACATCATGGAAAATATAGCTGATAGTGAAAATGCACCATATGAAATAATTGCGATCGTGATGTGGATGATTAAAAGTTCAGAAATGAGCTGCATTGCTAAGACATCGGACTTATAAGCTACAGGAGCGAATAGATGCAACGCCATGATGATAAAGCCTAATACATTTGTAAAAAAGACAATAAAATCGACGCGAAATACTTTGTTTATAATAAGTGAAAACGTAACTAGGACCCAGGCATAAAAATAAAGACCTTCCGCCATCGTCAATATCGGAAAACGTCCCATTTCAATCATTCGGGTAACTAAAAACATCGATTGCAAAACCCATACAATAGCAAGCAACCAGAAGGCGATTTTATTTGCCTTCCGGTTGTTCTGCAAAAAATCTATAAAGTAGCCTAAAACACTACAGGCATATAATAGGATGGTTACATCGTATATCCAGCCAAATTGAAAGGTAGCCATACCGTCGAATCCTCTCTAGACATTCTTTACTGAGTATGCCCATTGCCTTTCCCGTTCGATGGGTACAACCACTTTTTCCTGCTTTCGCTGAGCATCGATTTCCATTTGAACATCTTCTTCAATATTAAAGATCTTCATAAACAGCTTTAAAGATTCTTCTGCGCTTGACTCAGCAGCAAGTTCCTTTGCACTGTTAATTGGCTCTCGAATTAATTGATTGATGATGCTTTTTGTATGTTTATTTAACAATCTCTTTTCACGCTCAGTAAGGTTAGGCATTTTTCTTTCAATGCTGTCCATAGTTTCAGCTTGGATCGCAAGTGCTCGTTTCCGTAGCGCTGAAATAATTGGAACTACCCCTAAAGTACTAAGCCATGTTTGAAACTCAACCAGTTGTAATTCTATCATTTTACCAATCGACTCAGCTGCCTTCTCACGTTCAGCTAAATTGGCATCGACTACACCTTGGAGATCATCGATATCATATAAGAAAACACTCTCAAGTTCGTCAAGTAATGGATCAAGGTCACGTGGAACGGCAATGTCGACCATAAATAAAGGACGACCTTTCCGCTGTTTCTCGACCTTAGCCATCATTTGTTTTGTGATAACAAAATCCTTGGAACCTGTTGAACTGATTAATATATCAGCATCTGCAAGTGTTTGACTTAATTCGTCAATTGAACGAGCCTCACCCCTAAATCGGTTAGCAAGCTCTACTGCCTTTTCAAATGTACGATTAATAACAGTGATATTTACTGCACCGCTGCCGTGAAGGTTTTTCGCAGCCAGTTCACCCATCTTACCGGCACCAACGATAACAACGTGTTTGTTTTCAAGGCTTCCGAAAATCTTCTTAGCAAGCTCTACCGCTGCGTAGCTAACTGAAACTGCATTTTCGCCGATCTCAGTTTCATTATGTGCCTTTTTCGCAAGCGTAATCGCTTGTTTAAACAACTCATTAAAGATCGTCCCCGTAGTCTTTTCTTCTTGTGCAAGTAAAAAGCTATCTCGGACTTGTCCTAGAATTTGAGTTTCCCCTAATACCATTGAGTCTAGTCCGCATGTCACTCGAAACAGATGTTCAATCGCTTCATCATTTTCATATATAGATAAATAGGGGGCAAATTCTTCAATCTCACAGTTGAACCAACTTGCTAAAAACGCCATAATATAATATCGGCCGGTATGAATTTGCTCTACCACAGCATAAATCTCAGTGCGGTTACAAGTGGAAATGATCACATCTTCAAGTACGCTTTTTTGCTCCCTAAGTTTGATGTGGGCCTCACGAACAGTAGAAGGATCGAATGTTAGCTTTTCTCTAATCTCTACTGGGGCCTTTTTATAATTTAAACCGACTTTAAGAACATGCATTACTACTCCACCCCGCTAATATAATCAAATATGCCTTGGCGTATTTGCGCCCAGATTGTTAGTCTTTGATCTGCTCAAAAAATTTCCGCTATATGTGATTTCTTGTCGAAACAATTTCAATATATAAATAATAACATAAAAATATGATTTTACTTTTGATAAAATATGAACAGTATATGAAAGTCAAAAATCGACATAACTTTACTCCTACTAACCATCTTACCAAATATAATCAAGAATAATCAAGCCCATCGCACCATTTTGAACGACCCGCGAGCTTAGGGCGCGGGTCGGGGGCTTGGGCCCAACTCTAGCCCAGATGTTGCAAAAAAAGAGGACAAGGAGCCCGCTCGCTCCCTGTCCCGTTTTTCTACATATATTGCTGGATGACTGACCATGCTTCATCTTTTCCTTTTCCCGTTTCAGATGAAAAAATGACAACTTGATCATTTGGATCAATATTCAACGTTTCTTTTATTACTTTTAAATGCTTATCCCATTTGCCTTTCGGTATTTTATCAGCCTTTGTAGCGATAATAATGACCGGCATTTCGTAATGCTTGCAAAAATTATACATTAGTTTATCGTCTTCCGTAGGTTTATGACGGATGTCCACGATTTGAATCACAGCGCGGAGATTTTCACTTGTGGTTAGATAGGTTTCAATCATTTTTCCCCAAGCTTCTCGATCTTTTTTCGAAACCTTCGCAAAACCATATCCAGGAACATCAACAAAATAAAAAATATCATTAATATTATAGAAATTTAATGTTTGTGTTTTTCCCGGTTTGGAAGAAGTCCTAGCTAAATTTTTACGGTTCAGCATTTTATTAATGAATGATGACTTTCCGACATTCGAACGACCTGCGAGCGCAAAATGGGGCCATGAGTCGTTTGGATATTGTTCAGGCTTGACAGCACTGATGACAATCTCTGCTTTTGTTACTTTCATTTTCCCTCTCCTGTTAAAGCGTGTTCTAACACTTCATCTAAATGTTCAACCGGTATATACGTAAGATCCTCTTTTACACTTTCCGGGATGTCTTCGAGGTCTTTTTCATTTTCTTTAGGGATTATAATCGTTTTTAATCCGGCGCGATGAGCAGCCAATGATTTTTCCTTTAAACCACCAATTGGAAGTACTCGACCTCTAAGGGTAATTTCTCCGGTCATGCCGACCTCTTTACGAACAGCACGACCTGTTAATGCCGATACGAGCGCCGTTGCCATCGTTATGCCGGCAGACGGACCATCCTTAGGAATGGCCCCCTCTGGTACGTGAATATGAATATCGTTCCTTTCATGGAACTCAGGATCAATATTTAATTCCTTTGCTCTTGAGCGAATATAACTGAATGCTGCCTGGGCAGATTCCTTCATGACTTCGCCAAGCTTTCCGGTTAAGGTTAATTTCCCTTTTCCGGGAACGACAGATACTTCAATTGCTAAGGTATCGCCGCCAGCTGTTGTATAAGCTAAGCCAGTTGCAGCTCCGACCTGATCTTGAATTTCTGCCTGTCCAAAGCGGAAACGTGGTTTCCCAAGAAATTCTTCAAGGTTTTTTTCAGTAATAATAATTCTTTTTCGGTCTTCCGTTACGATAATTTTAGCTGCTTTTCTACATAGATTGGCAATTTGGCGTTCCAGGCTTCGAACGCCGGCCTCCCTTGTATATGTACGAATAACCTTTAATAAAGCTTCATCACGGATTTGTAATTTACCTTTTTCAAGTCCATGGGCTTTTACTTGTTTTGGTAGGAGGTGATCCTTGGCAATATGTAGTTTTTCAACCTCCGTATAGCCGGCAATCGAGATTAGTTCCATTCGGTCTAATAATGGACTTGGGATTGTGGCGATGCTATTCGCTGTCGCAATGAACATAACCTTTGATAGATCATATGTTTCTTCAATATAGTGATCACTAAAGTTGGCGTTTTGCTCCGGATCCAATACCTCCAGCATTGCTGAAGACGGGTCACCGCGAAAATCGCTTGACATTTTATCAATTTCATCAAGAAGGAACAATGGATTGATTGTTCCAGCTTTTTTCATGCCTTGAATAATCCTTCCCGGCATCGCTCCTACATAGGTTCTACGGTGACCACGTATTTCCGCTTCATCCCGCACACCACCAAGTGATACTCTGACGAAATTTCTTTCTAATGCTTTTGCAATAGACCGCGCTAATGATGTTTTACCTACCCCCGGGGGACCTACAAGACATAGAATTGGACCTTTTAATGATTGGGTTAGCTTTTGAACGGCTAAGTATTCTAATACACGTTCCTTAACCTTCTCAAGACCGTAATGATCTGCATCCAATACTGTTTCGGCATTTTTAATATCCAGATTATCGGTCGTTTCCTTATGCCATGGAAGTACCAACAACCAATCAATATAATTGCGGATAACTGAGCTTTCCGCTGAGCTTGCCGGTACTTTTTCAAACCGGTCCACTTCTTTTAAGGCAGTTTCTTTTACCCGCTCAGGCATTTGTGCTTGTTCAATTTTATCCCTAAACGTTTCAACTTCGCCTGTTTTTCCTTCTTTATCCCCTAATTCCTTCTGAATTGCCTTCATTTGTTCACGAAGATAATATTCCTTTTGGGTACGTTCAATGGAACGTTTCACACGCTGTCCGATTTTCTTTTCTAAATTCAAAATTTCTTTTTCATTGTTTATTAAAACTATCATTTTTTCGAGACGTTCTTTTACATCTAAAGTCTCTAAAACCTCTTGTTTTTCCTTTATTTTCAAAGATAAATGGGAGGCAATAATGTCCGCCATTCTCCCCGGTCCTTCTATATCAACAACAGATGCGTATGTTTCAGCAGTTATTTTTTTTGAAAGCTTTATGTATTGTTCGAATTGGCTAAGTAAAGTCCTCATTAAAGCGCGTTCTTCTGAATTAGCTTCCTCGGACTCTACGATTTGTTCAATCTGTACTAAAAATGTATCTTCATCATTGATATACTGTAAAATTCTTGCTCTGCTTATTCCTTCAACAAGTACGCGAATCGTTCCGTTCGGAAGCTTCAGCATTTGTTTTACTTTTGAAAGGGTTCCCACTTCAAAAATATCTTCCTCCGACGGGTCATTAATACCTACTTCTTTTTGTGTGGCAAGACAAATTAAATGTTCATCTACCATAGCCTTTTCAAGTGCCTGTACTGACTTTTCTCGTCCGACATCCAAATGAAGTACCATCGTTGGATATACAAGTAAACCACGCAACGGAAGGAGGGGGACGATCATCTCTTTATTATTCGTCATATCCTAAGTTACCTCCATATATCAAATGCGCCCTGGCATATTTGCGCCCATTTTACTGAATAAAGTTATGCCTTTGTACAATTCTATCTTATTTAAACAACTCTTGTCTATTGATATATTAGTGATTATAAGTAAAATCACATTAGAAAAACACGATATTTGCCCCCGTTGGCAAATATCGATGTCCCAATGGGATGACCTAAAGGCCCTATTTTCTTATACTATAATCCATAAAAGCTTATATTTTATATAGTACAAAAATGTCACGGGGGTGCCATAAAAGGGTCAATCATAACGACACCTTTTGGCAACCCCTTTTTTGGTTCTATACTGATGCTGGTGGTGGATTAAGCTCTATGCTTGATGCAGGAATTGCATCGTTACATAGCTCTTGTTCCCCTTCATAGAAATGCGGAAATACCTTTGAAAATACTTCGTTCAAATGGACAACAGGGATAACTTCTATTCCCGCAATTTCATCTAGAATGGTTTGATAATTTTCTTTCGGAATAAATACTTTTTTGGCCCCAGCTTTTTGAGCAGCCCTTGCCTTCGCCACAACACCGCCAACCGGTTTCACATTTCCATGGACACTAATTTCACCGGTAAAAGCTACAGTGTTATCAACCGTTAGCTTATGTATCGCAGAAAAAATCGCTGTTGCCATCGCCACTCCTGCAGATGGGCCATCAACAGGTACGCCCCCTGGGAAATTCACATGAATATCATAATCCGATTGCTTAACACCCATAGAACGTAATACGGTCACGACATTTTCAATCGATCCCTTCGCCATGCTCTTACGTCGAATCGATTTTCCTTGATTTCCGATACTTTCTTCCTCGACAATTCCCGTTATATTGATGGACCCCTTATCTAGGGCGGGAATGACGGATACTTCAATTTCAAGTAAAGCCCCCATATTAGGTCCGAAAACAGCGAGACCATTCACGAGCCCCACTTTAGGCTCCTCATGAATTTTCTTTTCATAGCGTGGGGACAACTGGCTTGAATGAACGACCCATTCGATTTCCCTTTCAGAAATATCCTTTTTATTTTCAAAAATGGAAAGACCTGCGGCAATTTGCATTAAATTGACAGCTTCCCGACCATTTTTTGTATACCTTGAAACGATTTCAATGCCAGTATCCGATACTTCCATTTTTATTTTATTGGCTGCATTTTTTGCGACCTTTGCAATTTCTTCAGGGTCCAGTTCACGGAAAAATACTTCCATGCATCTTGAGCGAATGGCCGGTGGAATTTCCTCCGGTGTTCTAGTTGTTGCACCAATCATTCTAAAGTCTGCTGGCAATCCATTTTTAAAAATATCATGGATATGGACTGGTATTTGTGGATTTTCCGCACTATAATAAGCGCTTTCTAAAAAGACCTTGCGATCCTCAAGTACCTTTAAGAGTTTGTTCATCTGAATCGGGTGAAGCTCACCGATTTCATCAATAAATAATATGCCGCCATGCGCGTTCGTAACCGCCCCTTGTTTGGGCTGTGGAATACCCGCCTGCCCCATCGCACCAGCCCCTTGATAAATCGGGTCATGAACAGAACCGATAAGGGGGTCGGCAATTCCTCTTTCATCAAAACGTGCAGTCGTGGCATCTAATTCAATAAAGACGGCATCTGAATTAAATGGTGTTAGTTTTTGTTTTTTGGCTTCTTCTAACACTAATCGTGCTGCTGCTGTCTTCCCGATCCCCGGGGGACCATAAATAATGACATGCTGCGGATTCGGACCGCATATCGCTGCACGTAATGCCCTAATACCATCTTCCTGCCCGATTATATCTTTAAACGATGTCGGTCTTACTTTTTCTGCAAGCGGTTCAGATAGTGAGATTGAGCGCATTTTCTGAAGCTCTTCCATTTCCTTTTTCGATTCTCTATCAATTGAAACTTTTTGGGTCCTTTGATTACGTAAGAGGTTCCAGAAGTATAGTCCGATTATGATCCCAAAGAAAAGTTGAACGAACAATGCAATTGATGTCCAATTCATTTTTTACCTCCTGCACATGATGTAATATGTATTTTGTATAGATACTTAATTGCTAGTATTTCCGGGCAATGGGTACAATAAACAACTTTTTGTTGAAAGTGTACTAAAAAAAGAGGCTGTCTTATTTAGACAACCTCTTCACATTCTTCATTCATTATGCAGTTTCACGTGGTGTTTCTTGTTTATTTTCAAATTCAACAATCTTGCCATTTGTCAGATAAAGACGTGCGCCTTCCTCTTCACGAACGGTTGCAGCCGTTATTGTACATTTATCGATATCATCTCTTGATGGAAGATCGTACATCACGTCAAGCATGATTCCTTCGATAATGGAGCGTAGTCCGCGTGCTCCTGTTTTTCTTTCAATGGCACGCTTCGCAATTTCCATTAATGCCTCATTTTCAAATTCCAGCTCGACATTATCTAACTCAAGCATTTTTTGATATTGCTTAATCAATGCATTTTTAGGCTTTGTCAGAATCTCAACCAATGCATCCTCATCTAATTGCTCTAATGTCGCAATTACAGGCAAACGACCGATAAATTCTGGAATTAAGCCAAAGCGAAGCAAGTCTTCAGGTAATACCTTTGTTAAAAGGTCCTTTTGCGGAATGTCTTCTTGTTTCGCATCAGTTCCAAAACCAATGACCTTTTTGCCAAGACGTCTTTTAATAATAGACTCGATACCGTCAAAAGCGCCACCGCAAATAAATAAAATATTCGTTGTATCAATTTGAATAAATTCTTGATGCGGATGTTTGCGTCCACCTTGGGGAGGAACGCTTGCAACGGTGCCTTCTAATATTTTTAAAAGCGCTTGCTGTACCCCTTCACCAGAAACATCGCGGGTAATCGATGGATTTTCTGATTTGCGGGCTACTTTATCAATTTCATCAATATAAATGATGCCTTTTTCAGCTTTTTCAACATCATAATCGGCTGCTTGAATTAATTTAAGCAAAATATTTTCAACATCTTCACCTACATAACCGGCTTCCGTTAAAGATGTAGCATCTGCAATCGCAAATGGTACATTTAAGATTCTAGCCAATGTTTGAGCTAGTAATGTTTTACCGCTACCGGTTGGACCAATCATAACGATATTACTTTTAGAAAGTTCAACATCATCTATTTTACTATTTGAGTTTATACGCTTGTAATGATTATACACAGCTACAGATAATGACTTTTTAGCGGCTTCTTGGCCGATAACGTAATCATTAAGGATTTCACGAATTTCTTTTGGCTTTGGCACATCTTTAAATTCAACTTCTTCTTCTGTTCCAAGCTCTTCCTCAACAATCTCTGTACATAATTCAATACACTCATCGCATATATATACACCCGGGCCAGCCACGAGCTTTCGAACCTGGTCCTGCGTTTTTCCACAGAAAGAGCATTTCAATTGCCCTTTTTCATCATTAAATTTAAACATATACTCACCCCTTACTTTATCTCATAACCGATCAGTCTAAGTTGTCAAACTTTTATGTCACTTTCGAATTAATTATGTACTGAGATTTTATCACATGTTGATGCAAAACTGGTAATAAAATACCTCAGAAAAATATGTATTGTCTTTCTAATGTATATGTATCTTTCTAAAAAACTGACCAATAACTGACGTTTACTTTCCCCCTTCCTTTACGTTCTCAAATTATTATAACCAATTAAACTGATTGGTATGAATAGTGTAAAACAAGGCACGAACATCTCGCGCCTTGTTTTATCTTTTTGTCCAGCTCCAGCGCCTAGCGACTCGTAAACTTCACCCATCTCCCTACGATAAGTCAACATCGAATCACTTCGTTCTTCGTGTTTCCTTTATCTCAGTCGATGCGCTCCAGTTTATACGTCGCTAAACAGGCGCTTCCGCTTTTCTATTTATTATGCACTAACTTTGCTATTCTCGACAAGGAAATCGATTGCTTTTTTCATTTTTAAATCTTCTGCAACGTAATTATTGCTGCCTACCATTTTCTTAACTTCTTCTGCTGGCATGTTATACATCTTTCCAATGTTCTCATATTCAGCTTCGATATCTGCGTCAGTAACTTCAATATTTTCTGCAGCAACGATTGCTTCTAATACTAAGTTCGTTTTCACACGGCCTGCAGCATCCGTTTTCATTTGCTCATGAAGAGCATTTTCATCTTGACCTGAGATTTGGAAGTATAACTCAAGATTTAAGCCTTGCATTTGTAAACGTTGTTCGAATTCTTTCATAATACGGTCAGTTTCTGACTTAATCATAGCTTCTGGAATGTCAATAGTTGCATTTTCAACTGCTTTGCCAATTACTGCATCTTCTTTTGCGTGTTTTGCTTGATGTTCTTTATCACCTTGAAGTTTTTCTTTAAGTTTTTCTTTTAACTGATCTAAAGTTTCAACTTCATCATCAACATCTTTTGCAAACTCATCGTCTAATTCAGGAAGCTCTTTATATTTAATTTCATGTAAGTTTACTTTAAATACTGCCGACTTTCCTGCCAATTCAGGTGCATGGTATTCTTCTGGGAATGAAACATTTACGTCTTTCTCTTCACCAGCTTTCATACCAACGATTTGATCTTCAAAACCTGGAATAAATTGTCCAGAACCAATACTTAAGCTATAGTTATTTGCTTGGCCGCCATCAAATGCTTCACCGTCAACAAAGCCTTCAAAGTCGATCACAACAGTATCGCCGTTTACAACTTCGCCTTCTTCTTTAACAACTAATTCAGCATTTTTTTCTTGAAGACTTTTTAATTCTGCATCAACATCTTCAGCTGTAACAGTTGTGTCTTGTTCTTCCACTTCAAGACCTTTGTATTCGCCTAGTTGTACTTCTGGCTTAACCGTTACTGTCGCTGTAAAAATCATTGATTTTCCTTTTTCCATTTGTTGCACATCGATTTCCGGATAATCAACAGGTTCAATTCCAGTTTCCTCTACAGCTTTGCCGTATGCTTCTGGAAGCATTACATCTAAAGCATCTTGGTAAAGTGATTCTACACCAAAACGTTGTTCGAACATTTTGCGTGGTACTTTTCCTTTACGGAATCCTGGTACATTTACCTTATTTACTACCTTTTTGAACGCTGTGTCTAAAGCTTGGCTTACTGTTTCAGCGCCAACTTCTATTGTTAAGACGCCTTGATTTCCTTCTAACTTTTCCCATTTTGTAGACATTTATATTTCCCTCCAACATATATAGTTCACATTTAATTATGTATAAAAAAAAGACACTATTACAACCATTACATTATACACATAGAAAAGATAACTTACAATAATTGTGTTTATTCTTTTTTTTGAAATATCGATCAATGGCCTATCATTGATAGTTTTTCTACCTCAAAAATTTGCTGACAAGCCTGGTCAATCCTATCTATTTCATTCTGATAGATATCTTCTATTTCCTCGTCTGCAACGGTGATTCCAAACAATTGATATCCGAATTTATGCAAGGCTCCCGCCCAGATCATCACATCTAAAGGTTCAGGCTGAAACGGAAATAGGACAAATAAAAACCTTTCCCAGAGCTCTTTTACCGCCTCAAATAATGTCGGATTTTCGTGAATTAAGATATCCTCCAATTTATTTAAGACTTGAATTGTAAAGGGTTGCTCATAAACTTCTACTACTTCATCAAGATCCAGTTTCATAGTCCAATCAAATTTTTGAACAATAACACTCTCATGGATTTCTTTTTCAATCATTAACTGAAGAACCATGGACTGAACGACAGGATGCGTGTTTCGATTTCCTAATAAATTTTTTAGAAGTTCGGTAATTTCTGAAAGGGTAGTTTCTTTCCTTAAATTTTGAATAGCTTGAAGCTGTTCAGAAATATTTCCACTTTCAAGAATATGCCCAAGAGCCTGGATATTTACAGAGGATTCAATTTGACTACTAGGTCCATATAGGTGGTCGCTACCTTTTCTTGAAAATTCCAGTAAATGAAAAAGCTCTCCAGCGTGTTCTGGCGGGACCTTTTCTTCTTCAAATAGCGCTTCTAATAGGGTTACAACCTGATCGTATTCACTTAATTGGATTAAAATTGTGATGTAAATTTGCATAACATTAAAATAATCGCCAATATCCTCTTGTAATAGGCGCTCGCATTTTTCCTTCGCATCTTCATATAATCCAAGTTCCAATAGACAAACAACAATCCCAATCTGAACCTCGGGATAGCTTTGATTGAAGGCTGTAAATTGGTAGAAAAATTGTAATGCATCTTTATACTTTTTTTCCTTCAAAGCTTCCATGCCGTTATTTAGAAGGCGATCCTCCAAATTCGGAAAGGGGATAATCTTGCTGTTATTGCTTTGTTTCTTTTTCTTCATATTTTCGCCCCACTACTTGGGAATTGTAATGTTCATTAGTTTAGCAAGTTCTTCGATTAAATACAAGAGACTGACCATTATGATCAGTCCCCTTTTTCTTCGATATTTACTTATTTAGCTTCATAAGAAGCAATCGCTTCATCATATTTAAATGTTACGTCGATTTCATCCCAGCCATTCATAAGCATTTCCTTCCAATAAGGGTCAATATCAAATTTGTATTTGTGATCCCCGTCAATAATAACTTGATTTTCAAGGTCTACTGTTAGTTCAAAATCAGCAGCGTTAGATTTACCTAATAAATCCTTCACGATGGGCTCTTCTAAGCGAACAGGTAACATTCCGTTTTTCAAACAGTTATTGTAAAAAATGTCCGCAAACGAAGGTGCAATGACAACTTGAAAACCATAATCATTCAAGGCCCATGGTGCATGCTCTCTTGAAGAACCACAGCCAAAATTTTGACCCGCAACAAGAATGGAAGCCCCTTTATTTTCCGGACGGTTTAATTCAAAGCTTTCATTTTCTGTTCCATCGTTATTATAACGCCAGTCATTGAATAAAAATTTCCCGAATCCCGTTCTTTCAATACGTTTTAAAAACTGCTTCGGGATAATTTGGTCTGTATCTACATTTACGCGGTCAAGACCTGCAACTTTTCCTGTGTGAATTACAATTGGTTCCATATCTAGAAATCCTCCCTCCGAATTATTTAACGGCTTCTTTCATGAAAATACGAACATCTACAAAATGTCCCGCAATAGCAGCGGCTGCAGCCATTTCCGGGCTTACAAGATGTGTTCTTGAACCTTTACCTTGACGACCTTCGAAATTTCGATTTGATGTTGAAGCACAGCGTTCCTTTCCAGGAACAATATCAGGATTCATCCCTAAACACATACTGCATCCCGCTTCGCGCCACTCGAAACCGGCTTCAATGAAAATTTTATCTAAACCTTCTTTTTCTGCTTCTAGTTTTATTTTCTGGGATCCAGGTACAACTAATGCTCGTACACCTTCGGCCACTTTATGTTCTTTCACAACGTTGGCTGCCGCACGTAAATCACTAAGACGAGAATTCGTACAAGAACCAATAAAGACGTGTTGAATAGGAACTTCAGTCATCGGAACTCCTGGCTTAAGCCCCATATATTCTAGTGCTTGACGCACCGCTTTTTGATCTGACTCATTTTCGAAATCGTCCGGAGAAGGAACAGGTGTATTTACTGGAATGCCCATGGAAGGATTTGTTCCCCATGTTACTTGCGGTTCAATGTCCTCCCCCTTCATCGTAACTTCGTTGTCATAAGTCGCACCTTCATCAGTTGCTAGAGCTAACCATCCTTTAGCAGCCTGTTCAAACTCTTCGCCTTGTGGAGAGTATCTTCTGCCTCTTACATATTCAATCGTTGTTTCATCTGGGCTGATTAAACCGGCTTTCGCACCCGCCTCAATTGACATATTACATACTGTCATTCTTTCTTCCATCGTCATATTGCGGATTACATCGCCAGTATATTCGATAATATGGCCTGTGCCGAAGTTTATACCGTATTTAGCAATAAACGCTAAGATCACGTCTTTGGCTGTCACGCCAGGTAATAGCTTCCCTGTCACTTCTACTTTTAATGTCTTTGGTCTTACTTGCCATAGAGATTGTGTAGCCATAACATGTTCTACTTCACTAGTACCAATACCAAATGCAAGAGCCCCAAAAGCACCATGTGTAGCTGTATGACTATCGCCACATACGATTGTTTTTCCTGGCTGTGTTAAGCCAAGCTCTGGTCCAATGACATGAACAATTCCTTGATCAGGACTGTTTAAATCAGCTATTTCAACACCAAATGCTTTACAGTTTTCACTTAGTGTATCAATTTGTTTTTTGGCAATTTCATCAGTAATGTTGAATTTATTTTCTGTTGGCACATTATGGTCCATTGTTGCAAACGTTAGGTCTGGGCGTCTTAGCTTGCGGTTTTTTAGACGAAGGCCTTCAAATGCCTGTGGAGATGTTACCTCATGGACTAAGTGCAAATCAATATATAATAATGAGGGCTTTCCTTGTTCTGATACGACTTCGTGTTTTTCCCAAACTTTTTCAATGATCGTTTTTGGCGTCCCCATTTCATTTCCTCCTCATATAGTAAAGGAGATGTCCGCCCTTAAGCTTTGGCTGACATCGGTTTTGCTTTACTAATTTCTTTTATTTCATTAATAACCTGTTCAACCATTTCGGTAGTTGCAGTTAGCTTTGCATTCTTTTCAGAAATATCCGCTGTTCTATAGCCTTTTTCCAATACTCTGTTAACGGCTTCTTCGATTACAGTTGCTTCTTCTACTAGATTAAAAGAGTACTTTAGCATCATTGCCGTTGATAGAATCGTTGCTAATGGATTGGCTTTATTCTGACCAGCGATATCCGGTGCAGAACCATGTGCTGGTTCATAAAGGCCAGGTCCGTTTGCAGAAAGACTTGCCGAAGATAACATTCCAAGTGAACCTGTTAACATCGATGCCTCATCACTCAAAATATCTCCAAACATGTTTTCAGTAACCATAACGTCGAATTGCTTAGGAGCTCTAATTAATTGCATTGCCGCATTATCAACAAGCATATGCTCTAATTCTACTTCCGGGAAGTCTTTGGCAACTTCATTCGCAATTTCACGCCATACTCGGCTTGATTCAAGAACATTGGCTTTATCAACGGAAGTTACTTTTTTATTACGGATCATCGCTAATTCAAAAGCTTTGCGGATGATTCTTTCAATTTCATCATTTGTATAGGAAAGCGTATCGACGACCATTTTTTGACCATTTTCCTCTCGGCGCTCCCTTGGAGATCCGAAATAGATTCCACCTGTTAATTCTCTAACTATCATTAAATCGACACCGTCGATTACTTCTTTTTTCAAGGTTGATGCATCAGTAAGGCTTGAAATAGCTTGAACCGGTCTTAGGTTCGCAAAAAGTTCAAGCTCCTTACGAATAGCGAGTAATCCAGCCTCCGGTCGAAGCGCTGGTATATTTTGATCCCATTTAGGTCCACCAACAGCACCAAGAAGGATTGCATCACTATTTTTACAAAGGTCGACTGTTGCTTGAGGCAGTGGAGTCCCGTCTACATCTATTGCTTCGCCACCAAGTCTTCCATATTCAAATACAAATCGGTGATTATACTCCTCTGCAACTGCTTTTAACACCTCAATTGCACCTGCTACAATTTCTTTTCCGATCCCATCTCCAGGTAATACAGCTATCTTCTTTTCCAATGGGTCTCCTCCTTTCAACATTTAGGCAGGGGGGATTTATTTCTTCCAATTACATCCCCCCAAACTATTATTTCAACACATTTTGCATCTCTTCACGATATTGCTGCTGTAATAGAATACGATTAACAGCATTGATATAAGCTTTCGCAGAAGCCTCTAATACGTCTTGAGCCGAACCTCTGCCACTTGAAGTCATATCTTGGAAGTTGATTTTAACAAATACTTCAGCAAGTGCATCTCTACCGCCTGTATTAGCTTGAATTCGATAATCTTCTAAATGCACCTTAGAACCAATAATTCTTTCTAAAGTATTGTAGATCGCTTCAACACTACCAGAACCTGTACATGCTTCATGTACTTCTTCATTTTCCGGAGTTGTCATAGAGATTGTTGCTGTTGTTACTTGATGTGTAACATAATGAACTTGAAGTGTTTTTAACCCGTAGAATTTCACGGAACTGCCTAGTTTTTCTTCAAATAGAAGTGATAGTAAATCATCATCTGTGATTTCTTTCTTTTTATCAGCTAATTCTTTAAAAGCAACAAATAAATTATTAATTTCATCTGTTGATAGAGTATAGCCTAACTCTTCCATACGATTACGGAAGGCATGGCGTCCAGAATGCTTTCCAAGAACCATGTCATTTGAAGCAACACCAACAAGCTCAGGTGAAATAATTTCGTATGTTGATTTTTCTTTTAAAACACCATCTTGGTGAATACCTGATTCGTGTGCAAATGCATTCTTACCAATAACAGCTTTATTAGGAGGAACGATAACGCCTGTCAATTTACTTACAAGTGTACTTGTCTTCTTGATTTGTTGTAAATTTAGACCGGTTTTAGCTTGATAGAAATCATTACGGATATGAAGGGCAACACCGATTTCTTCTAAAGCAGCATTCCCTGCTCTTTCACCGATCCCGTTGATTGTACATTCTACTTGACCTGCACCATGCTCAATCGCAGATAATGAATTAGCGACAGCCATGCCTAAATCGTCATGGCAGTGTGTCGAAAGAATCGCTTTTCCGATATTAGGAACATTTTCTTTTAAGTATGTGAAAATTTGTCCGTATTCTTTTGGAGTGGTATAGCCTACTGTGTCAGGAATATTAACGACTGTTGCACCTGCATCAATTACCGCTTTGACAACCTGTGCTAAGAATGGTAAATCACTGCGTGTGGCATCCTCTGCCGAGAATTGGATAATCGGGAATTTTTGGGCTGCATACTTCACAGAATCAACAGCCGTTGCGAGAACTTGTTCTGGTGTCATTTTCAACTTATATTGCATATGGATAGGTGAGGTTGCAATAAATAGATGGAGCCTTGGCTCTGCTCCGCCTTTTAGTGCATCCCATGAAATATCAATATCTTTCATATTAGAACGGGATAGGCCAGTCACGGAACAATTTCTTATTGTATCGGCAATTTCCTTAACCGCACGGAAATCACCTTTTGAAGAAGCCGGAAACCCGGCTTCTATTATATCTACTCCTAAACGTTCAAGCTGACGTGCAACTTCCATTTTTTCGGAATGATTTAGGTTAATCCCTGCAGATTGCTCACCATCACGAAGAGTAGTATCAAAAATATTAATTTTTCGCACTAGTGACCACTTCCCTTGGTTTTCTTGGTTTTACGAACGGCATCATTTCACGAAGCTCTGCTCCAACTTGTTCAATTAAATGCTCATTTTCAGCTCTCTTGATTGCATTATATTCTGGACGACCTAATTGGTTTTCTAAGATCCAGCCTTTTGCAAATCTACCTTTTTGAATATCTGTTAATACATCTTTCATACGAGCTTTTACGCTTGCATCAATTACGCGTGGACCTGATACGAAGTCGCCCCATTCTGCTGTATCAGAGATTGAGTAGCGCATATTAGCAAGACCGCCTTCATACATTAAGTCAACGATTAATTTTAATTCATGCAAACACTCAAAATAAGCAACTTCTGGCTGGTAACCAGCTTCAACTAATGTTTCGAAACCAGCTTTTACTAATGCTGTAGTACCACCGCAAAGAACCGCTTGCTCACCGAATAGGTCAGTTTCAGTTTCTTCTTTAAATGTAGTTTCAAGAACGCCAGCGCGAGCTGCACCGATTTGTTTTGCATAAGCTAAAGCAAGGTCTCTTGCATCACCAGTTGCATCTTGATAGATTGCAAATAATGCTGGTACTCCTGCACCTTCAGTGTAAGTACGGCGAACTAGATGTCCTGGTCCTTTTGGTGCTACAAGGAATACATTAACATCTTGTGGTGGTGCGATTTGACCAAAATGAATGTTAAAACCGTGTGCAAATACTAATGATTTACCTGCGGCTAAACCTTGTTTAATTTCTTCATTATATACTTTTGGTTGATGCTCATCTGGTAGAAGAATCATAATGATGTCAGCTGCTACAGCTGCATCCTTAACTGTTAATACTGTATGTCCGTCAGCTTTTGCTTGTTCAGCTGATTTTCCAGGGCGGATACCAACTACCACATCAACGCCGCTTTCTTTTAAGTTAAGAGCATGTGCATGACCTTGTGAGCCATAGCCAATGATTGCAACCTTTTTCCCATTTAATACTGCTTCGTTTGCGTCTCCGTTATAATATACCTTTGCCATTTAATATCTCTCCTTAATTTTCGAAAAATTATTTTTGATTTATTTTAATTTTTTAAATAAATACCTTAGTTTGCATATGTTCCTTGGCTTTTCTCTTGACCACTGCCCTTTTTTGAACCACGAGTAAAAGCGGTCGTACCAGTTCTGGCAATTTCTTTAATTCCATAAGGTCGAATAAGCTCGATTAACGCCTCAATCTTTTGACTGTCCCCTGTGACTTGAACAACTAAAGAATCACGGCTTACATCAACGATGCTTGCTCTAAACGGGTCAATAATACCCGCTAGTTCGCTCCGAGTTTGGGGGTTGCTAACGACTTTAATTAAGGCAAGCTCTCTTTCAATTTTAGGTAGATCAGAAATATCCTGAACCTTAATGACATCGATTTGCTTATTCAACTGCTTTGTGAGTTGCTCAGTTTTTGTTTCATCATCTACATTTACAACAAATGTCATTCTAGAAATAGATGGATTTTCAGTTACTCCAACAGTAATGCTTTCGATATTGTAATCTCTTCTTGTAAATAAACCTGTAATACGATTTAAAACCCCTGGATGGTTATTTACCGTTGCTGTTACTATTCTTTTCATTGTTTCACTCCTACCATTTCATGAATTCCCTTTCCAGGTGCAATCATTGGATATACCTTTTCCATTGGTGCAACGCGGAAATCTATTAGAACTGGTCCATTATGTTCAAATGCTTCTTCTAAAACTGCTTTTGCTTCCTCTTCATTAGTCGCTCTCAAACCTTTAACTTCATAGGCTTCTGCCAATTTTACAAAGTCAGGTTGATCAGGTACTAAAGACTGTGAATAGCGTTCTTCATAGAAAAGCTCTTGCCATTGACGAACCATACCTAAAGCCTTATTATTCACAATTACAACTTTGATTGGTAGATTTTTTTCTTTAATAACTGACAATTCTTGCAGCGTCATTTGAAAACCAGCGTCACCAACGACGCATACAACCGTTTCATTAGGGCAGGCTAGTTGAGCCCCAATCGCTGCTGGGAAACCAAAGCCCATTGTACCTAAGCCACCAGATGTAACCCATTTATTAGGTTTTTCAAATGAGTAATACTGTGCTGACCACATTTGATGTTGACCTACATCTGTCGTAACAATCGCATTTCCAGCTGTTAATTCATGGACAAGCTCGATTAAGCGTTGTGGTTTTAAAACATTTACTTCTTTTTTATAGACAAGCGGATATTCCTCTTTCCAATTTCTAAGCTTTTTAAGCCAGATTGAGAAATCTCCTTTTGCTCCATCTTCAGCAATTAATGCTTGTAATGCTTCCTTCGCATCAGCAACTACAGGGATTTGTGTTGGCACATTTTTTCCTATCTCTGCAGGGTCAATATCGATATGAACGACTTTAGCATTTGGTGCAAAATGTGCCAAATTTCCTGTTATACGGTCATCGAAGCGAGCACCTATATTAATGAGCAGGTCACATTCGTACAATGCCATATTGGCTGTATAAGTACCATGCATGCCGCCCATTCCTAAAAACAATTCATGACTTCCGGGCATCGATCCTAAACCTAAAAGTGTATTAACTACAGGTAAACTCTGTTGTTCAGCGTAGGTTCTTAACTCTTCATGTGCATTAGCATGAAGAATGCCTGCACCAGCTAGTATAACCGGTTTCTTTGCTGAACTTACAGCTTCTACTACCTTTCTGATTTGCAGATGATTCGGAGTGTAGTTTGGTTGATAGCTTGGAATATTAACTTCGATTTCATCGTAATTAAACATGTCAGATGCAATTGCTACATCTTTAGGAATGTCTATTAATACCGGTCCTTTACGACCTGTATTAGCAATATGGAATGCTTCTTTAATAACCTTTGGTAATTCGTCTGTTGTACGAACTTGGTAGCTATATTTAGTAACCGGCATTGTTATTCCGATCACATCAGCTTCTTGGAAAGCATCAGAACCAATGACTCCCGTTCCTACTTGACCTGTGAAGACTACTAATGGTAAGGAATCCATCATTGCATCTGCCAATCCCGTAACGATATTCGTTGCTCCCGGGCCTGATGTTGCTATACAAACACCCGGCTTGCCGGAAACTCTAGCATATCCTTCAGCAGCATGGATTGCTCCTTGCTCATGTCTAGTTAAGACGTGGTGGATTCCAGAATCATAAATTTCATCATAGATTGGTAATACTGCTCCACCAGGATAACCAAAAATGACTTCAACTCCCTCAGCCTTTAAAGCCTCGACTAACATTCTTCCACCATTCATTTTCTGAGGGATTGTTTTTGCTTCCGCTTTTACATTTGTGCCCATATATAAAAGCCTCCTGTTTCTTAAAATTTCGACTTTCCTAATGTTTCCTAATTTCTAAGCTTAAATACAAAAAAACCTTTCCACCCCATATAAGCCCAAAAGCAAAGGGGTGAAAAGGTTTTAGCTCTCCACGATACCACCCTAAATTCGTGATACTCCTTTCGGAGCAGCACCTCATGAGCGACAATGATCATAATCCCACATTGCTCCGCTCTTTTTTTGTAACGAGTGATTTAAAACACTCGGTCAATCCTAATGGAAACTATCGTTCAGATTGACACTCAGAGGTGAGTTCACCATCAGGGGTACCACCGGTTTGCAGCACCACCGGCTCTCTGTAGATACCAAAACTGAGATTACTTTTCCTCTTCAACGTTTTCTTTATTTGAGAATTATCTTACTCCGTAATTTCATTGGAGTCAACCTCCTTTTTTATAATTATTAGATTATTTCGATAAAGCAAACCAACTGAATGCGTTTCCAACTTTGATTTGACAATGTTTTTAGAAAGTAAAAAAAATACACAGCAATCTCACTCTAGACAATCAGAAAATAATTACGGGATAATATACACAAGTGAGATCCGAAAAAAATAAAAGACTGAAGAAATCTTCTTCAGTCTTTTAAATAGCGTCCCAGGAGAGATTCGAACTCCCGACCGTACGCTTAGAAGGCGTATGCTCTATCCGGCTGAGCTACTGGGACATTATTATAATTATAGATTTTAATGGAGCGGGTGATGGGAATCGAACCCACGACATCAGCTTGGAAGGCTGAAGTTTTACCATTAAACTACACCCGCATTCACCGCCCTGAAATTCAACTTTAGAGCCAGCGACAAATATTAATATATACTATCTAAAATATAGTGTCAATACTTTTTAGAAATAGGTTAGAGACTTTTTCTCTAACCTATTTTATATTCTACCCTTAACTCATTTAACTCTTTACCGTCTATACTAAAAAATTTTACAACACAATTTTTTGCTTCGTCAACTTCCAAAATCGCATATGTTTTTTCTTTTCTTAGCTTTGGTAGAATGGTACTGCCAGGATTAATAAACAGTATATTATCTATCAATTCTGCACCAGCAATATGGGAATGACCAAAGCAAACCACATTAGCACCTACTTCTTCTGCACGGTAGCGCAGATTCATGAGAGACATTTTCACATTATATAAATGCCCATGGGTCACATAAAGCGCCAGTCCGTTACTTTTAATAGAAACAAGCTGTTCATTTGCATAGTTCGAATCAGAATCACAATTTCCACGAACGGCAATATAGGACGACATAGCTTCTGAATCCGCATCAAGTGCGGAATCACCACAATGAATCATGGTTTCAACTTCCGTCCGATATTTTTTCTTCAACTCTATAAGATCTTTAGTTAAACCATGACTATCACTAACGATAAGAACCTTCATATTGCACTCCCTTATGTTAAAAAAATATTTTCCAATTTTCACTTAGCTTTTTCATTGCATTTGCCCGGTGACTGATTTTGTTTTTTTCGTCGCTTGATAATTGCGCCATTGTTTGTTCTCGATCAAGGATATAGAAAATGGGATCGTAACCAAAGCCATTTTCTCCCACAGGTTTTTCGGTAATATAGCCCTCACATGTGCCCTCATAGATGCGCGTTTCTTCATTGGGGATAGCCACCGCTAAAACGCAGTGGAATCTTGCGGTTCTCTTTTCAACAGGAATCCCTGCCATTTCCAATAGCACCTTTTCCAAATTCGCTTCGTCATTTTTGGTTTCACCTGCATATCTCGCTGAAAACACACCCGGTCTTCCTTGCAACGCATCTACACTTAGGCCGGAGTCATCGGCAACTACTATTTTATTAAATTGTTTAGAAATGGTTTCTGCTTTTATTTTTGCATTTTCAATAAATGTGCTGCCGGTTTCTTCAACATCCTCAATAGCAGGAAAGTCAAGCAGTGAAGAAACTTTAACCCCTTTTTCTGCAAAAAGGTTAGAAAACTCTTTGATTTTCCCTTTATTTTTGGTTGCAATTAAAATTTCGTTCAATAAAAACCTCTCCCTACTTTACCTTTGCGTCTCCAAGAACCTTCTCGGCTAAAGCTCCGAGCGCCGCCTTTTGCATTTCAATAATTTCCTTCACGCCTTTTTCTCCAAGACTTAAAAGCTCCTGCAGCTGACCCCTTGAAAATGTCGCTTCCTCACCCGTTCCTTGAAGCTCAACAAATTCTCCATTCCCAGTCATCACAATATTCATATCGACATTCGCTTTTGAATCTTCGATATAGTTCAAATCTAAAATCTCACCCAACTGAGGATCTATTCCAACTGACGTGGCCGCCAGAAAATCATGAATAGGAAATTCCTTTATGACTTTTTTCTCAAACAGCTTTCCGAGAGCCATCGTCATTGCAACGAATGAACCCGAGATAGCAGCTGTCCGTGTACCGCCATCTGCCTGAATGACATCACAATCAATCCAAATCGTCCTTTCTCCGACTTGTTCAAGATTGACGACAGAACGCAATGCTCGTCCGATTAGGCGCTGAATTTCCATCGTTCTGCCAGATACCTTCCCTTTCGTAGATTCACGAATATTCCTTTGTTCAGTTGCCCTTGGCAGCATCGCATATTCCGCAGTAATCCACCCTTTCCCTTGACCACGCAGAAAAGGGGGGACACGCTCTTCCATACTTGCGTTACATATTACCTTTGTATCCCCGACTGTAATTAACACAGACCCTTCAGGATGCTTTAAATAATCTGTTTCAATATGTAGTGGTCTTAATTCATCATTCTTTCTCCCGTCAACTCTCACAAAAACCCCTCCTGCAATTCATTCATACCTCAATCAATAATTCCACCGTTTAAACTAGGGGAAGAAACAAAAAAGGCGGCAAATATTCACCGACCCTTTCATTAGCAAATTTAATTATACCAAATTTTACACTTTAAAAACTACCTGTATTTACAGATTTTGGTCTTGACACTGGCGCCGAGATCTCTTTGCCAGATTCATTGATTAATTTATCTTCACCATTCACCTTAATTGCTACACTTTCCACACCTTGTTGTTCCGTTAAAGAAAAAACAAGTTCATTTAAAATATTTTGTGATAGTGCAGTTCCTTGTAAACTACTCAAAATGCCTTCGTTAAAATTTAAAGTGACAACACCATTTTTATAGGTGGGCTCTTCTAATAAGGCGATATCATCATGGAGTTCTGTATATAAACCAGATGCTATATTAGGCCCTTTAATTAACTCCTTTACAACAGATACATAGCTATTGTTCTCATTTTTAGCAATTCTTTTTGTCACAGGAACAAAATACGTGTTGTCCCCATTTTGTCCAAGGAAGTAAAGCGTGACAGCTTTACTATTGATAACATCGACAACATCACCATTATCAAAGTTAATACCGCCCGCGCGGCTTGTGCCCTCGTTGATCGGTGTTCCATTAACAGGCATGTTCGTTTGATCATAACCGTTAATTTGAATTTTCACCTTTTTAATGTTCTTAAATTGAGTTAACGTATAGGTAATGGCTTGTAAAATCTTCATTTCATCTTCAGCACTGTAATTTTCAAATTCCTTTGAAAAGTCAACTACGATTGTATCATCCTTTAGATTTACCCCATTGATCATTGTTCCAGCCGGTAATACTGCTCTGAAGCCATTAGGTAGCATTTCCGTAATCGGTCCACCATCAACAAGGTATTCCAAAGCTTGCTTTGCAACTTCTAGTGTTTTTGGTACGGTTACGGTCTGTGGAACAACAAATCCGTTTTTATCCAACAAATAAAGCTCCCTTTGGACTGTGTCAGCAGCAACTGCTGTTTCAGCCCCTTGATTAATCTGTTCGGTAGACTTTCCTTGGTTTATTTCCTCCTTATCAACATATGTAACCTCTTGAGGCGTAGTTTTCTCCATTTGGCGCACGGCCTGCTCGCCACCTATGGCACAGCCAGTTAACACTGTTGAAAATGCTACAATAGATGCCAATAAACCGCTCTTTTTTATTTTAAACATGAATCTCCCTCCAATGGCAGTTTGTACTACTATATATACGGGCACAGACATGTTTTAGACCGATTTTTTTCAAAAACTTAAATGTGCGGCAAATAAAAAACCTCCACTAGGAGGTCATACTAATAAGCTAATAGATTTTACATTATCAATTGGATGTTCAAATACCTTTGCTGCAATTTGTTCAAAAATTTCTTTAGGACCTGTTGTTAAAAATAGGTGTTGTGGAGTTCGTTCTTCTGTAACAAGCATACCAGAATGATACAAGAGGGTACTAACCTCTCGTGCCGTTTCGTCACCGGAACTAATTAGTTTTACCTTACTTCCCATTACCTCTTGAATGACTGAGCGAAGGATTGGATAATGAGTACATCCCAAAATAAGTGTATCGATATCGTGGACCTTTAATGGCTCCAGCGACTTCTCTACAACCTTAACTGCCTCTTCACTCTCATATTTTCCATTCTCCACAATCGGAACAAATAAAGGACATGCAAGACTTTCAACCTTTACATGATGGTTGATGCTCTTTAGTGCCTGTTCATAAGAACCGCTTTCGATTGTTCCAACCGTTCCAATAACCCCAATGTGCATATTTTTCGTTACCTTTAAGGCCGTTCTAGCACCAGGATAAACTACCCCTACAACTGGTATGTTACTATTTGCTCTAATATCGTCTAAAACTAACGCAGTTGCAGTATTACAGGCAATTACTAACATTTTAATGTTATAGTTTAATAAATGATTAGTTAATTCCCATGTAAATTTCTTAACTTCTTCTGTTGGACGGGAACCGTACGGGCAACGTGCAGTATCACCTAAATATATAATTTCTTCCTTCGGTAGCTGTCGCATAATCTCCTTCGCTACTGTTAATCCCCCAACACCTGAATCAATTACTCCAATTGGTCTATTCAAAAGTTGATCGCCCCACTTCGTATCTTCAATAAACGTTTATTACAAAAAATTATTATATCATATTCAAGACGGTGTCATTAACCAAAAGGTATGTATAGAATTTATTGTACTATAAACGAGGGAGTGGGGGAACAATAGATAAATGGGGCATAATAAATTATTAAGCTAATGCAGATTTACTATCCTTCTGAGTGACAAGATTTCTAACTTGAACCTCAGTTTGGGTGTCAATCACCCGCTTTGAGGACATGAGAAACAGCTTGAACCTCGATTCGGGTATCAATCACCCGCTTTGAGGACATGAGAAACAGCTTTAACCTCGATTCGGGTGTCAATCACCCGCTTTGAGGACATGAGAAACAGCTTTAACCTCAGTTTGGGTGTCAATCACCCGCTTTGAGGACATGATATGCAGCTTGAACCTCGGTTCGGGTGTCAATCACCCGCTTTGAGGACAGGAGAAACAACTTGAACCTCGGTTCGGGTGTCAATCACCCGCTTTGAGGACATGGGAAACAGCTTTAACCTCGATTCGGGTATCAATCACCCGCTTTGAGGACATGACAAACAGCTTTAGTCTCGGTTCGGGTGTCAATCACCCGCTTTGAAGACATGATAAACAGCTTTAACCTCGATTCGGGTGTCAATCACCCACTTTGAGGACAGGAGAAACAGCTTTAACCTCGATTCGGGTGTCAATCACCTGCTTTGAGGACAGGAGAAACAGCTTTAACCTCGATTCGGGTGTCAATCACCTGCTTTGAGGACAGGAGAAACAACTTTAACCTCGGTTCGGGTGTCAATCACCCGCTTTGAGGACATGATAAACAGCTTTAACCTCAGTTTGGGTGTCAATCACCCGCTTTGAGGACAATAATAAAGCCGGCTTCCAGTATGAAAGCCGGCACGAACTATAGTTCTAGTTCCCCCATCCTAAGGAGTTCCACGACTGCTTGAGAGCGCCCCTTAACTCCAAGCTTCTGCATGGCATTTGAGATGTGATTACGAACGGTTTTCTCGCTAATAAAAAGTTCCTCTGCAATCTCTTTCGTTGTTTTGTCTTGTACTAAAAGTTCAAAAACTTCTTTTTCTCTCTTTGTAAGTAGAGGCTTCGGTTGGTAGTTGTTATCCTTCAATCAATTTTTCCCTCCTTACCAGGGCATGAGTTGTGTTTTGAAGGGAATATATTTAGTCTCGATATCATATGTAGGAGGCTCCGACTCTGTTACATTATGCTAAATTTACTACTTTTCATTTTTTCATTATTTTAATATAATAGTGTATATCGTATATATGATTTAGACATATTTGCATATATTTCTGCCTATTATGACACTCTAATTCTACAATTTTGTGAAATTCTGTGAACATTTTTGTAATTAATGTAAAAGTTTGTCTCATAATGTTTAAAAATTTAGTATAATGTAATTGTGTTAAGAAATTGTAAATTACTTTAATTAACAAATAATTATATAAATCAATCGGGGAAATTAGGGGAGGTCAATCATGTATACCATGTATAACGTAAAGTTTGTGGGAATTGGTCCTGAAATGAGTGAAAATTTCAGTAGCTGGGTAAATGATGCTTTAAACGGTCGCTATGTACTGTTTCCTGAAAGCGATGAAAGCAATGTTCAGATTGATATCATTGTCGCTCAGATTCAAGCATCGTTTGATTGGATCAAAGTGAATCGACTCAGAAAAAAACATTTACAAAGTAAACTAATCATTATTATGAATGAGGAAAATCTAAAAACAGCTCCGATCGCAGTTAATTTAAATGCCCATTCTTTATTAGTGAACCCTGTTAGGAAAAACACGTTTATTAATGCCATCAAAACTTCCGTTGAGGGTTTAGGCGATTTACCGATCGTTCGCGAAATGTTTTTAAGACGTCTATTATATGGAGAAGTGAAAACAACCGAGGAGTTAGAACAATACCAAGCGTTCTCGAAGATGGATAGCATCCCTAATATTGTTTGCCTTGTACAAGGGGCAGATGGAGCGCAGGATTTTATTGAAAATGAAGAAGGTAGACGCGTAATCCGGACACATCTTCGTTCAGCAATAAAAAATCATCTTTCACTATGGGTAAAGGATGTGTACTTTGTGTCTTTTCCAAGATACTTGGCCGTTCTATTCCATATTCCGTACGTTTATAAATCAATCCGGGAATGGGATCAAATCCGTTATTACCTGTTAAAACTAATTGAAGAAATTCAAAAAGAATACGGAATTACACTTCACGCAGGTGTGGGCTCTGTCTACAATCAACCATTGAATTTGAATCAACCTTACCGTGAAGCACGCAAGGCTTTGGGACAATCTATCAGTGAAGGAAGTCTATTATGCTTCTATGAGGAATTGACGAAAGACACAAACTTGCAAAAGTGTATTGAATATATTTCGAATTATTTCCATGAAGACTTATCAATTAAGAAAGTGGCCAACAAAGTGCATCTAAGTCACACCTACTTCAGCCGCCTATTCAAAAAGGAGCTTGGTGTATCCTTTGTTGAATATGTAACAAACATTCGGGTGAAACGTGCAAAATACTTGTTAGCGAATACAAATGATACGATTGAATCAATCGCAACACAGGTTGGCTTTAATACACCAAACTATTTCAGTTCCATCTTTAAAAAGCAAACTGGAATGTCACCAAGTGAATACAGAGAAGCTCATATTATTACTGTAAATGAATAGAATATCTAGTTCAAAAAGGTTGGTTTTTGCCAGCCTTTTTATTTTTTCTTCTTTCTAACAATATTTTATAACTTAAAAAACTCCGTAACCTTTTGGTTATGGAGTTTTTTATATGTGATTATAAATCTATTATTTGTCACTACCAAAGAAATTCTTGAACATTTGAACTGTGGCGTCACGGTTAACAGCCGCAATAGAAGTTGTAATCGGAATTCCTTTTGGACATGATTGAACACAGTTCTGTGAGTTACCACAGTTTTGAAGTCCGCCGTCACCCATGAATGCTTCTAAACGTTCAGCCTTATTCATTTCTCCAGTTGGATGGGTATTAAAAAGACGAACTTGGTTAAAGACAGATGGTCCCATAAAGTTAGATTTATCATTAACATTCGGACAAGCCTCTAAACATACACCACATGTCATACATTTAGCTAATTCGTATGCCCATTGACGTTTTTTCTCAGGCATTCTTGGTCCAGGTCCTAAGTCATATGTTCCATCTATTGGAATCCATGCTTTTACTTTCTTCAATGAATCAAACATACGGCTACGGTCAACCTGTAAGTCACGGTTTACTGGGAACGTACGCATTGGCTCTAAACGAATTGGTTGTTCAAGCTGGTCAACCAGCGCGGAGCATGATTGACGCGGCTTGCCGTTAATAACCATTGAACAGGCACCACATACTTCTTCCAAACAGTTCATGTCCCAAGTTGGTGGTGCAACTTTTTCGCCTTTAGTTGTTACAGGATTCCGTTGAATCTCCATTAAACAACCGATTACGTTCATATTTGGTCTATATGGTATTTCAAATTCTTGTGAGTAAGGGTCAGAATCAGGTGAATCTTGGCGTGAAATGATTAATTTAATTGTTTTTCCACTCATGATTATTTTGCCTCCTCTTGTTTTGCCACTTCATGTTTTGTAGAGTAGTCACGTTTACGTGGCTTAATATACGAAACATCAACATCTTCATAACTAAATTCAGGAGCACTTTTCTCACCAGTGAACTTAGCCTTTGTAGTTTTTAACCAATCTTCATCATTACGGTCCGGGAAGTCTGGTTTGTAATGAGCTCCACGGCTTTCATTACGATTGTAAGCACCTAATGTAATTACACGTGCAAGCTGAAGCATATTCTTTAATTGACGTGTAAACATGACACCTTGGTTATTCCACTTCGCTGAGTCATTGATGTTGATATGATCCCAACGCTCTTGTAATTCTTGAATCTTCTCGTCTGTTTTTAACAATTTATCGTTAAAACGAACCACTGTTACGTTGTCAGTCATCCATTCGCCAAGTTCTTTATGGATAACATAAGCATTTTCAGAACCAGTTGTCATTGAAGTTAGCTTGCTAAACTTGTCCTGCTCAACGCGAAGTTGATTTTCGAATACTGATTCTGACAGTGAATCAGTCGCTTTTTCACGATTTCTCATATATTCAACCGCATTTGGTCCAGCAACCATACCACCAAAAATAGCGGATAATAATGAGTTTGCACCTAAACGGTTGGCACCATGCTGAGAAAAATCACACTCACCAGCTGCAAATAATCCAGGAATATTTGTCATTTGGTTAAAGTCTACCCACATACCGCCCATTGAATAGTGAACAGCTGGGAAGATTTGCATTGGAACTTTACGTGGATTATCTCCAGTAAATTTCTCATAAATTTCAATAATACCGCCAAGTTTGACATCAAGTTCATGCGGATCCTTATGTGAAAGGTCAAGATAAACTCTATTTTCACCATTGATTCCAAGCTTTTGATTTACACACACGTCAAAAATTTCACGTGTTGCAATATCACGCGGTACTAGGTTTCCATAAGCTGGATACTTTTCTTCAAGGAAATACCATGGCTTACCATCTTTGTATGTCCATACACGTCCACCTTCACCACGTGCTGATTCACTCATTAGGCGGTTTTTATCATTGCCCGGAATAGCAGTTGGGTGGATTTGGATGAACTCTCCATTTGCATAATAAACACCTTGCTGATAGGCAGCAGCAGCCGCTGTACCAGTATTAATTACTGAGTTTGTAGTTCTTCCAAAAATGATACCAGGACCACCAGTTGCCATAATAACTGCATCAGCTTTGAATGCTTTGATTTCATGTGTTTTCATATCCTGTCCAACAACACCGCGGCACTCTTCTTTATCATCAAGGATTACTGACAGCATGTCCCAGCCTTCATACTTAGTAACAAGTCCTGCCACTTCATGACGACGAACCTGCTCATCCAATGCATATAATAACTGCTGCCCCGTTGTTGCGCCGGCAAATGCTGTACGGTGGTGCTCTGTTCCACCGAAACGACGGAAGTCTAATAGACCTTCAGGAGTACGGTTGAACATAACGCCCATACGGTCAAATAAGTGAATAATACCAGGTGCTGCTTCGCACATAGCTTTAACTGGCGGTTGGTTTGCTAAGAAGTCGCCACCATAAATTGTATCGTCAAAATGTATCCAAGGTGAATCGCCTTCACCTTTGGTATTAACTGCACCGTTAATACCACCCTGTGCACATACAGAGTGAGAACGTTTAACAGGTACTAGTGATAATAAGTCAACATGAACCCCTGCCTCAGCAGCTTTAACTGTTGCCATTAAACCGGCTAAGCCGCCACCGACAATAACAAGATTTCCATTACTCAAAATAACTCACTCCCCGATTTGGTTTGATCCGAAACTTTATAGAATGAACCGGAATTACATATTAGCTAATTGTGGATCTAAAAATGCAAAAATAGTTCTAAGTGTCACAATTGTTAATAATACAAAAATACCCATTGTCACATAAGTGGATATTTTCTGTGAACGAGGAGTAATTGTAAGTCCCCAACTAATACAGAATGACCATAATCCATTTGAGAAATGGAATACAGCAGAAAGTACACCCACAATATAGAAAATAAGCATTGCTGGGCTACTTAAAATATTTGCCATCATATCAAAGTTTACTTCTGCACCAAATGCAGCAGCCAAGCGAGTTTCCCATACATGCCATACTACAAAAATTAGTGTAAGAACTCCTGTTACACGTTGCAGTAAGAACATCCAGTTTCTAAAGAAACTGTATTTGCTGACATTGTTTTTCGCAGTAAATGCGATATAAAGTCCGTAAACCGCATGATATAATAATGGTAAGAAGATTAAAAATACCTCTAGAAAATGGACAAATGGTAATGTTCCCATAAATCCTGCCGCTGCATTAAATGCAGATGCTCCACCTGTTGCAAAATGATTGACAACTAAATGCTCAGTTAAAAATAGCCCTACCGGAATGATCCCCAATAATGAATGGAGTCTTCGGTTAAAAAATTCACGATCCTTTGCCATTTTTGCCCCCCCTTAATACTTTTCATCAGATTGAATTAAATTAGTACTACTTGACAGAACGATAGTTGCCTACCTCCCCGTATGTAAAAAACTGCAAAGAAGAATCCATTTTATGAACCTTCTTTGAATAATCTGTGACATGTCCATTTTACTCTCATCTACAAAACACGTCAAGAACACCCATAGATAAAGATTCAAAAAATTCATTTTCTTGTATTTTTTTTCATATTTTCCCTGATTTCGACTTTACTTCCGTTATTTATATACACCTTTTATACATCTTTTATAAAAAAACACCCTATTGCTAACATATGCAAAAAAGATAATAATAAACATAGAAAGGGTGGTAGCGATTGTTTAATAAAAGGCTAAAAGAAAACAATGATCTAATTTTAACACAATTGGAGGTTCCTGCCTTTGGCTACGAACTAGTCCGGGAAACGTTATTAAAAGATATTCTAGGCAAGGATTACAACTCCATTTTGTATTGGAGTGGAAAAAACCTAGCTCGTAAATATCCTCTAGGAACGATCCAGGAAATTATCGATTTTTTTGAAACGGCAGGGTTTGGAACATTAAAAGTTGCCAATGAAAATAAAAATGAAATGGTTTTTGAGCTTACAAGCGATCTGATTGCCAATCGTTTCGCGCGCAACTGTGATTACTCCTATCAGCTTGAGGCTGGGTTTTTGGCCGAACAGTTGCAAAACATAATGGGTAAGGAAGCCGAAACACTAGAACAACAGAAGAAGAAACTAAATACTATTATTTTTACCGTACAATGGGAATAGTATTCATTATATAGAAATAAATAAGGTGTCCAAGGAAATTATTCTTCTGACACCTTATCTTGTGTATCTTGTTGGATATGATTAATAATATTTTCTGCGACATTTTTGGGGATATTGATGGCTATCAACTCTTCCATTGTTGCTTCTTTCAACTTCTTGATTGAACCAAAATGACTTAATATTTTCTTTTTTCTTTGCTCACCCACACCTGGAATGTCATCCAATATCGATTTAAAAGCTGTTTTCCCTCTGAGCTGACGATGAAATGTGATTGCAAATCGGTGAACCTCATCCTGAATCCTTTGCAGTAAATAAAATTCCTGACTATTCCTGCCAAGATCAATCAATTCAAGTGGGTCACCAAAAAGTAGTTCCGATGTTCGGTGTTTTTCATCCTTTGCTAAACCACAGATAGGCAGCTCAAGTCCTAATTCATTTTCAAGGACATCCTTTACTGCTTGGATATGTCCTTTCCCACCATCGATAATAATTAAGTCTGGGAGCGGCAAATTTTCTTTTAATAATCTTGTATATCTTCTTCTAGTTACTTCTCTCATTGAGGCGTAGTCATCGGGACCTTCTACGCTTTTTATTTTATATTTACGGTACTCTTTTTTCTCCGGCTTTCCATCCACAAACATAATCATGGCCGATACAGGGTCTGTTCCTTGGATGTTTGAGTTGTCAAACGCTTCAATCCGATGCGGGGTAGAAATCCCCATCTTCATCCCTAGGTTTTCGACGGCTTTGATCGTTCTTTCCTCATCCCTTTCAATCAGGGCAAACTTTTCTTTTAACGCAATTTTTGCATTTTTGATCGCCAGGTCGACTAAATCCTTTTTCTTTCCTCTTTTTGGTTGAAACACTTTAACTTCTACTAACTTTTCCGCATATACACCATTAATTTCTTCAGGTAAAAATATTTCTTTAGGCTTTAAATGATTGCTTTTTAAATAAAATTGACCGAGATAAGTAAGAAAGTCCTCTTCTGGTTCGTTATAAAAAGGGAAAAACGATACATCCCGCTCAATTAATTTACCTTGTCGAACAAAAAATACTTGAACACACATCCAACCTTTATCGTACGTATATCCAAAAACGTCGCGGTCGATAAGCTCATTCAAGTTCATTTTTTGCTTTTCCATGACTGATTCAATATAGGCAATTTGGTCGCGATATTCTTTGGCCCTTTCAAAATCAAGTTCCTCCGAGGCTTTGTACATTTTTTCTTCTAAACTCTTTTTAATATCCTGATGACCGCCATTTAGAAATTTTACAATTTCATCGACCATCTCCTTATTTTCCGCTTCCAAACTATCTTTCACACAGGGCGCCAAGCATTGGTTCATATGGTAATACAAGCAGACACGGTCAGGTATCGTTGAACATTTTCTTAATGGGTAAAGACGATCTAATAACTTTTTTGTTTCATTGGCACCTTGTACATTTGCATAAGGTCCAAAGTATTTCGCCTTATCTTTTTTAACTTTTCTTGTTATCAGTAATCTTGGGTGTCTTTCAGCTGTTATTTTTAAATAAGGATAGCTTTTATCATCTTTTAGCATGATGTTATATTTTGGGTCATGCTTTTTGATCAAATTCATCTCTAATATTAAAGCTTCCAATTCTGAGGAGGTTACAATAAATTCAAAATCCTCTATTTCAGACACTAATCTTGCCGTTTTACCGTCATGCGAACCTGTAAAATAAGAGCGGACTCGATTTTTTAAAATTTTTGCCTTTCCAACATAGATAATCATCCCTTGTCGATCTTTCATTAGGTAACAGCCGGGTTGATCAGGTATGAGAGCAAGTTTTTCCTTAAGATGATTGTTCATGAAAATCACCTCCGTTTGAAAACAGTAAAAAAATAAGCCAACTATCTGGCTTATTTTTTTACTGTTTAATCAAATTCGCCTTGGCGTATTTGCGCCCAGATTTTTTCGAGCTTGCTCGAAAAGATACCTTTTAAAATCTGAGGCATCCGCTGGAGGCTTTAACTTTATTCAGTATGGGTTTGTACCCCTGCTGAATAAAGTTAAATATGGTTTTCTAATTTAGCTAATAATGCATCCTTTGGTTGGAAGCCAACGAACTGATCTACCTTCGCTCCGTCTTTAAATACTAGAAGTGTTGGGATACTCAGGACTCCAAACTTAGCGGCTGTATCAGGATTTTCATCAACATCTAATTTAACGATTTTTAATTTGTCTCCTAATTCACCAGAAATCTCCTCTAATACAGGAGCAATCATCTTACAAGGACCACACCATGGTGCCCAAAAATCCACTAATACTGTACCTTGACTAGTTTCAGTTTCAAAGTTTTGATCTGTTGCATTTACAATCGCCATTATAAAACCTCCTTAACCTGCGGTTAATACATTTAATAAAAAGAGTATATCACTATAAGTATTTCAATGCGAATCTTTTGCTCTCCTTCAATATTCCCTTAATTTTTCTTAAGCATTCACTTTTACTTTCTTGAATTCCTCAATTAAAAGGGGAACAACTTCAAAAAGATCGCCAACAATACCATAATCCGCCACATTAAAGATGTTTGCCTCAGGGTCTTTATTAATAGCAACGATGACCTTTGAGTTAGACATTCCTGCAAGATGCTGGATTGCCCCAGAGATCCCACATGCAATATACAAATCAGGCGTTACTACCTTACCCGTTTGGCCGATTTGCAGGGAGTAATCGCAATAATCAGCATCACATGCACCACGTGAAGCTCCGACAGCCCCACCTAATAAATTCGCTAATTCTTTAAGTGTATTCATACCATCTGCGTTTTTTACACCGCGCCCGCCTGCTACGATTACTTTCGCTTCAGACAGGTCAACCCCTTCAGACGCTTTACGGACTACGTCTTTAATGATAGAACGTAAGTCTTTAATATCAACCGCAAGCGATGTAACATCACCTGTACGTGATTCATCTTTTTCAAGCGGTTGAATATTGTTTGGACGGATCGTCGCGAAAATAACACCATCTGTTACGATTTTCTTTTCAAAAGCCTTACCGGAATAGATCGGGCGTGTAAAAACAACATTTCCCCCAGTTACCTCTACATTGACACAGTCAGATACAAGTCCTGTGCCTAGCTTAGAAGCAATTTTCGGTGACAAATCTTTTCCTAAAGCCGTATGCCCTAACACAATTCCTTCCGGATTTTCCGCATCTACCACGGCAAGTAAAGCTTGAGCATAGCCATCAGGTGTATAATTTTTAACCTGTTCATTTTCAACAGTTACAACGCGATCTGCTCCGTATTGGATCATTGCCGTACCTAGATCACCGACAGTTTCACCAATTAATACGGCTACAACTTCTCCGCCTTCTGCTATTAATTTACCGGCAGCAACCGCTTCATACGATACATTACGTAAATTGCCTTCACGAACTTCCCCTAAAACTAATACTTTTCTAGCCATAACTTTCTCCCCCCACCTATATTACTTTCGCTTCAGTTTGTAGTAATTTGACTAATTCTTTCGCTTGGTCGCCTAAATCACCTGCAAGGATTTTTCCTGTTCCTTTTGTTGGTGGTAAATAGATTTCAAGTGTTTTCGTTTTAGCTAGGACATCATCTTCATCAATGTCCAAGTCATCTAATTCAAGCTCTTCTAATGGCTTTTTCTTTGCTTTCATAATACCTGGTAAAGATGGATAGCGCGGCTCATTTAATCCTTGTTGTGCGGTAACAAGAAGTGGTAAAGCCGTTTCTACTACTTCACTATCCCCTTCAACATCACGTATTAATGTCGCTTTATTTCCATCAATATCAATTTTTGTTATTGTCGTAACGTAATTAATATTTAAAGCATCGGCGAGACGAGGACCAACCTGTCCAGATCCACTGTCAATAGCAACGTTTCCTCCAAGGATAATGTCAAATTCTTTGTCCTTGAAAAATTCAGAAAGTACGGCAGCTGTTGTATATTGATCGCCATTTTCAACATCGTCTTCAATGTTGATTAAGACAGCTTTATCGGCTCCCATTGCCAAGGCAGTGCGTAGTTCTTTTTCAGAATCTTCATTTCCAATCGTAACAACGGTTACTTCACCGCCATGTTTGTCCTTAAGCTGAATAGCTTCTTCAAGCGCATATTCATCATAGGGGTTAATTATAAATTCAGCACCATCTTCACTAATCTTGCCATTGTTGATTGTGATTTTTTCTTCTGTGTCGAATGTTCTTTTCATTAATACATAAATATTCATTAATAGTTCCCTCCCTATAGTATAAATCCTGGCACATCATTGAGCGATCGCTCACCTTTTGTCGATAAAAAACCTATCGTCCTTTAAATTCAGGGACCCGCTTTTCAAGGAATGCATTAATTCCCTCTTTTGCATCCACGGATACAAATACTTCCCCAAATAAAGTTGCTTCCCTTTCAACACCTTGTTCGAATAAACCACCTTTAGCATACTGGAGTAATTCAATCGCTGCTTTCAATGAAATTGGACTTTTAGCGGCAACTTTTTTTGCTAATTTATTTGCTTCGTCAAATAAATTTTCCTCTGGATAGGCATGATTCACCAGTCCAAGCTCGGCAGCTTGTCTTCCTGAAATTGGTTCACTTGTAAACATCATCTCCGCTGCTTTCGGCATTCCAACAAGACGTGGTAAACGTTGCGTCCCAGCAAACCCTGGAACTAAACCTAATTGTAGTTCCGGCAGACCAAGCTTCGCATTTTCACCTGCCAAACGAATATGACAGCACATCGCAAGCTCTAAACCACCGCCAAGAGCTGCTCCATGAATTGCTGCAATAACCGGCTTAGAAAAGTTCTCGATGCGATTAAAAATTCGTTGACCCCTTTGTGCCAACTCTTTGAAGTCTTGCGCTGTTTCTATTTCTGTAAACTCCTTAATGTCAGCACCAGCTGAGAAGAATTTGCCCTCTCCTTTCATTAAGAGGACTCTAACATCTTCATTCGCTTCCACTTCATCCATTACAATTGAAAGCTCTTTCAAAACTTGTGCCGCTAAAGCGTTTGCAGGCGGTCTGTTTAAAGTAATTATAGCAACCTTCTCTTCAATTTGTACAGTAAAAAAGTCCATTAATGTAATTCCTCCCCATCCCTAAGAGTTTCTAATGTTTACATTTAATGCTTAAAATTTAACACCCATACATAATTTTAATGTAGCGTCGTAAAACTGTCAATATTCCCACTATTCGGAATGGACCTGAACAACCTAAGTTGTTCAGGTTTGTTTATTAGCTTCTTCTGCTAGTACACGCCTTAAAATTTTTCCTTCTATTTCACGTGGCTAGATAATTAAATTCGCCTTGGCGTATTTGATAAAAGAGGAGCAGCCGTGCCCCCCTTGCCTTTAAGCGTTCAAAATCCAATAAAATAATCCGATAATGAAAAATAATCCGCAAACAATCATTAATATTTTGGCAAGCCTCTCCAGCAACCTTGTTCACTCCTCTTTTCGATCAGGCCATAATACCGGCACCGATTACATACGATAATCCGATAGATAGGATCATGGCAATAAATCCGACAGCTTGGTTTCCTTTTTCAATTTCCTCATCAATATTAAATTTTGGAGTTAAAAATTCAAAAATAAAATAACCGACTAACAATAAAATAAATCCATATAATCCCCATAAGAGCATCGTAACTAAGGAATCATTATGCAAAATCGAGAAGCGAAATATATTGGCAATCCCAAATATTTTTCCGCCCGTTGCCATAGCAACAGCGAGATTCCCATTTTTGATTTCTTCCATATTTTTATATTTAGTTACAAGCTCAAAAATAGAAAGGAAGACAATGAGTGATAAAACTACCACACTATAATTCGCTGCCGTCAGCACATAATTGTTTTCCCAAAAAGTATTCATGAACGACCTCTCCCTAAAGCGTTACCTTATTTTAATTCCACGTAAGTCATGCCGCTACCGCCTTCCGCCATCCCACCGAGGCGATATGCTTTTACATGACGATGGGTTTTCAGGAAGTCATGCACCCCTTTACGAAGGGCACCCGTACCTTTGCCATGGATAATCGATACACTTGGATAACCTGCTAGAAGTGCATCATCAATATATTTTTCCACCATTAAAACAGCATTCTCATACCGTTCACCACGGAGATCCAATTCAGGTTTGACGTGATGATCTGAACCTCTAATGGTTGCCAGCGGTTTTGTTGCAACTGGAGTCGGACGACTTATATATTCAAGATCTTTTTCTTTCACCTTCATTTTTAGAATTCCAATTTGTACTTGGAATTCCCCGTCACTAATCCTATCAACAATATAGCCTCTTTGGTCAAGGCTTAGAACCTTCACTTCATCACCAGGAAGAAGCTGTTGCTTCGCTTTTTGCTTTTGAATCACTTTTTTATTTTTCTGTAATGTTGGTACTGCTTCCTCTAATCTTTTACGCGCTTCAATTAATTCATGTTCTTTCACAGCTTGGGTCGCATTATATTTCATTTTGCGTAAATCTTTAATGATCGCTTCGGCTTCACCTTTGGCTTGGTCAATGGCTTTTTTAGCATCTTCCTCTGCTTTTTCTAAGACTTTATCGCGTTCTTCGTAGAAGGCAATGATTTGTTTTTGCAATTCTTGGTGAAGATCCTCGGCATCATTCCGAATCTCTTCCGCTTCAGACCATTCTTCTTCTGCTTGCTTCTTCGATTCTTCAAGCGATGCAATCATGTTTTCAACCTTGTTCGTTTCCTGACTTACATACCCTTTTGCATTTTCAATAACATGCTGTGAAAGTCCTAAACGTTTCGAAATTTCAAAAGCATTACTTCGGCCAGGAACCCCTAATAGCAAGCGGTAAGTAGGACTTAATGTCTCAACGTCAAATTCAACACTTGCATTGATCACACCGGAACGGTTATAGCCATAGGCTTTTAGTTCCGGATAATGTGTAGTTGCAACGACTTTGGCACCGCGGTTATAGACATCATCCAAAATGGCAATCGCTAACGCTGCCCCTTCCTGAGGATCCGTTCCTGCCCCTAATTCGTCAAACAAAACAAGGCTGTTTGCATCGGCCTGTTTCAGGATTTCAACAATATTTGTCATATGAGAGGAGAACGTACTTAAACTTTGTTCAATCGATTGTTCATCACCAATATCGGCAAATACGGAAGAAAAGACTGTCATTTCAGACCCATCCAAAGCTGGGATTTGTAATCCGGCTTGCGCCATTAAAGTTAATAACCCTAGTGTCTTTAACGTAACTGTTTTACCACCTGTATTGGGACCAGTAATTACAATCGCTGAATAATCTTCTCCAAGAATGATATCATTAGGTACAACCTGTTTACTATCTATTAATGGGTGTCGTGCTTTAAATAATCTGATTCTGCCTTCTCTATTCATTTTAGGCATGGAGGCTTTTGTTTTCTGACCATAGGAGGCTTTTGCAAACATAAAATCAATTTCAGTTAGAATCTTGACATTATGAAGCATGGACTCCGCATCTTCAGCAACATATAGTGTAAGTTCATGCAAGATTCTGTCTACCTCTTGTTTTTCTTTGGCTCTTGCTTCCTGTAATGTGTTATTTAAGTCAACGACGGCCTGCGGTTCTATAAAAAGCGTTGCACCCGATGCGGACTGGTCATGGACTATTCCCCCGTATGCGCTACGATATTCTTGCTTGACCGGAATTACAAATCGATCATTTCGAATGGTAATAATCGCATCTGACAGCATTTTTTGCGCGTTCGACGATCTTATCATATTTTCTAGCTTTTCACGTATTCTTGATTCAGCCGAGCGCAATGTTTGGCGGATGCTTCGTAATTTATCGCTGGCACCGTCCATTACATGTCCATGGTCATCAATACAATTTTTTATTTTTCTCTCTAACTCTGTTAAGGTGATAAGTTGTTCGATATAGCTACTTAAAATCGGAAGTTCAACTCCAGCTTCGACCATTCCTTCTATAAAGTGCTTTATTTGCCGTCCGCCATATATAGTGCTCGCAATATCCAATAATTCACTGGCACTTAAATCACCGCCAATTTGGGCTCTTTTTAAACTGGGGCGAACATCAAAAATACCGCCTAGCGGGACTTGTCCTTTAAGTCGTAATACTTTGGCTGCCTCATCTGTTTCTTCTTGCCATTTAACAACTTCTTCAAAATCAAAGGAAGGCAATATAGTTTCTGCCTTCTCCTTACCCAAGGATGAGGCGGCATGTTTCATTAATGCTTCTCTAATCTTTTCAAACTCTAATATGCGTAGTACGCGTTTATTCACTAATCATTTCCTCCTGTACAATCAACTTAGTGATTGCGGTTTAAAAATTCCTTAAGTTCCCCGATCGACCAAGCATTTAGAATGTTCTCTTTCTTGAGCCAGCCACGTCTAGCCGTAGCTACTCCTATTTCCATATGCTCCAATGTGTCAATTTGATGGGCATCTGTATTGATTACTAGCTTTACACCTGCTTCTTGTGCTTTTTTCAACCATTCAGCTGATAAATCCAACCGATATGGATTCGCATTACATTCAAGGGCGGTATTCGTCTTTTTCGCTATTTCAATCAACATCTCTAAATCAACATCATATCCTTGCCTTTTTCCAAGCAATCGTCCAGTTGGATGGGCAATGATATCTACATGATGACTTTCCAACGCCTGAATAAGACGGTTCATAATCTTTTCCCTACCTTGAGAAAAACTGGAATGGATAGCACCAATCACAATATCCATTTCTTTTAATACTTCATCATCATAATCAAGGGTTGCATCCGGTAATATATCCATTTCGACGCCCGCAAGAATCGTGATATCATCATATAATTCATTCAATCTGTTAATTTCTTTGCGCTGTTCACGCAAGCGCTCCGGTGTTAAGCCATTGGCTACCTTTAAATATTGAGAATGATCGGTTATCGCAATATAAGAATATCCTTTTTTTCTTGCTGCCTCCACCATTTCTTGAATGGAATAGGCCCCATCACTCCATGTTGTATGCATATGGAGATCGCCTTTAATGTCAAGAACTGTAAGAAAAGTGATCTTTCCTTCTTGGGAGGCTTCAACCTCACCTTGGTCCTCTCTCATTTCTGGAGGAATAAATTGTAGCCCAAAATGCTGAAAAAACTCTTCCTCTGTATCAAACGTCTGTAACTCGCCTGTTTCAACCACTTCGACCCCATATTCGCTAATTTTCTCACCGCGTTCCTTTGCAAGTTGGCGCATTTTGACATTATGCTCTTTTGAACCAGTGAAATGGTGAAGTGTTGTTGCGTAACTTTCAGGCTCCACCATCCTGAAGTCAACCGACACATCATAGTCGTATTTTAATACAACAGAAACCTTTGTGTCCCCGCTTGCTATCGTTTCTGAGACATGTTCAAGCTCCAAAAGTTGTTCCCGAACAGCCGCTGGATTCGTAGTTGCAATAATAAAATCCAAGTCCTTAATCGTTTCTTTCATTCTTCTTAGACTGCCTGCTCGTGAAAAGCGGATAACATCACTCATCTTACCTAATTGAGCTTCTATCTCTGCAGCAATCGGGAGCATATACCATATCGGTAAACGGTCAGGGCGCTTTCCTATTTCTTCAATTGCTGCCAAGATTTTTTCCTCTGTCTTTTTCCCAAATCCCGCTAACGCTTGCACCTTATTTTCTACGCAATATTTCTTTAATGACTGTGCGTCCGTGACATTTAATTCTTGATAAAGTTTAGCAATCTTCTTCCCGCCAAGGCCCGGAAGGTTTAATAATGGGATCAATCCCTTTGGAACCTGTTCACTCAGTTCATCCAACACACTTGACTTACCTGTATCCAACAGCTCCTGAATGACAGCTCTTGTTCCCTTACCAATCCCTTTTATTTTTGAAAAATCATCAATGTCAGAAAGGCTGCGCTCATCCCCTTCTAAAGCAGCTGCAGCTTTTCGATATGCCGATATTTTAAACGGATTTTCACCTTTTATTTCTAAATATAAAGCAATCATTTCTAGAGTTTTAATAATATCTTTTTTATTGATCTCCATAGATATCACCTACTAATTCATTTTTAACAGGACAAACCCCCATGCATTTGGCATGGAGGACTCAATAAGGTTAGAAGTACGAAGCATCGGATTGTACCCATAACTCTTTTATTTTTCCCGAAACAATGGGAGTATGCTCGATAATCCCTTTTGCTAATACGGAATCACCCATGATGGACTGAACAGACTCGATTGGTGTTAACGCGCCCAGATATAGTATAATGAAAACTACTAGATAGACTTCAACAAACCCTAAAGCACCGCCAAGCCAGCCGTTGATCGTACGTAATATAGGCAAATCTGCTAAAAAATTGAGCATTGAACCGACGATATGGAGCGTAATTTTTGTACCGCAAAATAAAACCGCAAATGCAATAGCCCGATAAAAAACAGCTTCCACATCAAAGGAATCAAATAATATGGAGAATACACTATCTGAAGATGGAGCCGGAAATGGTACCCAAAGTTTCAAAAATGGGGCTAAATCGTCGGAATATAAGTAAGCAACAATAATTGCCGCAATAAATCCTACAAAATAAACAATCTGTAAAATAAACCCTCTTCTAAATCCAATGAAAAAGCCGATCACAAGGACTAAAAGTAAAACTAAATCAACCATTGTTTGCTTTTTCCTCTTTCTTGTCAATTTTTTGTTAGAAGAACACGTAATTTGCCCACAATGGCAAATTGCGATGTTTTTCTTATACTATAATCCATAAACTTTATACACCCTATAGTATTAGAAAAGCACAAATTATCTATATAATGATACCATGAATACAAACCATTTCAAAATTATATCCGTAAAAAGGAGAATCAGCGATGTCGAATACGGTATTAACCTTTACAAAGGAAACCATCTATAAAATGAAGGAGCATTATCAGAGTACGATAACAAATCAAAACCCGCCGGGAAGTGTATTTGTAGCAAAACCTAATGGATGTACGATCACAGCCTATAAATCTGGAAAAGTGCTGTTCCAAGGGAATGGAGCAAGTATAGAAGCGGCAAAGTGGGGCGCTAATGAACCTAGTCATAGCAGCGCTTCAAAGCCCTCAGCCACGAAAAAAAAGCGCATTACTGCTAATTCTGGAAAATATGCACCACCTCGGAATATTGGGCAATTATCCATCATTGGTTCGGATGAAGTCGGAACCGGAGACTATTTCGGACCGATTACGGTTACAGCCGCCTATGTTTCCAATGATAAAATTGAACTTTTAAAGGAATTAGGTGTTAAAGATTCCAAGGATTTAAATGATTCACAAATCACGAAGATTGCAGAGCAAATCATTCCAATCGTTCCACATAGTTTATTAATTTTAAGAAATGAAAAATATAATGAACTTGAACAAAGTGGAATGAATCAAGGTAAGTTAAAAGCAATGTTACATAACCAAGCGATCAGTAAAGTACTTACGCGAGTAAAATCCGAAAATAAAGTAGACGGGATTTTAATTGATCAGTTTTGTCAGCCTGAAGTTTTCTTCAATTACTTAAAAGGCAAAAGCATCCCATGGAAATCGGGCGAAAATATTTACTTCAGTACAAAAGCAGAAGGGATTCATATTGCCGTTGCCGCAGCATCGATTATTGCCAGATATGCATTTGTTAAAGAATTTGAAAAGCTTAGCAAGATGGTAGGGTTTGAACTGCCAAAAGGTGCGGGTCCAAAGGTTGACCAAAAAGCTGCGGAATTCATTAAAAAACATGGTGAAGCCTCTTTAACAAAAGTGGCAAAATTACACTTTGCCAATACTGGTAAGGCAAAACGTCTTATTAAATAACTTCTGTAAAGAATCGTTTTAAATTACCTACGAATACGGAGAAAAACAGGGTAATGAAATCCCCTCAAAAAAAGAGTTGAGCTTGCCATTACTAGCAAACTCAACTCTTTTTATGGGTTTATCTTATCCTCTTAGCACGGCACCTAGCTTTTCTGCAACAGCTTTTAGTACTTTTTCATGTGCTTTAGAAACCTCTTCATCTGTTAACGTTTTTTCAGGATCGAAATAACGTAATGAGAAGGCTAGGGACTTTTTACCTTTTTCTAAATGCTCACCTTGGTACAGGTCAAAGATTGATACTTCTTTCAGTAATGTTCCGCCTGCTTCTTTAATAACCTCTTGTATGTTACCGGCAATCACACGATCATCAACAACTAAAGCAATGTCGCGAGTGATTGATGGATAACGAGGGATTGCCTCATATTTAATAGCAGCTACTTCCGCATGTAATAGCTTACTTAAATTCAATTCAAATACATATGTTGGATCAAGGTCAAGCGCCCTCTGTGCGTCCGGATGTACTTGGCCAATAAAGCCAATATATTCCCCGTCCAGCTTTATCGTTGCAGTACGTCCAGGATGAAGTCCATCCTTACTACTTTGTTCAAAGGTAATCCGCTCATGCAAACCTAAAACATCAAATAGACCTTCAAGAATTCCCTTAGCAACGAAGAAATCCACAACTTTTTTCTCTCCTTGCCAAGAATGGGAGTGCCAAAGACCTGTAATGGCACCGGCTAAGTTTTCTCTTTCATTGGGCTGCTCATTTTCAAGTTTGGCTTCTATTAAATAAACCTTCCCGATTTCATAAAGCGCTACATCATCAAGCTGACGGGCATTATTATGGGCAACAGCCTCTAATAAATGTGGTACTAAGCTTAAACGCAATGTACTACGCTCTTCGCTCATTGGCATTGATAAACGAATTGGCGTTGCTTTTGTTGTATCATCCTTATACAACAACGCTCGTTCTGAGCTTGTTAATGAATAGGTTACAGCTTCAGACAACCCGGCGCCTCCTAAAAATTTGCGAACTTTCCGTCGTTTTAACTGATAATCAGATAATTTACCCGGTGTAGAATCACCGACCGGCAATGTTGTCGGGATAAAATCATAGCCGTAAAGACGGGCTACCTCTTCGATTAGGTCTTCTGGAATAGCAATATCTCGTCTTCTTGACGGTGCTGTAACTGTAAAGTTACCATTTTCCTCCGTAAAGTCAAATTGTAAACGAGTGAAAATTTGTGTAACCTCTTCTGTTGTGATACTCGTTCCCAGTACTTGATTGATGCGATCTGTTGATACAGAAACCTTAACAGCTGTTGCTTCTAAATAATCGACAGCAACGACCCCTTCAAGTACTTCTCCACCGGCAAGCTCAGCCATTAATGCTGCAGCCCGGTCGCCTGCTTCTTTTGTACGTTTCGGATCAATTCCTTTTTCAAAACGTGTACTTGCTTCACTGCGTAAGCCATGATCTTTGGATGCTTTACGAACTGTCAAACCGTTAAAGACAGCGGCTTCGATTAGAATATTCACCGTTCCATCATGCACCTCGGAGTTAGCTCCACCCATCACACCAGCTAAGGCAACAGGCTCTGTTCCGTTCGTGATCACTAACTGCTCTGCCTTTAATGTCCGTTCTTGGTCGTCTAAAGTTACGAACTTTTCATCTTGTTTTGCACGTCTGACAAGAATTTCTTTTGAACCTAATCGATCATAATCGAAAGCATGCAATGGCTGGCCATATTCAATTAAGATGTAGTTCGTAATATCAACTACATTATTGATTGGGCGGATACCAGCAGCCATTAAGCGCATTTGCATCCACAATGGTGATGGACCGATTTTTACACCTTTAACTACGCGAGCCGCATAATATGGACAATCTTCTTTTGCATCAATCGTAATTTTAATATAATCGGCAGCCTTCTCTTTTACTTCATTAATGACCGGCTTTGGCAGCTTGACTTCACGAGCTAAAATTGCCGCAACTTCATATGCAACACCTAGCATGCTGAGTGCATCAGATCGGTTCGGTGTTAAGCTAAGCTCTAACACTTTATCATTTAAATTCAAATATTCGAGTGGATCCATACCAACCTCTACCTCAAATGGGAAAACAAAAATCCCAGTTGCATATTCTTTTGGTACAAATTTAGATTCAATCCCTAGTTCCTGCAAGGAACAAATCATTCCATTCGATGCTTCGCCGCGAAGCTTCGCTTTTTTAATTTTGAAATTTCCAGGAAGAACTGCCCCAATTTTAGCTACAATTACTTTTTGTCCTGCAGCAACATTAGGCGCCCCACAGATAATTTGCTTTGGTTCGTCTTCCCCAATATCTACTTGACAAATATTGAGTTTATCCGCCTCAGGATGCTTCACACATTCCAATACATGACCGACAACAACGCCTTCGATGCCTTTATTTAAAACCTCTACTTGTTCAACTTCAATTCCGGCTTTTGTAATTTTATCTGCCAGCTCTTCAGCTGAAATATCATTTATCTCAACATAATCTTGTAGCCAGTTATAAGATACTAACACGTTTTACCCCTCCTTGATTATTGTCTAGCTCCAGTTTGTTCGGCGCTAAACGGGTGCTTACGCTTTTCTTATGCACGTTTAAATTGCTTTAAAAAACGAATATCATTTGTATAGAAATGACGAATATCATCAATGCCGTATTTCAACATGGCGATACGTTCAGGCCCCATTCCAAAAGCAAAGCCTGTGTATTTTTTCGAATCAAAGCCAGCCATTTCAAGTACATTCGGATGAACCATACCAGCACCTAGAATTTCAATCCAGCCTGTATGCTTACAGATCGAACAGCCATGACCACCACACATACAGGAAACGTCAACTTCAACAGACGGTTCCGTAAATGGGAAGAAGCTTGGGCGGAGACGAATTTTGCGGTCTTCACCAAACATCTTTTTCGCAAATACTTCAAGTGTGCCTTTCAGGTCACTCATGCGGATATTTTCATTAACGACGAGTCCTTCGATTTGCATAAATTGATGGGAATGGGTTGCATCGTCATTGTCACGGCGATAGACCTTGCCCGGGCAAATAATTTTAACTGGTCCACGACCTTCATGCTTTTTCATTGTCCTCGCTTGCACAGGTGATGTATGGGTACGAAGCAAAATCTCTTCTGTTATGTAGAAAGAATCCTGCATATCACGCGCCGGATGTCCTTTTGGCAAATTTAATGCTTCAAAATTGTAATAGTCTTTTTCAACTTCAGGACCTTCGGCAATTTGGTAACCCATGCCGATAAATAAATCCTCAATTTCTTCAATAACAGCTGTTAATGGATGGTGATTTCCTGGCCGCACCGGACGACCGGGAAGAGTAACATCGACTTTCTCAGCAACCAGCTTTTTCTCTACTTCTTGTTTTTCAAATCTTTCTTGTTTTTCTTCAAGCTTTTCTTGAATCGCTGCACGAACGTCATTCGCTAATTGACCAATAACAGGACGCTCCTCGGCCGATAATTTCCCCATGCCGCGTAATACTTCCGTAATCGGACCTTTTTTTCCTAAATAGGCAACGCGGATATCATTCAATGCTTTTAAGTCTTCCGCTTGCTCAACTTTCAGAAGAGCTTCTGCTTGTAGTTCTTTTAACCTAGCTTCCATTTTGACATTATTCCTCCTTTAATTTAGAAAAGCGCAAGCGCCCGGTTAGCGACGTATGGACTGGAGTACATCGACTGAGATAAAGAAACCACAACGAACACAGTGAGTTGATGGTGACTTATCGTAGGGAGGTGGGTGAAGTCCACTATTCGCTGGGCGCTGGAGCTAGACAATAAAGTAAAATAAAAAAAGCCCTCTATCCCAGAAGGGACGAAGACTTATCTTTCGCGGTACCACCCTAATTAACAGTGCTAATCAAAGCACCGTTCACTTCATTGTAATAACGGTTATTCAACCGGACAAACGTCAGCTCCAGAGTGAATTCAGTTACTTCGATCCTAAAGATGCTTGCAGTCTATGGCATCTTCTCCCTGTCAAGTCGAGAGGTCACGTACTATGTTCCTTCACAGCTTATGTATAAAATTATCTATATCATTATAGTATAAGTTCCGTTTGGAGGCAAACCCAAAAATAAATTTACCGAACTATCCCCTTAAATGGTACAAAAGAATTCCGGTTGCAATCGAAACATTCAAAGACTCAGCCTGTCCATAAATCGGGATGTACAAATTATCATCTGTTAGTTTTAACAAGTTAGAGTCCACGCCATTTCCTTCATTGCCGACAAGGAGGGCAAAATGCTTCTGCGGCTCAATTTCCTTAAAATTGCGCGCCCCTTCCAATGCTGTCCCGTATACCGGCACACCAATCACATTTAGACGTTTGATCCAAACATCTAAATTCCCGTCCATAATCGGAATATGGAATAAAGAACCTTGAGTTGATCTTATCACCTTGCCATTGTATAAATCGACACAGCCTTCCCCCAAGATAACAGCATCCATTCCAACAGCATCCGCAGTCCGAATTATGGTTCCCAGATTTCCCGGGTCTTGAACATTGTCTATTAAAAGAAGCTTAGCTGTGGCAATATTGATTGGTGCAGTACCTTTCATTCCGCAGACAGCGGCGATGCCTTGTGGTGTTTCCGTGTCCGAAATATGTTTCATTATCTCTTCTGTTACTTCAAAAATTTCAATAGGGTCCCCTACATCCAATAAAGAATATTCAGTTCCCTCCCGAACAATTAATTCCTTAACATAAGCTTTATACTTTAAAGCCTCTTCAATTAAATGCGTGCCTTCTATTAAAAATAAACCTGTTTTATTTCGCTCTTTTTTTGTTTGTAGCTTTTTCCATTGCTTCACATGTGGATTTTGCGTTGACTCAATCCGTGTAATCATAATTATCCACCCCATCATTTCATTTCACTTTTATTATATATAATAAATGGAATTTTTACATAATCCAATAAATTTTGTGGAAACTAATACGGAAAAACTGTATTTGGAAAAAGGGGTGCCGAAAAATGAATTTAAATTTACGTTATGCAATTGTTCAAAATGTTTCAGGCAACACGAAACAGGAACTACAGGATACAATTGTGGACGCAATTCAAAGTCAAGAAGAAAAAATGCTTCCCGGTCTTGGAGTACTATTTGAAGTCATTTGGCAAAATGCGAATGAGAGTGAAAAAGAAGAGATGCTATCTAATTTACAAGACGGATTACAAAAGCATTGAAAAAAATATAAAAAAGACGGCTCAATAATATCTTAAATAGCGTTCTACTTCACTTAAGACTCCCACGACTAAAGTCGCAAGCCCTGAACCTTATAGTTTTACGGGTGGGATTCTTGAGTGACTTAGCTTTCGCCAGTAGCGATATTCGATATTAATGACCCCCAGCGATTATTTTAGTTTTGATCTTTTGTTCAACAAAAGATCCTTTAATGGAACATAGATGCTTTTCCTTATTCAAGATAAGCTACCCGTTTCGTTTAGCGAAAAATGACGGAATATATTATAAATCCCAATACTATTACCAGAATAAGAATTCCAGTACCTTTCAATCCTAAACTACCTACCAAATCTACAAGATTACCATTGTTGGCTCTGTTTAAAGAATCATTTAAGTTACCTGTTGGATTATTTCTAATTTCTTGTTGTCTTAATCTTTCTCTTTGTTGCTCTGGAGTTTCTATGTCGCTCATCAAACCTCTCCTTTAATACAGATTACCATATATAACAAATGATTGTTGGACTATTCCGCAAATATAGCTTAATATTCAGCCTATTAAGTTTTCTTTTCAATGCAATTGGCAATAATTCCTCTAAAACAAGTTAAATTGGAGGGATTGATTATGTTGTTATCTAAAGCATGGGATTGTTATAAGGCAGATAAACGAATTGAGGGATTCTTACCACAAACGTTGAAGGCATACAAACTTCAGACGAATCTATTAATCGCCATTTTGGTGATGTTAAAATTGACTCACTTACCACTGAGAAAATTAAAGAGTACTTGGCTATTTTAAGTGTAGCATTTCACAACACCGCCATATATGTTATTATCGTTATAACAATTATAACGAGGATGTGATCATTTGGAACAATTCGAAAGAAAGGTTACTAAGATTGGAAATAGTTTTGGTATTACTCTCCCTATTGAATTACTTAAACAAGTTGGTTTAGCACAAGGCGATGATGTTCAAGTTGAGGTTAAAGACGGGCAAATTGTGTTGAGAAAAAAAGAAAAAGTAGTACTTCCTGAAGGTGTTGATGCGGAATTTATGAATATTTTAAATGATGTCATTAATGAACATGACAAAGCATTCAAAGGGTTAGTGAACAGATAATGAATGAGATTAACTATCTAACCATAAACCAGGTCATTACTATTAATACAATACAAATTCGTCTATATTCTCCAGATGAACAATTAGGAGTAAAGGATCCAAACTTACTTGATTCAGCTGTAAATAGACCCAAACAATCAGCGTTTGGAAAAGATGTTTATCCCTCCATCTATGAAAAAGCTGCAGAACTATTTGAATCACTTGCAAAGAACCATGCATTTCATAATGCAAATAAACGAACAGCTCTTGCTTCCTTAATTGTTTTCTTGAAAATAAATCATTTTCTATGGACAATGGGCATTGAAGAAGAACAGGACTTTACAGTTGATGTTGTTAATCATAAATATACATTTAAAGAAATTGTTTCGACAATAGAAAGTCATACCGAAAGACTATAACTCCACTCTCGCCGGATATGTTTGAGAATGGAGTTTTTATTTCTTCTTTATAAAAATATTATTAAACAAACGCCTTGATATAGTATCCTTGAAAAAAATGAGGTTCGTTCTTAATTCAGAATAAAGATAATTTCAGTCAGGGGGTTGAAATTAATGAATACGCTATATATTGAGGACAGCATAGGTGCGTCAAGCTTCGTCGTTGTCCTCAAATATTGACTTTGAGGACAAGATTGGTGTTTAGAGCATGGCTTCTGTCCTCAATCGAAAGGATTGAGGACAGCATAGGTGAGTCAAGCTTTGTCTTTGTCCTCAAACAATGCTTTTGAGGACAAGATTGGTGTTTAAAGCGCGGCTTCTGTCCTCAATCGATGGGATTAAGGACAGTATAGGTGGATCAAGCTTTGGCTTTGTCCTCAAAACTGTTTTTAAGGGCAACTTTGATTGACGTTGTCCTCAAACATGAAAAGGGATTCAACCTTTGTTAAACAATAACCCCTTATTGCGTCATAAGACAAAATTAACACTCACTTTAATATCCATGAACATTTATTCTTCCTTTCCAATAATAAAGGATAGCTAAATTACTATCCAAAATACGAACCAATTGATATGTTGTTTTGGTTTTTCTCTGCCTCAACCGAACAGGTTACAAGATTTACAGTCGTCTTTTTTGTTTATTTAGGTTCAACGTTAAGAAGTCTCTCTACCTATTTATTTAGTCAAAAATAATTTCTTTCACTTTATCCTCATCTAATCGCTTAATGACTTCAACGATTAATTTAACAGCATTTTCATAATCATCACGGTGCAACATCGCCGCATTGGAATGAATATACCGTGTAGCAATTGTGATCGCTAGTGCAGGTACTCCATTAGCCGTTAAATGGATCGAACCAGCATCCGTTCCGCCACCGGCCATTGAATCAAATTGATATGGGATGTTATTTTCTTCAGCAACACTGACGACAAAATCCCGAAGTCCTTTATGGGAGACAATTGATGCATCATATAAAATAATTTGCGAGCCTTCACCCATTTTACTAACGGACTCTTTTTCAGTGATTCCAGGGGTATCACCAGCAATACCAACATCTACAGCAAACCCGATATCTGGCTTAATTTGTGCCGTTGCCGTTTTTGCTCCTCTTAATCCAACCTCTTCTTGAACGGTGCCAACCCCGTAAACAACATTCGGATGGTCTACCCCTTTAAGATTCTTCAAAACATCGATGGCAATCGCACAGCCAATCCGGTTATCCCATGCTTTAGCCAATAGCATTTTCTCATTATTCATGACCGTAAATTCGAAATACGGAACAATCGAATCACCGGGTAGTATTCCCCACGCAAGCGCTTCTTCTTTACTTGTTGCCCCGATATCAATAAACATATCTTTTATATCAACCACTTTTTTTCGGGCTTCAGGCGATAACACATGTGGTGGTTTCGAACCAATAATCCCGGGGATATTTCCCTTTTTCGTCATGATCGTTACCCGTTGAGCCAACATAACCTGTGACCACCAGCCACCCACTGTTTGAAACTTTAAAAAGCCTTTTTCAGTAATTTGCGTGACCATGAATCCAACTTCATCCAAATGACCCGCCACCATTATTTTAGGGCCATCTTCTTTGCCAACCTTTTTAGCAATAAGGCTGCCAAGATTATCGAATGTTATTTCATCCGCATAGGGCGAAATATATTTTTTCATGACCTCCCGTACTTCCCGTTCATCACCGGAAATCCCTTTGGCATCCGTTAAATCTTTTAACATCGTTAGCGTTTCATCCAATTGTTTGGTCATATGTAGAAAAACTCCCTTCACACAATTTACAAAGTATTTAATTTAGTACACAATTGTCTAGCTCCAGCTCCCAGCGACTAATGAACTTCGCCCACCTCCCTACGATAAGTCAACATCAACTCGCAACGCTCGTTGTGTTTCCTTTATCTCAGTCGATGTGCTCCAGTCCATACGTCGCTAAACGGGCGCTTCCGCTTTTCTTATTAATATCCCGTATCTTGCCTTTGATGATTCACTTCATTTTTTAATTTGTATGCTTTTTCGATATCGTCTGGAGAAAAGCCTAATAGTCTTCCTAATAATATGTATTCATTGAATATTTTATGGTAGTTTTCCAAATTTAGTTGCTTACGAAACTCGATAATACTTGCAAATACAAGTTGAAACTGCTCCACTAAGTCCCTATTTTCGTCTTTCGGGTCCAAGCTAACCCGGTCTTGCATTTTCAACCCCAACCCGATTGATAAAATAAAATGGACCCCATCCACATATTCCTCTAAAATTACATCCCGTTCCGCAGCCGGCTTTTTGCTCCAAAACTTAAAACAACGTGTTTCATTAGCCAGTTCACCAAGTTCGACTAGTAAGGCCATAATCTTCTTATCCATCAAATCCGTTTGCTCAAGCCCATGCTCTTTTTCAATTCGTGTGTCTAATTCCTTTTGCAGTTCAAATAATGTTGTTAACACCAAAATCCCCTCTATCCTTCTCCAGATATTCATATTATACCAAATTGCAAAAAAATTATTGCATTATGAAACTTCCTTCGTCGTTTATCCGTATACTATAATTATAATGACAAAGCTTTTTTGTACTATAAAAAAGTATAAAATTTTATGGATTATAGTATAAGAAAAGACATCGTAATTTGCCATTGTGGGCAAATTACGTGTCTTTCTAAAATGGAGGGGTATTTATGTTTGGCGTCATCCTATTTAGACTACTCATTCTTGCATTAATGATATTCCTTATTATTAAAACGATTAAATATATTGCCAACCCCAAGCGGAAATTAGAATTGGCCCACGAACAAAAGCAGTTTTATTTTTGGGACATCCATGAGAATGTTAGAAAAAACTTTCTGCTTACATATAAAGGTGTTCTGTTTGAAGGGGAAAAATATTTAGGTACGACAGATAACGCCTTTGACGTCGTCTCTGTGTTTATTTGGGCTAAGAACCCTGATAAATTGCAAGGATTAGAGCGCGAGGATTTTTTGAAAATACAGGAAGAGGTTAAAAAGCATTATCCAAATGCCCGCATCGACTGGAAAAATCCAATTCGCAACTTTTTAAATAAGACTGACTGAATGAATGGGGCTTATAGCCCCTTATTTTAGTAAATAAACTGCGTACCCATAACATAATAAATTAATTAAAATAACAACCGGCATACCAATTATAAATGTTTTGTGCTTTGTTTTATGATGATACGTCTTCATTCCCATGTAAAGGCCAATTCCACCACCAAGGATGCCAATCGTCCAAAACCTGATTTCCGGCACTCTCCATTGTCCTTTTTGCGCGCGTTTCTTATCAATCCCCATTAACGTAAACCCAACCATGCTAATTATGATGAAATATCCTATTACTATACTCATAGTTCCTCTTCTCCTATTAGATAAAAAAAGGTCATTCCAGCGAAAGCGGAATGACCTTTTTACCTTGACTATTATAGGCTTGCTTTAGCTTTTAATGCTAATTCTGTAAATGCTTTTTCGTCACTTACAGCAAGCTCAGCTAACATTTTGCGGTTGATTTCGATGCCAGCAACCTTTAAGCCGTGCATCATGCGGCTGTATGAAAGACCATTCAAACGTGCAGCTGCATTGATACGTGTAATCCAAAGCTTACGGAAGTCGCGTTTCTTTTGGCGACGGTCACGATAAGCATACATTAAAGACTTCATTACTTGTTGTTTCGCAACTTTAAATAATGTATGTTTTGAACCGTAATAACCTTTTGCTAATTTTAATACGCGTTTACGACGACGACGCGTTACAGTACCACCTTTAACTCTTGGCATGTGATTCCCTCCTAAGATCTATGTTCGAAATAATATCTGCTATTTTTTACGTGATTATTTGAATAAATGTCTCTTATAAGTTAGAGATCATTTGCTTGATGCGCTTATAGTCACCAGCACTTACTAAAGCACCTTTACGAAGCTTACGCTTTGCTTTTTGCTCTTTATTTGCAAATAAGTGGCTAGTATATGCGTGTGAACGCTTCACTTTGCCGCTTCCAGTTTTTTTGAAACGCTTTGCTGAACCTCTATGAGTTTTCATTTTTGGCATGGGATTTCCTCCTTAGAATCATTGTTGTATTGAGTAATGCATCCATTACTATGATTACTTACTCTCTGTTTTAGGCGCTAATACGATAAACATACTGCGACCTTCCATTTTCGGCCTTTGTTCAACAACCGCAATCTCAGCACATTGCTCAGCAAGACGATCGAGAACTCTTTGACCGATTTCTTTATGTGTAATTGCACGACCTTTGAAACGAATACTGGCTTTGACTTTATCGCCTTTTTCCAGGAACTTTATTGCATTGCGAAGCTTCGTATTGAAATCATGTTCTTCAATAGTAGGACTTAAGCGTACTTCCTTAATACTGATAACCTTTTGATTTTTACGTGTTTCTTTATCTTTTTTCTGCTGCTCATAACGGAATTTTCCATAATCCATTATGCGGCAAACAGGTGGTTTTGCATTAGGTGCAACCATCACTAAATCTAAATTAGCGGTTTGCGCCATTTCTAAAGCTTCGTTTCTCGACTTAATACCGATTTGATCGCCATTAGCACCAACGAGACGAACTTCACGTGCGCGAATTTCCTCGTTAATAAATAGGTCTTTACTAATAATTAGCCACCTCCAGGGTTTTTTTACTGAATTTTTCATTTGGAAGACGTTTTATTCACACAAAAAAAACGTCGGCATACATACTACACCCACGTTTCACGATCTTCATTATTTGAGATTACGTATAACCTGTCAACAACGTCTGAAGTAGCGTCAATCAGGTGAGAAGCGGGTGCCTCTACTTTTTCCACAAAGAAATATTCAATTGGACCTTTTAACGTTAACATATTAATCCATCTATGTCAACACATAAAACTAATTTATTAGCAATGCCCTTTATATTACATGATGATTAGGAAAGTTGCAAGCACTTTATTTTGGTAAAAGGTAGGAGTTGGAGACTGACCATAAAGTCAGCCCCATTCCAACGTTTTTTTATTCTGCTTTCCCTTTTCGCTGTACTTCAGCCTTAAGTGTTTCAACAAATTGATCAAAAGGAATCGTTTCAGAGTTGTTTTGGCCATATTTACGAACATTTACACTTTGATCTTTAATTTCATTATCGCCGACTACAAGCATGTAAGGAATCTTTTGCATTTGTGCTTCACGGATTTTATAGCCGATCTTTTCGTCACGTTCATCGATTTCAACACGGATGCCTTCTAATTGTAATTTTTCCTGAACTTGCTTTGCATAATCAAGATGTACATCGCTTGATACTGGAATTACTTTTGCTTGAACTGGTGCTAACCATGTTGGGAAAGCCCCTTTATACTCTTCAATCAGGAAAGCCACAAAGCGTTCCATTGTTGATACAACTCCACGGTGGATGACAACCGGACGATGTTGTTTGCCATCTTCTCCTACATATGTTAAATCAAAACGCTCCGGCAACAAGAAGTCTAATTGAACTGTAGATAATGTTTCATCTTTTCCTAAAGCTGTTTTGACTTGAACATCAAGCTTCGGACCGTAGAAGGCTGCTTCTCCTTCCGCTTCATAATAATCAAGGCCTAGATCATCCATTGCGTCCTTTAACATGGATTGCGCTTTTTCCCACATCGCATCATCATCAAAATACTTTTCAGTATCTTGAGGGTCGCGATAGGATAAACGGAATATATAATCTTTAAAGTCGAAATCTTTATATACCGCTAAAATTAAGTTAACAACACGTTTAAATTCATCTTTAATCTGGTCCGGACGGACAAAAATATGAGCATCGTTCAAAGTCATTCCACGAACGCGCTGCAACCCAGATAGAGCTCCCGACATTTCAAATCGATGCATCATGCCAAGCTCTGCAATCCGAATCGGCAGTTCACGATAGCTGTGCATGCTATTTTTATAAACCATCATATGATGAGGACAGTTCATTGGACGAAGAACTAATGATTCATTGCTATCCAATTCCATCGGCGGATACATATTCTCTTGATAATGATCCCAGTGGCCTGAAGTTTTATAAAGTTCTACATTTGCAAGAACGGGTGTATAAACATGGCTGTATCCCAGTCTTTCCTCTAAATCTACGATATATCTTTCAATTTGGCGACGAATGGTCGCACCCTTTGGAAGCCATAGTGGAAGACCCTGCCCAACCAATTGCGATACTGCAAATAAATTCAATTCTTTACCAAGTTTACGGTGGTCACGTTCTTTAGCCTCTTCAAGTAATCTTAAATGCTCATCCAATTGTGCTTTCTTAGGAAAAGCAGTTCCGTAAATACGTTGCAGCATTTTATTATTACTGTCCCCGCGCCAATAAGCACCAGCAATGTTCATCAATTTAAATACTTTAAGTTTGCCAGTTGAAGGCACATGAACACCGCGGCAAAGATCAAAAAATTCGCCTTGTGAGTAGATTGTAAGCTTTTCACCTTCAGGAATTGCACCAACTAGCTCTACCTTTAACGGATCGCCAATTTCCTCATACATTTTGATTGCTTCTGTGCGTGTTACCTCTCGGCGTTCAACCGGTAAGTTACTATCAATAATTCGTTGCATTTCTTTTTCGATTTTTGGCAGGTCTTCTAGTGTGAGTGGTTGCTCCATATCAATATCATAGTAAAAACCACTTTCAATAACAGGTCCAACGCCTAATTTTACATCACCATATAAACGCTTAATCGCTTGTGCCATTAAATGCGCGGTACTATGGCGTAAAACTTCAAGTCCATCTGGTGAATCGTATGTGATGATTTCGATTGCTCCGTCCTCTGTGATTGGAGTACGTAAATCAATTGCTTTTCCATTTAATTTTCCTGCTAAAGCATTTTTCTTTAATCCTGAACTAATAGAAGCGGCGATTTCTTCTGTCGTTGTTCCTTTTGGAAACTCCTTCACAGCACCATCAGGAAAAGAAACTTTAATTACTTCTGACATTTTGTTACACTCCTTTTTTCGATAGAAAATAAAAAAACACCCATCCCTAAAACAAGGGACGAGTGTTGGTCTCGTGGTTCCACCCTTCTTTCCACAGTCGGAAGCTTATAAGCGGCGCATCTCGTTGTCAGTTCGCTTTTCCGGTACTCACGTGGGGAAAGCCTACGCTCCGTTCCTCAAAGCTTCACTTCCTAGATCTGCTTGCTTCTAATCTTCCTCCAGTTTGCAAAGATAAACTGTGGCTTGAAGTCGGATAACGGTCGTTGCCGTCAACGGTTCTTTCCCGTTGAAGTTTAAAGGTGGTAAGCTACCTTTCGTGTATAGAAAGCTTGCAGCCATGGCTTTCCTCTCTGATATACCGTAAAAATACCTCATGTCCTCATCGTAACTGATTATAGTTTAAAATTGCTATGTACGTATTATATCCACATTCACCGAATAAAATCAAGTTACTTTTAATTGAACATCTTTCCATCTACCTGTTTGAAAGATTGTAAAGGCTGAAGTACAACACGTTCCAAAAAAATGTTTTGAATCGTTTGAATCAGTCCATCATCAATGAAATCTGTATATAAATAAATCGTTTTTGGGGCAATCGATATCAACGGGGCAATCACTAAAGAATCCATATCAATATCTTCAATTTTTATCAGTTGTTCATCAATTAAATATTTTAATTGTTCATTACTAATTTCATTTAAATTTCTATCAAAAAAGAAAAATTCCTCGTCATAAACTAAGTGAATTGTCTCTATTAAGGCTTCTTTCGTATATACATACCTGCGCAGGTTTTCAACAAAATTTTGATATTCCTGCTCCAACTTATATTCATCAATAGCTGCTTCAATATATTGAACTAGACGAAATCGATACTCCTTTAAGCGAAATTGTAAAAAGGATTCAAATGAAAATGAAACACTAGCGGTTAAAAAATCCTGTAATGCATTCTCGATCATTTTTTCCCTAGGTAGATGTTCATTCATTTCAGAGATCATCGGAACTTCATGTTTTTCACCGTCAATGATTGATCTTGCTATAGACATAATTTGGCGCTGTTCCTCCTCATCGGAAAAATAAAACATATTTCGGATCATTTCCTTCATCCAGCGCACTTCAACTATTTTTATGATGTATTTTACTAACACCGGTATAATGACAGTAGAAATAACATTTTCAAATGTTTCTTTAAAATTTATTTTCACGAGCACCCGAGGCTCATAAATTATATTTGAATGAACATGCTTGGTATTAGGATGGTTATGTTCTTTTATTAGTTGAAAAAGTAAAACGGCGTCCTTCTTTTCACGAAATTGTATTGTAATCATTTTTATTGGGTCCCCCTTTTGCTGTTTTCACAGCAAATACCTGTTACATGTATATGGGGACAACTTGAAAAAAATGATTACAAATATGGAGCCACAAAAAAAACCTATCTTACTAGATAGGCAGAATAATAGATTAATTCCATACTTCGATATTTACATCTTTTTTCCGATAGTCGATGCCATCGAGTTTAAGAATAAACGTATCTTTTAATATCCTTGATGTATTTCTTTTACCAAAAACCTCTGTAAATTGATCATGTTTTAAATTCGTTGTAAAAATAGTTGGTCTTCCAAGCCTAGAGTCCAATAGTTCAAAAACCTTTTGAATATCATGATTGGAGCCTGCTTCAGCACCCATATCATCAATAACCAACAAGTCAATTTCTTTCATCTTATTTAAAATATCAACAGCTGTTAGTCCACTATCATCATATTTAGAATAGGTGTTTTTAATTAATGTTAGTAATAGCGGCAGGCTTATAAATAATCCGCTATATTCCTTTTCCATAACTACCTTTAAGATCGAAATTGATAAATGTGATTTGCCGATCCCAGTTTCTCCAAAAATCAACAGGTTTTTCGGCTGCTGTCCATGATTTAAGTTAAAATTGCGGGCGTACGCCATGCATAAGCTTTTAACTTTTTCTTGAAGACTTGTAGTAGGTTGGTAGCTTTCGAATGTTGCAGATTTAAGATCCTCATTCATTAATGAGTTCCGGTCAAAATAGCGGAAAAAGCGGTCTTTCTTCAGCATTTCTACATTTTTCTCTATCTCCATTGCTAATGCTTTATCCGGACATTTACAGCCAATTTTAAACTCCTGCAGCTGCCCTTTATCAGGTCCACCTAAAATGGGCAGCAGCTGTACTTTCACATGGTTTTGGCACCCTTCACAAAAGTATTCATTGATTGTCCTAGGCTGTTTAAATCCATTTCCGAAAAGGTCAGCTAATACATTCCCCACTGTTTTCAAGCTTACTCTCCCTTTCCTTCTAATTGTTCAAACATTTTTTGCATGCTCTTTGTGATGTCTTCTTCCGTTATTTCCGCTGTTGTTGAATTTGAGTTATTTTCATTTCCATCCATACCAAGCATGAGTAAACGTCTATTAGCCTCAGGGTCTTTACTGTTCTTAAAGGTTCCTCGGCTCACTTGGGTTTCTTTTTTCTTACTTTCCTCGGACCTTACCTTACTTTTCCGTTCCTCTTCTTTCGCTAAATCCATCGCTTCCTTAACGGTCTTCACCTGAAGTCGGGCCCAATGACCAGCGATTGTGTAAATAAAGTTTTTGTTCAGCTTCTTGTCAGATTTAAGCATAACATAGTAAAGTAAGACGTTCACTACACCTGGATTAAGCTTTTGATTAATCATGATATTTTCAATGATTTGCAAATCGGTTGCTGTTGGTTCAACCCCTTCAGACAAAGATTTTAAAAATTCATATGGTGATTGTCTATCAAGTTGTTTGATTAAACGATCATCTTCACTTTGCGGCTCCTTGCCCATTAATGACAAGTCTTGCAATGGCTGGGTTTTATAGACTAGTCTAGGAAGTTTCGCGCCATGATGCAGTTGATAATAATTACGTGCTTCCTCTCGAAGTAGCTTTATATTAATTTGATTATCTTCATTCAATGTCCACATCACTATTTTCGCCATATCAATCGGATTGATGGAATATAAAAAGGCGAGCTTCGCAATGATTTCTTTAGTTTCTTCGATAAATATATCCTTTCGAATTAACGATTTTGAAATTCCGGCAAAAAATAACTCGAAATCAAATACATTTTCAGGTATAAAAATACCGGAGGAATTTACTCTTTCTACCATTTGTTCACCACTTTGCGAAAGGGCGTTCTCCATTTCATCATTCGACACGTCCAACTCCGAAGGTTTTAGGAATGAGTATACATCAACGAATGATCTTGTCACTTCCTTATAAGTATTTTCCTCAATTTTAACATCACTAAAGAAGTTTTTTACCTTTTGAAAGCTTGTTTTACCAAGACGATTATACAGAAATACGATAAAAACATCATGATTGAAAAACTCTTTAGGAGATAGTGGCGGCTGTAATTCATAAATAAAGGTTCGGTTTGATTCATCTTCTTTTACATAAGTCTTTAATAAGCCAATGCCTTCTAGCTTTTTCCGTTCTTCGAAGATTTGTTGTAAATTTAATGCCGTCATCTTAATTAAATGGCTATGCGTATTTTTCGTTCCCCACAGTCTATTTACTTCTACTTCACTCCAAAGAGTCATATATAAGCTAAAACCGATCGGGCCGATTAATGGTTGATATAATAACGTAAGCGCCTTGCGGTCAAAATCTTGAAGAATACCGTTTGCTCGGACTATATACTCATCCACTGGGAGCAATTCTTTCCAATGGTATGTCAAGTATAACGACCCCCTTTATTCTAAAAGAGAAAAAGAGCTTTCTTGACGAGAAGCCCTTTTCAATCTTTTTTTATTAATTCCTTTAGTTCATCAATAAACACATTAATATCTTTAAATTGTCTATATACAGAAGCAAAGCGTACGTAGGCTACCTCGTCGACCTTTGCTAACCGATCCATTACCATTTCACCAATTGCTTCACTCCTAAATTCCGAGATCCCTTGATTACGTAATTCCTTTTCTATTTCACTGACAATGTCCTCAAGAGTTTGCAAAGGAACAGGCCTTTTTTCGCATGCCTTAATTAAGCCTCTTAGCATCTTCTCTCTACTAAATTCCTCTCTTGTTCCGCCCTTTTTCACAACAATTAATGGGGTTTCCTCAACCTTTTCAAATGTTGTAAACCTATATTGGCATTTTTCACATTCTCTTCTTCTGCGAATGGATCGTCCGTCTTCTACTGGGCGTGAATCGAGAACTCTTGTCCCATTATATTGGCAATGTGGACATCTCATATAATCAACTCCGTCAATTGGCGATAAACTTTTCTTACTTATATGATATATAAAATTTGTTATGTTCACAAGTTTTTTTATTGGTAATTAAGAAAGGCGGAAGCGACCGTTAAGCGACGAACAAACTGGAGCACTTCGCAATGAGATAAAGGAAACACAGCGAGGGACGAGCTGATGTTGACTTATCGTAGTGAAGAAGTGTGAAGTTTGCTAGTCGCTGGAGCTAGACAGAAAAAGCAGATGATCGTTCGACCATCTGCCTATTACATAGTTAAATTGTTACTTTCGCAGCTTTTTCAATTCCATTTGCTACTAATCTCGCCAAATCTACAACGCGGCTCGAATAACCCCATTCGTTGTCATACCATACTAATACTTTAACCTTTTTCCCGCCAATAACCATTGTTGAAAGTGCATCAACAACACCAGATCGATCATCTGTTGTAAAATCAACGGATACTAGTGGCTCATCAGTGATTCCCAAAATGCCCTTCATTTGCCCTTCAGCAGCTGCTTTGCGGAAAGCATTATTCACTTCCTCAACCGTTACGTCACGCTTTAGATCAACAACTAAGTCAACTAAAGATACATCAGGTGTTGGTACGCGTAAGGACATGCCATGCAACTTACCAGCCATTTCAGGCATTACTGTTGCGATTGCTTTAGCAGCACCTGTTGACGTAGGGATAATCGATTGTCCACATGCACGGGCACGACGAAGATCTTTCTTATGTGGATTATCAACATTCTTTTGATCATTTGTATACGCATGAACAGTTGTCATTAATCCATTTTCAATACCGAATTGCTCATTTAAAACCTTCACTACTGGTGCTAAACAGTTAGTTGTACAAGATGCATTTGAAATTACGTGATGTGTTTCATGATCATAGATTTGATCATTTACACCCATTACGATTGTAACATCTTCTCCTTTAGCTGGAGCTGTAATGATAACCTTCTTCGCACCTGCTTCTATATGTGCAATTGCCTTATCTTTTGAGTTAAATTTCCCAGTTGCTTCAATAACGATATCTATATTTAATTCTTTCCAAGGGAGAAGCTTCGGGTCACGTTGATCTAATAGTTGAACACGTTTGCCATTAACAATGATTGCATTTTCTTCAACTTCAACGTTACCTTGGAATTTTCCATGGACGCTATCATATTTTAACATATGTGCTAAATTTTCAGCTGGGTAGCTTGCATTAATCGCTACAATTTCAAATGTATCATCTAGAATTGCACTCCTAAAAAACATTCTACCTATACGCCCAAAACTATTTATCGCTACTCTTGCCTTCACCATATTGTCTCCTTCCGGATTGTGTTATACTTTTTTTGTCTTTTCAGTACAAATAGTATAACATAAATATAACTAGAATGGTTAGACTAATACACATTTTTGAAAATTTTTATGAAATAATAATTTTACATTTAAATAGGCTATATTAATTCCCACTTTTTTAGGACTGTCAATAATTGTTCCTTTGTTTCTTCAATTGTGCCATTATTATTAATAACTGCATCCGCTAATGGAATCTTTTCAGTTAAGGGCATTTGTGAGTTTATTCTTGCTTCAGCTTCTTCAACAGATAAACCATTTCTCTCCATCAATCGTTTTAATTGAACCTCTTGGTCAAGATATACAAGAATAACTTTCTCAACTAAATGAGTTTGTTTGCTTTCAAAAAGCAAGGGAATATCTAAAACAATTGTTTTTTCCCCTTTTTCAATATACTCCGTTTTTAACCGACTCATTTTTTCGCGAACGGCCGGATGAACGATGCTATTTAAAACTTTTCTTTTTTGTTCATTATTAAAGATGACTTCACCAAGTTTCTGACGATTGATAGTTCGATCATCATGGAGAATATTTCTTCCAAATGCTCCTACTATTTTGAAGTAAGCATCTTCCCCAACTTCGACTACCTCTCGGGCGATAATATCTGCATCAATAATAACGATCCCGAGATCCCGTAGCATTCCAGCAACAGTGCTTTTGCCGCTTGCAATTCCCCCAGTTAAACCTAAAACAGTTGCCATTCGTTCCCCACCTTTCGCTTATCCATTGTCTAGCTCCAGCCACCCAGCGCCTAGCGAGACTTCCTTCACCTCCGTACGATAAGTCAACATCGATTCACTTCGCTCATCGTGTTTCCTTTATCTCCTCTGGCTCAGTCCAGTCCGAACGGCGCTAAACGGGTCGCTTACGCTTTTCGTTTGTCTAGCTCCAGCCACCCAGCGCCTAGCGAGACTTCCTTCACCTCCGTACGATAAGTCAACATCGATTCACTTCGCTCATCGTGTTTCCTTTATCTCCTTCGGCTCAGTCCAGTCCGAACGGCGCTAAACGGGTGGCTTACGCTTTTCGTTTCTGGCATTTAGGACAGTAATGTGTTCCCCTGCCGCCTACTGTTGTTTTTTCGATCAGTGTTCCACAGTTGTGGCATGGTTCTCCTTTTTTACTATAAACAAGTAGCTCCAGCTGGAACATTCCGATTTCACCTTCGCTATTGACATAGGAACGGATTGTACTTCCGCCCTTTTCTACCGCTTCATGTAATGTATCAATTATTTCTTGATGCAGGAGCTTCATTTCCTTATGTGTCAGGGAGTTTGCTGATCGCTCTGGGTGGATACCAGCTCTAAACAAGGCCTCATCGACATAGATGTTGCCAAGTCCAACGACAATCTTTTGATCTAAAAGAGCTACCTTTATTTTGCGATCGGTTTTCTTTAATCGCTCCCTTACGTACTCGACTGTAAATTCTTCGGAAAAGGGCTCAACTCCCAGTTGATTTAAGGGCAGTTCTTTTTCCTCATTGCCCTTCGAAAAAAGGTGCATCGTACCAAACTTCCGTACATCCCGGTAACGAAGCTCAGTACCATCTGTAAACGTAAACAGCACATGTGTATGTTTATCATATGGTTCTTCTTGTTTGTACAGACCATAACGCCCTTCCATTCGAAGGTGGGAAACTAAAGTATAGTCATCGAGAATAAACTTTAGAAATTTCCCTCTTCTTCCTATATCAATGATGGATTGCCCCTTCAATAAGAACTGGAACTGACTTGCATCAGCTGGTTTTTTTATTATTTTCGGCCAAAGGACTTCAACATGGTCAATCTTTTTACCTTTGACCAACTTCAGTAAGGTTCTTCGCACTGTTTCAACCTCTGGCAATTCAGGCATTGTTACATCTCCTTTTTGGTGTATGGGGACAGGCACCACTGATATACCAACTGGCGTACCTACTGGCGTATGGGGACAGGCACCGCCCCTGTTATTTGGCATCAAACCAGGTTGGGCCAAAGCAATAATCTACTTTTAATGGAACATCAAGGGAAACGGCATTTTCCATGACTTCAGGAACGATTTGCTTTAGTTTTTCAATTTCATTTTCGGGTGCTTCAAAGATTAATTCGTCATGGACCTGCAGTAAAAGTCTTGTTTGCAGATGTTCCTTTTTCAATCGTTCTGCCATATCAATCATCGCCTTTTTGATGATATCGGCGGCACTTCCTTGAATTGGTGTATTCATAGCTGTGCGTTCAGCAAAGCTTCTTACGTTGAAGTTTCTACTCGTTATATCCGGCAAATAGCGGCGTCGATTTAGTATTGTTGTAACATAGCCGTTCGCTCTTGCTATAAGAATACTTTCATCCATATATTGCTTGACACCCGGAAAGCTTTTTAAATACTGATCAATAAACTTTTTCGCTTCTTTTCTTGTTATTCCAAGGTTTTGCGATAAGCCAAAATCACTAATACCGTAGATGATCCCAAAGTTTACCGCCTTTGCTTGGCGCCGCATATTGGACGTTACTTCTTCTTCGTTCACATGGAATACATCCATTGCTGTTTTTGTATGAATATCTTTTCCTTCTCTGAAAGCTTCCATTAATTTTTCGTCATGTGAGATATGGGCCATTACCCTTAATTCAATTTGTGAATAGTCCGCTGCAAAAATAACCCAGCCTTGCTCTGATGGAATAAAGGCTTGCCTAATTTTTCGTCCTTCCTCCATGCGGATCGGAATATTTTGCAAGTTTGGTTCAGTCGAACTTAATCTTCCCGTCTGTGTTAAAGCTTGATTAAAGCGGGTATGGATTTTACTTGTATCCTTATGAACAACCTTTAGAAGCCCATCAATATAGGTTGATTTTAACTTTCCTAATTGTCTAAAATTCAATAAAAGCGGAATCATCTCATGCGCATCGACCAGCTTTTCAAGCACATCCGCAGATGTTGAATAGCCTGTTTTTGTTTTTTTAACAGGAGGCAAATTCAACTTTTCAAACAATATCACTCCAAGTTGTTTAGGTGAATTAATATTGAATCGTTCACCTGCGAGTTCATGAATCTTTTCTTCCATTTGCTTTAATTGAGTATCGAGTTCAACACCCATTTTTTCAAGACGATTCGTATCAACTGCAACACCAGTCGTTTCCATTTCACTTAAAATAACTGATAATGGCAGTTCAAGATGTCTAAATAAATCATCTTGATTATTATCTTCTAAATCCTTGATTGTCTTATCCTTTACAGCAAAGATAGCATCCGCTTTTCGAACTAGATGATCGGCTAATTCTTCAACTAACGGAACCTTACGTTTTGCACCTTTGCCGTACACAGCTTCATCGGCATTAATATTCAAGTAGCCATTCCGTTTAGCGACATCTGTAATTTCATGATTGGTTTCTGCTGGATTTAATAGGTAGGAAGCAATTAAAAGGTCAAATTCGATCCCTTTTAGGTCTATCCCTCGCCATTTAAGTGAGACAATCGATTGTTTAGCATCAAAAACAAACTTTTTCGCATTTTCATCCTCAAGCCAGGTTTTAAACGTTTCAGATGCTAAAGCCGTTTCCGTTGCAATAAAAAACTTTCCTTTACTATTTACCAATGAAAAACCAACAATTTCGGCTTCATGGTAATTTTCTTCGATAATTTCAACAACGAAAGCAGATTCATTCGTTAGCATCTCTGTTGTTACATCCGTTACAATCTCATAAGCGATTTCTTCAATTTCCTGAAGCTCTGACGATGAACCGCCATCACCGATCTTTTCCAGTAGTGAATTGAAGCCTAGCTCTTTAAAAATTTTAATGACAGCATCCTTATTTATTTCCTGACGGACTGTGTCGTTGATTGAAATTTCAACAGGGGCCTCAGTATCAATCGTTGCTAACTTCTTCGACATCAGAGCTTGATCTATATTTCCCGCTAACTTTTCCTGCAGTTTTTTTCCGCTTACTTCCGCAATCGATTCCAACGTTTTCTCTAATGTTCCAAATTGAGTCAACAACTTAATCGCCGTTTTCTCGCCAACTCCCGGAACACCTGGTATGTTATCCGATGAATCTCCCATTAACCCTTTCATATCAATAATTTGATCAGGAGTTAAATTGTATCTTTCTTTTATTTGATTTACATCATATGTATCAACGTCTGTGATGCCTTTTTTGGTATGGAGAACTGTTACATAATCAGAAACTAGCTGCAGTAAATCTTTATCGCCGGAAATCACCTTCACTTCAATTTGTTCCTTCTCCGCCTTTTTCGCTAAGGTTCCAATAATATCATCAGCTTCATAAAGTTCCAGTTCATATCTAGGTATATTAAACGCATCTAAAACTTCTTTTATAAATGGAAATTGTTCAGAAAGCTCATGGGGTGTTTTCTCACGACCACCTTTGTATTCAGAAAATGTTTGATGGCGAAATGTCGTTTTCCCGGCATCAAATGCAACTAAAATATGTGACGGATTTTCATCTTCCAAAACCTTCATTAATATCATCGTGAAGCCATAAACGGCATTCGTAAATACTCCTTTGTCATTATTTAGAAGTGGCAATGCAAAAAAAGCCCGGTAAGCAATACTGTTGCCATCGATTAGTACAATTTTTTGTTTTTGTTCGCTCATAAGAAAACCTCCTTCATTATATTTTACCATGTTCGTCTGAAATATAGAAAAAAAGCAATCAGTGAATACCGATTGCTTTTTTGTTTTGTCCAGCTCCAGCGCCCAGCGACGAACAAACGGGTGCTTCCGCTTTTCTATTTATTCAGTATAACCCATCAACAGCTTAGCATATGGAGAATTAGTAGGAAGGATAATCACTGTTTCTCCATCAATTGTTCGTTTATAAGATTCTAACGTACGGAAAAGATTATAAAAGCTTGGATCTTTACTAAAAGCATCATTATATGTTTGGGCCGCTTTTTGTTCACCTTCAGCTCTAATCTTTTCAGCATCCGCTTGCGCTTTTGCTAATAATTCTTTAACTTCCCGGTCCGTATTGGCGATGATTCTATTTTTCTCCGCATCACCCATTGACAAATATTCCTGGGCCTTTGTTTCACGTTCAGAGATCATGCGCTTATACACAGATTCCTCGTTTTCAGTCGGTAAATCTATTCTTTTCATCCTTATATCAGTTACAATAATTCCGTAATTATCCCTTTGCAAGAGGTCATTTACCTCAGCCGTCACCGTTTCATTAAAACTTCCCCGACTCGAATTCTCTTCATCAATGATTTCATCGTAGTTTAATTGACCGAGCTGCGTCCTAACGACTGAAAAAATAAATTCACTCATTTTTGCTTCCGCATTTTCTACAGTCCGTAAATTTGAAATCATCTTTTTCGGATCCTGAATTCTCCAAACGGCATAATTGTCGACAAGCATCCGCTTTTTATCTTTCGTATTAATTTCTGCTTGTTGCACTTCATAAAACTTTTGGTATTTTGGCAAGGTTTGAACAGACTGGATAAATGGAATTTTAAAATTCAATCCCGGTTGATTGATGATGCGGACGACTTCACCAAATTGGCGGATCACTTTATATTCGCCCTCTTTAACAACAAAGACATTGCTCAGCAAAAATCCAATAAGGACAAAAAAGATAATGATACTGATCCCAAATCTTGTAATCTTCTTCCATTCAATATTTTTGTTTTTCAATTCATCTAAATTCACTATTTTTTTATCACTCATTTTTTGTCACTCCCTCCCTGCTCAGTAGCCTTCGTTTGCGGGGCCGGATTATTTCCTTCTAAAGGACGAATCGGAAGGTATTTCAACGTTCCACCGTCATCATTTAATATATAGACGTTTGCATTAGGTAATACTTGATCAATTGTTTCCAGAACTAAACGTTTTCTTGTAATGTCGGGCTGTTTTTTGTACTCATTATAAAGAGCATTAAAAACCGCTACATCCCCGATTGATTTTTCGACACGGGCGGCGCGATCACCCTCTGCCATTGAGATGATTGCGTCTTTTTCCCCTTCAGCTTCTTGTTTTCGTTTATTTAAATATTTATTTGCTTCATTGATTTTAGTATTCATTGTTTCCCTAGCGTCTGTAACTTGGGTAAATGCCTTACGAACTTCTTCATTTGGCAATTCTACATCCTGGAGCTTAACAGCAAGGATAGAAATTCCAATATCATAATCGGTCAATAGTTCTGTTAATACATCTCTAACCTTCGCTTCCACTTCAGCCTTTCCTGAAGTTAAAACATCATCAATTTTCGAACTTCCAATTACTCCCCTTAATGAAGCAGATGTTGCATTATAAAGGATATTTCTAGGATCCTCTGCATTGTACAAGAATTTTCCCGGATCCGTTATTTTCCATTGGACAACTAGATCGGCCAGTACGATATTTTCATCCCCAGTGATCATCTTTGTATCCTGCGGAAGCTCATCGATAACCGCTCCATTTTCCTTTTTATATCCAAACTGTAAACTAAATGTTTCTTTAGAAAGCTTGCGCACGTCCTGAATTGGCCATGGCATCTTAAAGTGCAATCCGGGTTGAGAAATTCCTTCATCAACTTTCCCGAAAGTCAAAATAACAGCCTGTTCCGATTCATCAACTGTATACCAGCTTGTAAAGCCGACGACGCCGAGAATCAGTATTAAAATAAACAAACCAAATGTAGTATAAATTCTTTTTAAACTAATCATCACGTACCTCCCCCTTATAAGATTTGTTAATAAGTAATACGTTTAATCACTGGGAAAGTTTCATTTTTTCTAATTGAATTTTAGGTAAAAATACTGAGAAAGTTGTTCCTTGATCGATTTCACTTTTCACATCAATTTTCCCATGATGTGCTTCGACAATATGCTTTACAATCGCTAAGCCTAAGCCTGTTCCACCGGAATGACGGCTTCTCGCCTTATCAACCCTGTAGAACCTTTCAAAAATTCTCGGTATTTGATCTTTACTAATCCCGACGCCAGTATCCGAAATATTTACTTTGTATCTGTCACCTAAATCAAAACATTCTATTCTTACTTTTCCATGATTCATAGTGTAGGTTAGAGCATTATTTATAAGATTTATAAATATTTGTTCGATTCGATAAAGATCACCTTCAACAACAGGTTGCTCGATCTCGATTATTGTTTCAATTTCAATTTCCTTCTTTTCTGCCTTGCCTTGGATCATAACTAATACTTCTTCAAGAACATTTTTTAAATCAACATCGGAAATATTCAGCTTAAAGCTTTCTTGTTCAATATTGGATAAATCCAGGAGGTCGTTAATTAAACTTTGAAGGCGGTCTGTTTCTTTTAAAATAATATTAAGAAAATACTCCCGCATTTCTTTATCATCCTTGGCTCCATCTAGTAAGGTTTCGGAAAAACCTTTGATCGAGGTCATCGGTGTTTTTAATTCATGAGAAACATTGGCAACGAAATCTTTTCTCGTTTGTTCCAGTTTCTTTAATTCGGTAATGTCGTGGAAGACAAGAACCACACCCTTCCACTCTTCTCTTGTACCAATAATGGGTGCGCCGTATACTTCAAAATGACGTCTTTCAATTTTTAGTGGGAGGTGCATCTGTTTTCTGACGGATTTTTCAGTCATAAATATTTCTTCCACTAAGGAAATAATTTCTTTATATTCAAATGCTTCATAATAAAGCTTAGTAAGGAATTCACTAGGATCAATATCAAAAATATCTTTAAAGTATTTATTTAAAAGGTTAATATATCCTCTTCCATCTATTAAAATCAAGCCGCTGCCCATACTTTCAATTAAAGTATGTAAGCGATCCTGCTGCATATCATGTGCGGCAGTCGTTTGTTGAAGGTTACGGGCAAGGATATTAATAGACTGACTCAAGGATCTCGTTTCATCCATTTTGTCTTCGTAAAGACGGGCCTTATAGTTTCCCTTTGAAAGTTCATTTGCAACCATAGTTGCTGATTTAATCGGTATCATATATAGTTCAGTCAGTTTGGTCTTAATTAGTAGTAAAAGAAAGCCGATTATTCCTAAACATGTAAAAAAGAGTCCCCAAATTTTATGAATAATGATTGTGATTGAATTCATAAAAGAGGAAAAAGCCAATCCAAGGAGAAATCCTAGAAGCACTACCATAATCAGTAGTAAGCTAAATAAAAGAAAAATAATTTTAGTTTGATTCCTTTTCATTTCCTTTAGGAGCCTCCATCTTATACCCGAGTCCTCTTACTGTTTTGATATAGATCGGTTTTCTAGTATTTTTCTCAATTTTTTCACGTAGATGGCTAATATGAACATCAACGATTCTTGTATCACCGACAAAATCATAATTCCAAACGGAGCTTAGCAACTGATCCCTCGTTAATACCTTTCCTTTATTTCTAACAAGGTATAATAAAAGTTCAAATTCCTTTGGGGTTAGTTCCAACAATTGACCTTCAAAAAACGCTTCGTACTGTTCAGGTAAAATTAATAAATCTCCATGATGAAGTTTTTCTTGTTCTGTTGAATCGATTGGTTCGTTCTCTTCAGTGATTTGAGTTCTACGAAGTATTGCCTTAACACGGGCTACGACCTCCCTTGGACTGAAAGGTTTTGTCATATAATCATCTGCACCTAATTCAAGCCCCAATACTTTATCAAATTCATCGCCTTTTGCTGTTAACATTAAGATTGGAACGAGCACCTTTTTCTGCCTTAATTCTTTACAAACCTCAATTCCTTCAATTTTGGGCAGCATCAAATCCAATATCATAAAATCCGGTTTTTCATCGATAGCAATCCGAAGACCTTCTTCACCATCCATAGCCGTTTTCACTTCAAAGCCCGCTTGCACTAGGTTGTATTGTAATAGTGTCAGGATGGACTCTTCATCATCCACTACCAAAATTGTTTTCTTCACAATATCGCCTCCATTCCAGTTTAAAGCCAGTTTATCCTATTGTACCATAAAAAAAAACGTCCCTATGAAGGGGCGTTTTACACATTAAACTAGGCTAATACTTTCATAACAGTTTTAACAGATTCGACTGACTTGTCCAATGCTGATTTTTCTTCAGCAGTTAATTCAAGTTCAATAATTTGTTCAATTCCGTTTCCACCAATAATAGTTGGAACTCCAAGGTAAATTCCTTCATAGCCATATTCACCTTCAAGGTAAGCTATTGTAGGTAATACACGGCGTTGATCTTTAAGAATTGCCTCAGCCATTTCTACTAGTGAAGCGGCAGGAGCGTAATAAGCACTACCGTTGCCTAATAGGTTCACAATTTCACCACCGCCAGTACGCGTGCGTTGTACGATTGCTTCTAAACGATCGGCTGGGATTAATTTCTCCAACGGAATTCCACCAGCAAAGGAATAACGTGTTAAAGGCACCATGTCATCACCATGTCCACCTAAAACGAAACCAGTAATATCTTTAACTGATAATTTTAATTCCTGTGCAACAAATGTACGGAAACGGGCAGTATCTAGTACACCTGATTGTCCAATTATGCGGTTTTTAGGAAATCCTGATTCCTTATAAACAGTGTAGGTCATTGCATCAACCGGGTTCGTTAAAACAATAATATAACAATTTGGAGAGTACTTAACTATTTCTTGTGTTACAGATTTCATAATTTTGGCATTAGTTGAAACGAGGTCATCACGACTCATACCAGGTTTGCGGGCAAGACCTGCAGTAATAATAACAACATCAGAGTCAGCTGTGTCTTCATAATTAGATGTACCCATGATATTGGAATCAAATCCTTGAACAGGTGATGCCTCTAACATATCTAAGGCCTTCCCTTTCGTAGGATTTTCCAATTGTGGAATATCAACGATTACTACATCACCAAGCTCTTTTTGTGCTGCTAAAAATGCTGCTGTAGCACCAGTAAAACCTGCTCCGATTACAGAAATCTTTTTACGCTTAATTGTCATCTCTAGTACCCCCTCAATTTTATATGTATTTTGAGACTGACCCATAATTGGATCAGTCTCAAAGATAACACTATTTAAAAAGTTGGCCTATTACTTAGCCATGTTTTTAATTAATTCGTCACCAAATTCAGAACATTTAACTTCAGTTGCACCTTCCATTAAACGAGCAAAGTCATAAGTTACAACCTTGCTTTCAATTGTTTTCTCAATAGAGTCAACAACTAATTTAGCTGCTTCTGTCCATCCCAAGTGTTCAAGTAATAACACACCAGAAAGAATAACAGATGAAGGGTTCACCTTATCTAAACCTGCATATTTAGGTGCAGTACCATGTGTTGCTTCGAAAATTGCATGTCCTGTTTCATAGTTAATATTAGCACCTGGAGCAATACCGATACCACCAACTTGTGCAGCTAACGCATCAGAAATAAAGTCTCCGTTTAGGTTCATTGTCGCTACTACACTAAACTCACGTGGACGAGTTAATATTTGTTGTAAGAAGATATCAGCAATAGTATCTTTTACAATAATTTTCCCAGCTGCTTCTGCATCAGCTTGTGCTTTATTAGCAGCGTCTTTTCCTTCAGCTTCTACGATGCGATCGTATTGAGCCCAAGTGAATACTTTGTCGCCAAATTCTTCTTCAGCAACTTCATAACCCCAGTTTTTGAACGCACCTTCAGTAAATTTCATGATATTACCTTTGTGAACCAAAGTAACACTATCACGATTATTATCGATTGCATATTGAATTGCTGCACGAACTAAACGCTTTGTACCTTGTTCTGAAACTGCCTTAATGCCGATACCAGAAGTTTCAGGGAAGCGAATCTTCTTAACTCCCATTTCGTTTTGTAGGAAGTTAATAACTTTTTCAACTTCAGGAGTACCTTTAGCCCATTCGATTCCAGCGTAAATATCTTCAGTATTTTCACGGAAAATTACCATATCTGTATCTTCAGGACGCTTAACTGGAGATGGTACACCATCAAAATAACGTACTGGACGTAAGCAAGTGAAAAGGTCAAGTTCTTGACGTAATGCAACGTTTAAAGAACGAATTCCGCCACCGATTGGTGTTGTTAATGGACCTTTAATTGCAATTATGTATTCCTTAATTTCATCTAAAGTTTCTTGTGGTAACCATTCACCAGTTTGATTGAATGCTTTTTCACCAGCTAAAACTTCTTTCCATACAAGTTTCTTCTCACCATTGTATGCTTTTTCAACTGCTGCTTGTAATACACGAGATGCAGCCGCCCAAATATCAGGACCAATTCCGTCTCCTTCAATGTACGGGATTACTGGATTATTTGGTACGTTTAATACCCCATTGTCAACTGTAATTTTTTGTCCTTCTGTCACTTTCCATTACCTCCTAAACATTTAAAGTAGGTACTCTCTGTTTATACGACCTAGTTTATATTTATTCACACCGAGAAGAGGGAAGTCATAATCCCCTCCCTCGATGTCATTTATAGTATAAAGTTTTTATTAACGATTTTCAATCGGTGTCCATTTTTGTTTGTCTGGACCGATATAATCTGCACGTGGGCGGATTAAACGATTGTTATCGTATTGCTCTAAGATGTGAGCGATCCAACCAGAAACACGGCTGATTGCAAAAATAGGTGTAAATAGATCATGATCGATACCTAAGCTATGGTATACAGATGCTGAATAGAAATCCACATTTGGAGGTAGGTTTTTCGCAGAAGTCACGATTCCTTCTAACTTTTCAGACATCTCGTACCATTTTGGTTCGCCCGTAATCGTTGTTAACTGTTTTGACATTTTCTTTAAATGCTTTGCACGTGGATCACCTTTACGATATACACGGTGGCCAAAGCCCATAATCTTTTGTTTATTTGCAAATGCATTTTCAGCATATGCTTCAACATTTTCAACAGAACCGATCTCTGTAAGCATTTTCATAACTGCTTCGTTTGCGCCCCCATGTAAAGGACCTTTTAATGCGCCGATTGCAGCTGTGACTCCAGAATACATATCAGAAAGAGTGGCAACACACACACGTGCAGTGAATGTAGAAGCGTTTAATTCATGATCTGCATGTAATACTAATGCCTTGTCAATTGCTTCAATAGCTATAGCTTCAGGTTCTTTTCCACTTAACATATATAAGAAGTTTGCAGCGATATTTAAATCTTTGCGAGGTGAAACTGGTTCTAGTCCTTTACGAATTCTAGAGAATGCTGCTACTAATGTAGGAAGTTTTGCTTGAAGACGAATCGCTTTGCGATAGTTCGCTTCTTTATCCATTATGTCTGCTTCATCATCGAATAATCCAAGCATTGATACTGCAGTACGTAAAGCAGCCATTGGATGAACTTTATCGATAGGATATGATTTAAAATGATCAATAATTGCTTGAGGTATACTTGCATTTTCCGCAAGCTCTTGCTTTAATTGTGCTAATTCCTCTCTATTTGGAAGTTTATAATGCCATAATAGATAGACTACCTCTTCAAAGCTTGCGTTTTCAGCTAAATCATCAATGCCGTACCCCACATACGTTAATTCATCATCAATAATTGAACTTACTTTGGATTGCGTGGCTACTACCCCTTCAAGACCACGAGTTACTGTCATACTTATCCCCTCTCCTTTACTAATAAAGTATACTAATAAATACCCCAACCCACTAGATTCTATCTAGTAAAAAGAAATAGTAAAAAGAAAATGCTTTCATTATCCTTTTTGCAAAAAATGTCGGAAGGATAGACACAAGGTTATTATAAACAATAATCTGACTTTTGTGAATCAAAAACGACTAAGAAATTGTTTAAAAATACTAAATGCCTATAACTGCAAACAATTTCATGAGTAAATATGCAATCCCGGCCGCTATTAATGGTCCTACAGCTATACCCTTGAATAATACAACTGCTAAAATAGTACCAATAACAAGGGCAGCCGTAATATGAGGGTCATCCTTTAGTAAATCAAGACCGTATTTTGCAATGATTGCAACAAAAATACCTGAACCTAGTGCAATCCATGCATAAGTTGATTTAAGAGCTTCCATAAGCTGTTTAAAACCTATATCGCCAGTAGCGATTGGAACTAACACTGCAATTGTGATCACAGTTACTCCAAGATTAATTCCTTTTGCTTGCAGGTACGGGAATACTTTCCCATCAAGTCCAATCACTTTTATTCCAATAAGTACTGAAATTGCTATTATTAATGATTGATTTTTACCAACTATACTTATAATTAGTAATAACAATAAAAATAACATTGGTTGTGAAATCATGAAGCCATCCTTCCTTTTGGTTCACTACCAAATTTATCGTATCATATTGGACAAAAATTCGCCACATATTCATTTCAGTATAATTTACTTTTTTTTCTCTTTCTTTCAATCCTTATACATTGTAAAATATTACTAAAGTAACAAACGGAAGGACGGTATCATTGAATTCACAGTATATTTATGCAACTTTAAGATTTTTATTGGTTTTGGCCATTATCATCATTGCACCCATCATTATATATTTCATTTCATCAGTAACATATCCATTTATCATAGCTTTTATTCTAGCTTTCATGATGAATCCTTTAGTCAACTTTTGTGAGTATAAAATGAAAATGCCTAGAACTTTAGCTGTTCTTATCGTATTGTTTTTAATTATTGGGGTAGTTGCTGGCTTATTAACATTGCTAATTGCGGAGATTATATCAGGGTCAAATTATCTTGCTCGTGTAGTCCCAACACAATTTGAAAACTTAGTGACCTATGTTGAAGAATATATTGCCAATCAAATTATTCCATTTTACAACAAAATTTTGATCTTTTTCAATGATTTAGATGCAGGACAGCGGGATACCATTCTCCAAAATATTCAAGATGTCGGATCTTCGATTGCCTCCAAGGTCAGTGCGGGGATTGAGGCCTTTCTTCGGGCCATTCCAGTTTTCCTTGGTGTATTGCCGAATATTGCAACCGTCTTGATCTTTTCTTTGCTAGCTACATTTTTCATTAGCAAAGACTGGTATCGTCTTAAAGCGTATTGCAACAAAGCTTTACCGAAGAAATTTCAAACAAGTGGAAGAACAGTATACGATGATTTAAAGAAGGCTTTAGTAGGCTTTATTAAAGCGCAAGCTACTTTAATATCAATTACCGCCCTCATTGTTTTAGTAGGCCTTTTAATCTTTAATGTTGAATATGCCATTACAATCGCTTTAATTATTGGAATTGTGGATGTAATGCCGTATTTAGGAACAGGCACCATCTTTGTTCCATGGATTGCCTACTTAGTGTTCACAAATGATCTTGGCTTGGCCATTAAGCTTGGTATTCTGTATTTAATTGTTCTGATCGTTAGACAAGTGATGGAGCCGAGGGTTTTGTCTTCGAGTATCGGACTTGACCCGTTAGCAACTTTAATTGCGTTATTTATAGGGTTTAAGCTGTTTGGTTTTCTCGGTTTAATTATTGGACCTGTCACCCTTGTACTTTTTAACACGTTAAATCATTCTAATGTGTTCAAGGATATTTGGACCTTTATTATCGGCAAAAAAGAAGCGTAGAAGGCAAATGCTTTCTACGCTTTTCGATGTCTAGCTCCAGCGCCCAGCGACTCGTAAACTTCGCTCATCTCCCTACGATAAGTCAACATCGATTCACTTTGTTCATCGTGTTTCCTTTATCTCAGTCGATGCGCTCCAGTTTATACGTCGCTAAACGGGCGCTTCCGCTTTTCGTTGTCTAGCTCCAGCGCCCAGCGACTCGTAAACTTCGCTCATCTCCCTACGATAAGTCAACATCGATTCACTTTGTTCATCGTGTTTCC
>DULJ01000057.1 GCA_012840465.1 Caryophanales bacterium
GGACGTGGGTCACAAAGACGTTGCCACAGGATGTGGCGTTCTTAGTCTTTGATCTGCTCGAAAAGTTACCTTTTAAAATCTGTGGCATCCGCCGGAGGCTTTAACTTTATTCAGCAGGGGTTTGTACCCACACTGAATTTTAAAATACTAACTTGCCTTCATCTCACCACTTATGGAGGTGGGAGACTTCTGCTGAATGGAGTTAAAAGTTCACACAACTTTAAAAAGTCTAGCACTATTTACTAGCACTATTTAAATGTTAGAATAGTATTATAAATAGTAAAGGAGAGATTTCGAATGTTCTCAAAAATACTTGTGGCTTATGATGGATCAGATTTAGCAAAAAAGGCTCTACAAATGGCAATGGAGTTTTCTCAGGGGAATCCCGATTTGAGTCTGGAAATCGTACATGTTTACCAAATTCCGACAGTGGCAATTGGAGAGGGAGTTTATACCCCTTCTGCCCAGGCTGCTATGAACTACCTTGAAAATGCTCAAAAAGTCTTAGCTGAAGCCGAAGAATTGGTAGCAGGTACCATTAAGAATTTCAATGTAACATTAAGAGAAGGAATTATTGCGAGAAATTTATTGGATCATGCAAATGAGACAGGATGTGATTTTATATTGATAGGCAGTCGCGGACTCAGCGGCATAAAGGAATATTTTCTTGGCAGTGTCAGCCACAATGTTGTTCAAAAGTCTAAAGTACCAGTTTTAATCGTGAAATAGTAAGATAGAAAAACCTCCTCGGTTGATTTATTATATGGCCTAGGAGGTTTAAACATTTTAATTGTTATTAATGCGATAGATATTCTTCAAAAGTATACCCATTTTCATAGATCACTGTTGCCGCTTCCTTGCCGACATAACGAATATGCCAAGGCTCATAGCTGTAGCCGGTTATATCTTCCTTCCCTTTTGGATAACGAATAATAAAGCCGTATTTATGGGCATTGTCCTTCAACCAAATACCTTCCTTTGTTTCAGCGAACTCCTCAATTACATCATAACCAACAAATCTTGATGTAACATCCATGGATAGTCCTGTTTGATGTTCACTTTGTCCGGGGACGGCACTTACTTTTCTAGCTTCCTCTTCGCCTTTTTTGGCAACATTTGCAGTAAATATCGCCTCTTGTCTTTGATAAGAACGATACCCAGAAGCCCCTAATAATTCAAGTTGCTCCTTTTTTGCCTCAGCAAAGAGTTCCTCCAAGGCTTCTGCAGCAATTTTGCGGACATAACGTTTAGGGAGGTCTTCCTTAAATGAAAAAGGAATATCTGGTGCAACTAAATCGCTTGGTTCATAGTCTTCAGGTAATGGATAATGCTTGTTTACCAATACTAAGGGATCATCAGGATTGGAAACCACATTGATAACTTCATCTTTCTTTTCAATACTGTCTGTATCTTCTTGAGGTGTTGCTTTTTCTATCGGTTTTTCTGTTACTACAGAATCAATTAATTTTTCTTCAATCGGGACAGCAGCATCTACACTTTGTGCACCACTATTAATAACTTCAGCATTGCTACAACCAGTTAGTACCAGCCCTATCGTGAATGCGATAATTGGCTTTTTCATTCTTTTAAACTCCTTATCAATTATTTCATTTCTATTATACTACAATTCTCGCATCACCGAATGACAATTTTCTACTAATTTTTCAACAAAAACTAGGTAATCTGATCGAAAAACTAGTTCCTTTTCCCATTTCACTTGTAACTGAAATCGTTCCCTCATGTGCTTCCACAAAACCTTTTGCAATCGATAAACCCAAACCTGTCCCACCTTGATCCCGGTTTCTTGACGTGTCTGTTCGGGAAAAACGGTCAAAAATTGTTGGTAAAATTTTGGGATCAATGCCTGAACCTGTATCTGAAATCGTAATTACCACTTCGCCTGTATTTTTGTCAAAATCCGAAATTATTGTTATTTCGCCATTTTGAGGCGTATGTCTAAGCGCATTATCCAATAAATTAACAATGACCTGTGTCATTCTGTCTTCGTCTAATAGAAGGGTACGATCTTTAATCAGGAAACGTTTTTTAAGTGTGATCCCTTTCTCATCCGTTAAAGCGAGGAAGTTTGAAACGACTTTATCAAGGAATTGATTCACATTTAAAGGCACTTTGTTTAACGGAAGCTTTCCGGCCTCCGCAAGAGATAGCTGTTGAAGATTGTTAACCAAACGGGAAAGCCTGTAAACTTCATCAACAAGAAGCATTATTTCTTTTTCGTTCGCTTCAATCACACCCTCTTGGATTGATTCAAGTTTTCCACGAATAATCGCCAGTGGTGTTCGAAGTTCATGGGCCACATCTGCCATCAGATTTTGCCTTAGCTTTTCATTTTGCGCCAGCTGTTCCGTCATATGATTGAAAGCTTGTACAAGATGATAGAAGTCATCCTTTTTATGAACCGAAACGCGAAATGAGGTATCACCTGACGATACCTTCTCAATTCCCTCAAGGAGTTTGGCTACCGGTTTCGTCAAACCTCTAGCAATGAAGAACCCCACTACAACAGCAATCACGCTACCAATGATTGTACCTAGTAGAATCGTATAATTAGTGGAATAGATGAATTGCTTCACTAGATTCTGCTGAAGTAAATCCTCTTCACGTATTATGATTAACTCACCAATCTTTTTATTATTAAAAATTAAGTTACGATGAATTCCCGGAACATCTAAAGCTGATTTACCATTATATACTCTATTGGAGTCAGCAATAATAACGCCATTTTCATCAGCTATTAACACATGCAGATTGAGAAGCAGCGGTGTTCTCATCATCCCCCCATGCCTTCTCCCCATCATCATCTGGTTTGACTCGAGCACTTGTTCAACATTTTGAAAGCTATGATTTATTTCGTAATAGCTTTCAAAATATACCTCCAAGCGATCAACTATTCCCATTTCTTGATTTACTAAAAATTGCTGAAATTCCGTTTTGATTTGATTTTGAAAATAAAGATACTGAAATAATCCCATCAATAATACAATTGTCGTTACCGCAAAGATTAATTTCGAGAGAAGCTTCATCGTTCGCCACCGAACCGATAGCCGATCCCATACATCGTGTGAATATATGTGGGATTATGTGGGTCATTTTCCACCTTTCTTCTTAAATTGCTTACATGTGTATCAATAGAACGCTCATAATTGGCATAGGTTTCACCAAAGGCAGCATTCATTAATTGAAGGCGACTATAAACTCGTCCAGGCTTTTGCGCCAACATGGCCAAAATTTTGAATTCTGTCGGAGTTAAATTTATTCTTTTTCCGCTAACAAAAACTTCGTATGTGGATAAATTAATCATGATCTCTCCATACTCAAGGATTTCATCTTCATCTATATCTGAATCCTCATTTGTTGCTCTTCTTAAAACTGCCTTGATCCTTGCAGAAAGTTCCCGCAAACTAAACGGCTTCGTAATATAGTCATCCGCTCCCATTTCTAAACCTACTATTTTATCAATCTCATCGGTCTTAGCGGTCAGCATAATAACTGGTAATTTCCTTTGAATTGCGCGGATTTCTTTAAGGGCTTCATAGCCATCCATTTCAGGCATCATGATGTCCAACAGTACGATATCAATTTGATCGTTTTTTATTGTTTGAACAGCACTGTTTCCATTTTCCGCCTCTAAGGTTTCGTAACCTTCATTTTGTAAATAAGATGCGATCATTTCTCGAAGATTGTGTTCATCATCGACAACTAATACTTTTTTAACCAATGAAACCACCTCTTTCACCTTAATTATAACGAATTCCCCCTTGGAGAATTGTGGACAAAAGGAGAACAATCAAATCTGCTGAATGAAGTTAAAAGTGCCAAGGGAAACTAAACTTCCCTTGGCACTTTATTTGAATAGTATCATTCTACCACCACATTGGGCCGACACCCATTCGTCCTCGTCCCATACCTTGGTTTGTACCAGGCATCATAAAGCAGCCTCCACCTCTGTTGAAACCTGCTCCAGCACTACCCTTGCCAACACCTTCAGTATTAATCATGTTCCCAACCATGACTTTCATATTTTCTAGCATTAAATCCTTTTGGTCCTTAGTTATTGTTTTCGCTTTTACCATGTCATTGAGCGCGTCCTCTCTTTCAGCGATAACTGCTTTTACGACTTCAGCAGCGCTAATATCCTTCTCCTCTAATAAGTCTGCAATAGATTTACCGTCCAAGCGGGCTTTATAAAGCTCTTCACTAGTCATTCCAAGCTTTTCAGCAATACCTTCATGCATTGATCCTTGGAAATACGTTCCCATTCTGCCGTAGGCTGAAACATTATTATTTAGTTGAACTTTTGCTGGAGCATTCGCTGCCTCACCCGCTGTCGGATTAGTCATTCCAAATGCCAAAGTACCTACCATTACTGCACCTAATAATACCTTAAATCTTTTCATCATAAGTTCCACCCTTCTATAATTCATTTATTCTATCTCTACTTTTATTATAGATAAACAATTTTTGGGGAACGTCAGGAAATTGTTAAGGAATTATCAAGACTTACTCATAAAAAATCGTTGTATCAATCATACCAACAGCTTCGACTAACAAATCATCAAATTCCTTTTTGGCATTATATTTTAACGTTTCATCATCTTTTTGATCATCGTATTTCTCTTTCTCTTCTTCTATTAATTTTTGTTTTACTTTTTCGGAATTTATAATCGTAAAGTAGCGTTGTTTTTCGTAATTCCAAAATTTCTCTTCTCCAAAGGATGCAATCATTTCCTTGAAAGTTGCAGATGAGGATAGATCCTGCTTAATTACGTCCATTCTTTGTTGGACTTCCTCCTCTGTAGCAGAGACCCCTTTTAATTCTGCTAAATAATCAACGGCTCTTAATTCTACAATTTGTGTAATCAGGGTCTTTTCAGGTGGACATGTGTCATTCTTTGGATTATTTGACAGAGCATTTTGTAGTTGCGCTCGAAAACATTCATAATCCATTTCTTCTTGGGCTATTTTCTTCCCACCGACACTTGCATATATCTGGTCACTTTTGTTTTGATTCTCCGCTTGTTTTTCTGCTGTTGCCGCCGTTCCTTCCTGATTATTGCAGCCAGCCGCAACTACTAAGAATATTAACAAAATCATATATTTTAACATTTTCATTATTTTCACCTTCAATTTATGCATTCACTGCGTATCTTTTTGTTAAAATTTCTTGATAAATATCTTCCAACGTTATTTCTTTTATTTCTATGTCCTTTATGTTTTCAAACGCAGATAAAGCTTTCAAGGCTGCTAATTTTTCATCATAGCGACATGACAAAATATAGGAATCCTTTTTCGCTTCAATATGATAATTCAACTTTCTTGTAAGTTCCGCTTCATCTTGAAATCCCTTAAATGAAACCTTTATTTTCACTTCATCTTTAACATTTCTTTTTAAATCCTGTATACATCCAAGTGCAACAAGTTCACCGTCACTCATAATACCGACTCGGTCAGCCAAATCCTCTACTTCACTTAAAATATGGGATGCGAAAATGATTGTTGTACCTTCCTGATTTAAATGTTTTATAACATTTTTGAATTGAATAGCCCAAAATGGATCCAAACCAGATGTAGGTTCATCTAAAATTAATAGCGGTGATTTGGGTAACAGGGCAATAGCAAAGCCAATCCTCTGTGTCATTCCCTTTGAAAAATCACCTACCTTCTGATGTTTATATTCACTTAAACCAACTACTTCCAGCACCTCATCCTCATTTTTCTCTTGAATGTTCTGAAGCTCCGCAAAAAAATGAAGTGTTTCTTTTGCTGTGAGATGTGGGTACAAGGCCATAATTTCCGGCAAATAGGAAAATTGTTGTTTGGCTTCTTTTTGAAATGGGGCTACATCAATTCCATTTATGCTAATTTGACCCGAGCTATTTTGAATTAATCCCGTCAGCATTTTAATCAGTGTACTTTTACCTGCACCGTTATGACCTAATAAAGCAAAAATTTCACCTTGATTTATAGTTAAATTAATATTTTTAACTACCTCTTTTTTTCCATAAATCTTTTTTACATTAGTCATGCTAACGATAGGGTTTGTCATTTCAACACGCTCCTTTTAAAGAAAAACACTGTTAGTAGAAGCGGAATGATGATCCATGCGACTATTCCACCGATAAGCAGTATTTCACTCGAAACATTGGTTATCATCCTTGTTAGCTCCACTAAACTTGGGCCGAAGATTGTTTCTCCTCCTAAATTTACGATCGCCAATGTTCTCACCGAATCGGTTGGATTTAATAGAATCGAGATTAGGAGAAACTTAGCCATGGATGTTCCTTCAAACAGATTAGCAGCCGCCATGACGATTAAATCGTAAATAAGAATAAAGAAAAACCAAATAATCGTACTTACGATGATGGCTGTTATTCTTTTCTTTGCAAGTACAGAAATTAGCAATGAGATACTTAAAAACGATAGAACAAGGAGAATCGATAATAAGACGAAAATTAAATAAGACTTTGCATCTGCAATTGATACTTTAAAAGCAACAACCATCCCCATTAGGCCAAATCCAACAGTAATGGCGAGAATTAAAGCGGTGGCCATTCCACAATATTTCCCAACTATTAATTCAACTGCACTAATTGGTTTGGATAGCATTAAATTCATCGTACCTTGTTCCCGTTCTCCGCTTATAGACGTACTTCCCAACAAAAGCGTAATCATCGGAATTAGAAAGAGAATTAAGTTAAGTAAACTAGCCGTTGTTTTATTAAAGCTTTCAAATCCCAATCCTGTACTTTTTATAATCCCCATGTAAATGATGGAAAAGGAAAGCACTATAAAAATAACTAAAAAGGTATAAAACCAACGATTCCGAATGGAATCCAGCAATTCCTTTTCCATGAGCACTTTAATTGTGTGTAGATTCATTTTCATCATGACTGCTCCGCTCTTTCATTTTCTCTTTCACTTGATTCCACATCATTTCTTCTTCACTGGATTCCGCCAAAAATTGATCTGCATTTGTTTTACTCGAAAAAGCAAGAAAACCATAATTCATCGGCGTCTCAACCCCGTCTGTAAAAACAAACGATGCATGATCAACTTCCACCCATTCACCGCTATAAAAATCTCTAACATATGGTTGTCCGACTGGAAGATTATCATTTATATACATGGCCATGCAGCCGATATCATCGAATTTATAAATTGACCCACTTGGCGTGACGATTTGGGCACTAAACTGGTTATCTTGCACCATCATTGTACAGGCCTCACAAATATCTACCTCTTCATCAATCGCTTGAGGTAAAATAAGCCCAGCCTTTCCACAAGAAGCAAGCAGTATTACTAGCATGGAAAGGGAAAAGAAACTTCTTAAGCAGTGTTTAACCATGTGATCCACCCCAATCAAAATCATCTGCCAAAACGAATAGATATCCGTACTAATAAACTAATGCTGAGAGAAACAACTACAAGTGAAACTAAAAAGGTAATCATTCCAGCTTTTTTACTTGTTTCAGTTTCAATATCAGCTAAAAATGCTTCAGAGTTTAGATCCTCTAAAAGCGGAAAAGGATCAATAACTTCGGCCCTCTCCATGACCGGAAACATTTTATCCACTGTCTGCAGCATTTTGGCAGTTGGACTTTCAACAAACAATCGAAAATGAGGATATTTGTACATAAAAAATTCAAAAGCCGATCCTGAATGATGTACGGTGTCACCAATCCCATCCTTTTCAATATCAATTCCTGAATAATCACTCCAATAATTACCTCTATTTTCGTAATACCATTGATCATTCATTTTGATTTCATTTACCATAACCTGCTGAAGATTATCAACAAAACTATTTTCAAAAATGACATCATCCCAATTACTACCGAGTATCTCCATTCCGATATCATTTTGAACGATTGTATTTTTCCTGAAGATGTTTCCTCTCGATAAATCCGAATTAAGTCCAATCGTGTTATTGAAAAATAAATTATTTTCAACGACACTATCCTCTACCGTTTGAAAAAACATCCCGAATGAGCGGTAGCCCCGATTGTTTTCAAAAATATTTTGTTCTAGGTTAATCCTTTTAGAAAACATGATAGCGGCACCGGACACATTGTTACTAAAATAATTGTTTTTAAAGCTGTTATCATTGGACCACATATAGTGGAGTCCATAGCGGATACCACTAATTTTATTGTTAGTAACAACGGTCTCATCAGAATGATCAAAGTACATACCATCCCGGACATCTGTAATTATGTTTCCATCAATTGTATTATTTTTTGAATTAAAAAAATGAAAACCATTCCCACGTTCCGAAAACTTTTTATCTTTGAAACCATAAATTTCATTATCTTTTATTAAATTTCCTTCTGAACTATCAATATAGATGCCGAATAATACATCTTCAAATACATTATTAATGATTTTTGCATCGTTATTTTGATCTATTAATATTCCCGCATCATTATCAAGAAAATTGTCGCCGCTGCCCTTAATTGTAAAACCGTTGATGACAACATTTGGGCTTTTAATCGTAATGACATGTTTTTGCTTGTCACCTTCAATAATGGCTTTATCTTTTTCAATAGATTCCAATGTTAGTGATTTAGTGACTTCCAGTTTTTCCTTATAGTTTCCTGGGTAAACTTTAATGATGTCGCCATTTTCAGCCTGTTCAATGGCTTGCGAAATAGTTTCGTACATTTTATCTTTTCCAACCTCAAGTTCCGCTGCATAGCTTTGCCCACCCATGAAGCATAAAATTAGGATTGAAAAAAATACCGAAATCAGACCGATTTTTTGGCCCATAATTTTCCACCCCATGTACCGAGGAACACTCCAATGGCACTTAACACAAGGAAGTAAAAGCCACTGCGAAATGAACTATAAGTTGTAAAGTTTGCAAGTGTGTTGTCACCGACAACAGGCGGTACAAATGGGTCTACTATAATCGGTGCATCTGGAGATAAATTCGTCCCGAATGCATTAAGCCAATGATACATATCATACATACCTAGTGCACCGCCGACTACGAATAAAAGACAGACAAGATAAGCGAGTTTTTTATACCCAAGAATTGCTGTTAAGGCTGTTAATATCACAATTCCCCAAATGATAAAAGGAATATATTGAAGTTCTGGAAATCCTTCTTCACTAATTTCTTCCATACCAATGTAGTGATTTAAGCTATTAATAATATCAAGTTCACCAGATAGTTTAGATGGATAAACAACGATTGTAAGGCCTTCCGGATATTGGGGTGCTTCTAAATCTAATCCCCACCATGGTAATAAAGATGAAATCCCTAAAAGAACAGCTCCTACCAAAATCAATACTCGGCTTATGCTTGATAATTTTTTTGAAGTTTTCACTTTGACTCCTCCAGTTATCGGTAAAAGGGAGGATAGCTCCTCCCTAAAATAATGCCTAGCTCCAGCGACTTGTAAACTTCGCTTAACAGGCGCTTTCGCTTTTCTTACTATTCTTTTGGTTTAACTAACATATAACCTTGCATTTCTTGGTGCAGTGCTGAACAGAAGTTTGTACAATAGAATGGGAATACCCCTGGCTTGTCCGCCTTAAATTTAATCGTATTCGTTTGTCCCGGTTGAACCTCAAAGTTAACGTCATATAAGTTAATGCCAAATCCATGCGTGATGTCTTGGTCAAGGTCAATGTTAGTTAAGTGAATGGTAACTTCATCGCCTTCATTCACTTTAATTTCATCTGGATAGAAACGAGATCGTACGGCAATTCCATAAACGGTTACCTTATTACCATTCCTTTCAATTCTTGCATCCTTTTCTGACCAAATTGCATCAGGATTCTTTTCATCTTTTTCATAAATCTTCACTGGATTAATTTTGTCTGCCTTAATAATTTGGGCATAGTGTGGCTCCGGATCAATTGGTGCTTCATTGATAATTTCCATTTTGTCACCATCAATATCGATTAATTGCATATTTTCAGGATGCGAAGGTCCAACTGGCAAGTGGCGATCTTTTGCTAACTTATTCAAAGCCACAAAGTATTTTCCATCAGGGCTTACAGTATCGCCTTCAGCTGCTGATCCGTGACCAGGACTGTAATGGACGGTTACTTTATCAACGACTTTCCATTCGCCGATTTTCCATTTGGCAACTGTACTGTCAACAAAGTTTGTTGTATAGGCATAGCCATCAGTTCCAAATTGTGTATGTAATGGCCCAAGTCCTGCCTCAACTTCCGCTGCCTTTACAGAATCATAATTAACAACTGGAATTCCTCTAACTTCATCTGAGAAATCTTTATTTTCTATTGCTTGCTTGAATTTTTCAAAATCATAAACGGTGACAATAGGTGATAGTTTTCCGTTCGCTACAAAATATTTTCCATCAGGTGTTACATCTACACCGTGTGGACTTTTGGCAGCAGGTACTGCATAGACGATTCCCGGAACTTTTTCGGGATCCACAACTTTTTGACCGTTTACTTCTTCAAATTTCCCATCTTTCACGGCTTGCTCGGCCGCTTTCCAATTGATAGCAAGAACGTAGTCTGTCTCATTTTTTGAAGCATTGACTTCAAGTAAATGGGTTGCTTCCTCTGTATTATAGGTTGTTAAAAATGCCCAGCCATCTGAAGGACCTTTACCAGCATCAGAAAGGTCATAGTTCCATGGTGGCAGTTTTAATTGCCAAGCAGGTGTCATGTGACCAGTTTCTTGATCAACACTAATCGCCTGTAATGCACCATTATAGGATTCCTTATACTGTTCAAGCTCTTTATAAGAACCGTCCATTGGGACAGAGAATCTCGTACCCATCATAAAATATTCAGTATTCGGTGTTACGAATACTGCTGAGTGCGGACCCATGATATTCGGAATCGGACCAATAATCTGTTCTGTATGGAACGTTTTTAAATTAATCATTGCGGCACGATTGTTTGCATTATCATTAATAAAAACGAATCGACCGTCATAATCACCGTTTGTCTCACTTAATGATGGATGGTGAGCATCTCCCCAACTAAAGTCACCCATCAACGCCTTCGTACGTTCATCATATCCATACCCTGTAGCTGAGTCTGGAGAAAAAACTGGAATTGTCCGGATTCTTCGTAATGATGGCACCCCGATCACAAACATTTGTCCAGAGTGACCGCCTGATGAAAACATATAGTATTCATCGTGCTGCCCTGGCGGCACAAATGCTTTATTTTGGGCAGAAGCAATTTGTGAACTGCTCATTGTTGGGGTAGGACCATCTGGTTGGATCACAATATTTCCAGCAACCATACCTACAATAATCCCGATAACCATAGGGACATACCATTTACCAAATTTCATGACCTATACTCCTCCTCCGTAGTTTTATTGCTCACTGTATTCTTTTACAATACTGATAACCTTCTCTTTTTCTTCATCTGTTAGCGGTGAGGTTTCAAAAACCGCTGACATCGTTCCCTCCGGTTCTGCTAAAAATTCCTCCAATGATTTACCAAAGCGATTTTTTACATCATCATAAGCAATCGCTAAATCTGGCGCTGTTCCATTTCCTTTAACACCGATTGGGCTTACAGCATGGCAGGCGATACATCCTTTTTGTACCAAGATATTATCGGTATGCTCTGCTAAGTTTGGTGCTGGTTCAGCAGGTTCTGTAGAAGTTACAGTCTCGGTTTGTGGCGACGGTTCAGTTGTTGCTACCTGCTTGTCATTATTAATAAATAATAGAGAAGCCATAAATCCTACCACAATTCCAACCACTAAAAAGAGTGTCCACCGAAAAGCTTTATTCACAAATCTCCCCTCCTTCTCTCTTTAACCTCGGTAAATATAAAACATAAGATAGTTATGCAGTTTTGCAGACTTCTTAAATTTCGCACAACATCTGCACAATTTCTGCATATTTCTATGTTAGCAATTGGTGTATACCATAACTGTGATATACATCACAAAAATCTATGTCGCATTTGTATAGTTTTTGACGAATTTATGTTGGGATTGCGTTGTAAGTGTGATGAATTTGTGAAGTTCCGTTAACTACATGGGGAGGCGGATGAAAGGGGTGGGGCTTTCCCATTAATCCCGATTAAGCGATTCAATCAATGCCGCCTTCACCCTTTCTTTAATCAATTGCTCAAACTTTTCTTTTAATGACACATTAACTTCGACCGATTTATATAACACTTCGATCCCCCGAATCGGATCTTGTGCATCATACTGTATTGCTTGTTTAAATGAGCCAAACGAAGATTTTTGAAAACGTTCTAAAAAATCAAGAATTCGAAATGAACTCATCGCATGTTTATACGTTTTACTTGCTGAAACCTTAGCAATATCCTTATCTTTATCCCGATTGAATTCTTTCATTTTCTGCATATACATACCGAAACAAGCATCATAAAGGTATGGTATATTCATTTATTTTGTCCAAAAAAAAGAGAGAGTCGTCTCAGACTCCCCACCCATACCAAATTTATGCTTTAATTTCCTTCTCGTCAGTTTCGATCGGATTTTCTTCTGAATCATCATCTAAATGTTCCTTTTCTTCAAGACTACTATTCCCTAATTGGAACTTATTAACTTCCTCGAACAATACTTGTGATAATTTTAAAAGATCAGCGGCAGATCGGTTAACCTCATCGATTGCTTGAATTTGATTTTCGCTGCTTGCTGATACTTCTTCACTAAATGCTGCTGATTCTTGTGAAACAGCGCTTATTTCTTGCATTGCTGAGAACAGGTCTTGTGAAGTTCTATTTACAGTTTCCAATGCACGACGGATTTCCTCAGTACTTCCATCAATGACGGCAACTTGATTTACAATGTCGTCAAAAGAGGTACGTGTATGCAGAACGGCATCTTTTTGCTTGGCATTATAGATTTCCAGCTTTTCAGCTTCTCTCGTTGAAATAGCAATTTTTTCATTAATGGTGGCGATGACTTCTTGAATATTATTTGTTTCTTGTTTTGTTTTCTCAGCCAGTTTTCCTACTTCATTAGCAACAACTGAAAACCCTCTCCCGGCATCCCCAGCCCGAGCAGCCTCGATGGCAGCGTTAAGGGCAAGAAGACCTGAATTTTCAGAAACTTCTCTAATTGTTTCAAGAATTTTTGAAATTTGGTACGACTGATCTGCAACCTCCTGAACACTATTAATTAGGGTTTGAGCCAGATCAGTATATTCTTTAGAAGTATGGTCGAGCTCATTTACAACTTTAATCCCCATTTGACCTTTGTCACTTGTTGTTTTTGCTTGGTGAGTAATTTGTTCAGCATGGTCATTAACATTATTTATTTGGGATAAAATTTCTTCTATTAATCTTGATCCCAAATCTATATCATTCGATTGCTTTTGAGCACCAGAGGCTATTTGTTCAATGGCTTCATTTACCTCATAAGTCTGTGTTGCAGTTTGATCAGATAAGGTAGACAACGTATTCGAAGATGTAGATAGATGTTCAGCTGCCTGTTTCACTTTTTGTAAAGATGTTAGAACATTATCCGCCATCTGATTGAATGCGTTTGCTACTTTTCCGATTTCATCCTGAGATGTAACAGCAACACGGTGCGTTAAATCACCATTCCCAATGATTTCAGCTCCACTGTGCAGTTCCATGACTGAATTAGAGATCGATTTAAAGATTAGATAACCCAATAAAAGAAGGATAAGTAGCACGCCCGCACTTATACTAACCATAATGATAATTAACATATTCATTTGTTTTTCTCTATATTGACGAATCTCATTATTCTCTTCTGCCAACACTGCGTTTACTGATTGAACCTCTTTATTCAAATCAGATATGATGGTTTGAAATGTATTCGATGATGAGATTTGGCTTATGATTAGTCGTTGAACATCGGTAAATACAGTAAGGTAGTTATCTAGAAGCTGTTTCTCACTACCTGAATAATTTGCATTTGCCGCAATATGGGATTGAAGCTCTTGTGAAAGTGTAGAATACTCATTTACTGGTATGTGATCAGCTATAAAATCTTTTTCTATCATTCTGAGTGCTTGATATAGCTGCAATGCCTTTGAATCACCTTTTTCTCTAATCACTGATTCAAATTTACTAGCAGCCTCATTAAGTTTTCCTTTCATACCGGAAGTTGGATCATAGCCTAATTCTTGTTGCCTCTTGACTAACTCTTGAAAACGACTATCATACATGCTCGAAAATTGAAGCAACATACGAGTACTATCCTTAATCTTGACTTCGTCACTCAATTGACCAAGTATTTCAACTGTCGACTTAAGCCGGGTAATTTCTTGCTCCACCTGTTTTACATTCTCTTCCTTAAACGATTGTAAAAATTCAGTTTCATTCACCCGCGCTTGGTTAGCATAAATAAGAATATCCTTTCCCAACTCTACCGCCTGAACTACATCCTCAATTTTTTTATCCATCTCGCCTAGCTTATTAAATGCATAAAAGACGACACCTAATAATAACGCTAATCCGATAACTGCAGTAATAATAATTCCTAATATCTTTTTTTGTATACTCATGCACTCTACCTCATAAAATATTTTTTCTGTATTTTAAAACCCTTTCAATTTCCTCAATATTATAAATCTTATAATACATTTTGAGTTTCTTCAATTTCTTTTTACCTTTTAATGAAAAAAATTACTATATTAAAAAAAATAAAGTCCAAATAATTTTATTTGAACTTTATTAGGTATTATGAATCCACTATTTTATTAACCCTGGAAGGAATATTACGATGTCAGGGAAATAAATTTTTAAAAAATACTCCCCTTTCTGATTTTTACTATACTTTATTTTTAATTTTTCTGTCGATTTTGAAAAGCTATTAAAGTATTTAGTCTGTGATTTCGTACAACCTCTTCAATCTCATGTAAGGGCGCACTTTCTTTAATGAGGTTCAAAATGGTATCATGTTCTTCGATGGACTGTCGTGCCCGCTGCGGAACAATTGTAAAAATTGAGCGGCGCAAGCGATCCAGTCGTTGTTGGGCTTGTCCAATTTGATCAATCAAAAAGGTGTTTCCACACTTTTCAAAGATAATTGCATGAAATTTACGATTATGCTGACTGATCGTTTCAAACTCAAAATTATTCAGGGCCTCACCCATTAGCATGTTAAGCTGTTGTAATTCCTTGAGATTTTCGACGGTAATATGTCTAGCACTTAAGGAGGTAGCATATCCTTCCAAAATTGCAATAACGGAAAGCACTTCAACATATTCTGTTTCATTGATTACGCTTACGATCGCCCCACTATATGGTTTATATTGGATTAAACCGTCAGACTCCAGGTTGCGAATTGCTTCGCGGATTGGAATTGTACTAGTTCCAAGTTCCTTCGCCAATTGGTCAATGACAATTCGTTGTCCAGGAACATAAACCCCGTCCAAAATCTTTGATCGTAAAAACTCGTACGCATATTGAGATTTACTTATAGTAGTATTCTGATTTAGGTTTTGGTTTGTGTTTTGATTATTTTCCATGTCTTTATAATATATCGAATCATATATGATATCAAGTGTTTTAAAGGCACCTTATATTACTTAAAACGCTTATGAATATTATTATGTTTATAAGTGCCTGCTTCACTAAACTCGACAAGTTCCATTGAAAGGGCCAAGTATCGTTTTGCGAAAAGATCGGCAAAGTGTTCCTTTATCACCTCAAAAAGTTCATCACATGTAGCTTTTTTATCTTCCTCACTGCGACCTGCACCGATTTTAAGCATTACATGAACAAAGGCATCATCTTCCTTACCGTCAGCTACTCGATAATCTTGAAGTTCAATCGCTCTTGATCGTAATCCTCCAATTGGAAATAAGGGGCTTTTTGAAATAATAACTTCATGAATTTTTTCTAGCAAAACTGGAATATTGGCATCAGCCTTAATATTATTGGTATATTCAATGATAATATGAGGCACATTTCCCTCTCCCTTCATAATATTGGATGATTTATCTACCAACAATTGTATTTACAAGTCGGCCAATCTGGTCGATTTCTGTAACGATTTCATCCCCGACTTTAACATTTACAACACCAACAGGAGTTCCTGTTAAAATAATGTCACCTTTGTCCAGAGTCATAAAGCTGCTTAAATACTCAATTAGGGTTGGAATACTAAAGATCATATCTTTTGTATTTCCTTCTTGCGTTATTTTACCATTTACATAGGTTCTAAATGATAAATTCATTGGATCTTCAATATCGCGTGCATCAACGAGCCAAGGGCCAAGCGGTGTACATGTATCCCGATTTTTCACTTTCAAATTAGGACGGTAATAGTTTTCTAAATAATCACGTATGGCATAATCATTGGCAACTGTATAACCGGCCACATAATCATAGGCATCCTCTTGCAATACATTCCTAGCTTGTTTACCAATTACAACAGCTAATTCACATTCATAATGCATATTAGCTACATCAGAAGGGCGGAATGTTTGCCCTAAATGCCCGATAAAAGTGTTAGATCCTTTTAAAAATACCAGTGGCTCCGTTGGGGCTTTGAAAGCCAATTCTGCAGCGTGATCAGCATAGTTTAACCCTAAAGCAAACACCGTGCGCGGTTCAACAGGTGGAAGCCATACTACTTCTTGCTCCGCTACGATGCGGCCATCATCAAGTCTCAAGCGGCCTTCGATTTCTACTGCATCATGGATTGCACCAGAAAAAGCTACACGTGCTTTTTTCATCATTTTGCACCCCCAATTTGTAGTTCATTTTCATGAACAACCGTATTTTCTAAAATACCAACCCCAGAAATTTCGATTCGTACTTGATCTCCAGCCTTCGCTAATGGCGCATTCTCAGGAACACCAACCAATAGTAGGTCTCCTTCATTCAATGTCATATAGTCCGTTACGTCCGCTATTAATTGAGAAACAGAGCGGATTAAGTTGGCTGTAGTATTTTCTTGGCGTAATTCATTATTTATATATACACGTACAGTTAGTGCATCAGGATTTTCTACTGCCTTACGTTCGATTACCCAAGGACCTACTGGGCAGAACCCATCTCTGCACTTTTGTCTAATAGCAGGACGGTATACGCTCGCATGTGGGACACTAACATCATTCACTACTGTATATCCGGTAACATAATCGAGTGCTTCAGCTTTCGCAACTCTTGTTGCTTTCTTACCAATTACTAATCCCAGTGCTGCACCCATTTCTAATTGGTCTATATCGGCAGGCATTGGAATAGAAGCGCCATACCCAATTACTGTATTAACAGGTTTAATATAAAGAACTGGTGCTTTTGGCGGGGCTTTATACGGGTCTTCATTTACTGCCTCACCCAATGCTTCCATCGCACCTTGATAATTTAACAAAGTGCCATAAATCGTACCTGATATCGGTGCATTCAATTTTAAGTCTTGTAAACTTAGATTTTTTCCTTTTACTTCGATTATTTGATTCTCACAATCGATGTTTACTGTTTCTTCTTGTAAAATCCCACTGAATTTCACTTTTCCAGTACTCAATACTTTCACCTCTTTTTTCATCAATTGTTAATTTCTATTAAAAACAACTAATTTCATTTCAGTCATTTCTTCTACCGCATATTTAATGCCCTCACGTCCAACTCCACTTTCCTTTACGCCTCCATATGGCATGTTATCAACACGGAAGGTTGGAATGTCATTGATAATTACCCCTCCGACATGAAGCTTCTCAGCAGCATCAAGGGCAGTATGAACATTCTCAGTATAAATGCCTGCTTGAAGTCCGTAACGTGAATCATTTACAAGTTCTATTGCTTCCGCTACTGAGCCAACTTTATTGATGTTAACGATTGGTGCAAATACTTCTTGACAGGAAACCTTTAGTGATTTATCAGCATGTAATACGACAGTTGGCAGAAGTACATTCCCTTCAGCAATACCACCTGTAGCTATTTCTGCACCATTATGTTTTGCTTCTTCAATCCATTCTAATGTACGTCCCACGTCACCTTTAGAGATTAATGCCGATACATCTGTTTGCGGGTCAAGTGGATCTCCGACTTTTAAGTTCTTAGTTGCTGCAACAAATTTTTCTACAAATGAATCATACACATTCTTATGTACGTAGATCCGTTGTAAAGAGATACATACTTGCCCTTGATTGGAAAACGCACCTAGGACAGCTCTATTAATAACTTTATCTACATCAACACCAGCATCAATAATTAGGGCAGCATTAGAGCCAAGTTCAAGTGTTACACGCTTTAAGCCTGCTTTATTTCTAATGCCGATTCCTACAGCAGGGCTTCCAGTAAAAGTAATGACTTTCACACGATCATCTGTAACTAATTTATCTCCAACCACACGACCACTTCCAGTTACTACATTCAATGCTCCCGCAGGCAATCCAGCCTCCTCAAGCAACTCCGCTAAAAAGTAGGAAGATAGTGGCGTTTGCGATGCTGGTTTTAAAACAATTGGATTTCCAGCTGCAATTGCCGGACCGACTTTATGGGCTACTAAATTCATTGGAAAGTTGAATGGAGTAATCGCTCCAACGACACCTAATGGTTCACGGACCGTGTAAGCAATTCGATTTTCTCCTCCAGGTGCCCCGTCCAACGGAATGGTTTCGCCATGGATTCTTTTTGCCTCTTCTGCCGCAAATTTATAAGTAGCGATTGTACGATTTACTTCTTGTTTTGCAGTTGTAATCGGTTTAGCAGCTTCAAGAGCAATAATTTTTGCAGCTTCATCAGCACGTGTTTCGAAAAGGCTTACTAATTTTTCTAAAATTGCAGCACGCTGATGAGCGGGCATTTTAGCCATTATTTCTCTAGCATTATAAGCAGCTTCAATCGCATCATTAACTTCCTTTTCAGTTGCAGATGGAATTTCAGCAAGGACTTCCTCTGAGTACGGAGATATTAACGTAGTGTAGGAACTTGCTTCAATCCATTCGCCATTAATAAACAACTTTTTCTTAAGAGCCATTTTTACCTCTCCTTTATCTAAACCATATAGTAAATCATATACCAAATCATATATGATTTCAAGCAATATTATTATAGATTAGTATAAGAAACTAACTTTTCGGGACTTACCTGCACTTGAATTTCGGTAAGAAATGCTTCTTCATCATTAGATAGAAACTGGTCAACAATCGCCCGCTCGATAAACTCCCCTTTAATCTCGTATTTGTTTTCTTCAATAAACTTCAAGAGAACCTTATAATAGGAAGATGCTTCGCTTCGAACCCCTCTATAAAAAATTGAAACATAATGTCCCTCATGAAAAACATTACTCATTTTTTGCAGAAGTTCCTGCTCTTCTACATCCTCTAATAAAAGAAAAATAGAGTTGTATTCTTTAAAATCATAATGTTTCACCTGTGAGATCGTCCGTGTAAAACCAACCTTCCCTAGAAATATCGGGGAAAGTACTCCAAAATCATTTTTTAATTTTCTAAGAGCTAACTCCAATTCGTGGATACTGCCAATTTTCTCTTGTAATTGAACGATTGTTCTTTCAGGAATTTTCTGTACTATGGGTATACCTATATTTTTTACTCTTAGACTTGTATCTATTTCTTTGATTCTTCCTTCGAGTCTCTTTTTTATTCGTATTAATTCATTTATTTTGGATTCAACCGTTTCATGATGTTTTTTTAACGACTCTTGAAGTTCAACAATATTCCGACTTTGAAGCTGCTGTTTTATCTCTTTTAATGGAACTCCCAATGTTTTTAAGTAATGAATTATATCCAGTTGTTTAAATTGTTCGGAGGAATAGTAGCGATAACCAGTTTCTTCATTGATACAGATTGGTTTAAATAAATCAATCTCATCGTAATATCTTAACGTCTTAACCGGAATATTATGTAGTTTCGATAATTGTCCAATTGAAAACTTATTTCTCATTTTCAACACCTACTATTTATGTAGTAACCAAGCGGTTCTGTTATTATTTTAAAGCATTATATGGTATTAAAAAACTCCCACCCGATTGGATAGGAGTTCATTTAGAATTAATTTTGATTTTCGGCTTTTTCTAATCTTTTTACTGTTTCAACAGGCAGCAATTGACCAGTGAAAATATCTTCAACTTGAACCGCCTCGTTTCTCCAGCTTTCTGGTGGTAAGGCACCCCAGAATGTTGCACGTTGCGGGTCATCAAGATGCCACTTAATTGGTTCAAAGTCAGGGTCGTTTGTGAAGTAGTCACCTGTATATAATTCAATTCTGTTTCCATCATGGTCACGTACATATACGAAGAATGCATTAGAAGTTCCGTGACGGCCAGGCGAGCGCTCGATATGTGCATAATAACCTAATGATGCAAGATGGTCACAAGCATCTAATATTGACTTCGCATCATCCATCCAGAAACCTGTATGGTGGTATCTTGGACCTTTTTCACTAATTAATGCTAAATCGTGAACACTTGGCTTACGGTGCATCCACGCAGCCCAAATATGCTCATCTTCTTCGTAACCGTTTACAGTAAACTCGGAAGTTCTAAAACCTAAATGTTTGCTGTACCAGTCGTATAGTTCATCAATATTCGTAATTAAACAATTCGCATGGTCAATCCGCTTAACTTTGGAATTACCTTGTAAATGATATTTTTGCAGCATTCTTTCTGCTTTATCCATTTCATAGAAAAACTCAACTGGCATGCCGCCTGGATCCTGAATTCTCAACGCACGTCCTTGACCCTTTTCTTCGCCCGCACCAATCCATATTTTTTTCATACCTAATTCAGTAAACAATTCATCAAGCACATCTAAATCCTCGTCACTGCCGACACGATAAGCAATATGCTTCAAGCTTCCTTGTTTGCCTTTAGTAAGAACTAAACAATGGTGATTTGAGTCTTCAATAGCCCTTAAATAAATATGTTCTGCATCTGATTCCGTTTCAATAAAACCTAATCCTCTACAATAAAATTCACGTGCACGATCCAAATCTGTTACTGTAATTTCCGCGTGATGAAAACGAACGATATCAACTGTTTTCTTTGCCATTTACTGATCTCCCCTTTTGTTCTTCTTAAAATTAATTGATTTATTTATTTGTGTCTTCACTATAAAGTATCCAGTTACTGTAGGGTCAATAGCTTTTTATAAGTTTTTTGCAGTTTTTTTAGAAGCTTCAGCTTTCATATGTAATCGCATTCAATTTGTATTGATATCATATATTATTTCATATATAATTTTTGGTAACTCCTATATATTTGTTTGTTTGTAATAAAAGCGAACTAGTTTGAAGTATGATGTATGGAACAAAAATAAATATATACGGAGGTACTAAAATGGATGATCGTCTGTTTAGAAATGCAATGGGTAAGTTTGCAACAGGTGTTACCGTTATCACGACAAAAGCTGATGATGTAGTACATGGTATGACAGCTAATGCATTTATGTCCGTATCTTTAGAACCGAAATTAGTTGTGATATCTATTGGCCATAAAGCTAGGATGTTGGATAAAATAACAACTTCCAAGCGGTTTGTCGTTAACATTTTATCTAATGAACAAAAAGATTTATCAATGCATTTTGCCGGACAAGTAAAAGAGGATCTTTTAGTTGAGTTTGAAACTATTAACAACATGCCGGCAATTAAAGATTCATTAGCGAATATTGTTTGTAATGTAAAAGCTTCCTATGTTGAGGGTGACCATACATTATTTATTGGCGAAGTTACAGATCTTCTATTAAATGATGGTGAGCCTCTAACCTATTTCGAGGGTAAATACGGAAAGTTAATTTGATTCTTTTGTAAAGGGGATTTTCACAGTGGAGACTATTTATCTGGAACATTCAAATACGAGGCTGCCATTGATCGGTTCACAAACTTGTGTTTTTGCACTTGGATTTTTCGACGGGGTTCATGTTGGCCATCAAAGGTTAATTCAAACAGCTAAAAGAATATCTGAAGAAAAAAGGGTTCCATTAGCTGTCATGACCTTTTACCCCCATCCAAGACAAGTTTTCGATAAAAATAATGCTCCCGTGAAATATCTTACCCCGATACAGAGGAAGCAAGAAGTTTTAAAGAACATGGGTGTAGATAAACTTTTTATAGTGAAATTTGATCCGAATTTCGCTAAACTGAGCCCAGAGGATTTTGTCGATCAATATCTTATTCAATATGGATGTACTCATGTTGTAGCAGGATATGACTATACGTATGGATATAAAGGCCACGGAAATATGGAAACGCTTAAAAAGTCAGGAGAGGGCCGCTTTGGAGTATCCGTAGTTAATAAAATCTCCTATAATAAAGAAAAAATTGGATCTACTCAAATTAGGCAGCTAATCCACGATGGGGAAATAGAAATAATTCCGAAACACTTGGGTAGTTATTATAAAGTAAATGGCTATATCGCTCGCTCATACTTGTTAAAAAATGATATGCAGGAATTAGTTATTAAAATTGATGCGGATTATTTGGTACCTCAAAAAGGCCAATACCAAATCCAATTAAATGTCCATAATATCTTATATCACGGTACTATCCAAAGAATTTCAATAAGGGATAATTATACGCTATTATATGCCTATATCTATGAAGATTTTAATCTATCAATTGGAAGTCCGGTTAATATTAAATGGTTGAAATCGATTTATGGGACGAATAATGAAACGAATGCTGTAGAAAGCGTTGTGTAGCAAGAGACTTTGAGCTCTTGCTTTTTTGTTTTTCAACAGCCACCAAAAGAAGCAAGAGCTCAAGCCCTTGCTTCTAGATCCATCCATCTATAATTATTATTTACCGTTTGCTACTGCTTCTTCTTCTAACACCATTTGGTCTAAGAATTTCTTAACCAGTGCCATTTCAACATCTTTATCTGCATTCGTATACGTATCCATCGTTACACGGAATGAATCGATTAGATAAAAACGCTCATATAATTCCCCACGACCAGCTAAATCTGAACCGATGAAGTCCCAAGCAAGACGGTTTACTTTGATTTTTTCTAATGCGGATTTATTTCTAGCTTGATAGTACTTATCGATAAATGGTCTTAAATGGCCTTGCATATCTTTTTTCGATGGAGTACATAAGAAACCACCGCCGCCAATAAGTTGAATTAATTCGATGGATCTTGGAATCCATTTTGGCATTAATCCTCTTAAAGCTTGTAATGGCCTACCGTCTGGTATTAATACACCATTCACCCCATTTTCTGTCGCACCTTCAATCGCTGAAACAATCGCAGTACGTGTTAACTCTTTATATTGCCAGATTTCCCCAAGTTTTTCTTTAATATGGTCAAATGCATTAACACCGTTCATATCAGCAATCATGTGACCAATACCAAATAGGAACTCAAGTTTTGTAAGCGCTCTTGTCATTGCTTGGAATACGATATATGATCCCCAGTTAACTTCACTTGTTACTGCACGATATAATTCAGTATTTCCATCGATAAATACACGGTCTTTCGGAATATGACAATTATCAAAAATTACAATTGCATCTTGCTCATCAAAACGACTGGATAATGGGTAATCAAATAAATCACGTTGCTTGCTGAAAGAATCACGGTTAAGCAACATCATTCCTGGATGATCCATTGGAACCGCAAACATTAATGCGTATTTTGAATCTTCAGGACGAATTCCTTGACCTGCTCTTGAAGGATAAATTGTCATTTCATCAGCAAACGGTGCTAATGTACCTAACATTCTAGCTCCACTTACAATGATGGAATCTTCTGTTTCGCCAACCTTGTGAAGAGCTAAATCTCCCTCACCTTGCTGTGCTTCAGGTACTGAACGGTCCACTTGTGGGTTAACGATACAGTGTGTTAAACATAGGTCATTGTCACGAATATATTTAAAGTAGTTTTCTAGATGTTTACCCTTTTCTGATTCACCGTATTTATCCCATACATCAATTCTACTAGCGTAGCATGCAAATGTAATATTTAAGTAGTCCGGGCTGCGTCCCATGATTCCTGCAGAAGCTTCAGACCAAAGTTTAGTTGCTTTGTGTAATTTCCATAGATCGTCTTTGCTCTTTGGGAACATAAAAGCGGTTCCAATTTTTTCGCCACTTTCATTTTCAGTTAACATAACCTCTGGATGTAGGTATTGTAGGTCATATAAATGGGCAATAGCTTCTGCTCCACCTTTAAGTTGTGGGTGTATTGTTATATCTTCGATTCTTTCTCCATCAAGGTAAATTTCACGTCTGTCTTTTTTTAGCTTTTCTAAATATTGGGCTCCTGTACGTGCTGGCATGAAAAACATCTCCTTTAGGTATAATTTAATTGACAATCGAAATATTTTTAATATTTCATTTCCTTATTCAAATCATATACGATTCGAAAATGTTTTTCTACGACACTAAGGGTCTAATATTGTACTTTTTTTAAACTTAAAGTATCTAAATGTTTATAATGTTTATTTAATTCAAATTAATCTCACCTTTAATCACCAATACTTGCAGTGTTAATCGTAGCTGAAAACTCACTTCCGGGTCTCTAATATCAACACCTAAGCAGCTTTCAATTTTTTGTAAGCGGTATCGTAAACCTGTTTTCGACAGCGCTAGTTCATCCATTGTTCGTTCTAAATTCCCCCCATTTTGTAAAAACACATATAAGGTTTTAACAAGTTCTGTCTCTTTATTACCGCTACTGTCTATTAATGGATTTAAAAGGTACTTCGCTTTTTGAATGACAGCGATTTCATCCTTTGAATGCATTAACATGCCGACTAAACCAAGTTCGCTAAAGGATATTATTCTTTGGTTTGAATTAGTCATTTCCAAGGCACTTAATGCTTCTTGATAATATTCTGGGGCACTAACGATATCTTCAGCCATTGTACTAATTCCAATTTGAAAGATGGCCCCTCGATATTTTGCTGTTAATTGAGTAATAAATTCATAGCAAAGCTGCTCTATCTTGGCTTCAGACTTTTTTATTTGTACAAATAAGACGGTATTGGCTGCATGTTGACCGATAATGACCTCTGTATTTTTTTTATTAAAATATTGAACAGTAGTATCAAGCAGCTCTTCATAGAAAACCAACTCTTTTTTTAGATAATCATCTAGATACTGATGTTTTAAAATGACAATATAATATGGAAACTCTAAATCGACATTAATAAATCGTCCGCGCTGGAGAATTTCTTTTTTTGAAGCAAAATGCCCGATTATAATCTGTTCTAAAAAGTATCCCTTCATTCTTTCCATTGCTTCAAAGCTAGTCTTTTCATTTAATAGATGTAAGGAAGCTATGAAAGACAGCCGGTCTAAAACCATATAATAAAGGTCTGGAAACGATTCCTTCCCATTCAAATTAATAAAGGAGCAATAGCCGAACATTTTCTTTTGCACCAAAATTGGCGTCATCAGACGGGAATGCTGTGCCGCCTTTATTTTTCTCATGTTTGAATAAGCAATCACTGTGTTGCCCGTATGCTTTTGATCCATCCAATCCGTGAAATCCTGCTGAATTGTTTCTAATGTTTCTTTTGATAATCCAGCATAAACATAATCCCTAAAATGAACATCTTCTATTAAAATCGCAATCTTTAATGTATTGGATACATCATTAATAATAGACTGTAAATCACTTCCATTAATTAATGCCTGGGTGATCCTTTTACTAATTTCAGTGGCTTTGGAAAGGTTATTCCGTTCAAGAAGTAAGGTTTCATACGTCCGCTCCAACTCTTTAACAATTGTCGAGTTTTCATAGTACTTTAACTCCTCATCTGCTTCCCCATTCCAATTATGAATGGATTTTCCTATATATTTACACTCACTTCTCCCCATCCCTTTGCAGGAAAGCTCTTTAAAGATAACCCTATGCCCACAAATCGTAGAATAATAGCCACTGGCATAACCAATCAGTGTGTAACAAATGGGTAGATCTGTAATGCCAAATTGGTTTATATGCTCTTCAGCCTCATAAGAATGAAACCATTCCCCTTCGACATATACAGATTGAACTACATCATTAGCAGCCCATTCAATATCGGTCTTCAACGTATTAACCTTTGTATAGCCTTTAATCATGTGCTGGATTGGTCCTTGCTTTAGAATATCTTTTATTGATGCGATATTTTCATCATTCAACACTTTTTCCGCATCATATTTGCCTAGATTCCATCCATATCTTAATAAAAACCCTTTAACCCGGGCCATCCCGATATTTTCAATAAGTTCTTTCCTTAATGTTCCAAAAACGGTTGACGGAGTCAAAAGTATTCGTTCATTGTCTAAAAAAATAGCACCATCTTCTTGTTTAAGATGTAGCTCATTTAACAAGTTTTTGGTCATTATCTCCCCTTCTTCCGTTAAAAATTTTTTATATTTTTTATTTTCTTTCAATTTTACCGAAAAATGCAGAAAGAAGCTATCCTTGATAGCTCCTTAGTATAAAAATCAAAAATCAATTTTATTTTTTCATTAAATCTGGTAACAGTGTGACAAGATTAGGGAACATTACAAGGATAACGATAGTAGCAACCATTGCACCGACCATTGGTAAAATCCCCTTAAAAATTGTCTCAAGTGGGACATGTGGCACCACACCTTTTACATCATAGACACCAACACCAAGTGGTGGTGTCAAGGCACCGATATTTGTAATAATAACCATAATAATGCCAAACCAAACACCGTTAAAGCCAAGATCCGATATAATTGGATAAATGATTGGTAATGTTAAAACAAGAATGGATAAACCGTCTATGAAGCAACCTAGTAAGAACAAGACAAATAAGATAAGGATTAAAATGATATATGGATTCATGTCTAACGTTCCAACATAAGTAGTTATACTAACTGGAATTCTACTTATCGTTAAAAATTGGCTGAAAAGTGTAGCACCAGTTAAGATTAAAAAGATATAGGCGGTTAATTGCACAGTCTCATTAAATGATTTCTTTAATCTGTTAAAATCAATTTTTCTGGTAATGCCTGCGAATAGAAGGGAACTTGCCGCACCGATTGCTGCCGCTTCAGTCGGGGTAAATACGCCTAAATAAATACCACCAATACTCATTGAAAATATAGCGATAAATGGCCATATTTTTATTAATGTTCTTAGTTTTTGACCTAATGATACTTTCCCTACTCTAACCGGTGCTAATGAAGGATCCCGTAGAATAAGCAGTAAAATGGTAAGTATAAACAGACTGATTTGGACAATGCCTGGAATAATTCCGGCAATTAACAATTGTCCAATTGGCTCCCTTGTTAATATTCCATATAATACGAGAACAACACTCGGTGGAATTAATACCCCTAATGTACCTCCAGCAGCTACACATGCAGTCGATAAACTTGGTTTATAGTTGTATTTTTCCATTTCCGGTAGCGTAATTTTACCAACTGTAACTGTTGTTGCATTTAAAGATCCAGAAATAGAAGAGAATATAGCAGATGTTCCGATTGTTGCCATAGCCAATCCACCTTTGAAATGCCCCATCCAACTATCAACGGCCTTAAAAAGATCTCCGCCCATTCCCGAATAGGAAAGTATCATTCCCATTAGTATAAAAAGGGGAATAACACTTAAAGTATAGCTACTCGCAGTATCAAATGCCGTTCTTCCAGACTGAATAACAGCAATATCAAAGCCTCTAATAATTCCTGTTCCCAAAAAACCAACTAACATCAGTGAAATAGCCACTGGTACTCGTAATAAAAATAATACGATTAATGCCAAAATCCCTAGTACGCCAATTATTTCAGGACTCATTGCTGTTCACCGCCTCTTTACCGAAAGCGTTATTAGATGTTGAATTTTTAACACTAACTTCCTTCGTTTTCGTTAACTTTTGAACACTTTCAATTGAAATTAAGATTGCTATTAGAGCAAATATCGCCGTCCCAATTGCGGCCAAAATCGAAATTATATGAATAGGAATATTCAAGTCACTTGATACAGTGTTTGAATTCATTAGTCTTTGTGCATTTTGCCATAAACTCCAAGTTACTACTCCCATTACTGTAGCTATGACTACATTTATTACGCTATCAAATACTAACTGAACTTTGTTCGAGAATTTATCAACAACGAAGTCAATTGTAATATGCACTTTTTTTAGATGTGCATAACCAATACTAAAAAAGACAACCATTGATAGAGCAATCTCTGTTATATCAACTGTTCCTTTTATTGGATGGTGAAACAGCCAGCGTCCAAGAACATCAAATGTAATAATTAACATCATAATTAATAGAATTATCTGGGCTACAGTTTGTAGCCCTTTAGATAATGTTTTGATAGTTTTTTTCATATGATCCTATCACCACTTCCGACAAAATTACTTTAGTTCTGCTTTCAACTCTAACGCACGGTCATAGATTTCTTGTGAAGGAAGTCCTTTAGCTTTCATATCGTCAATCCACTTTTTAGCAACTGGCTCTAAAGCTTTTTGCCAAGGAACTAGTTTATCACCAGTTAACTCAATTACTTCTGCACCATTCTTTTTAACCATTTCTAATCCTTCTTTACCATCCCTATCAAATATTGCACCGGCTTTTTCAGACATAGGAAGTCCTGACAAGCTATCTACTAATTTTTTATCACTTTCTGAAAAACTATCATAAGTGGCCTGATTCATTACAGAATAGAAAGGTGTAGCAGAGAAGTTACCAATTGTAACGTACTTTACAATTTCATGGAAATTGTAATTTTTCAATGTTTCTAACGGAACCATGGCAGCGTCAACAACTCCTCTTTGTAATGCTTCATATACTTCACCCATTGGCATTGAAACAGCAGTTGCCCCTAAAGCTTCAAGAACAGCATTACCAGTTGGAGACGGAGTACGAACACGAAGTCCCTTTAAGTCTTCTGGTTTTTCAATACGATGTTTAACACTTAAAATTTGTGCTGGCTCAGCAGTAAACAAGAACAATGGATGTGTTTCAGAATGTTCTTTTTGAATTTCAGGAAATTCATTGTAAAGTGTTCCAATAATTTTTGAACCATGAACGGCTGATTCAGCCAAAAACGGTAATTCCAATACAGAAACTGAAGGGAAACGGCCTGGTGTATAACCATATACACTTAATGCAATATTTGCTTCGCCCGTAACTGCCATATCATAGTGGGAGCCTGCGTCTCCGAGTGCATTGGAAGGATATAATTCTTGAGTAATTCTTCCATTTGAACCCTCATTCAATGTTTTTCCAAACTCTTCGAAAAGCTGAGTTTGGATAGGATGATTACCTGGTAAGAAATGAGAGATTATTAGATTATGAGTCTTTCCAGGATCTGCTCCTCCACCTTCAGTATTGGAAGCCGTATTTTGTGTTCCTCCCCCACCACAAGCAGACAAAAGAAGTGCTGAAGCTAAAGCAACCGTTGATAACACTTTTTTAGTTTTTAGAAAATTAGTCATACATTCCATCCTTTTCAATAATATTTTTCTTTACTCTAATATAAAAGGCTTCACCTATTGAAAACGCTACCAAAAAATATACGCTTTAATATGAAAATCATGAGGAAAATATTATATTTTCAGAAGTCAATTAAGCTTTTGATTTCATCTGGTCTTTAAAAGCAATAATGGTATTGATTCTGTGCTGCCGGATTTCTTCCTCTATTTGAAATAAAGGTGCTTTTTCTTTAAGAAGATGAATAATCGTATTATGCTCCTCAATTGATTGACGAGTCCGCCCGGGTACTAATGTAAAGATAGAGCGTCGAATTCGATCTAACCGTTGTTGGGATTGACGAATTTCTTCCAATAAAAAATCATTTTCGCATTTTTCATAAACAATAGAATGAAACTTTCTATTTAGTTGATTAAATAAATCCAATTGAAAATCTTCTAGAGCTTCATGCATTTGGGTATTCAATTGGTGAAGTTCCTCGATATCTCGAGAAGAAAACTTTCGAGCACTTAGGGCTGCTGCATATCCTTCTAACACAGAAATGACAGATAGAATCTCAATGTACTCTGTTTCATTGATAACGCTTACTATCGCACCACTATAAGGTTTATATTGTATTAGTCCGTCTGATTCAAGGTTACGGATAGCTTCGCGGATTGGTATTGTACTAGTACCAAGTTCTTTTGCAATTTGATCAATGATGATCCGCTGTCCCGGACCATAAACACCGTCCAGTATCTTTTTACTTATGTATTCATAAGCGTACTGGGTTTTACTGATAGTTAACTTTTTTCGACGATTGATAGTTTTCTTTTTATCCATAGTAATAAGTCCCCTTTGATTATGTCACCTCCATTTTGTCAGTCCTTCTATTGAAATCATATATCACATCATATACGATTTCAATAGTTTTTATACATTTTCTTCAAAAATGTTTTAAATATTTGTATATTTTACACTTTACGACTTTTTGTATCAATAAAAGCTAGAGAGAATAACTCACTAGCTTTTATTAAAAATCCGTGGATAATTGTCGAGTTTATACGTCGCTATACGAGCGCTTCCGCTTTTCTATTTTCCAAACTGTGGAATATGGTGATCTCCAATTGCTACATGGATAATTTTGGGCTCAGTGTAAAATTCAAATGCATAATGACCACCTTCACGGCCGATTCCACTGTCCTTTACGCCTCCAAATGGGATGCGAAGGTCACGTACGTTTTGAGCATTAATCCAAATCATACCAGCTTCAACTGCATTAGCTACACGATGTGCTCTCTTAAGATTATTTGTCCATACGAATCCGGCAAGACCGTATTTCACATCATTTGCAGCTTTAATTACTTCTTCTTCATCTTCAAATTCAATTACAGCCATAACTGGACCGAAGATTTCTTCTTGGGCAACTCTCATATCATTAGTTGCGTTTAATAATAATGTTGGTGGCACAAAGTTTCCGGCTTTAACTTCCTCAGGAATAGTTCCTTGTACAACCTCACAGCCTTCTTCTCGACCAATTTCAATATAGCTCTTTACCTTATTATAATGGCCTTTTTCAACAAGAGGTCCAAGTTGTGTAGATGGATCCATTGGATCACCGATCTTAATATTTTTCACGCGTTCCTTCAATTTTGCTATGAATTCGTCTTTGATGTTTTTATGAAGGAAGACACGTGAATTTGATGTGCATCGCTCACCATTAAATGAGAAGATCCCCCATACAGCTGCATCAAGAGCACGATCAAGATCAGCATCATCGAATACGATAAGAGGTGATTTACCACCTAGTTCCATTGATGTTTTCTTAAGTGTATCTGCAGAGTTTTTGATAATAATTGTTCCTGTTGTTGTTTCTCCAGTAAACGAAATAGCTTTCACATCAGGATGCTTCACTAATGCATCACCAGCTGTTTCTCCGAAGCCATGAACAACGTTGAATACTCCTTTAGGTAATCCAGCTTTATCAATAATTTCTGCTAACTTGTTAGCTGTTAATGGAGATAATTCAGCCGGTTTTAAAACAACAGTATTACCAGTTGCAAGTGCAGGTGCTACCTTCCAAGTTTCAAGCATAAAAGGAGCATTCCATGGGGTAATAAGCCCGACAACACCTAATGGCTTATAAACCGTATAGTTAATAAACTCATCATCCATTGGAAACATTTCGCCATGTTTAGTTTCAGCCAATTTCGCATAGAAACGGAAGTTTTCAGCAGCGCGTGCAGCCATGTTTCTAGTTTGACTGATTGGAAGACCAGTATCCAATGATTCCAGGTATGCAATTTCATCATTTGATTCATCGATAAGATCAGCAATGCGATTAATTAACTTCATTCTTTCTTTTAGCTTCATTGAACCCCATGGACCGGTTTCAAAAGCAGCGTCAGCAGCCGCAACTGCTTTCTCCATATCTTCCTTGCGACCCTCAGCGATGTTATTGATTACAGTATTTGTAAATGGGTTAGGGTTTGCAAAAGTACTTCCGGTTTCCGCATCAACAAATTCACCGTTAATAAATAACTTAATATCCTCTAATTCCTTATGGGACTTAAGATTGTTTGTTTCCACTGTTTGACTTTGCATCCTTTTCACATCCTTTTCTGTCCCATTTAATCAAACACTATAAAACTAGTGAAATTAAATGGGACGCTTTTTATAGTTTTTAAAGTATTATTTAGAAACAGCGTTCTCTGGAAGTTCTACATGTCTTTTTAAGATATTACGGAGTTTATCTTGTAATTCTTCTGTTGGAAGTGCCAATGGTCGACGTAGAACCGGTTTGGCTTTACCCATCATTCCCAATGCAGCCTTTAATGGTGCTGGGTTTGTATCTTCGAACAATACATCATTTAATTCCATTAATTCAAAATGATGATCTAAAGCAGCTTGAATATTTCCTGCCTCCCAGTCATTGTAAAGATCAGCGATTTCCTTTGGAAGAAGGTTTGCTGTAGCACTGATGTGACCAGCTCCACCGATTGCTAACATTGGGTAACATAATAATTCGATACCAGAATATAAGTTGAAATCTCTTCCACACTTTAATAACACACGGTTAATATGTTCGAAATCTTTGTTAGATTCTTTAACACCGATGATTTGTGGAACATCTTTAACAAGACGAGCTAATGTGTCAACATGTAAATTCACTGCTGTTCTACCAGGGATATTGTACACGATGATTGGAATATCTACTGTTTCAGCAATAGTTTTATAGTGATCATAAAGCGCATGTTGTGACGGCTTATTGTAATAAGGCACGATGATTAATGCTGCATCAGCTCCAATTTCTTTTGCCTTCTTTGTTAATTGAATTGTTTCATCAAAATTGACAGAACCTGTAGCAGGTACGAAAGGAACTCTTCCATTAATTACTCTTGCAGCGTTTTCCATTACTTTAATGCGCTCTTCTGTTGTTAAAGATGAAGGTTCACCAGTAGTACCACATACAGAAATGGCATGGCTACCGCTTTCAATTTGCCAATTTATAAGTTTCTCTTGTGTTTCGAAATCGATTGAGTAGTCTTCGTTAAATGGTGTAACAACAGGTGCAATCGATCCTCTTAATCTTTTTTTCAATTCTTGATACATTATGAATTCATCCTTTCTAAACTAAAATAATTTATAAAAAGTATACTATTTGCTTCATGTTTAAATCATATACCAAATCATATATGATTTCAATAAGTTTTTTCAAAATCATATATGATTTTTTTGAAAAATAAAAAAGAGAGTCTTTTAAACTCTCGTTCTTTCGATTGTTTAGTTTTTTTAAAACGCTTGCATTTTATGCTTACTATACTATTTGTATAAAAGGCAAATAAAAAAATTGGGTTTTAGGCAGTTATCTCTGTAGTTTGTTTTTCAAATGTAATGACAGGGTTCCAGCTTCCTGAAGATTGTCCATCTGCATAATATTCTGGCTGATCATTTTCATCCAAAATCGCACTTAACATTGCTAAGTGACGTCCACCAGATTCAACTTTTGCGGCAGCTGCATATTGTGGAAGCATTTCATAGGCCTCTTTATATTTTTTGTTCATTATTAATTCTACGTATTGCTTATCTAAAGCTTGTTCAGAAATAGTTGGTTTATTTTCTCTGCCTCGTACGACATTATGAGATAATGCACCACTGGATACAAATACAACCTTTTTATCAGTTTCTTCAAGAACCTTTCTAATTTCTTGGCCCCATTTATACGTCTCTTCCAGTGACGCAACTAAAACAACTGATAAATTAATGACTGGAATATCTTCATTAGGAACAAGATGACGTAATGGAACAACTGTCCCATAATCCCATACGAAACTAGGATCATTAAATCCAACAATATTTAATCCAGCATTTTGACCTGCTTGGACAATCTTTTCTGCAAGTTCTTGATCGCCTAGATAATTATATGGTACATCAGAAACTAGATCCGGACATTCTTGGGCAGTTAGAACACCGTTATGTACAGGTGTGCAATCAACTAAATGATTGAAAGTTGATGGCCAATGGCATGAGACTAAGACAACTAAATCAGTTTTTTTCTCGTAAATCTTCTTAGATACCATTTTCATTCCAGCTACCATTTCTTTTTGAAACTCTGGAATGTGGTCATCATGACAAATACTTGGTACGTGTGGTGAAATAACACTCATAACAATGCTCACTTTTCAAAACCTCCCCAATTTTCTGCATATTTTGTTTATTAAAATTGGAAATCCCTTATGTATGTTATTGCGAATTAAAGGGATTTCCGAAGCTAATCGATTATTCAACGACAGTAAATGTGACCTCACCTAAACCATCAAATTTACCAGAAACAACATCACCTTTTGAAAGCATAACAGCACCAGTAATCCCGCCTGTTAAAATGATGTCGCCTTTTTTAACTTTCTCACCTTTACGAGCAAGCATATTTGCAAGCATTGCTACAGAATTAGCTGGATGACCAAGAACAGCAGCACCAGCCCCAAGCTCTTTGATTTCACCATTAATCGTAATCGTAGTTCCAACAAGATCTAGATCGAATTGGTCTGGCTTTTTCAAAGCTGTTCCGAATACAACACGTGATGTTGAGGCATTATCTGCTACGACATCAGGGAATGTAAAGTTAAAATTTTCATAACGGCTGTCGATGACTTCAAGTGCGGGAAGTACATATTCAGTAGCTGCTAATACTTGTGCACCAGTAACACCAGGGCCTTCTACGTCCTCACCCATTACAAAAGCAATTTCCGCTTCAACCTTTGGATGGATGACATCACTAAGTTTGACCTGTCCACCATTATCAATCAACATATAATCAAATACATAACCATATATCGGCTCTTCTACACCCATTTGTTTCATTTTGGCATAGCTAGTTAATCCCATTTTGGGACCAACGATTTTTTTTCCTTCAGCCAGCTTCATTTTCACAATTTCTTCTTGAACTAAATAAGCTTCATCAAAAGTTAAGTCTGGCTTAATCGATGCCGTTACTTTTACTACTTCACGTTTTTCATATTCAGCATCTTGCAAATAAGTTGCTATTTGTTTGATTTGATCTTGGGTAATCATTATTGCTTCCTCCTAGCCGATCGTGACATTTTTCTTCTTAGCAATCTCCGCAGCAACATCAACGATCATGTCCTCTTGACCACCGACAATATGTTGTTTACCTAATTCTATTAAAATATCGCGGGAGTCGATGTTAAATCTCTTAGCCGCACGCTGTGCATGCAATAAGAAGCTTGAATATACACCTGCATACCCGAGCACAAGTGAATCCCTAGTAATTTCCTGTGGTTTCTCCAAAATAGGTGCAACAAGGTTTTCAGCAGCATCCATCATTTTATAGATATCGATGCCTGTATAAATCCCTAATTTGTCTAATACCGCAACTAAAACTTCAGTTTGTGTATTTCCCGCACCTGCACCTAAACATCTCATACTACCATCGATTCTTGTAGCACCTTCCTCAATTGCTGCCAATGTGTTAGCCATTGCTAAAGAAAGGTTGTTATGTCCATGGAAACCAACATTAACTGATAGTTCCCCTCTTAAAGCACGAATTCTCTCCGCAACCTGATGCGGTAAAAGCGCACCAGCGGAATCAACTACATACACTGAATCAGCTCCATAGCTTTCCATTAATTTAGCTTGTTCAACCAGCCTAGCTGTTGGAGCCATATGTGACATCATTAGAAACCCTACCGTTTCCATTCCAAGCTCTTTTGCAAGATTGATATAAAAAGGAGAAACGTCTGCTTCCGTCACATGTGTTGCAATTCTCGCCATTTTCGCACCTAATTGTGCAGCTTTTTTCAAATCATGATCTAAAGCGATACCAGGTAATGCTAATACAGCTATCTTAGATTTTTTTGCTGTAGCGGCCGCAGCTTCAATCAATTCAAACTCATCTGTTAAAGATAATCCGTATTGCAACGTCGAACCACCTAAACCGTCGCCATGTGCAACTTCAATATATGGAACATTCGATTCATCTAAAGCCCTAACAACGTTTACCACCTGTTCAACAGTAAATTGGTGTCTAATCGCATGGCTTCCGTCACGTAAAGCAACCTCAGTAATTAAAATATTTTTATTTGTATCACCCATCATAATTTACTCCCTTCTATCAAATACGCCTTGGCGTATTTGCGCCCAGATTTTTTCGAGCTTGCTCGAAGAACTTCCTCCGAAAATCTGAGGCATCCGCCGGAGGCTTAACTTTATTCAGCCGGGTTTTGTCCCCCACTGAATGAATACACTAATTTTTATTCATCTCCCAATTATAGGAGTGTGAATCCTCTGCTGAATAAAGTTAAACAGTAGCATTTGCTAGCATTTTGATTGCCCATTGTTCAGCAACTTGAACTGATGCAGCCGTAATGATGTCAAGGTTACCAGCATACTTAGGTAAATAATCTCCGGCACCTTCAACCTCAATAAGGATTGTTATTTTATTTCCATCAAATAATGGCTCCTGTCTAATTCGGAATCCGGGAACATATTGTTGAACTTTTTTCTCCATGTCACGTACAGCTTTTACAATGCCTTCTTCATCGACTGTATCACCTTTAACTAGTGCGTGGATTGTATCTCTCATAATTATTGGCGGTTCAGCTGGATTAATAATCATAACTGTTTTTCCACGTTTTGCTCCACCAATGATTTCAAGAGCGCTATTTGTTGTTTCAATAAATTCATTAATATTGGCTCTTGTTGCTGGGCCTGCACTTCTACTTGAAACCGTTGCGATAACCTCTGCATAGGCAACCGGTTGAACTTGATTAATTGCATGTACAATTGGAGTTGTCGCCTGGCCTCCACAAGTAATCATATTTACATTATCATCATCTAAATGTTCATTAATATTTACTGTTGGCACTACAAATGGTCCAACAGCAGCAGGTGTTAAATCAAGGACGCGCTTTCCTGCTTCTTTTAACAATTTAGCATGTCTGATATGCGGCTTCGCACCAGTTGCATCAAATACGATATCAGCAAGCTCCGGTTGTTCTAGAAATCCGTCTATTCCATTATCAAAAGTTACATACCCATACTCTCTTGCACGTTTTAAACCATCTGACTCAGGATCAACGCCAATAACCGTTGTTAACTCTAAATTCGTTGCACGTCTAAGCTTAATCATTAAATCTGAACCAATATTACCTGACCCCAATATTGCTACCTTCACTTTACTCATTAATTACAACTCCCTCCCAAGATTGTTTATTCTTCAAAATTAACACTTACTTGACCAAGATGAGCAAATCGAGCTGTAAATGTATCTCCAGGTTCTGCAACGACCATTGCTGAAAGTGCACCTGATAGAATCACTTCCCCTGCTCGTAGTGGAATATCAAATTGAGCTAACTTGTTTGCTAACCAAGCAACGCATGTTGCTGGATTACCTAATGCAGCAGCCCCAACGCCAGTGTTAACTAACTGACCATTTTTCGTTAAGACCATACCTAGTAATTCTAAATTTACGTCTTCAATACGTGTTGGTTTTCCACCTAAAACATAAAGACCACTGGAAGCATTATCCGCAATCGTATCAGGCAATGTAATCTTCCAATCTTTTACTCTACTACCGACAATCTCTAGTGCCGGAACGATATATTTAGTAGCTTGCAAGACATCAAGAGTAGTAACCTTCGGTCCGATTAAGTCTTTTTTCAGAATAAAAGCGATTTCACCTTCAACCCTAGGTTGAAGAATTTGACTCATAGAAACGGTGCCACCATTTTCAACTACCATCGAATCAAGTAAATGTCCGTAATCCGGCTCATCTACTCCAAGTAATTTTTGCATTGCCAATGACGTTAAGCCAATCTTTTTCCCTACTACTTTTTGACCAGCTTCTAATTTCCTTTGAATATTTTCAAGTTGTATATGATAAGCTTCCACCGGTGTAAGATCTGGGTTCACTGATGTTAAAGGAGCCATTCCTACACCTGTTAATTCTGCTTCTCTGAGTTGGTCAGCAAATTGAATTGTTTGAGTAGTCAATATGTTCCACTCCATTCCATATTAATTAAGATGTAAAAAACCAATTTGTTTAACAGTAAACATTAGTATACTTTCTGCAATCATCTCCTGAAATCCTTCCTTAATATAAGGACTTTATATAATAATTCTTAAAATTATAATAACTCCACTTAGTTGCACATACAACCCAGTAGTTGTTCTATGCGCAACAAATAATATCTTTTTTGAAACTTTTTGATGTTTTTTCGTTAAATTAAAAAAGAGACTTTGCAGTCTCTTTTCTAATTTAAGCATTTACATTTGTTGTTAACAATGATTTGATACCTTTTTCTCCAGAAATTTGTGGCGGCCATGTACAAAGGTCGAATGGATAATCTGATCCTGGTACTACTCTGTCTTCCCCAACTGTATTTATTAAATACTGCAAACTTCCTTCGTTCCATAGAACGCTGTCATACCACATTCTCTTTAAATACTCCATCGGTGGTGCTTGTAATGCAGAAGATACATTGCTCCACATACTATAACCTTTATTTAATCTTCCGATTTGATATGGAAGGAAACCGCCTCCATGGGCAAGCAATAATTTAATATTTGGATACTTGTCTAAAAAGCCACTTAATAATAAATCTGTTGCGCATACTGTAGTTTCCCAAGGAATACCGATTAAATTAGGCATCATTCGCTTCTTAAGTCTTGGGTCTTCACATAGTAGCGGATGAATAAAGATAATCGCATTCCATTTATTGGCCTTTTCAAAAAGCGGTGCAAAAAAATCATCTGATAACATATATTCTGGCAGTCCTGGTCCAATAATCGCACCTTTCAAGCCCAATCTCATTGCTTCATCAAGCAACCCAGCTGCCTTAACAGGATTGTTAAGCGGTACAGTAGCTAGTGCTGATATTCTTTCTGCTTCTCTTTCTGCCCAATTGGCTAAGGAACGATTATATACTTGCGATAATTCACTTGTTATTTCAGCGGAGAAATCATACATAAATAATTGTGGAATCGGCGATACGAGCGAATGCTTGACACCAATGTCTGTTTGTTCATGTATGTACAGGTTCTCATCTATAAAAGACTTCTTTAATTCAAAGCCCCATTTTTCATTTACAACAAGAAATTCCTCTTTATTCGGATCTTTCTTTTCCCACTTCGCATTTACGATTGTCTTATTTTCTTTTAGCCAACCGATTACATCTTGCGGTATAAAATGAGTATGTACATCATACACTTATTTCCACTCTCCCTTTTTGTAGTTTCATATATCGAAATTGAGTTTCTGTATAACATACACTATAGCAAAAAGTTATAAAGATGGTAATATAAAGTTATAAATTTTTTAGAATATTGCCGTAAAGGATATTATTGCTTTTCAATTTTCATTTTTTTTGATAATGTTTTCTATAGAGAGAGTGCGTTCTGCTATATGAAACTACGAAAGGGTGTACTAGATTGGGAAAAAATGAAAAAGATTCAAAAGATACCAAGGATAATTTGCTTTCTTCAGTAAAAAATGCGCTATTAATTTTACGAAGTTTTTCAATGGATGAACCTGAAAAAAAAATTAGTGAGTTAGCAACAGAGTTAGGTCTGAATAAAAGTACCGTCAGCCGTACAATGGCAACACTTGCTAGTGAGGGGTTCGTTTATAAAGATCCCGAATCAAAAAAATATCGCTTAGGGATGACGATTATTTCGTTAAGCGGCATTATCAATAATAATATGGATGTTTACCGTGAATCCCAGCCAATTTTAAATAAACTGGTTCAGGACATCGACGAAACAGCCCACATCTCGGTTCTTGATAATACTGATGTTATTTATATTCAAAAAATTGAATGTAAACATTACGTAAGAGCACTATCACATGTTGGTAGACGAAATCCGGCATACTGTACTAGTTCCGGTAAGGTTCTATTGGCTCATGCAGATGATAGCGTTGTAGAAACTGTGATTAATTCAGGACTAAAAAAGTATACCGAAACAACGATTACTGATCCTGACGAACTTAGAGAACACTTAAAAAAGATAAAAGCGGATGGATTTGCCTACAGTTTGGCGGAATTTAATGAAGGCGTCCATTCGGTGGCCGCACCAATTTACGATTATACCGGAAAGGTAATAGCGGCCCTGACCGTGGTAGGACCGATGCAACGAATACAGCAAAGTAAAATTAGACCACTAGCCAAAAAAGTCATTGAAGCCAGTATGGAAATTTCAGATAGAATGGGCTATTGGCGATAGGAAAAGCGGAAGTGCCCGTTCAGCGAAGTCCACTAGTCGCTGGGCACTGGAGCTAGACAAGAAAAATCGGGGCTTGCCCCGATTTTTCATAACTTACTTGATAATTGTAATAAAAGCTTTGAAATTTCCTCAAATCTTTCAATTCTTGAATTAATATCCTTAGCTTTTTCTAATTGGCTGATAACGGTATCATTAATCGAAGTAACCTCATTTGTGATCGACTGAAGATCATCGTGCAAATCATTTAACGTCTTTTCAATTTCTACACTGGCATCATTACTATGACCCGATAGCTTTCGGATTTCATTGGCAACCACTCCAAAACCTCTACCGACATCCCCAATTCTTGCGGCTTCAATTGCTGCATTTAGTCCTATTAATCTTGTTTGGGAAGCGATTGCTTTAATAGAGTCTAAAATTTGATTGGTCCGCTTAAACTTTTTATTAATTTCATCAGCTTTTTCCTGCAGTACTTCACTTTCTTGGTTTAATTTGGAGGCAATTTCCATAAACTGATTGATAATGTTGCCTACCTCACCACTTGATTGCAATAACTCTTCAGCACTATTATTCAAACCAGTCCAGGTTTCTATGTTTCTAGCAATCCCAACAGAGCCGATTACATTATTCCGTTCGTCTATGATTGGATACCCAGAAAGTCTAACTGGTATGCCATATAAAGAAGCATCCATATTCTTCACTGCATACTTTTTCGTTCTCATTGCTTCTGCAGATGCGGAAGTTGGTTTAAGAGGATCACCAGGGGAAATATTCAAATTTAATGTTTTCCCGTCTTTTTGGATTATAAACTTTTCTTTGTCTGTGACGGCAAATCCCATATCTACCTGCAAAATATCAGCAATCCATGGTGTAACCACAATAAGTGCATCCATTAGTTGCCGGGCTGTTACAGCTGTTGCATTTCTCTCCATATATTTCGCCCCCTTTTCTTATACTATAATCCATAAAATTTAATACTTATAGTATAAAAGAGGGGCTATCCCAATTAATAGACTCCCCTGATCTGTTAACTTGAGATACCCCCTCTTCATCGTATCAAATTCGCCTTGGCGTATTTGCGCCCAGATTTTTTCGAGCTTGCTCGAAAAGCTACCTTTTAAAATCTGAGGCATCCGCCGGAGGCTTTAACTTTATTCAGCAGGGGTTTGTACCCCCACTGA
>DULJ01000058.1 GCA_012840465.1 Caryophanales bacterium
AAGACGGAGAGGAAGTTGAAATTGAGTGTCCTTTTTGTGGGGGCACTATGCTTCGAGCGAGAAATGTCCCAAGTGAATAATCTACACTTGGGACATGGAAAAAAGTCGCGTTAGCGATTTTGTTCCTGGTGCCTGTCCCCGTGTGGCGGTTGGTACCGCAGTTGGTACCGCAGTTGGTGCTTCAGCGGAGCCAGAGAGTCTGCCCCTGTGGGCCACACAAAACAAAGATAAATTCAAGATTATAAACATAAAAGTATCGCAAAACGGCTGTATTGTTGGGCTATGCGACACGGATGAAAGAAAGTTGTCGATATTTTATTGCTACTTCATGCAGGAATCAGATAAAAACTAGAGAATAAGTATACTATATTTAAATCTTGAACAGTATGTGAACTAGACGGGGTGATATCTTGAGTAAAAAACTATTAATTGTAGATGATCAGTACGGAATAAGAATATTATTAAATGAAGTTTTTCAAAAAGAAGGATATCAGACGTTCCAAGCATCAAATGGAATGCAAGCATTACAAATTGTGGAACAAGACCGACCTGATCTTGTTTTGCTTGATATGAAAATTCCTGGAATGGATGGTATTGAAATTTTAAAAAGATTAAAAGAGATGGATCAAACGATTGAGGTGTTCATTATGACGGCTTATGGTGAGCTTGATATGATCCAGCAAGCGAAAGATTTAGGTGCACGCACTCATTTCGCTAAACCTTTTGATATAGATGAAATTCGTGCAGCTGTAAAAGCGCAGGCCCCTTTTGAGGTGTAAAAATAACGGTATTAAAGTATAAAAATTTTATTATCTAAAACTTTGGGCATCCTAAATATAGTAGGATAAATGCCCTATGCTCTTGCATGCGCTCGCTTGTGCGTAAATTTACGCAAGCAAGTCGTGTACACGAAAATGTATACAAAAATAAAAGGTGACAAAAGTTGGGCATTTGGGCAAGGTGTCTGGCATATTCATTAGATTGTGCTATACTAATTCTGTTGTACATAAATTTACTTTATTCAGCTGAATAAAGGAAAGCCTCCGGCGAGCCTTGCGATTTTCGGTGGTAGCTTTTGAGCATGACAGCTCGAAAATATCCGCTAGGCGCAAATACGCCAAGGCACATTTGATAATTTTTGATGATTAGGGAGGACATGAAACAATGCCTTTAGTGTCAATGACTGAAATGTTGAACAAAGCGAAAAATGAAGGATATGCTGTAGGTCAGTTTAACATCAACAACCTGGAGTATACTCAAGCAATTTTACAAGCTGCTCAAGCAGAAAATTCTCCAGTGATTTTGGGCGTTTCTGAAGGTGCCGCCAAATATATGGGCGGATTTAAGACCGTTGTAGCAATGGTGAAAGGGCTTATGGAATATTATGAAATGACTGTTCCGGTTGCGATTCACCTAGACCATGGTTCTAGCTTTGAAAAATGTGTAGAGGCTATATACGCGGGTTTCACATCTGTAATGATTGATGGCTCCCATTATCCGTTAGAGGAAAACATTGCATTAACAAAGCGCGTTGTTGAGGTTGCACATACAGTCGGGATTTCAGTTGAGGCTGAATTAGGCCGCATCGGTGGTCAAGAAGACGATGTAGTCGTTGCTGATGCTGAAGCTATGTATGCAATTCCAGCTGAGTGTGATCGCTTAGTACGTGAAACAGGCGTGGATTGCTTTGCTCCTGCTTTAGGTTCTGTTCATGGACCATACAAAGGCGAGCCAAAACTTGGTTTTGACCGCATGAAGGAAGTTATGGAATTAACAGGCGTGCCATTAGTATTACACGGTGGTACTGGAATTCCAACGAAAGACATTCAAAAAGCTATTTCTTTAGGAACTGCAAAAATTAACGTAAATACAGAAAACCAAATTACTTCCACAAAAACAGTTCGTAAAGTTTTAGAGGAGAAACCAGATCTTTACGATACTCGTAAATTTATGGGTCCTGCCCGCGATACAATTAAAGAAACTGTTATTGGAAAAATTCGTGAATTTGGTTCATCTAACAAAGCTTAATTTTTCCTACCTATATTTTTATAAAATAATCAAGAAACCGCCGATAAAAAAGGCGGTTTCAGTTTTGGCATGCACATGCAATGTCTATCTGCTTCTTTTTTAAAAAATTGGAGGGACAAAAATGAAATTTTTCATAGATACTGCTAATATTGATGAAATTCGTGAGGCAAATGCGTTAGGTGTTTTGGACGGTGTTACAACGAATCCTAGTCTAGTAGCTAAAGAGAATGTATCATTCCATGACCGTTTGAAGGAAATTGCGGCTGAGGTTACTCAAGGTTCAATTAGTGCAGAAGTGATTTCCTTAAAAGCGGAAGAGATGATTGCAGAAGGCAAGGAGCTTGCGGCAATTGCTCCTAATATCACAATTAAGGTGCCAATGACTCCGGACGGATTAAAGGCTGTAGCAGCTTTTAAAAAGCTTGGCATTAAAACAAATGTGACTCTTATTTTTTCAGCTAATCAAGCACTTTTAGCGGCAAGAGCAGGGGCTAGCTATGTTTCTCCATTTTTAGGACGTTTAGATGATATTGGACATGATGGCTTAGCTTTAATCGAGCAAATTGCTAATATTTTTGCGATTCATGATATTGACACGGAAATTATTGCGGCCTCCATCCGCCATCCAATGCATATTACGGAAGCGGCATTGAAAGGCGCTCATATTGCCACGGTTCCTTTTAAGGTCATTATGCAGTTATTTAACCATCCATTGACGGAAGCGGGTATTGAAAAATTTTTAGCAGATTGGAATAAAAATAAATAAAAAGCCGATAATTATATGACGGGTTCCCTCATTATTTTTACAAATTGTACACATACAAAAAGTTTTTTGGTGTAAACTAATAGGTAAAAGAAAATGAGAAAAGCGCAAGCGCCTTGCCCATCGCCGTACAAACTGGAGCGCATCGGTCCCAAGATAAAGGAATCACGACGAACGAAGAGAGTCGATGATGACTTATCGTAGGGAGATGGGCGAAGTTTGCGAGGCGATAGGCGCTGGAGCTGGAAAAATCGTAAAGGGGGCGCAGATTGGCGGAAATGGAAAAGTTAAAAGTTGAAGGCGGTCATCGTTTAAAAGGGATTGTCCGCATAAGTGGAGCCAAAAATAGTGCTGTTGCCTTAATACCTGCTGCTATTTTAGCGGATTCCACTGTAACAATAGAAGGTTTGCCTAATATTTCTGATGTACATACATTATGTGGATTGTTGGAAGAAATAGGTGGAACGGTTTCTTTAAACGAAGATACGGTTACGATCTATCCTTCTAAGATGGTTTCGATGCCATTGCCGAATGGGAAAGTTAAAAAGCTGCGAGCTTCCTATTATTTAATGGGAGCGATGCTCGGCCGTTTTAAACAGGCAGTGATCGGGCTGCCTGGAGGTTGTCATCTTGGTCCACGTCCGATTGACCAGCATATCAAAGGCTTTGAGGCATTAGGGGCAACTGTTACAAATGAACAGGGTGCTATCTATTTGCGTGCCGATGAATTGGTAGGGGCACGGATTTATCTTGATGTTGTTAGTGTAGGTGCTACGATCAATATTATGCTTGCAGCTGTACGAGCTAAGGGTCAGACGATCATTGAAAATGCGGCGAAGGAGCCTGAAATCATTGATGTTGCTACGATTCTTACAAGTATGGGCGCTAAGATAAAAGGGGCAGGTACGGACATTATTCGGATTGATGGTGTCGAGCATTTGCATGGCTGCCGTCATACGATCATTCCCGACCGGATCGAAGCTGGAACGTATATGATTATGGCTGTTGCCCAAGGCGAAGAAGTTTTGATTGATAATGTGATTCCGCATCACTTGGAATCGTTGATTGCAAAACTACGAGAAATGGGCGCCAATATTAAAATTATGGATGATCAAGTTCTTATTACAAGAGTACCGGATCTTAAAATGGTTGATATTAAAACCCTCGTTTATCCGGGATTTCCAACGGATCTTCAACAGCCTTTTACCTCTTTATTAACGAATGCAATTGGAACGGGACTTGTAACGGATACGATTTATGGTTCCCGTTTTAAGCATATTGATGAGTTAAGAAGAATGAATGCCAACGTAAAAGTCGAAGGACGTTCAGCCATCATTACGGGAGATGTCCAATTGCAGGGCGCAAAGGTGAAGGCATCTGATTTAAGAGCCGGTGCAGCGCTCGTTGTCGCTGGTCTTATCGCGGAAGGGGTTACTGAAATAACCGGGTTGGAGCATATTGACCGTGGTTACGAGGATTTAGTAGACAAGCTAACGAATTTGGGCGCTATTATTTGGCGCGAAGAAATGACAGAAACTGAAATTAAGAACTTTCAAAATTCGTAGGAAAAGCGAAGGCGACTGTTTAGCGACGAAAAAACTGGAGCACGGCGACTGAGATAAAGGAAACACGACGAACGTAGTAAGTCGATGTTGACTTATCGTAGGGAGGCGTGGGAAGTTTTTCGAGTCGCTAGGAGCCGGAGCTAGACAATAGGAAAAGCGCAAGCGCCGTTCGGACTGGAGTGGCCGGGGCTATATGCGTAAATATAAAACCATGGGAGAGGAATCGAATATGGAGAGAAGTTTAACAATGGAATTAGTGCGGGTAACAGAAGCAGCTGCCCTAGCATCAGCAAGATGGATGGGAAGAGGCAAAAAAGAAGCAGCAGACAACGCTGCAACTGAAGCCATGCGTAAAGTATTTGACACAATTCCAATGCAAGGTACTGTTGTGATCGGTGAAGGAGAAATGGACGAAGCGCCAATGCTTTACATCGGTGAAGAGCTCGGCACTGGGTATGGTCCAGAAGTGGACGTAGCTGTTGATCCGCTTGAAGGCACAAATATTCTTGCAGCGGGCACTTGGGGAGCTTTTGCAGTAATTGCGATTGCTGACCGTGGCAACCTGTTGCATGCTCCTGACATGTATATGGATAAAATTGCGGTTGGCCCAGAGTGTGCCGGCAAAATTGATATTAACGCGCCAGTTATTGAGAATTTAAAAGCTGTTGCGAAAGCAAAAAATAAAGCGATCGAGGACGTTGTGGCCATCGTATTAAACCGCCCACGCCATGACCAAATTATTTCTGAAATTCGCGAAGCAGGTGCCCGCATCAAATTAATCACTGACGGTGACGTTGCGGCTGCACTGAACACGGCTTTTGATTTTACAGGTGTGGACATTATGTTTGGTATTGGCGGGGCACCTGAGGGAGTGTTAGCTGCCGTTGGTTTGAAGTGTCTAGGGGGAGAACTGCAAGGGAAACTTAAACCGCAAAACGATGAAGAGCTTAGACGTTGCCGTGATATGGGCATCACAGATGTTGATAAAGTTTTAATGATGGATGACCTAGTAAAAGGCGATGACTGTATTTTTGCGGCAACTGGCGTAACAGACGGCGAGCTTTTGAAAGGCGTTCAGTTTAAAGAAGCCAGCATTGGCACAACGCAATCATTAGTTATGCGTGCGAAGTCCGGAACGGTTCGCTTCATTGATGGCCGTCACAGTTTAAAAACAAAACCAAATCTAGTAATGAAATAAAAGTGAAGCAAACAAACATCAGATGGAGTTTAGGCCTCGGTTTCGGGGCCTAAACTAAATTAAACAGAACAACTGTTTGACCAATTGAGGACGTGTATGGTATACTAATTCTAATAGTCTATCAAGATGCAATTTGTTTTATATAGAGATAAAACTACCAAAATCAAATGCGCCTTGGCGTATTGGCACCCAGATTTTTTTAGGCCCACAGGACGTGGGTCACAAAGACGTTGCCACAGGATGTGGCGTTCTTAGTCTTTGATCTGCTCGAAAAGCTACCTTTTAAAAATCTGAGGCATCCGCCGAAGGCATTAACTTTATTTAGCTGAGGATTGCAACTCCAGTGAATTAAATCTGCATTGCTTTCATCCAACCACTTCTAGAAGTGGGGGACTTCTACTAAATAATGTTAAACTTCACGACTATAGTTTCATCCTTCTCTTACATTAACTTCCTTGTTTTTATTTTGTTACTTCCTTATTTTGGCCTTTGAATATTTTTATTTCTCAAAAAAATTAAAAGAGTGGTGTAAAAATGTCTGTATCTATTTCTCATTTAGAAAATATGAAATTAAAAGAATTGTACGAGCTTGCCCGTGAATTGAAAATTTCTTATTACAGTAAGCTAAACAAAAAAGAACTTATTTTTTCGATCTTAAAAACAAGAGCAGAACAGGACGGTTTACTATTCATGGAAGGCGTTTTGGAAATCATCCAGTCGGAAGGTTTTGGCTTCCTACGACCGATCAACTATTCTCCAAGCTCAGAGGATATTTACATATCCGCTTCCCAAATTAGAAGATTTGACTTGCGAAATGGTGACAAAGTATCCGGTAAAGTTCGACCGCCGAAAGAAAATGAGCGCTATTATGGATTGCTCCATGTTGAAGCTGTTAATGGTGAAGATCCTGAAACTGCAAAAGAAAGAGTGCATTTCCCAGCGTTAACACCTCTATATCCCGACCGCCATATGGTTCTTGAAACACAACCCCAACATATTTCAACAAGAATTATGGATTTATTAGCTCCAGTTGGTTTTGGTCAACGTGGTTTAATCGTAGCACCTCCTAAGGCAGGTAAAACTGTTTTAATAAAAGAAATTGCCAATAGCATTACAACTAATCATCCCGAGGCTGAATTAATTGTATTATTAATTGACGAGCGCCCAGAGGAAGTAACCGATATTGAACGCTCTGTCGATGGTGATGTTGTAAGTTCAACCTTTGATGAAGTGCCTGAAAACCACATCAAAGTAGCAGAGCTTGTTTTAGAAAGAGCAATGCGTTTAGTTGAGCATAAAAAAGATGTAATTATTTTGATGGATAGTATCACTCGCCTTGCGAGAGCCTATAACTTAGTAATTCCACCAAGTGGAAGAACATTATCTGGTGGTATCGACCCTGCCGCTTTCCACCGTCCAAAGCGTTTCTTTGGAGCAGCCCGTAATATTGAGGAGGGCGGAAGCTTAACGATTTTAGCAACTGCGCTTGTCGATACAGGGTCAAGAATGGACGATGTTATTTACGAGGAATTCAAAGGGACAGGGAATATGGAGCTGCATCTTGATCGCAGTCTTGCAGAGCGCCGTATCTTCCCAGCCATTGACATTCGCCGTTCCGGAACACGGAAAGAAGAGTTGTTATTACCGAAGAATCATTTGGACAAACTATGGGCAATCCGTAAAACAATGACGGATACACCTGATTTCGTAGAACGCTTCTTAAAGCGCTTAAGAAATACAAAAACCAACGAAGAGTTCTTCCAAAAGATGGACGAGGAAATGCGTGGAGTGACTAAAAGATAATTAAAAAAGGGCCGCAAAATACTAAAATTGGACTGCATTCCTGCCAGTTAAATGTCTTTGGTACAAGCGGATAAGGGTAAAAATGTATTCTTGCATTACGAATATATTCCTGTTATAATCTTTTCATGTGTGTTAAAGCTTACTCTGTTTCCTCAGGATTCAGGGCGGAAGGAGATGAAAATCATGAAACAAGGAATTCACCCTAACTATAAAAAAGTAATGGTGACATGTGCTTGCGGAAATGAATTTGAGAGCGGATCAGTAAAGGATGCGGTAAAGGTTGAAATTTGTTCTGAATGCCATCCATTCTATACTGGACGTCAAAAGTTCGCTGATGCTGGCGGCCGTGTGGATCGCTTCAAGAAAAAATACAATCTTAAGTAATCATTTTTATTCAAAGCACAATGTCTGCGCCTAAGTATGGTTGCGTTGATTTTGAATAATTAGAATAACTGTGAGGGGCTGTTTCAAAGTGTCTATCTGCCATCCCATAAGGATGCAGATAAATCCGCATATCGGTATGTGGTGTTGGGCACATTTGAAATAAGCCCTTTTTACTTTTATTAGTTATTGTATTTGTGTTTTATTTGAGCCGAAAAAACAGCATGATTTGCAAGGGGAGATCTTCGTGTACGTGATGAAGCAAAATGGTTGGATTGAGGTTATTTGCGGAAGCATGTTTTCCGGAAAATCAGAGGAACTCATAAGACGCGTTAGACGAGCAGAATACGCAAAGCAGTCTGTGCAAGTTTTTAAGCCGGTTATCGATAATCGGTATAGCAAATCCTCTGTTGTTTCCCATAATGGAACCTCTGTCATAGCAAAACCAGTTGAAAATTCAGCCCAAATAGTAGAATTGGTCAATCCCGAGACCGATGTGATCGGGATTGATGAAGTACAATTTTTTGATAATAAAGTCGTTGAAGTTGCTCAGCTTTTAGCGAATAAAGGCCACCGCATCATTTGCGCGGGACTTGATCAGGATTTCCGCGGGGAGCCGTTTGGATGCGTCCCTGAATTAATGGCGCTGGCAGAATCAGTCACAAAGCTCCAAGCTATTTGCGTCGTTTGTGGCTCGCCGGCAAGCCGAACACAACGATTAATCAATGGAAAGCCAGCTTCTTACCATGACCCTGTCATCTTAGTTGGGGCATCGGAAGCGTACGAATCACGTTGCCGCCATTGTCATCAAGTGCCGGGGAAACCCACTAGTATAGATAAAAATATATCGGCAATTATCTAGTTCAGTGTACAATGCAGAGGAAAAGTCCGTCTGCATTTTATTTTTGCCTTAATGGTTGTTCCTCAATGGCCTAGCTGACTTCAAAATGTGGAACCAATTTTACTTATAATTACCAGTATCGATCGCTTTGTTTTTTGGCAACCTATTTTCAGGAGGTGCAGTCAATGAATAAGGCGTTTGTTTTTTTATTGATGCTTATACTTACCGTACTTACTGCTTGTGGTACAAACAATAACAGCAATCAATTTGGCTTTCAGTCTGAAACTAGTGACACATTAAAAGATAACGAGAAATCGGGGCGGAAGGATGTTTCCTATGTTGAAGGGGAAATCACAGATATCGCTGACCGTAATCCAAACTTTCTGGATCTCAACACCGAAAACGAAGCTCATAATAACCACGGGGCCTACCAACAAAAATTGCGTGAAGTTGTAGAAAGCACTGGCGATTTTGACGCAGGCATGATCTATATCAACGGTCACAAAGCAATCGTTAACGTAACACCAAAGCGCAATCTATCGGGAGACGACCTTCGCCGGCGAACAGACAACCTTCAAAAAAAACTAGTCAAAGCCGTCCAACGCTACAAAATTGACCTACGAGTAAACAAGTAAACAACAATAATCCATAACAGCCCTCAAAAGTGTCCAGTACTCCTTCCCAAACAAAAGTACTGGACACTTTGCTAACTGCGCCCCGGGGACAGGCACCACGGAAGTGCCAACTGGCGTACCAACTGCGCCCTGGGGACAGGCACCCCATCCCTAAATATAATTTCACTATAATTTTGACTAGCAATATCGCTTATACTATAATTGAAATGTTATGGACTAATTAACCTTATACAGAAGAAGTCCCTCGCTTCCATAAGTAGAGGGATGAATCGAGTCCGGTATTTTCCATTCAGTGGAGGGTTAAACACCACTGAATAAAGTTAAAGCCTTCGGCGGATGCCTCGAAATTTCAAAGGTAGTTTTTCGAGCTAAGATCAAAGACTGAAAACGCCATATCCTGTGGCAACGTCTTTGTGACCCACATCCCACATCCTGTGGGCCTGAAAATTTGGGTGCAACTATGCCAAGGCGCATTTGATAGGAGTGACTATGTGTGTTAGACCGTTTACAAACGATTGAAAACCGATATGAAAAATTAAATGAACTACTAAGTGACCCAGATGTCATTAGCGATACTAATAAATTACGTGAATATTCCAAGGAACAGTCAGGGATCGAGGAGACTGTTCATGTTTATCGTGAATATAAAGAAGTACTTGAACAATTGAAGGATGCAAAAGCAATGCTTGAGGAAAAATTGGATGCTGAAATGCGTGAAATGGTGAAGGAAGAGGTATCGGAGCTTTCTGAACAGGAAGAAAAATTATCGGAACGCATGCGTATTTTACTTTTACCCAAAGATCCGAACGATGACAAAAACGTTATCGTTGAAATTCGTGGCGCAGCTGGTGGAGATGAAGCAGCATTATTTGCCGGCGACCTATTCCGTATGTATAGCCGTTATGCTGAATCACAGGGCTGGAAACCGGAAGTTATTGAAGCGAACTCAACAGGAATTGGTGGTTATAAGGAAATTATTTTTATGATTAACGGTAATGGGGCTTATTCAAAAATGAAGTTTGAAAATGGTGCCCACCGTGTTCAACGTGTACCGGAAACGGAGTCTGGCGGTCGCATCCATACATCGACTGCAACAGTTGCTGTTCTACCTGAAGCTGAAGAAGTTGAAGTTGATATTCATGATAAAGATATCCGTGTTGATACATTTGCATCAAGTGGACCAGGTGGTCAAAGTGTTAATACAACCATGTCCGCTGTACGTTTGACTCATATCCCAACTGGGGTTGTAGTTTCATGTCAGGATGAAAAGTCACAAATCAAGAACAAAGAAAAAGCAATGAAGGTATTACGTGCTCGTATTTATGATAAATTCCAACGGGAAGCACAGGCTGAATATGACCAAAACCGTAAATCAGCCGTTGGAACAGGCGACCGTTCCGAGCGTATTCGTACGTATAATTTTCCGCAAAACCGTGTGACAGACCACCGCATTGGTTTAACAATTCAAAAGCTTGATCAAATTTTGACCGGAAAGCTTGATGAATTTATTGATGCTTTAATTTTAGACGACCAAGCAAAGAAAATGGAGCAAGCAGAGTAATGAAACCTACATTTACGAAAATACACGAAGCCCTCAATTGGGCTTCTTCTTTTTTAGAAAAACAAAATAGAGAACCGTTTGCGGCTGAACTTTTACTAAGAGATCACCTCCAAATGTCACGGGCACAGCTCTATGCATCAATGCGAGATGAATGGACGGATGAAAGATCAAAAACAGCTTTTATCAAAGATGTCTACAATTATGCGGAGGGCACACCTGTCCAATACTTAATGGGATACGAATACTTTTACGGAAGAAAGTTCGAAGTGAACGAGGAAGTGTTAATCCCGCGCCCGGAAACGGAAGAATTAATTGAAGGTGTTTTAAAAAGAAAAAAAGAGCACTTTCCAAGTGAGGCAAAACTTGATGTTGTTGATATTGGCACAGGGAGTGGCATTATCGCGATTACGTTGGCGCTTGAGAATCCGGCGCTTCAAATAACAGCATCAGATATTGCGGAGGAATCGCTTGAGGTAGCCCGTAAAAATGCACAAAACCTGGAGGCGCCATCAATCCGCTTTATTCAAGGTGATTTATTGACGCCATTTATGGAGTGCGGTGAAAAATTCGACATGATCGTCTCCAACCCTCCCTATATCCCAGAAGGAGACATGGAGGACTTGTCTGATATTGTTAAAGACCACGAACCAATCCGAGCGCTGGTTGGCGGTGCCGATGGCCTCGACCTTTATCGTCGCTTCATGGAACAATTGCCGCATGTTGTAAAAGATCATGCCTTGATTGCTTTCGAAATCGGGGTAGGCCAAGGAGTAGACGTTGCTGAAATGCTGCGGAAAACCTTTCAGCACAAAGGCATTCAAGTTGAAATCGTTCACGACATTAATGGCAAGGACCGGATGGTGTATGGAAGATTCTAGTGCCTGTCCCCGTGCCGCGGTAGGTACGTCAGTTGGCACTTCCGTGGTGCCTGTCCCCGCGTATCTACAAATCTACTAAAATATATTTGTGTAAAAATTTTATTTTGCTAGTTTAAGATGTTGTGTTTTTGTCCACACTGTCTTAGTAAGGACGGTGGAGCAAATGAAAAAGCAAACTCAAGCAATCATCTTTATGCTTTTAATTTTAATAGGTGCAAATTTAATTCAAATTTTTGATAGAGCAATTGTAGAGGCGGAGGGGCCGGTTGTCATCCCGGATGAAGCCATTAGATTACGAATTCTTGCAAACAGTGATTCGAACGAAGACCAAGCGCTAAAAAGAAAAGTTCGTGATGCGGTAAACGCCGAAATTACGAAATGGGTTGAGGATTTAACTTCAATCGAGGCGGCTAGAACTTTAATTGACAGCCGAGTTCCGGAAATTGAAAAAATTGCTTCCCAAGTGTTAGAGCTGGAAGGCAGTAACCAAACGGTTCATGTTGATTTTGATAATGTCAATTTTCCAACAAAAATCTATGGCAATTTCATATACCCAGCCGGCCAATACGAGGCCATTTTAATTTCCCTTGGCAATGCCGAAGGTGCAAACTGGTGGTGCGTGCTGTTCCCGCCGCTATGCTTCCTTGACTTTTCAAATGGTGACGCAGTGAGGCATGCAGGTGAAGAAGCAGAATCAACTACTACAGTATCAGCCAGCCAAGAAGCCAACCAAGAAAAAGTAGTAGTAAAATCTTTTATCGTAGAATTAATTGAAAAATTACTGGGTGCATTCTCCTAATGAATATAGTAACCATAAATAAAAAAATTAATAGAATTAATAGTCATGAAATCTACTTTTCAATCATAGTTTTTAGTAAATGGATCGTGGGGTGTTTGGGCGAGTCATGGGGGTCGGCGTGGACCTTGAGCCACAGGGTTGGGAACTGCGTCCCACTCCGCAAATCTTGTAAATACACCGCTAAAAGTGAAAAGTAGGGAGAGACTGATAACATGCAAATGATCCGTAAAGCAAAACACGATGATATTAATAGAATTGAACAACTAGTGAGGCAGGCAGGCTTACAAACGGACGGAATTGAACAAAATGTGGATAACTTTTTAGTTATGGAAAAAGAAATACACAGCCTGTCCACAAATGGGGATGATCAACCACTTGCTGCTGTGGTCGGTTTTGAATTCCAGCAACTAAATGGGCTGTTGAGATCTTTTGTTATCAATGAAAAGTCTGATCAACTTAATATTTTGGAAATTATGAGGGCTGTTATTGATTATTCGAAAAAAAGTAGTCTACGGAAGCTGTTTTTATGCACAAGACATCAACAATCTGTTAAACTTTTTCACATGCTAGGGTTTCAAATGGCTGATGAAACGCCTGTGGAAATGTTAGCTTTTGAGCACTATCAAAACATTAGTAATGAACAACCTGTGATTATGTATTATACTTTTTAACTTCATTCAGCAGAAGTCTTCCACTTCCATAAGTGGTGAGATGAATGCAAGTTAGTGTTTTAAATTTAGTGGGGGTACAAACCCCTGCTGAATAAAGTTAAAGCCTCCGGCGGATGCCACAGATTTTAAAAGGTAATTTTTCGAGCAGATCAAAGACTAAGAACGCCACATCCCGTGGCAACGTCTTTGTGACCCACGTCCTGTGGGCCTAAAAATTTGGGCGCAAATACGCCAAGGCAAATTTGATTTGGTGACAGCGGTTCAAAGCAATTTCTATACAAAAGTGTTGGAATAACTAACAAAATCCACAAAGTTATCCACTTTTTCAAGATATTTATCCACATTATGTGGATATTTTTATTTGTAAAGATTAATATAAAATACAGAAAATAGCGATATAGCAAGAGAAGGGATTAAAATATGAATAATTTAGAAACGCATCATTGGGTTGTGGATAAAAATTCATCGGAACTCACAAGTAATCCACAGATAAGGGATGCTTCATTGTGGATAAGCAGGGGAGAGGTGGTCGCTTTTCCAACAGAAACGGTATATGGGCTCGGGGCCAATGCCTTGTCAGATCGAGCAATTTTGAAGATTTATGAGGCAAAAGGACGCCCAAGCGATAATCCACTAATTGTCCACATAGCCAATATTAATCAGTTAAATAAGTTAGTTAAAAATATTCCGGCTGTGGCTCAAAAGTTAATGGACGCATATTGGCCGGGACCATTAACGATTATTTTTGAAAGTAATTCGGTTGTTTCTCCAAAAGTGACGGCCGGTTTACAAACAGTAGCGATTCGAATGCCGGATCACCCGGTGGCCCTCGCTTTAATTGAAGCCGCAGATGTGCCAGTGGCTGCACCGAGTGCAAATCTATCGGGAAAACCAAGCCCGACCAATGCAGCCCATGTTTTGCATGATCTAAATGGAAGAATTGCGGGTGTGGTGGATGGCGGTGCGACTGGCGTCGGTGTAGAATCCACAGTCATTGACTGCACGTGTAATCCACCGATGATTTTGCGTCCAGGCGGAGTCACTAGAGAAGAACTAGAAGCAGTGATTGGACCAGTAGTTGTGGATAAGGCCCTTTTGGACAAAGACCAAGCTCCTAAATCACCAGGCATGAAATACACACATTATGCACCAAAAGCACCGTTGATTATCGTAGAGGGCTCCCGTCCGTTTATCCAAAATCGCATTGATGAAGAACGCCAAAACGGTAAAAAGGTCGGTATGTTGACAACTGAAGAAAACAAGCAGAACTATAATGCCGATATCGTAATCACCTGTGGATATCGTGAGGATTTAAAAACAGTTGCTCACCATTTATATGATAGCCTGCGTGCCTTCGACGATGAAAAGGTTGATATTATCTTTAGCGAAAGCTTCCCGCAGACCGGCGTTGGCGAAGCCGTAATGAATCGCCTATCCAAAGCCGCAGGAGGAAACATTATAAAAGAATAAAAACCGCCGTTGGGGGACAGGCACCGCCGAAGTACCAACTGGCGTATCAACTGCGCCCTGGGGACAGGCACCACTGAAGTACTAAACCCTCATGGACGTGCATATGTTATAAAAGCACGTCCGAGGGGGAAAGATGATGGGAATAACAGAACTAATTGGGGAGATCGTAACGCTCTCCATCATGGCAATAGCTCTTGGAATGGATGCCTTTTCGTTAGGCCTAGGAATGGGAATGGTTCACCTTCGTTTAAGGCAAGTGTTCTACATAGGAATTATAATTGGAATTTTTCATTTAATAATGCCACTGTTAGGTATAGGTCTCGGCCGCATAATTTCTGCGCATTTCAATGGTTTTGCTTCTTATATTGGCGGTGCATTATTATTGATTTTAGGAATACAGATGATCATTTCGTCATTTAAATCCGGACAGCAAACCTTAGTTGCACCAATGGGATTTGGTTTAATTATTTTTGCAATAACCGTTAGCCTGGACAGCTTTTCGCTTGGCTTAAGCCTTGGAATTTTCGGAGCACGAACAGCTGTAGCCATCTTTCTATTTGGATTTTTCAGCATGATTTTAACATGGGCGGGATTGTTGCTCGGCAAAAAAGTTCAAAGCTGGCTTGGGTCGTATGGCGAGGCCCTAGGCGGTAGCATCCTGCTCGCGTTCGGGTTAAAGCTGTTATGGCCATTTTGAAATTCAATGCTTTTTTTTGAAAAAAATGCACAAGGGATTTTGACATCGACCCTTTGTGTATTTTTTATTTTGCTATAGATTATTTCCAATTGATGAAAGTTATGAAGACAGAAACAAAGTTAAAATGAAGGGGAAAAGGTCTTCATCGACGAAAAGGTCTTCACCAAACCCCAACTCCAACTCCAACCCTTTTTTGGACTTTTTTCGATTATTTTGATTAAATTATATTAGTAGCGACCGGTTTGCTTTATAATATATAAATATATGGTGAAATTTTGTGAGTGGTGGAGGGAGCTGTATGCGTAAAATTTTATTTATTTGTACGGGGAATACATGCAGGAGTCCGATGGCTGAGGCTATTTTTAAGCATAAAACCAAGAATCGTTTTGAAGTAAGATCAGCGGGCATTTTTGCGCACGATGGGAGTTCAGCTTCCGCTCATTCGATTGCAATTTTAAAAAACCAATCTATTCCAATTGATCATAAGTCGAAGCAACTTACGACGGAGCTAGTTGCCTGGTCTGATTTAATTTTGACGATGGGAAATAGTCATAAGCAATTGATCCGGCAGCGCTATCCGAAGGCCAGTGAAAAAGTTTATAGTTTAAAAGAGTATGCCCTAAATAGGCAGGCGGATATTGCTGACCCCTTTGGTGGTACATTGAATGACTACGAAAAAACTTTCAAAGAAATTGATGAAGCCATTCTTAAGCTTATTGAAAAATTGGACAATCTGGGTGAAGTTGATCAACAATAGTGTCCCACCCAGCCTCTGATTTTTTTATTATATAAAAATAATGGTTTTTGGAGATTGAGAAGAAACAGTTCTTTACGAACATCGGGAGGCCATAATGCAGAGAAAATACAAGTTTAGCTTGCGCATGAAAGTTGTTGTTTTTATTACGATTGTTTCGATCATAACGTATTCAACTAGTGGATTTTTCATATACTTCCTTTATGATTATGCAAAAGACTACATCTCCATGAGTGCAGAGATGTTTACAATTGTCACCTTGTTATTGGGAATTATATGGTCGGGAATTCTGGCTTATGTTGCCGCCGGTTTTATCGTCAAGCCGCTGAAAATTCTTGAGGCCGCAGTACATAAGGCCGCCGACGGTGATATTTCCGAGGATGTGAAGGTGTTGAAATCGGATGATGAAATTCGTTCGTTGGGACTTGCTTTTAATAACATGTTAAAATCATTGAGAACGATGGTCATCAATATTGAGCAAAACTTCCAAAGCACGAACCGGAATGTGGACCGTATTTCTGAGGCTTCGAAAACGGCAGCCATTCAAGCTGAGGCTGTGTCGTCAACGCTCGAGGATATTGCAAATGGGGCGGAACGGTCGGCCAGTGCGATCACATCAACAGTTGAGTCGATTAATACTGTTACGGAAATTTCCCAGGAAGTATTACAGCATGCAGCTGATTCCCAAGAGGTTTCCGCGAATATGGTTGTTTCTTTGGAAAAAAGTAAAAAAGTCATTCATTCGCTTGTCCAAGAAATTGGGCTGCTTGCAAAAGAAAATCAAGCATCGTTGGCGGTTGTTCAACGACTGGAGAAAAATGCGAAGGAAATTGAAAATATTATTTCATTAGTTGGCGATATCGCTGAACAGACAAATCTTTTGGCACTCAATGCTTCGATTGAAGCGGCACGTGCGGGTGAGCATGGCAAAGGTTTTGCTGTTGTTGCCGAAGAGGTTCGTAAATTAGCTGATGAAAGTAGACAAGCTGTTCATGGAATTTCCGACTTAGTTGGGAATATTCAAGTGGAAGTCAAAAACGTCGTTACGCAGATTCTCAAACAGGTTGATACCGCTAATGAAGGGGCTGAAAAGGGGATAGAAACGAATGAAGCGATTGAACAAATGACAGTGTCTGTTCATCAAATGGAGAAAGCTGTTCAACAAATCGCTGTTTTTGCCCAAAAACAAATGAGCCATATTCAAGATACATCGGCCCAATCAGAGAGAGTGGCAGCCATTGCCGAGGAAACTTCAGCGGGATCTCAGGAAATTTCCGCAACGACGACTGAGCAGGCAGCGATGATTGAAGATATTGCAACTATTGCGGGTCAATTATCAGACCAAGCACAAACATTAAAGCAAACAATTAACCAATTTCATTTAGGAGGCAAATAAAATGAAAGTAGCAATCGCATCAGATCACGGTGGAATCCACATTAGAGCGGAGATTATGAACCTAATGCAAGAAATGGGGATTGAGTATGAGGATTTCGGCTGTGAATGTAGTACTTCTGTAGATTACCCTGACTATGCCCTTCCAGTTGCGGAAAAAGTCGCAAGCGGGGAATTCGACCGCGGCATCCTAATTTGCGGTACAGGCATCGGTATGTCTATTTCAGCAAACAAGGTAAAAGGCATCCGTTGTGCGCTCGTTCATGATGTGTTTAGTGCAAAAGCAACACGTGAGCATAACGACAGCAATATGTTGGCAATGGGTGAACGCGTTATCGGTCCTGGCTTGGCTAGAGAAATCGCAAAAACATGGTTAACAACAGAGTTCGAAGGCGGACGCCATTTAAATCGAATTACAAAAATTGCAGATTACGAAAGAAAATAAAAAGGTAGCGGAAGCGGGGGAGCCAACCTTTGATCGGCCACCTCTCCCACGCGCAACATTCAACTAGATTAGCAGGTGTATGCAAAATACCTGCTATTTTTGTATGCGGGCTGGGTCAGACCCCCTCCGTCCCACTCAAGCCCGAAATACTTATTAGCCAAAGAGAGGAGCCCTTAAAAATGGAAATAGATTTAAAACTAATTAAAACACAGCTTGAAACAGTGCTGGAAGACCTCCAGGCCGCGGCAAACCTTACCTCAGACCACATCCTGGTTATTGGATGCAGCACAAGTGAAGTCATCGGTAAACGAATTGGAACATCTGGAACGGATGAAGTTGCGGAAACAATTTTCTCAGTATTTGAAGACTTTAAGCGAAAAACAGGCGTACAGCTAGCATTCCAATGCTGCGAGCATTTAAACCGTGCCTTAGTGGTTGAAAAAGAAACCGCCCACCAAAAGCAGTTTGAGCCAGTTTCCGTCATTCCGGTCAGAAAGGCGGGAGGGGCAATGGCGACCTACGCCTACAGACATTTTCAACACCCGCAAATGGTAGAGTTTATAAAAGCCGATGCCGGCATTGATATTGGTGACACATTTATTGGAATGCATATTAAGCACGTTGCCGTTCCAGTTCGTGGTAAAATAACAGAAGTTGGGCAAGCCCACGTAACGATGGTTCGAACAAGACCGAAGCTTATCGGTGGGGAGCGAGCCGTTTATTCGGATATAGAAGCAAACACTTCTTGCGAAAGCTAAATTTTTTGGGTTTTTTATTAAAAACAAATATGTTACAATGGTTTACGAACATAAATATTCGGATTTTGTCAAAGTTTAACTTTATTCAATATTACTGAATAAAGTTAAAGCCTTCGGCGAGCCTTGCGATTTTCAATGGTAGTTTTTCGAGCCTAAAAAATCTGGGCGCCAATACGCCAAGGCGCATTTGATTATAATATATTTTAGGGGGACAATATGGAACATTTAAAAGCACAAGACCAAGAGCTATATCAAGCAATCCAAGACGAACTTGGTCGTCAACGCAATAAAATTGAATTAATTGCGTCAGAGAATTTCGTAAGTGAAGCAGTAATGGAGGCACAAGGTTCTGTATTAACGAACAAATATGCAGAAGGCTACCCTGGTAAACGTTACTATGGCGGCTGTGAGTACGTGGACGTAGCAGAAAATATCGCAAGAGACCGTGCGAAGCAAATTTTTGGCGCAGAGCATGTCAATGTTCAGCCACACTCTGGTGCACAAGCTAACATGGCGGTTTACTTCACAATTTTAGAACAAGGGGATACAGTTCTAGGAATGAACTTATCACACGGGGGACATTTAACACACGGAAGTCCAGTTAACTTCAGTGGAGTTCAGTACAACTTTGTTGAGTATGGAGTCGACAAAGAAACACAACGAATCGATTATCAAGATGTTTTAGCAAAAGCTAAAGAACATAAGCCGAAATTGATCGTAGCAGGCGCTAGTGCCTATCCACGTGAAATTGATTTTAAGAAATTCCGTGAAATTGCTGATGAAGTAGGAGCTTACCTAATGGTAGATATGGCTCACATCGCTGGTCTTGTTGCAACCGGTCTGCACATGAGCCCAGTTCCATACGCAGATTTCGTAACAACAACTACACATAAAACATTACGCGGACCACGTGGCGGTATGATTTTATGTAAACAAGAATTTGCTCAAAAAATCGATAAATCAATCTTCCCTGGAATCCAAGGCGGTCCGTTAATGCACGTAATCGCTGCAAAAGCAGTTGCTTTCGGTGAAGCACTACAAGACAGCTTTAAAGAATATGCCAGGAATATCAAAGACAACGCAAAACGTCTTGGTGAGGGCCTACAAAAAGAAGGCTTAACACTAGTATCTGGTGGTACAGACAACCACTTATTATTAATCGATGTTAGCAAATTAGGATTAACAGGAAAAGTGGCTGAACATGCACTTGACGAAGTTGGTATTACTGTTAACAAAAATACAATTCCATTCGACCAAGAAAGCCCATTCGTAACAAGCGGTATCCGAATTGGTACAGCAGCAGTAACAAGCCGTGGCTTCGGTCTAGAAGACATGGACGAAATTGCTGCCATCATTGGCCTAACATTAAAAAATGTCGACAACGAAGAAAAGTTAGTGGAAGCAGCGAAGCGTGTAGAAGCTTTAACTTCAAAGTTCCAATTATATCCAGGCCTATAATCATACGAAACTATAAAAAGGAAGCTCCCATTAAATCGAAATTTCGACTATTGGGAGCTTTTTTGTGACCTTCGACGGGGACAGGCACCGCCGAAGGCACTACTGGCGATACAACCGCGACACGGTGCCTGTCCCCGCAACGCAGTTACACCGCCACCTTGAGATTTATTTGAACTGTTCTAATTTTCTTTTATATCCGATTTAGCCTATGACTTTGCCCAATTTACTTGTCTCTATTACATTTTTCTTATACAATTTACTAGATAAACACAATTTGACCAAAGTAGGCAAATCTTTATCTATTTCGGCTTTTTCGGCCATCATAGAATCCACATAATTTGTCCAAATATGTCAACTGTGCTGCCCTCATATGTTTTTTTGGAAAAAGCCAACTGCGTAGAACTAAAATAGTAGCATATCTTTCAAAAATACAAAAATGGGCAAAATACATAATGTGAAAATGAGAGAAGGAGACGGTAAGATGGGAAAGATTCATGTTTTTGATCATCCGTTAATTCAACATAAGCTTACAATGATTCGTGACAAAAATACGGGTACAAAAGAATTCCGCGAGCTGGTAGACGAAATGGCTAGTTTAATGGCATTTGAAGCAACTCGTGACCTGCCACTTAAGGAAGTAACGGTTGAAACGCCGGTCGCAACGGCGAATGCGAAGGTGCTTGCAGGTAAAAAGCTAGGCCTTATTCCAATTTTACGTGCAGGTCTTGGAATGGTTGACGGTATTTTAAAGCTAATTCCAGCTGCAAAGGTTGGTCATATTGGCCTGTACCGTGACCCTGAAACGCTAATGCCTGTTGAATACTATGTGAAGCTTCCATCTGACATCGAAGAGCGCGAGTTCATCGTTTTAGATCCAATGCTTGCTACGGGGGGCTCTGCTGTCGCTGCGATTACTTCTTTAAAAACACGCGGTGCCACTCATATTCGTTTAATGTGTGTAATTGCCGCTCCGGAAGGCGTTGAAACTGTTCAAAAAGAACACCCTGATGTTGATATTTATATTGCTGGATTAGATGAAAAACTAAATGACCACGGCTATATTGTTCCTGGTTTGGGGGATGCGGGAGACCGCCTTTTCGGAACAAAATAATCGCCGTTTGCTATGCACATGCCACTCAATAGTAGTGGCAAGTTGTTTATTTAGCTAAAATATCTTGGTCGCGTTGTTCTACTATAGGAAAATATAGAGTTTATGGATTATTGTATTAGAAAAAAATTGTAATTTGCTATTATGGGCAAATTATGTATTTTTCTAAGGAACAAATAATTGGAGTGAATAGAATGTCAAAACGAATTAAGGTTTTAACGACTTTTGGGACTAGACCGGAAGCGATTAAAATGTGTCCGCTTGTGCTGGAACTGGAAAAACGCCCTGATCAGTTCGAATCCATTGTTGCAGTAACTGCTCAGCATCGTCAAATGCTCGATCAGGTTTTAGAAATTTTTAATGTAAAACCTGACTATGATTTAAACATCATGAAGGAGCGCCAAACACTTATTGATGTGACAACTAGAGGGCTTGAAGGCTTGGATGCTGTTATTAAAGAGGTAAAACCGGATATCGTGCTCGTTCATGGTGATACGACAACAACGTTTATCGCCAGTCTTGCTGCGTATTATAACCAGGTTGCGGTTGGCCATGTTGAAGCAGGCTTACGGACTTGGAATAAATATTCGCCGTTTCCGGAGGAGATGAACCGCCAATTAACGGGGCTGATCGCTGACCTTCATTTTTCACCGACGGAAATGGCTTTTGAAAACCTAATGAATGAAAATAAAAAGCAGGAAACAATCTTTATTACCGGAAATACAGCGATTGATGCTTTAAAAACTACGGTAAAAGAAGATTACACAAACGAGGTTCTTGAAAAAGTAAACGGAGGCAGGCTGGTGCTCGTGACAGCGCACCGTCGCGAAAACCTTGGGGAACCAATGCGCAATATGTTCCGCGCAATTCGTCGCATCGTAGATGAGTTCGCCGATGTCCAGGTCATTTATCCTGTTCATATGAATCCTGCTGTTCGTGAAATTGCTGGTGAAATTTTGGGCGGACATGAGCGTATACAATTGATTGAACCGCTTGATGTAATTGACTTCCATAACTTTGCGGCACGTGCTCATTTAATTTTGACCGATTCCGGCGGCGTTCAGGAAGAAGCGCCATCCCTTGGTGTTCCAGTTCTCGTATTACGCGATACAACTGAGCGTCCGGAGGGTATCGAAGCCGGCACATTGAAACTTGCCGGAACCGATGAGGATACAATCTATCGTTTGGCATCTGACCTGCTTACAGATCAGGCTGAATATGAAAAAATGGCAAAAGCCTCAAATCCGTATGGAGATGGAAAAGCAAGCGAACGCATTGCCGAAGCGATTCGCTACCATTTTGGCCAAATCGAACAACGTCCAGAAGCATTTTTATCCTGATAAGTATAAAAAACTTCCGCCATTGTGGCGGAAGTTTTGCCTTTCTAATATAAAAAATAACCCGACCTCATGGCTCACCCCCGAACCCGCGCCAAAAACCTGTTTCAAAAAATGACCCATGGTGTTCCATTGTAGTGGCCCTGAAGTTGAATTTTGTAAAAAATTCTCTATATTTAATAGGAAGAAACTCGGAACAGGTAAACATGAATTTATATGTTCTTTATAATTTGCTAGTTTACCTACGGAAAGATCAACTTTACCATCCTCGCTCTAGTAACTATATTTAAAACTATTGATACAGTTCAAAAACCTTGTCATACTCCAACCAATCACTTTTTTTGCATAAGAATACCATTATAGTGACACAATAATCGATTAAGGAGTGTGGTGCTATAATGCTAAAAAATGTCATTCGTTTGACCCTCGTCAATCTGCTTTTCTTAAGCCAACTTACGCATACTTATGCACAGCAAATCCATACGAACGTTCCAAAAATAAAACCGATTGAAATAAATGTGGCCGCTCCGGAAAAGAAACTTTCCAAAAAGTACATCATTGAGGTTGAAAATCAAGAAGTCCTTAAGCAAATAAAAGCCAGTCAGCCCAATGTAAAACTAGACAAGGTATTTGATACTGTTCTTCAGGGGGCATCGATTGTTGGGACTAAGGAAGATATTGAAAAGATAAAACGGCTGCCTGGGATTAAAGGGGTGCATCATACAAGCACCTATAAAGTCGAGCTTGACAAAAGTGTGCCGTTTATCGGTGGAATGCTTCTCCGCGGTGAATTCGATAAGAAAGATCGGCGTCTTACAGGTAAAGGGGTAAAGGTCGGCGTTATCGATACGGGCGTTGATTATACACATGGTGATTTGCAACGGAATTATCAGGGTGGCTTTGACCTGGTTGATGAGGACGATGACCCGATGGAAACGGTGAAAAGCCAAGGGGAGGCGACTTTGCATGGTTCACATGTGGCAGGAATCATTGCTGCCAACGGGAAATACCTTGGAGTAGCACCAGATGCTGAGATTTATGCCTATCGTGCACTCGGTCCGGGCGGGGTTGGTACATCCGATCAAGTAATTGCCGCAATTGAAAAAGCGGTCAAGGATGGGATGGACATTATTAATCTTTCACTTGGCAGTTCAGTCAACGGCCCAGACTATCCGACAAGCGTGGCGCTTGATAAGGCTGTTGAAAAAGGAGTTATTGCGGTAACCTCAAACGGGAACTCCGGTCCTAATGTTTGGACAGTGGGCTCTCCGGGCACTTCAGAAAAGGCAATCTCCGTTGGCGCTTCGACTCCGCCGCTTGAGATTCCCGTACTGGAGCTGGAATGGGAGTCAAATAAAACCTTTATGCTTCAGCCGCTTCAAGGCTCCGTGCCGTGGAACCTTACGAAAAGCCAAAAGATAGTTTTTGGTGGACTAGGATATCCAAACGAATTGCCGGATGTCAAAGATAAAATTGTTTTGCTGGAACGAGGTGAAATATCTTTTACGGAAAAAGTTAACAATGCTCATAAAAAAGGTGCAAAGGCAGTGTTAATTTTTAACAACAAGGACGGTGCTTTTTCGGGAGGACTTGAGGGGGTGATTACGATTCCGGTTGTGGCGCTGGCGCGGGAGGACGGACTTTTTATAAAAGATGAACTTGAAAAAGGACATGAGTGGGCTGGGACAAAAATGCGGAAGGTGCAGGATCAATTGGCCAATTTCAGTTCTCGCGGTCCGGTTACGCACACTTGGGGAATCAAGCCCGATGTGGTGGCGCCGGGTGTGAAAATCAAAAGCACGATCCCGAATGGGTACATTTCATTGCAAGGGACAAGCATGGCAGCACCACATGTTGCCGGAGCGGCGGCATTAATTAAGCAGGCCCACCCTGATTGGAACCCGGAGCAAGTAAAGGCGGCATTGATGAATACGGCAAAACCGATTTTCGATGATACAGGTCGACTATACAACCCATACGAGCAGGGGACCGGCCGGATTCAAGTCGAGAAAGCGGTGCATGCAAAGGTACTGGCTTATCCTGGGTCATTGGCATTTGGTTCGATTATGCCGAAAAGTGGAATGATGGAGAAATCGGTAAAAATAACGCTAGAAAATAAAACTGGTTATACCGAAAAAATATCATTCGCCACTGCTAACCTGAAGGAAGGGGTTCACTGGCGGTTGCCTTTATCCTTCTCGTTGAAACCTCTAGAAAAAAGAATCGTAACTGTAGCTGTGACTGTCGATTCGGATAAGGTACCAGACGGTATTCACTACGGAAATGTAAAAATAGAGTCTAGCAGTGACGACGGGATTCTACTCCCTTATCTATTTGTGGTTGGAGATGCGGAACACCCACGGGTCATGGGCTTTTCCTTCGAGCAAGAAAATGAGGATAAGGCGGACGAAGTATACAAATACGAACTCTACCTGCCAGAAGGAGCGGAGGAATTAGGCGTTGCGCTTTTTGATCCGCTGACATTAACCTACGTCGGACATCTGATCCACGAAAGAAACGTGAACAGAGGTTTATTAGAGGCTGAACTGAAGCGGGGCGACATTCCATTTGCCGATGGGGACTACATTTGCATTGTCTACGCCATCCAAAACGGCAAAGAAGGAGCGCAGCAAAGCATGCTCACAATTGGAACGTCCCCGGTGCCTGTCCCCGGTGCGCAGTTGGTGCGTCAGTAGTGCCGTCCCCGGTGCCTGTCCCCGTGATGGGTGCGCTTTCGAAATCTTGACATATATGTGGCGATTTTCACTTAAAATGGATTGACATTAAAAGTGCCCTATTGTATGCTAAAAAAGGTGTGAAAAGGGAGCAAAATATGTATATATTTGTCAGTGAATTGAAAGAACTTTAGCGGAAGGAGTGTTTTTCCTTGCGTGATGAGAAACAGCCTAAAAACCCTTATAAGGCGATGGCACTTATGTCCGCCATTTCAGCCCAATTGGTTGGCTCAATCTTAATAGGTTTATTTTTAGGAAAATGGCTGGATGCCGAGTTAGGGACGCTGCCATTATTTTTAATTTTAGGTCTATTTCTAGGATTGGCGACTGGCATCTATAGCATGTTGCAGCTTATCAAGAAGTTCAACGTGAACGATGATCAAAAATAAACATATTCTCACCCAAAGCTTTAAGCCCATATCTTAAGCCTTGAAAATAGGGAGACATGATGAATAGTAAAGAATACAAGCAAATTTTCATCAGAGAACTTAAGATTATTATTAATCTACTGGCAATATTCGTGATAGGATGGGGCTTTACGCCATACCCTCACATTTTTTTAGGGCTAATACTGGGAACTCTTATCAGTACATACAATTTATGGTCGATGCATAGCAAAGTTAACCGAATGGGACAAACCATCGTCGACAATGTGAACAAAAAGGAAGATGAAAAGAAAAAGAGAGTCAGGTCTCTCGGATCTTTGAATAGACTAGCAGCTGCTTCGCTGGCAGTTGTTATCGCTATGCGCTACCCGGATACATTTAGCCTAGTAGCCGTGATTATAGGATTAATGACAAACCATTTCGTCATTATGATAGATTTTCTTTTTCAATCCATCCGGAAAAACTGAAAGAGAGGTGAAACAATTTGGAACATGGTGCTCCATTAGCAACATTTTTAGGACTTCAATTTAATTTAGCCAACGTCCTTATGATCACAATTGCTTCAGTTATCGTATTTTTACTGGCAACTGCTGGCGCAAAATCCTTACAACTCCGCCCGACTGGGATGCAAAACTTCATGGAGTGGGTTTTGGACTTCGTCAAAGGGATCATCGGGAATACAATGGACTGGAAAACAGGTGGTCGTTTCCTAACATTGGGCGTAACAATCATGATGTATATCTTTGTATCAAATATGTTAGGTCTACCGTTCTCAGTATCAATTGATGGCGTTCTGTGGTGGAAATCACCTACAGCAGACCCAACAATCACATTAACTTTAGCTGTAATGATCGTAGGTCTAACCCATTATTACGGTGTTAAGTTAACGGGGGCAAAACATTATGGAGGAACATTCTTCTCTCCAATGAAGTTTTTATTCCCACTAAAAATTATCGAAGAGTTTGCAAACACTCTAACACTTGGTCTGCGTCTTTATGGTAACATCTTCGCAGGTGAAATTTTGCTAGGTTTACTAGCTAGTTTAATGTCAAGTGGTATCGGCGGTGCACTCGGTGGTATTTTACCGATGCTGGCATGGCAGGGGTTCAGTATTTTCATAGGTACAATCCAAGCATTTATTTTTACAATGTTAACAATGGTTTACATGTCTCATAAAGTGAGCATGGACCATTAATATAAAAACTCTATTATAATAAAACTTTTCATAGGAAAAAGGGAGGACTTTTAAATGAATTTAATAGCAGCTGCAATTGCGGTAGGTTTAGCGGCACTAGGTGCTGGTATTGGTAACGGTCTTATCGTTGGACGTACAGTTGAGGGAATCGCTCGTCAACCAGAACTTCAAGGTAGACTACAAACTACAATGTTTATCGGGGTTGCGTTAGTAGAAGCATTACCGATCATCGGGGTAGTTATCGCATTTATCGTATTGGGCCAAAACGCTTAATAAAAAAGGACCCATACAACAGAAAGTTAAAGCAACAAGGATCATGGACCTTAGTTCATAATGGCGAAAGATCGATTTAAGCGAGGTCCTTCGCCATTCCTTTATGCGAATCAAATCACCAAATTAATTCGGAGCTTTTCGAGAAATTCCATCTAAAAATTCAACCGAAAAAGCATTCCGATTAAAACTAGAAACAAAGCTAAATCGCATTATTCATTTTCGTGATGAGTAGGCACGTATTGAAAGGAGTGAAATACAGTGTCATTAGACTTTTTAGTATTAGGTACAGCAGGCGTGCACAGTATTAACACAGGTGATATCGTTTTCCAGCTTCTATCGTTTGTTATCCTATTACTTTTACTTCGTAAGTTTGCACTCGGTCCATTAATGGGAATTATGAAAAAACGTGAAGAGCATATTGCTAACGAAATTGAAGCAGCTGAGAAAAGCCGTAAAGAAGCTGAAAAGGTTGCAGCGCAACAAGCTGAAGCCCTTAAAGCTGCACGTCAAGATGCTACTGAATTAATCGAAAGCGCTAAGAAACTTGGCGAGCAACAACAAAAAGATATTATTGAAGCTGCGAAAGTGGAAGCAACACGTCTAAAAGATGCTGCTGTAAAAGAAATACAGCAAGAAAAAGACCAGGCTATCACTGCTTTACGTGAGCAAGTGGCTTCATTATCAGTACTAATTGCATCTAAAGTTATTGAAAAAGAGTTAAATGAACAAGATCAACAAAAACTGATCGATGAGTACATCAAAGAGGTAGGCGAGGCACGATGAGTCAAAACGCTGTCGCTAGTCGCTATGCCGTAGCTCTTTACCAATTAGCAAAAGAACATAACGAATTAGAGCAAGTAGAGCAAGAATTAAAAGTTGTAGAAAAAGTAGTGGCTGAAAACCCACAATTTCTTACAATCTTAAAACATCCAAAGATTGCAAAAGACACGAAAAAAGCGTTAGTAAAAGAAGTATTCAAAGATGCATCACAAACAGTGATCAACACGATTCTTCTTTTAATTGACCGCAAACGTGAAGAATTGCTTCTAGAAGTGGCTGAACAATATTTCGTTTTAGCTAATGAGGCACGTGGGATTGCGGATGCAAAAGTATTCTCAGTCCGCCCATTAAATGCTGATGAAGAAAAGGCACTTGCAGAAGTTTTTGCAAAGAAAGTCGGCAAATCAGAATTACGCATTAACAATATCGTAGACAACAGCCTGATCGGCGGCGTCAAGATACGAATCGGAAATACAATTTATGATGGCAGTGTAAAAGGTAAGCTTGACCGTATTGAACGTCAATTACTATCAGCACAACGCTAGAAGTAGGGGTGAAATTCATGAGCATCAAAGCAGAAGAAATTAGTGCACTGATAAAAAAGCAAATTGAAAATTATCAGTCTGAAATCGAAGTGAATGATGTTGGTACTGTAATCCGTGTCGGTGACGGTATCGCACTTGCTCATGGTCTTGATAACGCAATGGCAGGAGAACTTCTTGAGTTCTCTAACGGAGTAATGGGTCTTGCCCAAAACTTAGAGGAAAACAACGTTGGTATCGTTATTCTTGGACCATATACTGAAATTCGTGAAGGTGACGAAGTTCGTCGTACAGGCCGTATTATGGAGGTTCCTGTAGGTGAGCAATTATTAGGACGTGTAGTAAACCCACTTGGTTTACCAGTTGACGGCTTAGGCCCAATTGAAACTACAAAAACTCGTCCAATTGAACAAAAAGCACCAGGTGTTATGGCTCGTAAATCAGTACATGAACCATTACAAACGGGTATTAAAGCGATTGACGCTCTTGTACCAATCGGACGTGGACAACGTGAGTTAATCATCGGTGACCGTCAAACTGGTAAAACATCCGTAGCAATCGACGCAATCTTAAACCAAAAAGACGAAAATATGATTTGTATTTACGTTGCAATTGGTCAAAAAGAATCAACGGTTCGTGGTGTTGTTGAAACATTACGTAAAAACGGTGCATTAGATTACACAATCGTTGTAACAGCATCTGCATCACAACCAGCGCCATTATTATACCTTGCTCCATATGCAGGTGTAGCAATGGGTGAGGAATTCATGTACAACGGTAAGCATGTTCTGATCATCTATGATGATTTAACAAAACAAGCGTCAGCATACCGTGAACTTTCACTATTATTACGTCGTCCTCCAGGTCGTGAAGCGTATCCAGGGGATGTATTCTACTTGCACTCACGCTTACTAGAGCGTGCAGCAAAACTTAACGATGATTTAGGCGGCGGTTCAATGACTGCACTTCCATTCATCGAAACACAAGCTGGTGACGTTTCTGCGTATATTCCAACAAACGTTATCTCGATCACAGACGGACAGATTTTCTTACAATCTGACCTGTTCTTCTCAGGGGTACGTCCAGCAATCAACGCAGGTCTATCAGTATCACGTGTAGGGGGTTCTGCCCAAATTAAAGCGATGAAAAAGGTATCAGGTACATTACGTCTTGACCTTGCTTCATACCGTGAGTTAGAAGCATTTGCTCAGTTCGGTTCAGACCTTGATAAAGCAACACAGGCGAAATTAAACCGTGGGGTTCGTACTGTAGAAGTATTGAAGCAAGGTTTAAACAAGCCACTTGCTGTTGAAAAACAAGTCGTAATCCTTTATGCATTAACAAAAGGTTTACTAGACGATATTCCGGTTGCTGACATCGGCCGTTTCGAGCAAGAACTATATGCTTGGATCGAAATGAACCGCAAAGCAGAAGTCTTTGATCATATCCGTAATACTAGAGAATTACCTGCTGATGCAGACATCGCAGCTGCGATCAATGACTTCAAAAAGGCATTTGCAATCTCAGAATAGAAAAGCGACCGCGACCGCTTAGCGAAGTTTACTAGTCGCTGGGAGCTGCAGCTGGACATTGATATGGAAATTATTTTACTTAAAAATAAATAAAGGTGGCACGGGCCCTCAAGCCCAGCCCCTTTACCACGAGAAAAAGGTGGTGAAACGAGTGGCATCATTACGCGATATAAAAGGTCGTATTACATCAACAAAGAAAACGATGCAAATCACTAAAGCGATGCACATGGTATCAGCTTCTAAGTTAAGCCGTGCTGAAGAAAACGCTAAATCATTCTATCCGTACATGGAGAAAATGCAAGAGGTTGTTTCAAGTATAGCCATTGGAACCAAAGGTGTCAGCCATCCAATGCTAGATTCAAGACCGATTAAAAAGACTGGCTATCTAGTCGTTACATCTGACCGTGGCTTAGCTGGTGCTTATAACAGTAACGTTTTACGTGCTGTATTACGACAAATTCAAGAACGTCATAAATCAACTGATGAATATACAATCGTTGCAATTGGACGTATGGGACGTGACTTCTTTAAGAAGAGAAATATGCCGGTTGTCAAAGAAATCACTGGTTTAGCTGACCAGCCTGTATTCTCAGACATTAAAGCAATCGCAAACCAAGCGGTTGGTATGTTTGCAGAGGGTGCTTATGACGAACTTTATATGTATTATAACCACTTTGTAAGTGCCATCTCACAAGAATTAACGGTTAAAAAGCTTTTACCGTTAACAGATCTTGCTGAAGGCAATGCAAAGCTAAGTTCATATGAGTATGAACCATCTCAAGAAGAAATTTTAGAAACACTGCTTCCGCAGTATGCTGAAAGTTTAATTTATGGAGCGCTGCTCGATGGAAAGGCTAGCGAACACGCTGCGCGTATGACAGCGATGCAAAGTGCGACCGATAATGCTGGTGAGCTTATCGATTCACTTACATTGTTATTTAACCGTGCACGTCAAGCTGCAATTACTCAAGAAATCACCGAAATCGTCGGTGGGGCAGCAGCATTAGAATAGTACTGACAAAAGTGCAACCAGGGAAACGCCTGACGCACCAGTACTGAATAGAACGGAATGTTCATAGTGAACAAATCTGTTAGGAGGAAAAGCGATGAATAAAGGACGCATAACAGCAATTTTGGGTCCAGTTGTAGACGTGAAATTCGAAAGCGGCAAGCTTCCTAAACTATACAACGCCCTAAGAATTGAACATAAAGCGCGTACTGAGTCCGAAGTTGACATCAACTTAACTTTAGAAGTTGCCCTTCATCTTGGTGACGATACAGTACGTACAGTTGCGATGGACTCTACTGACGGTTTAATTCGCGGAATCGAAGCAGTAGATACAGGCGCACCAATCTCAGTACCAGTTG
>DULJ01000059.1 GCA_012840465.1 Caryophanales bacterium
CACCTATCCTGTCCTCAATCCAATCGATTGAGGCCAGAAGCCGTGCTCTAAACACCAATCTTGTCCTCAAAGGCATTGTTTGAGGACAACGCCAGCGTTTGACTCATATATGCTGTCCCCAATCCCTTTGGATTAGGCATAGCGTATTCATTAATTCCAACCCTCTGACCGAAATTATCTGTATTCTGAATTAAGCACGAACATTATTACTGCACAACAATCCTCTATTGTTCACCAAACAATTCCATAATAATTTCCAAGGGTATACAAAAAGAGTAATATAAAGGTTTTTTCAGAAAACATGCTAGTCATGTGACGTCAAAGAATTTAAAAACATCTCTATACTAATCCATCACAAAACCATATCTCCCTTTTCCTCCTTGAACTTATGTTTATTTGCCCGAAATAATTCTCCAAATGCTGCGCCACCTAAAATCAACACAGCCCCGGCTATTTGCACAAGACTTAATTTTTCTCCTAAAAGGGCAGCTGAAAAAATCAATGCCGAAAGTGGCTCCAAATATCCAAGGATTGACACTGTCTGCACGGGCAGAGCGCCGATAGAAGAAAAATAAAAATAGCAACCGATACCAGTATTTACAACGCCTAATAGTAGTATAGGCAAGAGATTGCCCTGCGCAATGTCGATTGAAAATCCTTGCTTAAAACCCATAAAAATAGCAACCGTTATAAAGCTCGTAATTAACTGACACATAGAATTTTCAAGTCCTGTTATGCTTTTTGCTTTTTTATTAAAAATGACCATAAAGGCATACGTGATTGCTGATAGGATGCCGCAAATCATTCCCCAGGAGGATCCTCCCTGTGAAAATGCTTGCCCGTTTACGCACAGCATTCCGATAATTACAGCAAGAAATCCAAGTAGTTTGGCGGTAGTCATCTTTTCCCTGAATAAAAAAGGGGAAACGATCATGACAATCACAGGACCGCAATAATAGGCAAGGGTGGCAATGCTGACACCGATTTGTGCATATGCCTCATATAAAAACATCCAGCTTGCCCCCATTGCCACGCCGGATATCACTAAATACAGAAAATGTGATTTGTTTTTCCAAAACTGGAATTTCTGCTTAGACAGTGCAAATACAGCAATTAGAAAAAGACTGCCAATCATAGTCCGCAAATAAACAATTTCATAGCTGTTTAATAAAATGTAACTGGCAACAATTCCGTTTGTACCAAACATGAGCAATGCGGCTATATATTTGAAATATGCATGTTTCATTTTACTACCATCCTTCCACATGCCCAACTTGAATTTTTAATATAAATAGCATATCATGACCCCATATATTACAAAATTGAATGTTTCTCATGATATCCATGATAAAACTAGATGCGAAAGGAAAAGCGTTATGAATATCCATAAATATTTGGCATTTGTCAAAGCAGTCGAATATGGGAGTTTTACAAAAGCTGCTCAAAGCTTGAACTATACACAGTCTGGTATCAGCCGCATGATTAACGATTTAGAAACGGAATGGGGAGTGCTCCTTTTTGAAAGAGGACGTGCCGGTATTAGTTTAACTTCAGATGGCTTAAAATTACTGCCCCAGTTAAAGCGAATCTGTAATGAGCATGAAATCTTAATGAGGCAAATTGAGGACTTACACGACATGCAGTCCGGGATGATTCGGATTGGGACATTCTCCAGTGCAGCAACCCATTGGCTCCCCAATATGATTAAGATCTTTAAGAAGGATTATCCCAAGATTGATTTTGAACTGCTGTTAGGCGATTATACGGAAATTGAAAACTGGATTATAGAAGGACGTGTTGACTTTGGTTTTTTGCGGCTGCCGGTAAAAGCAGAGCTTGAAACGATTTTTTTGGAGAAAGACCGTTTGCTGGTAGTCCTTCCGCAAGATCATCCGCTTGCGCATTGTGATAAGTTTCCAATCAACGAATTATTGAACAATCCGTTTATGCTATTGGAAAAGGGCGCAAAAGCAGAAATCTCTGAAATCTTTGAGAAACACCATATTTCACCGCAAGTCCATTTTACGACATGGGATGACTATGCCATCATGTCCATGGTAGAAAACGGGCTTGGAATCAGTATATTACCGGAATTGATTTTACAACGTATTCCTTACCAAATTATCGTGAAAGAACTTGAAGTTCCTGCTTATAGAAATATCGGTATTGCTATGAGAGAGCAAAAGTCACTTTCTCTTGCGTCTAGGAGGTTTTTGGAATATTTATCTTATAGAAAAAGAGAGTGACTGGGTCGATACCAACATTGTAATCTTTTAACCAATACTAAAATGTATTAAAATTTATTCTTTAATTTTGTTTTGTTATATGTTAACTTTATTTAAAATGAGTTAACATATAAGGAGGAATTTTCATGGAGACAAGAAATGAGCGTTTAAGAACGGTAATCTTATGTTCCTTGTTCGCTGCTATTACAGCTGTACTTGCACAAGTGAATATACCATTACCAATTGTTCCGATTAGTGGACAAACACTTGCAGTAGGTTTAACTGCAACTATTTTGGGAAGTAAGCGTGGCACCATTGCAATCCTTTGTTATATTGCTTTAGGAGCAATCGGACTACCGGTATTCGCAGAAATGAAAGGAGGGGCCCAAATATTAGTTGGTCCAACTGGTGGCTACATAACCGGGTTCGTTATTACAGCTTTTGTAACTGGATATATTTTGGAGAAAACAAAGTTTTCTCTTAAAATGGCTTTAGTTGCTAATATTATTGGTATGTTTATTACATTAATTATTGGTACAGTGCAATTAAAATATGTACTTGATATGGCATGGTCAGCTGCTTTAGCCGCAGGTGTATATCCATTCATCGTTGTTGGTCTTATCAAGGCATTTTTAGCGAGCTGGATTGGTATTATCGTAAGACAACGATTAATTCAGGCTAATTTACTTAGAAATGAGAAGCAGACAGCTGCATAATCGGAATAAGTTGAAACAGTAGAAGCATCTTCAAACAATATTCAGTTGCTAGGACAATGCAACTAAATATAAAAGGCTACCGAAAAATGATAGAATGGTAGCCTTTTTCATTTTGTGAATATTTGATAATTATAAGATAAGGGTATATTATTAAAAATACTATACTGACTGGTTAGTGTAATAATATCAGGGCATATTTATCAAAATTTTGATTAAAAAACCATTAAAAGAGGTTGAAGCTATTGGAACATCATTCATTTATCCGAACAAGGTTTTGTGAATCGGATGCTTTTGGACATATCAATAATGTTAGTTTTTTTATCTATCTGGAACAAGCAAGAGTTGATTTCTTTGTTGATAGCCACATCCTAGATGCAACGAAGGATTGGTCCTTTGTTGTCGCCTCTCAACGGTGTGATTACATTAAGCAGGCCTATATTACCCAAAATCTTGTCGTTAAAACAGGGGTCAGTAATATTGGTAACACTAGTGTCAGTTTAAAACATAAAATCGTTGACCAATCAAGTGAGGAATTGATTGCAAAAGGTGAGGTTGTACTAGTAGCTTTTGATTTTACACGACAGCAAAGTCAACCACTGAATGAGCGGATGATAGAAAAACTGAAACAATATACATTATGAGGATTTGTTAGAACCCGGAATTGTATCATAGAATAGATTATAGTATACTGACCGGTAGGTTTGGTTTAACAGGAGAGGGATGAATAATTTGGCGACCAAGAAAGACCAGATCTACAAAGCAGCATTAAAGGCTTTCTCGCAAAATGAGTTCAGTGAAGCGAGAATGGATGATATTGCAGAAATGGCTTCCGTCGCAAAAGGAACACTGTACTATCATTTTAAAACAAAAGAAGAGCTGTTTTTATATGTAATGGAAAAGGGAATGGATAAGTTTCTTAAAAAGATAGATGATGTTACTCAAAGTAATTTATCCAGAGATCATATGCTTTATGGTCTATTAAAAGTCCATTTGGAATTTTTTGCAGAAGAGAAAGAGTTTTGCCAATTATTGGTCAATAAAGCATGGGGATCGCAGAATCTTCATCCCCAGGTACAGAAGATTACGACAAGATACTTCGAAAAGGTTGAAGCATTTTTTGGCCTTTTGCAGAAAGAGGGGTTTATTAACTCTACTGTTGATATTCCAACCCTTGCAAGCTCTCTTTTTGGAATGATTTTATTTACAGCTCTAAGGCAGATTGAATGTGGGAAGGAAGTTAACACCAGAGAGATTAGATGGAGCCTAAGGATGTTATGCAATGGTGTGATTAAAGCGGGTGAATTTGACCAGAAAATTCAATAAGGTACTATCAATGGTAGTACCGGATGATTAATAAAGGGTTGTTCAAAAGTCGATTTTTGATTTTTGAGCGGCCCTTTAAGCGTTTATGAGTTTTGATTCATCAATGTTATTGATTTTTACTTAAATAATAGGTTGACAATCTTTGGGAACAAGAATACTATAAAATATATGTACTGACCAGTCAGTTATCAAATGCTTGCTAAACTAAAAACAATGGAATGAGGAGGTTTTTATGCAAAAAAAGATTCGCAAAGCAGTAGTTATCGGAGCGGGAGTTATGGGTTCTGGTATTGCCGCTCATCTGGCTAATGCTGGGATTTCCACTTACCTGCTGGACATTGTACCACCTACACTTACTGAAGATGATAAAAAAAGAGGATGGGACGAAAACAGCCCAAACTTCCGCAATAAATTTGCTCAAACGGCTAAAGAGCGAATGGCCAAGGCCAAGCCAAGCCCTCTATATTGTAAAGAAGATCTAAAGCTTATTTCAGTTGGAAACATTGAAGATGATTTGCGGCTAATTTCTGAAGTCGATTGGGTCATAGAAGTGATTGTGGAGAATTTGGAAGCAAAAAGAAGCCTTTTTGAAAAAGTGGAGGCCTATTGGAAGTGGGGGACAATTGTTAGTTCGAATACTTCAGGCGTTCCCATTAATGAAATGGTGGAGGGGCGTTCGGACGAGTTTCGAAAACATTTCCTTGGTACTCATTTCTTTAATCCGCCAAGGTATATGAAGCTTATGGAAATTATTCCGGCAAAAGAAACAGACCCAGATCTTCTTTCTTTTATGGAACGGTTCTGTGAAAAAGATTTGGGGAAGGGTGTAGTGCTGGCGAAAGACACCCCTAATTTTATTGGAAATCGCATCGGTGTGTATTCTCTTATGGCTACACTCCAAGAAATGATTAAACATGAAATGTCTATTGAAGAGGTAGATACAATCACAGGATCTGCATTAGGTCGCCCTAATACGGCTACATTCCGAACCATTGACCTAGTTGGATTGGATGTTTTAGCGAGCGCCTCGTGGAATGTCTTTGGGAAATTAGAAGACCCTGCTGAAAAAGAGATCTTTAAAATTCCCAACTTTTTAGAAGAAATGATCCAGAAAAAGTGGCTTGGAAATAAGGCGGGTCAAGGATTTTACCGGAAAGTCAAAGGCGAAAAAGGTGTGGAAACATTTACGCTCGATTATCGCACGCTGGAATACAGACCGAGCAATAAGCCGGTGTTTGCCTCTTTGGAAGTGGCTAAAGCTCACAGAGATTTGAAAGAAAGGCTTTGTTCACTCCTTTACGCCGATGACAAGGCTGGAAAATTTGCATGGAATATAACGAAGAAAATGTTGCTTTATTCAGCCAGCAAGATTCCTGAGATTACTGATAACATTGTGGCAATCGACCGGGCATTAAAGTGGGGCTTTAATTGGGAGATGGGACCATTTGAACTTTGGGATGCAATCGGGGTGGAAAGATCAGTTGCCCTTATGAAAGAGGAGGGAGAAGAAATACCACCGATTGTTCTGCATGTATTGAAAAGTGATACAAAGTCGTTTTACGAAAAAAGGAAAGCGCAAACATTATACATGACCATGGCAGGTGAACAAACCCCAGTGCCAGAATCGAAAGAATGGGTTAATATAGCCCGCTTAAAGAAAAATGGTAAAGTCATTTTTCAGAATAATGAATCATCTCTGATTGATATTGGTGATGAAGTGGCTTGTTTAGAATTCCATTCACCTAATAATGCAATCGGCATGGAATTGATACAAGCAATCTACCATGCATTGGAGGTAGTGGATAAAAATTACCGTGGACTAGTAATTGGAAACCAAGGGAGTAATTTCTGTGTTGGGGCAAACCTCAAGCTGGTCCTGAGTCATGCTCAAGCGAAAGATTGGGAATACATAGAAAAACTCACCAAGGATTTTCAGAACGCCACGATGGCCATTAAGTACTTCGATAAGCCAATTGTAGCAGCTCCGTTCGGGACAACGCTGGGAGGAGGAGCTGAACTATGTTTTCCTGCTTCGAAAATCCAAGCCGCTGCGGAAACATACATGGGGTTAGTTGAAGTAGGAGTTGGGGTTATTCCAGCTGGTGGTGGAACGAAAGAAGTCTTGGTTCGCAATATTGCAGGTGCAGATGTGGATGGAAAAGTAGACTTGCAGCCGTATGTCAATCGAGCTTTTGAAACGATTGTAAGGGCAAAGGTTTCAACCAGTGGCAAGGATGGAAAAAATCTCAGCTTCCTCAGGGAGACGGACAGTATTTCTATGAACAAGGATTATTTGATTCATGATGCGAAGCAAGCTGTCATTTCCCTTTCTTCAAATGGATATAGGGCAAAGAACCAGAAAAAAATCCGTGTGGTTGGGGAACCGGGATTAGCCGTCCTTAAGCTTGGTATTTATTCAATGCAGTGCAGTGGATACTTAAGCGAACATGATGCGAAGATTGCGAAAAAACTGGCGTATATCTTATCTTGTGGTGACGTACCAGCCAATACCCTCGTTTCCGAGCAGTATGTACTTGATTTAGAACGAGAAGCATTTTTAAGTCTTTGCGGGGAAGAAAAGAGCTTAGCAAGGATTCAGCATATGTTGCTGAAAGGAAAACCATTAAGAAACTAGGAGGGTTGGTTAATGAACGAAGCAGTCATTGTATCTGCTGTAAGAACGGCTGTCGGGAAGGCGAATAAAGGTTCTTTACGTCATGTGAGACCTGAGGATCTTGGAGGTCTTGTTGTTAGTGAAAGTATTGGTAGGGTGGAAGGGCTATCTCCAGACCAAGTTGAGGACGTCATCATTGGTTGCGCTTTTCCCGAAGGAGAGCAAGGAATGAACCTAGGGAGAATTGTCGCTTTGCGCGCCGGCCTTCCAGACAGCGTTCCGGGATATGTTATTAATCGCTTTTGCTCTTCTGGACTACAGGCAATAGCGAATGCTGCCGAGCGAATTATGGCTGGGTTTGCTGATGTAATTGTCGCAGGCGGTGTGGAAAGCATGAGTCATGTACCGATGAATGGTTATAAACTAGCACCGAACCCTTACTTGATGGAGCATGCACCACAAATCTACAGTTCAATGGGTCATACGGCCGAACTGGTTGCCAAGCGGTATGGTATTACTAGGGAAGTACAGGATTCCTTTGCTGTTCGTAGCCACGAGCGCACGACTGCAGCCATTCAAGCTGGAAAATTTAAAGAAGAGATTGTTCCTGTAAAAGTGACGAACAAATCTTTATCCGTCGATGGAAAGCTTCAAACAAACGAATTCATGTTTGATACTGACGAGGGAGTGCGTCCAGGTACGACGCTGGAAACATTAGCCCAATTGAAGCCGGCTTTCCATGTACAAGGGTCGGTAACTGCGGGTAATGCTTCTCAGACTAGTGATGGAGCAGCTGCTGTCGTAGTGATGTCTCGGAAGAAAGCCGAAAGCTTGGGATTAAAACCGTTAGCGATTTTCAGATCATTTGCCGTAGGCGGAGTAGATCCGGAGGTAATGGGCATTGGACCGATTGTTGCTATTCCTAAGGCGTTAAAAATGGCGGGGATTTCTAAAGACGATGTTGACTTATTTGAAATTAATGAAGCGTTTGCTTCTCAGTGTAAGTATGTCGTTGACTATCTAGAACTTGCCGAAGAGAAGGTAAACGTCAACGGCGGTGCTATTGCTCTCGGCCATCCATTGGGTTGTACAGGCGCAAAATTAACGGTTTCCATCATCCATGAAGCGAAAAGAAGAGGAAGTAAGTATGGGGTTGTGTCCATGTGTATTGGAGGAGGCATGGGAGCGGCGGGCGTATTTGAATTTCCAACGAATTAGATAAGGGGGATATAGTGATGACAATGAAGCAAGAAATTATTAAGGGTGGAAGCTTTTTGCTTAGTGAAATAGGACCAAAGGATGTATTTACACCTGAAGATTTTACAGAGGAACATAAAATGATTGCAAAAATGACAGCAGATTTTATTGCAGGTGAAGTGGTTCCCTACGATGATGAAATTGAGCATCAGAACTTGGACGTTATCGTTCGCTTACTCAAGCAGGCCGGTGAGCTAGGGCTGCTAGGTGCAGATATTCCAGAAGAATATGGTGGTACAGGGCTTGATAAAGTAAGCTCGTTGTTGATTGGAGAGAATTTTGCTAGAAGTTCCTCACTGGCCGTTAGCCATACATGTCATGTAGGTATTGGAAGCTTACCGATCAGCATGTTTGGAACGGAGCAGCAGAAAAAGCGCTTTCTAGCCGGGTTAGCCACGGGAGAATTGTTAGGCGCTTATTGCTTGACTGAGCCTTCTTCCGGGTCAGATGCTTTAGGAGCGAAGACAACTGCCGTCCTAAGTGATGATGGAAGCTATTATATTTTGAACGGGGCAAAGCAATTTATCACCAATGCCGGCTTTGCTGATCTTTTTATCGTTTATGCCAAAATTGATGGGGAAAAGTTTACTGCTTTTATTGTAGAAAAGGATTTTCCGGGTGTATCTACAGGAGCTGAAGAAAAGAAGATGGGGATTAAGGGATCATCAACCCGCTCACTTATTTTGGAGGATTGCCGAGTTCCTGTCGAAAATGTTCTTGGGGAGATTGGCAAAGGCCATGTGATTGCATTCAATATTTTAAACATTGGGCGATACAAACTGGGTGGAAACTGTGTTGGGGCTTCGAAGTGGGCCATCGAATTGTCCGTTAAATATGCCAAAGAGCGGAAACAATTCGGTAAGCCAATTGCCGACTTTCCGCTAATTCAAAAAAAGCTCGCAGATATGGCTATACGAACGTATGCGGCAGAAAGTATGTCCTATCGTACTGCTGGTCTGATTGAAGAGGGATTAGCAAGGTTGGACCAGGTTCCCTCTGAAAAGGGGCGGCAAGTGGGTGATGCTATTGCTGAATATGCAATAGAATGCTCAATTAATAAAGTATTTGGTTCGGAATGCCTTGATTTTGTGGCGGATGAAGGCGTACAGATTCATGGTGGATATGGTTTTACGCAGGAATATAAAATTGAACGTATTTACCGTGACTCCCGAATCAACCGTCTGTTCGAAGGGACAAATGAAATCAATCGCTTGTTGATTCCAGGCACTTTACTAAAAAAGGCTGTCAAGGGGGAACTTTCCTTTATGGATGCGGTTGTTAATCTGCAAAAGGAATTAATCTCTTACAAGTCACCATCCATTGATGATAATGATCCATTAGCTTTTGAGAAAGCCTTAATCAGAGCAGCCAAACAGGTCTTCCTGCTAGTTGGAGGGGAGTCAGTCCAGAAATATCAAAAGCAATTGGATGGAGAACAGGAGATTCTGGAAGCGTTAGCCAATATCACCATTGATATCTTTGCCATGGAAAGTGTTTTATTACGAACTGAGAAAGCTTTAAAAAGAGCCGATAAGAACGCCGAACATCTGGAAGACATGACAAAAGTGTATGTACGGGAAGCTTTTACAAGAATTGAAAACATGGCTTTTGAGGCTTTGACGGCTATAGAAAGTGAAACAGCATTATTAACCGTTAAGCAATTAATAAATTTTGGTTTCACTAATACTATTTCTTTAAAACGCCGAATTGCTGCCCGGATGATTGAGGCAGAAAAGTATGTAACAGTAAGAAGCTGAAGTTTGTAAGGCTAAACAAATATTCTGAATATTCCTAAATTAATATTGACATTTATAAATGAATTGTCGTATGATAAATTCACAAATGTACTGACTGGTCAGATGTAGGAAAATATAATTTTATTTTGCTAGTTGATGACTAGTCAGCCATTTTAAAGGAGGAGAAGTATACATGGGATGGAACTTAAATGATAATTTGATTAATACCGCAAGAAAGTATCCAAACAGGAATGCTTATTTGTTTATGAATGAAAGCGTTACCTATAATGAGTTTAATCACAAGGTCAATTCTTTTGCATCTGCTTTGTCGTCTCGTGGGGTGGGAAAAGGGGACACTGTTGCCCTCTTGTTAGGTAATTCGCCCGAGTTTTTAATTGCTTACTATGGAATACTTCGTTCTGGGGCTGCGGCTGTGCCTATGAACCCTCTTTATACAGCGGAAGAAGTTACTTATATCCTTTCGGACTGCAAGGCGAAGGTAGTAGTTGCCGTTCCTTCTCAAAGAACGACTCTATCAGGTTTACTGGAGAAACTTGAGCATTTGGAATTCATTATATATACCGAAACAAACGATTCTTCATTATCGTTTGATCAGCTGCTTGAACAAGCCCAGCGGGATTTTGAAAGCCCTTCCTTAAGTGAAGACGACTTAGCGATTATCTTATACACTTCCGGAACAACGGGCAAACCAAAAGGGGCAATGTTATCGCATCGTAATATGGCTTCCAATGCAGAGTCGACCGTATCATTCCTAAAGATTAATAGCGAGGATCTTGTGATCGCTGTTCTTCCCATGTTTCATGTGTTTTGCATGACGGTATGCATAAATGCTCCTATTTTGAATGGTGCGACAATTGTTATTCTTCCTAAATTTAGTCCGTCCGAAGTTATTCAAACGATTCGAGATTGTCAAGCTACGGTGTTTGTTGGGGTTCCTACGATGTATAACTTTATGCTGCATCTTCCAGATGTTTCTAGCGCTGATTTAGCCTCTTTGAGGGTATGTATTTCCGGAGGTGCTGCTTTGCCTGTAGAACTTCTTCATAAATTTCAGAATTACTTTAGGACTTTCATCTTGGAAGGATATGGTCTTACTGAATCCTCACCTGTTACCGCCTTCAATCCTTTAGAAGGAGTTCGTAAACCTGGTTCAATCGGTAAGGATATTCCTAGAGTAAAGAATAAAGTAGTCGACCCCAATGGCATTGAGGTGCCCCGTGGTGAGGTGGGCGAGCTGATTGTGCAGGGTCCCAATGTCATGCTTGGTTATTTAGGTAATCCTGAAGCCACTGCGTTGGCTTTGCGCGGGGGATGGCTATATACAGGTGATATGGCAACAATGGACGAGGATGGATATATTTTCATTGTTGACCGTAAAAAGGATATGATTTCCGTTGGAGGTTTCAATGTGTATCCGAGAGAAGTGGAGGAAGTACTGTATCAACATCCGTTTGTTCTAGAAGCAGCAGTTATCGGCGTTCCGGATGAAGAATATGGGGAAAGAGTGAAGGCCTACATAGTGAAAAAAGTAGAAGATGTGTCCGTACCTGAAATCCTTGCCTTCTGCCAGGAAAGACTAGTCAAATATAAAATCCCTAAAGAAGTGGAGTTTCTGGAGGAATTGCCTAAAAATAGAACAGGTAAAATTTTGCGAAGAGCTTTAAGAGCGACAAACTAAAATGTAGCATGTAATCTCGTAGCATGTAATCTCAATGAGTAGAGGGATAGGTTCACCCAATCCCTCTACATATATGGGATTATTCATCAATCCCGTATTCCTGTATTTTATATAAAAGAGCCCGACGGCTTATTCCAAGTTCTTTGGCTGTTTTCATCCGATTTCCTTCGTTCTTTTGAAGTTTTAATCCAATAACATGTTTCTCTATTTGTTTAATTAAATCTTTTAAGGTTATTCCTTTGTCCATTTGTAATAGGTATTCTTCTATAGATTTTTTAAAATTGGACGAAATAGTGTCTGAAGAAGGGCCCTGTGTAATTTTTAATTCTGACAATGAAATGTCTTCTGGAAATATAATTGTTCCTGGATTCATAATAACTGCTCGTTCAATAATATTAGACAATTCCCGAACATTTCCTGGCCAAGAATAATTCTCTAAAAGCATTTTTGTACTTTCGTCAAATCCAGCTATTTCTTTATCATTTTCGTTTGAGAACTTTTGCAGAAAATAATTTGATAACAGAATGATATCTTCTTTCCTCTCTCTTAGAGGAGGAACATTTAAAGGTACAACATTTAATCTATAGTATAAATCCTCTCTAAATTCCCCTTGTGCCACCATACTTTTCAGATCCCTATTAGTTGCGGCGATGACCCGAAAATCTGCTTTAATAGTTTCAGTTCCACCAACCCGTTCAAATTCATGTTCCTGTAAAACTCTAAGCAATTTCACCTGTAACCCCTGGGATACTTCACCAATCTCATCCAAAAAGATTGTCCCCTGTTTTGCTAGTTCGAAGCGGCCAAGCTTTCTGTGAATAGCGCCAGTAAATGCACCTTTTTCGTGTCCAAAAAGTTCACTTTCCAAAAGCCCTTCAGGTAAGGCACCACAATTAATTTTTATAAAAGGTCCCATACGCCGATTGCTGTTATAATGGATAGTATTTGCAACCAGTTCCTTTCCAGTTCCGCTTTCTCCGGTAACAAGAACAGTTGCATTGGTTTGTGCCACTTTTCCAATAAGCTTATATAACTGCATCATTTTTGCGCTATTTGTTAATAATTTATCTAATCGATGATTATAACTTAATTCTCGGTGAAGCACTTTAACTTCTTCTTTTAAACTTTGAACTTGCAAAGCTCGTTTGGCTAGTATCTTAACCTCATCATTATTAAAGGGCTTGATGATATAATCATAGGCCCCAACCATCATCGCCTTTATAGCGGTTTCAACAGCAGCATAGGCGGTGATCATAATAACATTAATATCCTTATTTATTTCACGGATTTCCTGCAAAGCCTCTATTCCATCCTTCTTCGGCATCCGAATATCCATAATCACTAGGGCAGGTTGTAGCGTTTTCACTAGCGAAACAGCTTCTTCACCATTGGAAGCTGTTTCAACCTCATATCCTTCTCTTTTAAGTAGGGCCTTTAAAGCAGTGCGAACACTAATCTCATCATCGACTACAAGAATTAATTGTTGATTCTTCACATCATCACTTCCCTTTTTGAAAAATGTATTGGAATTTGAATGGTGACTCTGACCCCTCCTGACTGAATATTTTGCAACCACACATCTCCTTTATGAGATGTGATAATTCGTTGAACTACTGCTAATCCGAGACCGGTTCCTTCTATTTTAGATGTATAAAAGGGGTCGAATATTTTATCGAGGTTTTCTTCCTTAATTCCGCATCCTGTATCGGTGAAGTGGAGAACAACCATTCCTTGTTCGGTATCTAACAACGACTCTATCGTTATTTCCCCTGAATTTTCGATCGCTTGGATAGAATTAAACAATATATTTAAGAATACTTGTTTAAATTGCTCGGGATCAATTTCTATATTTGGCAAGTTTTCTTCAAATTTTAAATGATATTTCACTTTATTTTTTGCAAGACTTTTCGTAAAGTCAATGCTTTCTTTAATTAATTGATTCACATCGACAGGCAAGATATGGGCATCACTTGGACGGGCAAAATATAATAATTCTTCAATAATTTTGTTAGCCCGATTAACCTCTTTAATAATTAATGGGTAAAATTCCTTTCTTTCGTCCTCTGTATTTCCCTCTTGTAGGTACTGAATTAAACTTTTGATTGCTGTAAGGGGATTCCGAATTTCATGAGCCACACCAGCCATCATTACTCCTAATGCAGACAGTTTATCCGCTCTATATACCTGTTGTTCCAGTCTTTTCTTTTCAGTAATGTCTTTAAATGTCAGAACGGCTCCAATAAAATTCCCGGCACTATCAAACAATCGAGAGCTACTGGAACTGATATATAAATGTTTCCCGTTAGCGGGATATTCCATTTCTACACCAACGTAATTTGCTCCTGTTTCCAGTGTCTTCATTAGAAAACTTTTAAAAACACCGTCATTAAACATACTTTTCAAGTAGGGCTTGTCAATTACTTCGTCTAAATTGACTTCCAGCAAATTAATAACCGCTTTATTCATAAAAGTAATATTTCCGTTAATATCCACCGTAATGACGCTGTCTATCATACTATCCATCACGTTTTCGGAAAGCGAGCGAGCATTTAGAATTCCTTCGGCCATTTTATTTACCTCATCTGCAATTTCGCCAATTTCACCATGAATACCAACTATTCTTTCGTTTAAATTATATTTCATCTTCTGTAAACCTTGTTTGACAAGTTCAATATCTACGAGAACTTTATTCCAAAATTTTAATAATAAAACTATAATAAGCAGCATGCCAAGACCTAAGCAGATGTAAATAATTCTATCCATTTTGGCTAACTGATTTTCTATATCCATTGTTAATTCGTTTGCCCAAGCATAACCAATAACTTCCCCATTTCTAATGACTGGATGCATCGCATTCATAATTTGCCCGCGAACCTGTTTTCCAACTACAATTTGATCTTTCCCAGTTTTTAATACTAGATTACCTGGATGTGCTGGTTCAATGGCTTTTCCTACCTTATCACTATGTTCTGAGCTTGGCCCATAAGTGACAATTGCCTGCAAGTCCTTTACATAATACCCCACACCGATACCGGGATAGGCTGTTGCTAATGAATCGGTATAATGGCCTAATGCTTCGTTTAATATTTTTATTTTTGTCTGCCTATTCGCATGAAGTGCTCCTTTTTCCTTTAATATTGCATTAAAATCCTGCTGTAAATACTGGTCGAGGATGTTTGTGACTCCATATAATTTCTTTTCCTTTTCGTTTAACAAACTTTCTTCTGCTATTAACTTTGTAAAATATCCAAAAATTAATATAGGAACAGTTATGAAGATGATGGTCATAACTATCACTTTTAACCTGAAATTTTCCTTTATCTTTTTGATCAAGGTTCCGCACCCCTTCCTTCTTCTATTTTACCTTTTGTATAAAAAGTAGTCACTATGCGCAAAAAATGGCTCGTAAAATATTGTTCAAAATCCCTTTTCAGGCTGAAAAACATAATATTTCAGCATTTTTAATGTTGGCATGGTTCTTGCATATTAAATAGGTGTGAAGCTTTAAGGGGTGGGTACAACCTTTTGGTACACGTAAATGAGGATAAATCAAATAAACAAGTTTAGGAGGACAAAAATATGCGTGAAGTTGTAATTGTAAGTGCGGTACGAACTGCTATTGGTAGTTTTATGGGAACTTTAAGTAATACCCCTGCAGTTGAGTTAGGTGCAGTTGTCATTAAAGAAGCGCTGAATCGTGCTGGCATAAGAGGAGAGCAAGTAGATGAAGTTATCATGGGCAATGTTCTTCAAGCTGGTATTGGTCAGGGGTCTGCCCGCCAAGCATCGATTCAAGCAGGTTTACCTACTGAAGTTCCTGCTATGACGATTAACAAACTTTGTGGTTCAGGATTAAAAGCAGTCCATTTAGCAACACAAGCAATTTGGGCTGGAGAAGCGGATATCATTGTTGCAGGTGGCATGGAGAATATGAGTTTAGCCCCTTATCTCTTGCCAAAAGGCCGGACTGGTTATCGTATGGGCGATGGAAAAATCATCGACAGCTTGATTCAAGATGGACTCCAAGATGCTTTCTATCATTATCACATGGGAATTACAGCTGAAAATATTGCTGAAAAATATGCTATAAAACGTGAAGAACAAGATAATTTTGCAGCGTGGAGCCAACAAAAAGCAGAGAAAGCCATTAAGGAAGGGAAATTCAAGGATGAGATTGTTCCAGTTGAAATTCGACAACGAAAAGGCGAACCCATTATCTTTGAAACAGATGAATTCCCACGCACTGATATAACTGCTGAAAAGCTATCAAAACTAATGCCAGCATTTAAAGAGGATGGTACTGTTACAGCTGGAAACGCCTCTGGTATCAACGACGGAGCAGCTGCATTAATTCTCATGAGCAGAGAAAAGGCTGAAAATCTAGGCATCAAACCACTGGCAGTAATTCGCGGTAACGGAATAGCTGCTGTTGACCCACAAATTATGGGAATTGGCCCGGTTCCAGCAAGCAATATTGCGTTGAAAAAGGCAAATCTTTGTATGGATGATCTCGACCTAATTGAAGCAAATGAAGCGTTTGCTGTACAATCTTTAGCGGTTGGTAGAGATTTGCAAATACCAAATGAAAAACTCAACGTAAATGGTGGAGCGGTTGCCTTAGGTCATCCAATCGGTGCAAGTGGAGCACGTATTCTCGTCACATTATTGCATGAAATGAAACGTAGGGAAGCACGTTACGGGCTGGCAACGCTTTGCATCGGTGGTGGTCAGGGTGTTGCAACAATCGTTGAAAGAGAAAAGTAAATAACATGTAATGTATATCCAGTTGTTCGTTTCTATACAACCAAATTAATAGAAATCTTAAAAAAATTATAATGGAGGAAATAAATGATAGGATCATTATCAAAGTTTTTTACAAAAGTGGTTGACCGTTATTTACCAGATCCGCTCGTTTTTGCAATGATTTTAACTTTAATTGTTTTTGTAGCAGGCTTTGCATTTACTCCAAGTACTCCAATTGATATGGTTGGAATGTGGGGCGATGGGTTTTGGGGGTTATTAGCCTTTTCTATGCAAATGGCACTGGTTGTTGTAACTGGCCATGCTTTGGCGAGTTCTCCACTATTACGCAGAGGGATGGGGAAAATTGCTTCTATTGCAAAAACCCGAACTCAGGGTGTGATGCTTGTTACATTTATGGCTGCACTTTGTTCTATTATAAACTGGGGCTTTGGGCTAGTAATGGGTGCACTATTTGCTCGGGAGGTTGCACGACGAGTTCCAAAATCAGATTATAGATTATTGATAGCTAGTGCATATATTGGTTTTTTAACATGGCATGGGGGTATTTCAGGCTCAATTCCTTTAGCTGCTGCTACACCTGGAAATCCCATGGAAAAGATTGCTGGTATTATACCGATATCTGCAACCTTACTGTCACCCTATAATATTTTTATAACGCTTACTTTATTAATTACTTTACCATTTCTAACTAAGATGATGATGCGTCCTGAAAGTGAAATTGTTGAAGTGGATCCTGAGTTATTAAAAGAAGAACCTTCTATGGCTAGAATATTACCAGCGAATGCTTCGTTTGCTGAAAAACTTGAAGAAAGCAAAATTCTTGCTTTTATTATTGGTGCACTTGGAGTAGCCTATTTAATCTATTATTTTGCTACAAATGGACCCAAAATTGATATCAACATCCTTAATCTTACTTTCATTGTGCTTGGTATTATACTTCATGGAACACCCATGTCTTATATGCGCGCCGTTAAGGCAGCAATAGGTGGGACAGCAGGTATTGTGGCGCAATTTCCTTTTTATGCCGGTATCCAACTGATGATGGAACATTCAGGTCTTGGTGGCCTTATTACTCAATTGTTTGTAGATATTTCAAACGTGAAAACATTCCCTATTTTAACCTTCTTAAGTTCTGGCCTTGTTAATTTAGCAGTTCCATCTGGCGGCGGTCACTGGGTTGTTCAAGGACCGTTTGTAATCCCGGCCGCACAGGCATTAGGAGCAGATATAGGGAAATCCGCAATGGCAATTGCTTACGGGGAGGCTTGGATGAATATGGCACAGCCTTTCTGGGCTTTACCTGCATTAGCTATTGCAGGGCTCAAAGCTAGGGATATTATGGGATTCTGTATAACTGCATTGTTATACTCTGGAATCATCTTTATGGTAGGATTGTACTTCTTCTAATATTTTTCACAAAATATTGATGAAAAGCTTTAAAGAAAATCTGGTAAGGAGATAGATAGAATGAAACCGATACTTACATCATTTATTGAGGCTGTAAAAGATATAAAAGATGGGGCAACTATCATGGTAGGGGGCTTTGGTTTATCAGGGATTCCTGAAAATTTAATTCTTGCTTTAGCCGAAACAAAAGTTAAGAATCTTACCGTAATTTCAAACAACTGTGGGGTGGACGATTGGGGTCTTGGCTTACTTTTGAAAAATAAACAGATCAAAAAAATGATTGGTTCTTATGTTGGCGAAAACAAAGAATTTGAACGCCAAGTACTCTCAGGTGAAATGGAAGTGGAGCTTGTCCCCCAAGGAACGCTGGCAGAGAGAATTCGTGCAGGTGGTGCTGGAATTCCGGCCTTTTATACACCGGCTGGGGTAGGAACTCCAATTGCAGAAGGAAAAGAAATCCGTGAATTTGATGGAAAAGCGTATTTACTTGAAAGAGGGATGACCGCAGACTTTTCATTAGTGCGTGCACTTAAAGGCGACAAAATGGGAAATCTTATCTACAACAAGACCGCAAGAAATTTTAATCCGATGATTTCAGCTGCTGGAAAAGTAACCATTGCTGAGGTTGAAGAATTAGTGGAAATTGGAGAGTTAGATCCGGATCAAATCCATACACCAAGTATTTATGTTCAAAAAATCATAGTTGGGAAACAACAGAAAAAGATTGAAAGATTAACAATTCAAAAGTAATCATTAAGAGAGGAGAAAAGACATGACCACTACAAATAAAGTATCAACAAGGGAAATCATTGCTAGACGCGCTGAAAAAGAAATCGAAAGTGGTTCCTATGTTAATTTAGGAATTGGAATGCCAACGATGGTTGCAAACTTTATTTCGGACGGGAAGCAAGTCGTTTTACAATCCGAAAATGGCCTACTTGGAATTGGACCCTATCCAAAAGAAAATGAAGTTAATCCTGATTTAATCAATGCTGGAAAAGAAACAGTTACAGCAATTAAGGGTGCCTCCTACTTTGATAGTTCTGAATCATTCGCAATGATTCGCGGTGGACATATTGATATAGCTATTCTGGGTGGAATGGAGGTTTCTGCGAAAGGAGACCTTTCCAATTGGATGATTCCAGGGAAAATGATTAAAGGTATGGGAGGTGCCATGGATCTCGTTCATGGTGCCAAAAAGGTTATTGTCATTATGGAACATGTAAGTAAAGATGGTAGCCCTAAAATTGTAAATGAATGCGCTCTTCCATTAACAGGAGTAAAAGTTGTAAGCCGTATCATTACGGATCGTGCTGTGATTGACGTAACGGATGATGGTTTAAAATTAGTAGAAATAGCAAAAGGTTACACTATTGAAGATATCCTTACAGTTACAGAATCACCACTTGAAATTTCTGAAAATATTAAGTTAGATGCTTTTTAACCTTACAAAATAAAAAATCTTCCAAGCTGGAAGATTTTTTATTTTAAATTAGGATATCCCTGCTGGCGCAAAGCCTCATACACCAATAGTGCAGCTGTATTCGAAAGATTCAGTGATCGAACATGATCACTCATTGGTATTCTTAAAAAGTGGTCTTTATTATTTGTAAGTAAATCTTTTGGTAAACCGGTTGTTTCTTTTCCAAACATAAAATAATGTTCCTTTGATCCATCGCTGAAATCAGAGGATGAATGTGTTTTTTCACCAAACGTCTCAATATAGTAAAATTCACCTTGGTTTTTTGAAAAAAGATCATCCAATGAGTCATAATACGTTATGTTTACAGACTGCCAGAAATCTAAACCTGCTCGTTTTATCATTTCTTCGTCTGTTGAAAAGCCAAGCGGTCGGATTAAATGTAGGGCTGTATCCGTTGCGGCACAAGTGCGTGCAATATTCATTGTATTAGCCGGAATTTCTGGTTGATATAGTACAATATGTATAGCCAAGAAGGTCACCTCTATCTTCATTTTACCTTCTAAATTATAGCATACAGATTGCGAGTTGCTACAACAGCCAAATCCTAATAACTCCATTCATTTTAGTTCGTATTCATAGTGGCTTAAAATATTGGAAATTCGCGGTAACCGCATTGCACCCCGATCCACTTTACCGTTGTGAATTTGTCAATCGCCCATTCTCCATTAAAACGACCAATACCAGAGTTTTTTTCGCCTCCAAATGGAACGTGGGCTTCATCGTTTACAGATTGATCGTTTATATGGATCATACCTGTTTCAATTTTCATGGCTAATTCAACACCGTGATGACGATCTTCTGTAAAAATGGAACCACTTAATCCGTATGGTGAATCATTGGCAATTTTAATCGCTTCATTTTCATTTTCTGCTATTATAATCGCAGCGACTGGACCAAAGATTTCATTTTGGGCGATCGGCATATCATTTTTTACATTTTTTAAAACAGTTGGTTGCATCAAGCACCTTTCTATTTTCCCTCCGTAGATAACTTCTGCACCCTGTTCTATGCTTTCTTTCAAATCTGTTTGAATTCTTTCGATTTGTTCTTTATTGATAACAGGACCTACAAATGTTGACTCATCAGCCGGATCACCGTATTTTAATTGACTTACTAATTTTACAAAGTCGTTCACAAATTCATCGTGAATCTCCTTGGCCACAATAATTCGATTTAAAGCCATACAAATTTGGCCTTGGTGAAGAAACTTACCAAAGACAGCTGCTTTTGCTGCCTGTTCTATATTGGCATCCTTTAAAACAACCATCGCGTTATTCCCGCCCAGTTCAAGTGCAACGTCTTTTAAATTCCTACCTGCATTTTCACCAATTCGTCTACCTACCTCTGTTGAACCTGTGAAAGAAATGAGTTTCGGAATGGGATGAATAACAAATTCATCTCCAATTTCAGAACCTTTTCCAACCACAACATTCACAAGACCGTTGGGAAATCCCGCCTTTTCAAATAGCATTCCAAAGATGAGCCCTGATGTTACAGGTGTATCCGAAGCGGGTTTAATCACAACACTGTTTCCTGTTGCTAATGCTGGTGCAACGGAACGCATCGTTAAATGGAAAGGAAAATTCCAAGGACCAATAACCCCTATAACCCCTTTAGGTATTCGATATATTCGATTTTCTTTATTCGGAAAAATGGAAGGGAGAATGCTGCCTGCCATTCTTGTTGTGAAAGACATGGATTCTTTTACAATCCCTAATGCCGAATCAAATTCAATACTGGCCTTTAAACGAGCGCTTCCTGATTCTTTTATCAGCCAATCAATAATCGCATCTTTCTCTGCCATCATTACATCTACAAGTTTTTGGAAATATCCTTGTTTTTCAGCTATTGTCATATTGGCCCATTTAGGTTGGGCTTCTTTAGCTGCTTGAAAGGCTTCGTCTAAATCCTTCTTATTCGCTGATTGAATTGTTAAAATTTTTTCTCCTGTATAAGGATTGAGGTTTTCAATGCTTTTTTCACTTGAACCTAGCTTCCAAGTGCCATTAATATATTGCTTTGTGAATGGTCCTACCATCGCTCGTTTCCTCCTCATTCTTTATGACTGTCCATATCGGTTATGCTCTAGCTAATTTTGACAATTGGTTTGATGGCCAACCCTTTTTTGGAATCTTCAAATGCCTCGTTTATTTCAGCAAAGTCATAGAATTTCACTAATTTATCAAATGGAAACATTCCGTTTTTATAGTACTCAACTAATTCAGGAATAAACAATTGTGGTACTGCATCTCCTTCTATAACCCCAACCATTGTTTTTCCTTCTGCCATAATTTCTTCATGAACATTAATATTCATCTCAGGTGTTACACCAACAATCGCTAGTTGACCAAGGGGACGAAGGGCACGAAGACCTTGCCGAACTACAATGGGCACACCTGTAGTATCAAGACCATAATGTGTACCGACATTCGTAATTTCTTTTATTCTTGCCACTACGTCTTCATTTTTACTGTTAATTACATGAGTTGCTCCTAATTCTTTCGCAATTTCTAAACGACTGTCATGGATATCTACCGCAATAATATTTTTACATCCTGTTATTTTAGCTGCCATGATTGCACTCAAACCTACTGCCCCCGTACCATAAATGGCAATGGAAGTTCCAAACTCTGGTTTAAGCTTATTTAATACTGTTCCACTACCTGTTTGAATCCCACATCCTAAAGGTCCCAATAAGGCTAAATCAACATCCTTGTCCACTTTTACTACATTTCTTTCATTTGCAACTGCATATGTACCAAAAGAAGATTGGCCAAAGAATGTAGAAAGTTCTTGATCATGTTGATGTAATCGATGTGTCTTATCTTCCATTTTACCGCCAAAGTTTAGGTCATTAAACTCCATACAAACCGTTGGATGACCTGTCAAGCAATTTTCACAATGTCCACAAGAAGCAAAAGATAAAACAACATGGTCTCCTGGGTGAAGCGTTTTAACCCCTTCTCCAACTTTTTCAACGATTCCAGACCCTTCATGTCCTAATACTACTGGATATGGTGTTGTTCCCAGATCACGAGCAACCGCATCAGTATGACATACACCAGAAGCTACTATTTTAATTAGGACCTCATTTGCTTTTGGTTCGGCTAATTCCACTTCTTCAATTTTGAATTCTTCTCCCTTACCATGAGTAACAGCTGCTTTAATTTTCATAAGATCTATATCCCCCTGCATTCATAGAATAGACGGACCATTTGATGCTTACTATTATTATTCCCCTAAATCTCGTTTGCTATGTTTTAAAATATAAATAAGTCTCGCTCTATTATCTGGAATGAAGGAAACAAAAAATCCTAAATCCTCTGCATTCAAAGGATTTAGGATTAATTTTAATTTTAATTCGAACGCTCTGCCAACCAGTTTCCGATTTCCGGAAATGTCAAAGAGACTGCTTTAGGTCCAAATGTAACAGATACATGACCTGTTGGCACACATACGTATTTCTTATCTTTACTTGAAACTTTATTCATTAATGCTTCGACCTGGTGAGGCATTGCAATAAGATCGCGCTCACCGGAAATGTTAAGGACATTGGCACTAATTGTACTTAAGTCCACCTTGCGTCCACGGATAACAAGTTCATCTTTGATTAATTTATTTTGCTGATAAAATTCACGAATCCACTGACGATAGGCCTCACCAGGGAATGGAATCCCATCTTGCAACCATTTTTGCATTAATCTCCAGCTTTCTACGAATTTCGGATTTTCAGAGCGGTCATATAATGTAACATATGGACCAATGAAATTCGAAAGTGGATCTAGCATTTTATTCCCAAAATCAATCATTTCAGGAGGTACATTTCCTAATGTTTCTACTACTTTATCAACATCAAAGAAACGGTCATCTAGGAAACTACCATATAAACCTGTATTTTCGAAATCAAATGGACTTGTCATAAATACTAGATTTTTAATTGGTAATTCAGGATGAAGGGAAGCAAAGATTGATGTCATTGTGCCCCCCATACAATACCCTAACATTGAGATCGAATCTGCTTTTGAAGTACGTAAAACCTTCTTAACGGCTCTAGGGATATAATCTAGTATATAGTCATCAAGTTTCATATTACGATCTTCGTAGCCAGGTGTACCCCAATCAAGCATATACACATCAAAACCTTGGTCAAGAAGGTACTCAACAAGACTGGACCCTTTTGTAATATCAAGGATATAAGGCTTGTTGATTAGCGCATAAACTATCAGAAGAGGAGTACTGTGTTTTTTAGGTTTATCTGAAATATAACGATATAATTTTGTTTTGTTTCTTGTCCAAATGACTTCTTTCGGTGTTAACCCTACTTCCGGTTCTGGATCTTTCGTTAATACTTCTAGCGTTCTTTTAAATCGGCGATAGGATTGCTTTGCCTCATCGGGCATTACATCTATCATTTCCTCTAATTGTTTTTCTAAGATCAATCTTTACACATCCTTCTTGGAAGATCAGAAAATATAGAATTTAGCGCTTTTCTATTGTCTAGCTCCAGCGCCCAGCGACTCGTAAACTTCGCTTAACGGGCGCTCCCGCTTTTCTATTACATTGCAAGTCCGCCGTTAATATTCAACTGCTGACCAGTGATATATGCTCCGTCTTTACATAGGAATAGCACACCTTTTGCAATTTCTTCCGGATGACCAAAACGCTTTTGAGGAATTTTAGCCACGATTTGTCCGCGAATGTCCTCAGGGATTTCTAGAACCATACTTGTTTCAATAAATCCAGGGCAAATTGCATTTACAGTTATATTGGTTTTAGCTAATTCAAGTGCAAGAGATTTTGTAAATCCAATCAAACCAGCCTTAGCTGCTGAATAGTTTGTTTGACCAAAAGCACCTGTTTGGCCAATTATAGATGAAATATTAATGATTCTACCTGCTTCAGATTCAGAAAGATGCGGTAATGCAGGAGAAATAGTGTTATAAGAGCTATTTAAGTTTACATCAATAACTTTTCTCCAATTTTCTTCAGAAAGCCTTTTAAATGAGCTGTCTCTAGTAATACCAGCGTTATTCACTAAGATATCAAGGCACCCGTATTTTTCAACTGCAGCATTTACTAGTTTAGTAGCTTCTTCAGAAACAGAAACATCCGCTTGAACAGCATAAGCTTCCCCGCCGTTTGCTTGAATTTGTGCTACAAGATCTTCAGCTGCCTTGCTGCTGCTATTATAATTTAACACTACTTTTACACCATTGCTTGCTAATTCTTTTGAAATAGCAGCTCCAATTCCAACAGCTCCTCCAGTAACGATTGCAACTTTTCCATTTAAATTAATCATAATTAGTAGTCCTCCCCTAATTTATGTAAGTTTTTAGTTCGCGATTATTTTGCGTTTGCTTTTTCGACGTTTGGATCCTTTTTACCCTTTAAATCCTCTTTAAGGAAATTTAGAACTTCATCCAGTTTGCTGCCAATTTCTTTTACTTCTTTCTTTAATGAAACCATGTCCTTTTTTAAAGCATCTGGTGTAATCTGTTTTTCCAGGCTGTCTTCCAATTGCTCTTCCATATCATCTATTTTTTTATCCACATTGATAATAAGAGAAGAAAGACTAGATAAATCCTCACGAGTAGGTAGGTTCATTTGTTCAAGGAATTGCTTTGTGTTTTTATCAGTCATATTTCTAAAAAGCAAATTTCCCTCTAAAACCTTTCCCATCCATTCAGAAAACTCCTCAGTTCCCACTTTTTCATTAATAGATGGACCCCAATAATTTTGGACGTTTTTATAATAATCCTGCCACATGGCAAATGGATCATACGTTTTTTGATTAGACATGTTTTCCACTCCCTTCCTTCTTTCGCTCCCACATGTAGTTTAAACATGATTTTTGTCTGAAACAATTTAAATAATTCCAAAAGTTTCTACATTCTCCGCAGAAAAATTGCATAGTAATGTCGAACGTGAAATTTGTTATTCCCTAAAACACAAATGTATCAAGGAAGAGAAAACGCTATCAAAAAAAGACAAAAATTGCGACAGAGGAGTAGAAGGGCGGTAAAATCATAAATAGTAAAAGTTGACAATTGGAACACATAGGTGTAAATTACACATATAGTCAAAAACAGGTGATGAATATGGCAGAAAACTCAAATCAAAAAAGTAATATGGAAAAGGGAATAGGAGGCTCACCCAAAAATTTAATGGTGCCGTTTTTATTGTTAAGTTTGCGGGGGGGATTTGGTCTACATGGATACAAACTGATTCAACAGTTAACCCAGCTTGGCTTCTCTTCTATTGATCAAGGTAATGTCTATCGGTTACTTAGACAGTTAGAAAAGGATAATTTAGTGAAATCCGAGTGGGATACAACCAGCAGTGGACCCGCTAAACGAATCTATTCTATAACCGATGTTGGCCATGAATATCTTGATTTATGGGCCGAATCTCTGGGGCAATATCAAACAATGTTGGATCACTTTTTTACAATGTATTCCAATATGTTCATGCCTCTCGTGCCAAAGGATAAAAAGGAAGACCTTGATGAAAAGTGATCCTGCAGTTTTGCAGCCACATACAAAATTAATTTATTTAAAGGAGATGTTTTCATGTTTACAACGGTGGATCAAACGAAAAAGATTATGGATACAATGTGGGTGAGTTGGGAAAATGGAGTTCAACAAGTATATCGAACTCAAGAAAAAATTGGAGAGTTCTCTTTAGATGCTCTGAAAAAACAGCAAGATATGATTTCTTCAATTGCTTTAAACCAAAAGCAAGTAGAAGAAGAAATTAAAAATTCATTAAATGAAACAGTAAAGTTATTTAAAGAAAATAATGTATATGGCAAAAACGATGAATTTGTTCAGCTATTTGATACTTGGAATGAGAAAATGATGGGCATCGTTAATCAAATTCAACAACTAACATCAACTCCGTCTAAAGCATTGTTAACTTTGGCTGAACAATCTCATGAGAGAATGTACGAAGCTGTAAAACAGACTCTGGAAAATCAAAATAAATTGCATATGGAAACAACTGAGAAAATTGAAAAGTTCATGGCACAAATTAAAGAATCTCAAAACAATTTCGTTGGTGCGATTGAAGAACAAACAACAAAGACAACAGAGAAAAGTCAGGCTAAAAAAAAGAACTAGAATTAATTGAAAAATCAAAACATGTGAAAGAGCGCCTTTTCGCTGAAATTGAGATTGGAGATTCCGCTTCTTTCACGCGAAGAGTAACCAATGAGGATCTTTTTGACTTTGCAGCATTAACAGGAGATGTAAATCCGATTCATCTTGATAACGACTATGCATCCCAAACAATGTTCAAAGGCAGAATTGCTCATGGGGCTTTAACAGTAGGCTTTATTTCTACGCTACTTGGCACAATTTTGCCTGGTAAAAATGTGATTTATTTATCTCAAAATTGCAGGTTTACAGCGCCAGTACGTATTGGGGACACAATTAGGGTAGTGGGAAAGGTAATAGATAAGCGCCAAGATAAAAAAATAGTAACTATAGAAACAAATGTCTATAATGATCGGGACGAGCTGGTACTTGAAGGAAGTGCTGTAGTCATGAAAAAGGAGCAATCATAAGCTTCTTTTTTTTTGTTCTTTTTTTCGGGTACATATTCCAAATTGTGAAGCACTGACAGCTAATGATAGGGAATGTGGCGGAACATAAGCCGGATTTGATTATTTTAGAGCTATTAATGCCTATTTTGAACGGTTAGGAAATGTTGACAAAGGGATTTGAAATTGACACAATAAAAATCGATCGCTCTTTTACCAGTGGGATAGGGAAAAGTTTTGAAGATAATGCATTGGTGCAGACGATCATCGACATTGCTCAAAATTTATGACTCAACTTAGTGGCAGAAGGAATCGAAACAGAAGGACAGTTTGATTTTCTTTCTGAAAGTCAATGTGCGGAAGGGTATTTGTTTAGTCCTCCCGTAACAAGTGAAGAAATAAAGAAAATGATAAGGGAAAGGGTATCCTAACATGAAGATGACCATTGGCAAAAAACTCTTTGCAGGCTTTTTGGGGATATTGATTATTTTGGCAGCAACAGTTGCAATCAGTTATATTGAGATTCAAACTGTTGATAAAACGTATACCAATTTAATTGACGACAAGGCAAACAAACTAATCATGATTAAGGAATTGGATGTAAGGGTAAAAAAAGAACAATCGTCCCTTCGTGGCTATTTACTAATAGGGGATGAGGCATCATTAAATAGTTTTAAAAAAGCACATGACCAATACTTATCTGAAAGTAAGGGATTGGAGAGCGCCATCACTCATCCAGATGCGAAAAAGATCCTACAAGAGCTTGATCAAATTGAAAATGAATATAATAGATTTTCAGAATCAGTGTTTCAACTGAAAAAACAAAATAAAACGGATGAGTATACAAAGCTTGTCTCTACAGTAGAGCGTGAACTTCTTAGTAGATTTGACCAAAAGATTAACGATTTAAATAAATTTCAACAAAATTTATTGGATCAAGGCAATAAAGAAACCAACGCGAAAGTTCAATCAGTCATCAACATCGTACTAACTTTAGGGATAATAGCAATCGTAATGGGTGTTATCATCGCCATATATATGGGACGAATCATTTCTACACCGGTTACATTGATTGCGAATTCAGCTGAACAAATTGCCGCGGGTGATTTAACAATTGAGGAAATTAACATTAAAAACAGAGATGAAATTGGAAATTTGGCAAAATCCTTTAATCAAATGGCGCAAAGCATTCGTGATATGATCTACCAAGTTGGGGCTAACGCAAATCAGGTAGCTGCTTCAGCAGAAGAATTAACGGCAAGTTCAGATCAGGCAACCCAAGCAGCTGAACAAATTGACAATGCCATGCATGAAGTATCTGTAGGCGTTGACAAACAGGTTCAAAATGTGGAAGAAACATCTCAAACAATTAATGAAATGGCTAAAAATATCCAACACATTGCCAATGTCGCTCATGGTGTTTCTACGTCTGCGGTTGATGCTTCTGAAAAAACAACGGAAGGTGGACATGCAATTAAATCTGCGTTTCAACAAATGGATTCAATTAATCAAACCTTCACTGAGTTATCTAATGTTATCAAAAGTTTAGGCGGTCGCTCTGAGGAAATTGGCCAAATTATAATGGTTATTACCGCTATTGCTGACCAAACCAATCTTCTTGCACTCAATGCTGCAATTGAGGCAGCGAGGGCTGGTGATCATGGAAAAGGCTTCGCTGTTGTAGCGGATGAGGTCCGAAAGTTGGCTGAACAATCCTCACAATCAGCCCAGCAAATATCTCAATTAATATCCACAACTCAAGATGAAACAAACCAAGCCATTCAAACTATGGAGGTTGTAACGAAGGAAGTCTTATCAGGTATTGGCGTTGTCAATATAGCGGGAACGTCTTTTAAACAAATTCAAGGCTCCATAACAGAAGTTACTAACCAAATCCAAGAGGTTTCAGCTGCGGTCCAACAAATGGCTGCTGGATCAGAACAAATCGTTCAAGCTATGAATTTCATAATTCAAACATCTGAGTCTTCCGCTTCAGCTGTACAAGAGGTATCTGCTTCAACTGAGGAACAATTGGCATCAATGGAGGAAGTCTCATCCTCTGCCACCGCTCTAACCCAGATGGCAGTAGAATTGCAACAAATCATTGGGAAATTTAAAATAGAAAAATAATAAGGCAGAAGGCTTAATTCAAAAATTTAAATTGCATTATTCTACAAATAGTTACATGATTATACAAAGAGGTGATTTGAATCTCGGAATCAAACTACTAAAAGTGCTATTAATTAATCTCGTCAATGTAAAAAATACGGGAATGTAGTTAATATGAAAAGTTTCAAAATGATAAGTGGCTTAGATTAGGCTTTTCCCGTAGATAAAATCATGAAAGGAAGATGAAATTGAAAAATGTCAATTCACAATTCAATTGAAAGAGGAAGCCTTTTTCACTATTTTCAAGGTTTATCCAGTACAAAGAATTGGGAAAGAACAGGTGAAAAGGTATTACTTTGTTCTGAATTAGGTACACCCGAAGTGATTTTAAAAAAAACGTAAACAGTAAAGAAACTTTATAATTAGAAACGATGTCGATTTCTAAACTATTAAATACATATAACCTCCTGGAATCCACGTTAAAAAAGTTAATTATAGAGGTGAAATAAGGAATGAAATTAACAGTAGCAAAGAAAATGTATTTAGGGTTTGGTGCCATTTTACTTCTTTTACTAACAATGGTCGGATATTCCTATTACGAAATCACTAAAACTAAAAATACTTATGAAAATTTACTTAATGACCGTGTTAAAAAAATAAAGATGATAGAGGAATTAATTCTAGTTTCCAAGGATAGTCAATTGGCTAACCGTGGTTATTTACTTTTTGGAAATGAAGTCTCCTTAACGACATTTCAGGAATCGGTAGGTAAATATAAGGAATTAAGTAAGGAATTGGAATCTACTCTTAAACAAGAAAGAGATAAAAAATTATTACAAGAACTTAATAATCTTACGTTCCAATATTTCGAATTAGCTGAAGAAACGATTTCCTTAAAAAATGAAAATAACTCCTTTGCGGTGGATGTTGTATCGGAAAAAGGATACCCATTGGTTCGTGCTATTCTTGATAAGGCTGATGAGATGATTGCTTTTCAAAATGCAGAATTGGAAAAAGTTCGTAATGAAGCGAAAGAATCAGTAAAAGATATCCAACGAGGTCTTTTGATCATCAGTGTGATTGCTTTGTTATTAGGAACAATTATTGCCACTTTTATAAGCCGAATGATTTCAAAACCAGTACACGATATGGCGATTGCAGCAGAAAAAATTGCGAGCGGGGACTTAACACAAGATGCAATAAAAATTAAATCGAAGGATGAAATCGGTGATTTAGCCCGTGCTTTTAACGATATGGCTAAAAGTCTAAGAGGGGTTATTCAGCAAATTAACATAAGTGCAGAACAAGTGGCGGCTTCTTCTGAAGAACTTCAAGCAACTAGTGAACAAGCCACTCAAGCAACCGTACAAATTGCTTCAGCGATTCAGGAAGTTGCCAGTGGGTCAGAAACCCAGGTTTCTAGTTCTGAACAAAGTGCTGTAGCAATGGAGGAAGTATCAATGGGAATCCAACGAATTGCTGAATCTTCGACCACCGTTAGGGATTCTGCCCAGGAAGCAACGGTTTTATCTGAACAGGGATATGAATCCCTTAAAGCGGCAATTGATCAGATGGAATCTATTGAAACCGGAACACAAAATACGACGATCGCCATTAAAAATTTAAATGAACGTTCAAAAGAAATCGGAAAAATTATTGATGTGATCACAGGTATTTCTGAACAAACCAATTTATTAGCGTTAAATGCTGCAATTGAAGCAGCAAGAGCGGGAGAGCATGGAAGAGGCTTTACTGTAGTAGCTGAAGAAGTGAGGAAATTGGCTGACCAATCACGCGAATCGGCTTCCCAAATTGTATTATTAGTACAAGAAATTCAGAAAGATACAGAAACAGCTAATAAAGAGATGATTCAAAATAGTAAAGAAGTAGATACTGGGAAAGACGTTATCAAAAAGACAGGCGTAGCTTTCCAACAAGTATTAAACGCTATCCAACAGGTAAATTTCCAAATTCAAGAGGTATCGGCGGCATCCGAACAAATCTCAGCTAACACTGAACAGGTGACAACCTCCGTCGAGCAATTAGCCCAAATTGCAAAAGATGCATCCGCACAATCCCAAGGGGTGGCTGCCGCTTCCGAAGAACAATTAGCATCCATGGAAGAAATTAGTGCGTCAAGTGAAGCGTTAAGCAAGTTAGCTCAAGAACTTCAGAAATTGATTGCAAGATTTAAAGAATAACCCCGTATCCCCAATTATTAAAAGCCGAAAATATGCAAATTCCTTTCACTTTATGCATGTTCTCGGCTTTTTCAAATGTTAGAAACATACGTCATAAACAACATTTTTAATTTACTCCAATTTTTTCATCCACTTCATTCGCTTTTTTCAGAATTAAATTCTCATCGCCGGGCATAAGTCTCCAGCCTTTGTTCACTACTATTCGGAGCCACGTACCGGGCATCCAAGAAGTAACCAATGCGAGCATCACAAGGATAGCGAAAAATTCTTGGTTGATGATCCCGGCAGTATAGGCAACTGAGGAAAGAACGATCCCGGGGCCGCCGCGGTCATTAATAGCAATTCCTAAATTTAAACTTGTGAAATGGTCCTGTTTCATAGCACGAGATGTGATATAAACAGCCAAAGTTTGTGTCAGTGTTGCAAATAATAAATAGCCCATGAAAAAAAGCAGATTAAAGTGTCTTACTAGATCTAATTGCAGCCCCACTGTTGCAAAATATATAGGGATGAACCAAGAAAATGAAATATTAGATACGCCTTGCTCGACCCGTTCAGAAAGGGTTCTCGGCAAAGCCACTTTAGCCACAATTCCTGCTAATAGGGCACCAAAAATCGTTTCAACATGGAGATTACCTGCGATGGAAGCAAGAATAAACATAATAAATAGGAAGTAGCCTAAATTCGAAGATCTATATAGTAGATTTTGCTTAGTAATGGTTAAGTGTTTAAATAAGAAATACCCAAGTAGAAAAGTACCTACTATAAAGGCAATGGATGTTCCGAAACTTGCCATTGCTGAGCCAACTGTAAATATACCGTTCTGACTGACAATTGTTGTCGCAAAACCTAAGGCAACCCAGAGCAAGATGTCATGAATTCCCGCACATGCAACAACAATTTTAGCGAATCGAGAATGCATAATGCCAAGATCATTAAATATTTTGGAAATAACAGGAATAGAGGTTATAGCGATCGAGATGGCTATGACAATTTTCATTGCTAAAGGATTATTTGCCGAACCTATAAAGGGGGTTATATTAAGAAGATCTGCTGCTAACCAACCTACAATGAAAGCCGGTATAGTTGCTCCTATTACTAAACCGGACGTTAATTTAATATCTTCCTTATTAAAATTGGTTTGGAACTTCAAACCGGAGGTAAACATTAGCATGAGCAAGCCAAATTGGTAAAGCAACCCAAACAATTTATCCTCAGTTTCAAATCCTAGAAATAACCATTGAAAGGCATCCGGGAAGAAGTGCCCTAATAAAGTCGGACCTAACACTAAGCCAGCTGCTACTTCACCTATGACACGTGGTATGAAAATTCGTTCTGCAAGAAATCCCAATATATGTGCAGTTGCTAGCAAACACCCCATCGCTAACAAAAAATGACTAATTTCAGCACTTGTTAAACTAAACAACAGTTTTCACTCCTTCGTTTGATTTTTTCTTCCTTTAATTACACTATGACAGGCTTACATAATAGCTTGGGTAAAGAACATGGAAAAGAATAATCTTTCATAATAATTTTCAACTAAATTTAACAAACTAAAGGTAAGAAGGAGGAGTGTAAATGTTGAAAAAAGTCACTACTGTTATATTGCTGTTAACCCTATTCAGTTTTAATCTGCTAGCTGTCAGTGCCCAAGGGGTCAAACCTGAAGGGATAAGTATGGAAAAGGCAAAACAAATTGCGTTAGAGCAGGTAAAAGGAGAAATTCTTTATGCCCACTTGGAGCATGACGATGGAAGGACCAAATATGAGATCATCATCCAAGCAAAGGATGGAAAGTATGAAGTAGAAATAGATAAATCTACTGGCAAAGTGTTAGAAGTGGAAAAAGAAGGCGAGGGAGAGGATAACGGTGAACCCTATGATGACTGAAGAAATTTACGTTAAAGAGGTTCTCTAAAGAATGTTAAAAGTATTGATGATTTCCGGGCTTTTATTTGGGGCACTTAGCTCCACACCAGTTGTCCCAAATGACAAAGAATTGAATGATCCAGAAATGAATTGTACAAAAAAAGTGAAACTAACCCCGGAACAACGCAATCAACTGGAGCAAATTTATCTTAGGATTCACAAAGATTATAGCGATTTAATTCACGCCTACTCTCAGGCAGGGGCATTGACACCGTATCAAACCAAGATAAGACATATCATGCTGAATAACTATATTAAAACCTTTTACAAACGAGGTTATCGCTGGTGCTCAGAGCATGAATCCGATGAATGGGAAGAAGAATGGTATAACAATGATAAAGATGAGTAAGACGATGGAAATTGAATCAGAGTATAGATCTGATTCTTTTTTCATTCTTATCTGACTAATTTCCCTTATAAAATGAGTTTAAACCGTCCAAAAGACAGTTTATATTCACTGAAAACTTCAATTTTATAATCTTCCCCATTAGGTATATTCTCTATAGTTATTTGAAACCCCTTGGAATCGTTATAATTTCCGTGGATAAGACAATGGGCATAAACAGTTCTTTTTCCCCACGAACTCATTTTTACCAGTGAATAACAAATGGGACTTTTATCGTCAATAATCTCCTGAATCCCGTAAATGGTGATGCATTGATTGGTGACGGTAAAGGGCTTGCTGTAAAAGTAGCCATTGTCTACACTTAAAGCCCATCTGATAAATTGCTCGCCTCTGTTTTGCTCCCTTCTTTCTAAATGAATCGACCATAACAAATAAAAGAAGACACAAGCAACGGTAATCAAAATAAAAACACTCATTTAACCTTTCTCACCCCCTTTGTTCTATCTTAATGTTCACTTGGTTATGATCGTAACGGCGAATGACTTTCTGCTTTCGGTTATTCACTATTGATAATGGAACCTCAATTATAAGGAGGCTAACTGTAACATGGCAGCAAATTTTTTTTCATAATATAACACTTGTCCCAATATACTAAAGTGAAGAAGCTCTAGGGGGAGTAGTAATAGTGGAAAAGGAAGAATTCGAAGAACTGTTCATAATGGCTTATCTCCATTTAGCATTGATTCTTGTAATCTGTGTAATCGGAAAGTTTGTTGGTAGTTATTTTTGAACCCATCTCCAATTTTATGATAATGGCCTAGGCCCATAACACTCCCAAATCACTTGCATATCTTACCCTATAGGATATTAACTGATTGAAGGTGTTAGGATGAGCGTTATCAGAACGGATCAGTGGCTATTGGATTCCTATCATCAACCAATAGACATTTGTGAACAGCTTAAAGGTTATTTTCCCAAGGTGCCGGCAGCTGAGATTTATGAATATTTGAAAATGCACGGTATGTATCGCCCGCTAAAGCGAGGATTGGAGCAGGTTGCTGCCTTGCGAAAAAACAAAGTATGGGAAATCGTGGAGAAGGATTATCTTACCTTGCGGAAATCTTGGGACGGACCCGATATCCCCATTTTTATCTTTCCATCTGATGTTACAAATCGAAAAATTCAGCGGGATTTTAACGGCAAATCAGGTTTAGCGTTTAAGGATAAGTTATTTTTATTTTTTACAGAACAAAATATGGAGAAAGAAATACGAGCCGTGCTGACACATGAATACAATCATGTTTGCCGCTTGGCTAAGTTTCGAAAAAGTGAAGACTTCTATGTATTGTTGGATACGATTATATTAGAAGGGTTAGCCGAAAATGCCGTTCGAGAACGATTTGGTAGCGGTTATCTGTCCAATTGGACGTCTTACTACACAGATCAGGAATTGGAAAAGATGTGGATGGTATTGCTTCATCCGAATAAAAATATTAAGAAAACGGATCGAAAGCATATGGAGCTATTGTACGGTTTGCGGCGAACCTATCCGAAAATGCTCGGCTACTGTGTCGGCTATTACTTAGTCAGAAAGTATATGGAGGAAAAAAAACTAAGTAGTAAAGAATTATTTACACTGCCAACACATCTTATTGCCCAAATTGAATAAAAATGGTAGGAGTTTGAGTTGCCTCTTACTCCTTTTTCTCTTGCCTCAAAAAGGGACGACTGTTAAAGTAGATATAGTTATTTCTATGAAAAAAATAGGTAGGGTGTATGATGGAAAATTGGTTAATTAGTATAATGAATGAATGTGGGTACATAGGGATTTTATTATTGATTGCACTTGAAAATATTTTTCCACCGATTCCTTCTGAGGTTATTTTGACATTTGGTGGCTTTATGACGACTACTACTAATTTAACGATAACAGGTGTTGTGATTGCTTCAACAATTGGAGCTGTCTTAGGTGCGGTTGTGCTTTATGGGATTGGTTTACTTTTGGATGTTGAAAATTTGGAGAAAATCATTGATCGATGGGGACATATTTTACGTTTAACGAAGGATGATCTTCATAAAGCTGATGCCTGGTTTGATAAATATGGTCCTTGGACGGTCTTTTTCTGTCGATTTGTACCATTAATAAGAAGTTTGATTTCGATTCCAGCCGGGATGTCGAATATGAATTTCTTCCTATTTCTTCTTTTAACAACGGTCGGAACATTCATCTGGAATATTGTCCTTATCAGTCTGGGTGCCTCTGTAGGCGATTCATGGGATTCCATTGTCGTTTATATGGATATTTACTCTAATATTGTTTATGTTATACTGGCTCTTCTTTTTGTTTTATTTATTTTCATCTATATAAAAACAAGAAAACCAAGACGACGTTAATAAAAGAGGCTGACTCTATGGGGTCAGCCTCGTAATCTATGTCTAGCTCCCGCTTGTCTATTCCATCGCAAATTCTCCTTTTTTGATGCTTTTTCTTTTCTTAAGTACACCGGCTCCAACAACAGTAGCAACAATGAAAAGTTCAAAGCCGTATTTCAAAATTTCATTTTCAAAGAATGGTTTCATGAAAGCCTCGCCGACAATCATTTTGGAAGCGGTCCAAGCTAGGATACCTGCCCCGATTGTGATAAAAATCGGGTAGCGCTCCATCCACTTAATAACAATTGTACTTCCCCAAACGACGATGGGGACTGAAATCGTTAAGCCTAAAATAACTAGTAAAATGCTTCCGTGTGCTGCACCAGCAACAGCCAAGACATTATCTAAGCCCATTGCCGCATCTGCAATAATAATGGTGCGGATCGCTGCCCAAGTACTTTCACTTGCTTTTACATCATGCCCTTTTTCTTCAACTAATAGCTTGTATGCAATCCAGATAAGAAGGGCGCCGCCGACTAACAATAATCCTGGAACTTTTAACAGCCATACTACAGCAATTGTTGCGAGAACTCGGATTAGTACAGCACCCAGCGTCCCCCATAATATAACTGTTTTTTGTTTTTCCTTTGGTAAATTTCGAGCTGCAAGTCCGATTACAATTGCATTATCTCCTGCCAAAACTAGATCGATCATAACAATTGCTAACAGTGCCGTAAGAAATTCCATGCTTTTTAATACCTCCATTTTTTGATTTTTAGAAATAAAAAAGACCTTTGCCTAGTGTTTACTTAGGCAAAGGTCTTGCTAAACATGTATCATGTTAACAAAGCCGATGGATAGCACTCCATGAAATGACGACTTTGTTTCAGGTTAAAAACCTGACGCTACTCCCCTTTGAGAAGGAATATTTTATTATTATATCTATCATAATAGAATATTTGTAATTTTGTCAACAACTAAATCGTAAATAATACAAAGTTAACTTTAAATGAAACTTTTGGTGGTTTGTATTCGTCTAATATATATGATTAAATAGATATGATGAGGAAGTAATAGGCAAAATATGTATATTTTTTCAAGATTATAACAAAAATACAATAGATAGTAGTTGCAACTTAAATTAGAAAGTAGTAAGATACTTTTCATTGATTCCTTTTTTATAGAGATAGAAATGGTTATAAGGTATTAGATAAGGGGGATTTATTAATCATGAAAGGATTACTTACCAAAGTAAAAAACTTTCGACCAAGCTCTGAAGAAAAGTTTTTAATTGCTACAGTACTTTTATTGTGGCTAAAATCTTATTTTATTAGCCGCTTTGTTTTCGACTTATCAATAGAAAATGCTGTTGAGGAATTTATTTTATTCCTAAATCCATTAGGTCCGATTTTAATATTATTTCTGTTTGCTTTTGCTTTTAGAAGAAAATTAAGTAGAAGAGGAATCTTAATAAGCAGCTTTATTTTCACATTTGTTATGTATGCGAATTTAGTGTACTATCGCTTTTTCAATGACTTTATTACCATCCCAGTATTGTTCCAGGTGAAGAACTTTGGAGATATCGGTGGTAGTGCTTTTGAATTAATGAAAGGTACAGATCTTCTGTTTTTTGCTGATATTTTTGTTCTGGCTTTTTTTGCTAGAAAAAAAGATATTAAGATTGTATCCTTTAAGAAGCCGGTACAACGTATACTAATGCTTGCAGCTGCAGGCTTACTTATTTTCAACGTATTATTAGCTGAAACACAAAGACCGCAACTATTAACTAGAACATTTGACCGCGAAATGTTAGTTAAATACCTAGGAATTTACAACTACCATGTTTACGATTTATTTATGCATTCAAAGGCGTCAGCGCAACGTGCATTTGCTGAAGGCAGTGATATTATTGAAGTTGAGAACTACTTAAATGATGGAATTGAAAAAGGAAATGAAATGACCGGTGTTGCTAAAGGGAAAAACGTCATTTTAATTTCATTAGAGTCATTCCAAAACTGGCTTATTGATTATGAAGTAGAAGGACAGCCAGTTACGCCATTTTTGAATGAATTAGTTAAGGACAGCCTATACTTTGATAATTTCTATCATCAAACAGGTCAAGGTAAAACATCGGATGCAGAGTTTTTAAATGATAACTCTTTATATCCATTACCTAGTGGGGCGGTATTTACTCAAAATGCTCAAAATAAGTTCTACGCCCTTCCGGATATTTTAAGAAACAACGGTTATACAACAGCGTCATTGCATGGTAACAATAAGAGTTTCTGGAATCGTGATTTAATGTATAAAGCTTTGGGCTATGATCACTTTTTTGATGAAAAATATTTCGATGTAACAGCTGAAAATTCAATTAACTATGGGTTGAAGGATATTCCATTCTTTGAACAATCCATACCATTATTACAAAGTTTGCCACAGCCGTTCCATGCTAAGATGATTACATTGACAAATCACTTCCCGTATCTTCTTGATGACCAAGATGTCATGATTCCACGTTTACAAACGGGAGATGGATCAGTGGACCGTTATGTGCAAACAGCTAGATATTTAGATGAATCACTTAAATTATTCTTTGAACAATTAAAAACAAGTGGCTTATATGATAACACAATTGTGGTCATGTATGGTGATCATTATGGTATTTCAGAAAATCATAATAAAGCAATGGCTCAAGTTATTGGCAAGGAAATAACACCGGATGTTCATGTTGAATTACAGAAGGTTCCGTTCATCGTTCATATTCCAGGTGTGGAAGGAAAAACTATTCATACATTAGGCGGCCAAATTGACGTTAAACCAACAATTCTAGATGTGCTCGGCATTGATTCTGGAAAAGATATTGAATTTGGCGATAGCTTATTTAGTAAAACAAGAAAAGATTATATTGCGTTCCGTGATGGAGGCTTCATAACTAAAAACTTTATTTATACAAAAGGTACATGTTATACAAAGGGCACAGGGTTACCAGCGGATCCGCTTTTCTGTGAACCGCAAAAGGAAACAGTTCAATATGAACTTGGTTTATCAGATAAAGTAATTCAACGCGACCTGCTCCGTTTTCTTAACGAGCCAATTGAAAATCTTAAAAAATAGTGTTATCAAAGCTGATCAGTAGAAGTTAAACTGGTCGGCTTTTTTTCTGATCGTTCGTAATATTGAAGGGATTTCGAGAATAACTTATAGTAAAAGGCACATCCTGTGGGCCTAAAAAATCTGGGAGCAAAAGGAGGGGAGCTTGTGAAGGAAGCCGTTATTGTGGCCGGTGCAAGAACACCAGTTGGTAAAGCGAAAAAGGGTGCACTCGCCAATACGCGCCCCGATGATTTGGCGGCGTTGACGCTTAAGGAAACATTAAAACGTGCGGGCAATTATAATGGTACGATCGATGATGTTATTATTGGCTGTGCCGTCCCTGAAGCAGAACAAGGGCTGAATATAGCTAGGCAAATTGCGGCACTAGCTGGTTTGTCTTATGAAATTCCTGCGATTACGATTAATCGATATTGTTCATCAGGATTACAATCGATTGCCTACGGTGCCGAGCGGATCATGCTTGGGTTTGCAGACACGATTATTGCTGGCGGAACTGAGTCAATGAGTCTGATTCCGATTACTGGTCATGTTGTTAAACCGAATGTGAAACTCGTTGAAAATGCGCCTGAATACTATATGGCAATGGGGCATACGGCAGAGGCGGTTGCCCATAAATACAAGATTAGTAGGGAGGATCAAGATGCTTTTGCGGCACGAAGCCACGCTAAGGCTGCAAGGGCACTGGCGGCAGGAAAGTTTACTAAAGAAATTGTTCCTGTTGAAGTAATTTGCCGCTCAGTCGGTGCTGGTAATAAAGTGGAAGAAGAAACACTTTTGTTTCAACAGGATGAAGGAGTCAGGGCAGAAACAACCCCGGCAATACTTAGTAAGTTAAAGCCAGCTTTCCAGGAAACAGGTACAGTAACAGCGGGCAACTCCTCACAAATGAGTGATGGTGCTGCCACCGTCTTGCTAATGGACCGGGAAAAAGCAGTGAGTGAAGGGTTGCAGCCTTTGGCAAAATTCCGTTCCTTTGCAGTGGGTGGCGTACCTCCCGAAATTATGGGAGTGGGACCGGTGGTTGCTATTCCTAAAGCATTGAAGCTCGCTGGACTGAAATTATCCGACATCGGTTTGATTGAGTTAAACGAGGCCTTTGCATCACAAGCGATCCAAGTGATCCGTGAACTTGGATTGGATGAAGATAAAGTAAATGTTAATGGTGGTGGCATTGCTTTAGGGCATCCGCTTGGCTGTACAGGTACAAAGCTGACACTAAGTTTAATTCACGAAATGAAGTGGCGGGGCATCCAGTTTGGAATCGTCACTATGTGCATCGGCGGCGGTATGGGTGCGGCTGGGGTGTTTGAACTACTTTAGCTACTGAGCGCCTATATTTTGTTCATTTGTTCATATTTATACATCGTATAGGAAAAAAAGCTCCTATTCAATTAGGAGCTTTTTGCGCATCTCCTTAAAAAGAATGAAATCCCGAAAAGGATATGATAAACTATTCTTAAAAATGAAAAGGAGGGAACGAATGGGCATTTCTTTTTATTGGTATCCCAAATGCGGGACATGCCGTAAAGCGAAGCAATGGTTGGAAAGTCATAAAATTGATTTTAATGAAATACATATCGTTGAAAATCCACCCTCAAGAGAACAACTGAAAGATTTTTATAAAACAAGCGGGCTGGAACTAAAAAAGTTTTTTAATACAAGTGGTCAAAAATATCGGGAGTTAGGCTTAAAGGATAAAGTAAAGACAGCAAGCGAAGATGAGCTGCTGGATCTTTTGGCATCAGATGGAATGCTGATTAAACGCCCGCTCGTAACTGACGGTGAAAAGGTTACAGTTGGTTTTAACGAACAACAATTTAATGAAACATGGCAATAGTATAAACTTATCTTTTATTAGTTAGGATTCAAGGCGCATTTGATTAAAATATAATAATGGACCATGGAGGGATTATCTTGAGTATTCCAAAGGATTTACGCTATTCAAAAGAGCATGAATGGGCAAAATTAGAAGGAGATAAAGTCCGTGTAGGGATTACGGATTTTGCACAATCAGAATTAGGAGATATCGTGTTTGTTGAGCTTCCTGAGGTTGGTTCAGAAGTAAATACCGGTGAACCATTTGGAAGTGTTGAATCAGTAAAAACAGTTTCTGAGCTTTATGCACCAATCAGCGGGAAAGTTGTTGAAATCAATAGTGACCTTGAAGATAGTCCTGAATTAGTAAATGAATCATCGTATGAAAAAGCATGGATGATTGTGATGGAGCCATCTAACGCTTCAGAATTAGATCAATTAATGACTGCAGAGCAATACGAAGAAATGATCAAGAAAGATTAAAAAAATAAAGTGAATTCTAGAAAAAGGCTGACCCATTGTTAATGAGTCAGCTTATTTTTCGTATTTCAAAAATAAACAAATAATAAAAAATAGAATATAATATAAGGTAACCCTTTTAACTACTTACCGAAAAGACTAAGGTGGAGAGCGTATTGGAACAAATGGATACAGAGAAAGTTATCATAGTTGAAGGAAAATCAGATAAGAAAAGACTCGAGCCATTGATTTGTGATTCGGTTGAAATCATTTGTACAAATGGAACGGTAAGCGTACAGAAAATCGAAGCACTTGTTGATGAATTTGACCTTGATCATAAAGACGTCTATATACTAGCTGATGCTGATTATGCCGGTGAAAAACTAAGAAAACAACTAAAAAGAGAACTTCCAAATGCAAATCATATCTATATTGATAAAGTATATCGTGAGGTAGCCACAACCCCTGAATACCAGCTGGCAACAGCTTTGCTTAGCAAAAATATAAATGTAGATCCAAAATATCTAATTAAATAAGGTTTTATTATCCAGACGGAGTGCCATTCATTTATTTTTATTTCGTTCCGCACATCTATGATAGTATGAATAGCTATTTGTAACTTTGTGTCCTTCATCCCAGTGGTGAAGGGCTTTTACATGTTTATGGAAAAAAGTTTTGGTCCCAAGACACCTTCATTTATGTTATAAGTATGTATGCAGGAAAAATCTGAGTATACCCCAAAAATAAAAAGAACATTCGAATGTATATAGGGATCGAGGTGGAAATATGAAGCCTATACGTATAAAAACATGGTTCAATAATAAGCTTTCAAAATCAGATGGGGAAATTCAAAAACTGGTTTTAAAAGCACAAGGCGGAGATGAGCAGATACGTTACGATCTTCTTGAACAATACAAGCCATTCGTGAAAAAAGTCGTATCTAAAGCGTGCAAACGATATATTTCCGAATCCATGGACGAATATAGTATCGGTTTACTTGCTCTGAATGAGGCGATTGACCAGTTTAATAAAGAGCAAGGCGGTAAATTTCTATCCTTTGCAAGTATCGTAATTAATAGAAGGATAATTGATCATATTCGTAAAGAAAGCAGACATAATCATATCCTTTTTTCAGATGAAGAGGATGAGGAAGGCAATATTCAAGAAAATTATATCGAACGAAAAATCTCTATAGAAAAATACGTAATGGAAGAAGAACGTATACAGAGGGTAGAGGAAATAAAAGCTTATCAAAAGCTCCTGTATAGTTATGGCATCACCTTTGAAGTGCTCAAAAGTGAATGTCCGAAGCATATTGATGCGCGGGAAAATGCCAAAACCGTTGCTAAAACAATTGCGGATGATGTGGACCTCCGGAATGCATTGGTAGAAAAAAAACGGTTGCCAATTAAAGAGCTAGAAGGACGGGTCTCGTGCAGTCGAAAAACAATTGAACGGAATCGAAAGTATATTATTGCTATCGCTTTAATTTATATTGGAGGATTTAATGCACTAAAATCATATATCGCACCTTAGTAGGGGAGGGGCATACGGGAATGAATCAAGGAATTGTAATGGAGATAAAAAGTAAAAAAGCGATTGTTTTAACAAAAGAAGGTGCTTTCGAAACGGTCATTCTAAAGAAAGGGCAACATGTTGAAATAGGCTCGGAAATTGACATCCCTGTGTCTAAAAGTTATTTCAACTCCAATACAAAGTGGATTTCCACGATCGTAGCAGCTGCCGCCGTTCTTGTTTTACTCTTCACTCAATATCCATTTTTACAGAATCGTAATTTAGCAGTAGCGGCCTATGTGGGAGTAGACATCAACCCAAGCATCGAGGTTGGGGTTAATGAAAAGTTGAATGTTGTTGAAGTCATTCCAATTAATGATGATGGAAAAATAATAGTCGATCAAATCACCGACGACTACCGCAATAAACCCCTATCTGAATTCATTGATGACACAATTGAACTGGCAAAAGCAGATGGATATTTAACGAAAAATAAAGAGGTCCTACTAACAACTACAACAATCAATAAAGACACCCAAGTAAAAATCGAAGAGAAAGTGAATGTAATAAAAAAAGAAATCGAACAAAGAGGAGTGGTCGTCACTTCATTAAAAGGTGACGAAAATACAAGAAAAGAAGCGAAAGACTTAGGGGTTTCGACAGGCAAGTACATGATTTACAAGGAAGCTAAAGAGAACCTAACAATTGAAGAAACGAAGGAACTTTCAGTCACACAAATCTATGAAAAATTAGATAAGGGCAAAAAGCAAAAAGACAATGAAAAGAAGAATAATCAAATAGAGAAAAATAATAAAGAAGAGAAAAATAATAATAAACAAGAAAAAATTGATGAAGAAATAAAAAAAGAACAACATGCTGACAATAAACAACAGAAATTTGAAGATAAAAAGAACAATAAAAAAACAGACAATGCTAATGTCAAAGCAGATCAAAATAAAAACAACGAAAGTGATTCCAGTAATGAGCCACCCGGTAAAAACAAAGTAAAGGAAAATGGCGGTAATAATGGGAAAGTGAATAAAAATAATGACAAAGATAAAGATGAAGACGAAGACAAAGACAAAGACAGCTCTTTCAGTAATTGGAAATCAAATAATAAAATAAAGGAATCCAACGATGACAAGTCATCAAAAAACAAAAAGGATGACTTTGAAAAACATGATAAACAAGGCGACAAAAAGTCAAAATCAAAAGAAAAAGAAAAAGATAATCATGACAATCAAAAGGGTAAGAATAATGGCAACAAAAGGGGAGATTAGACAATATTTCCCGGTGAATAAAGACAAACTTTACATGTGACTGTAAAGTTTGTCTTTTTTTGATACACAAAACATTGCCAATGTCGAACTAATATTCAAGGGGAATGACCCTATTTATAGAATACGTAAAAGGAGAGAAAAATGCGTTGAATAGGGTGTGAAAAGATGGGAGAGAAGGAATTTAATAAAGCGTTGTATAATTTTATTAGTTGCCTAAAGTATGCTTCTCATGTTGTGCCTTTACTGGAAAATGACAGTTTATCAGTAAAGTTTTGTTCACCTGATTACAATGGAATTACAATGTTTATTAATAAACAGGATGTCTGGCTTGATTATAATAACTCGGAGAGACCGTCGTTAATTATTAGCGGTGATGTCTCAAATCTATTAGAGCTTGTCGAGGGTAGAACAAGGCTACAGGTTCTAAAGAAAAGAGGGGAAATAAATGTTGAAGGGAAGTTCCGTAACATTTTACAATTGGAGTCTCTAATCTATTGTTGTTCTTTTGCAAAAACATCATAAAAAAGTTTGGAAAAGTATTTGACAGAGATTTAAAACGGTGTTAGGATTATGTTAATCAATTATTATAAATTTTATAAGTTTTCTTATCCAGAGAGGTGGAGGGACTGGCCCTATGAAACCCGGCAACCGATTTTTTTATAAAACACGGTGCCAATTCCATCAGAGCGTATTGCTCTGAAAGATAAGGTGAGAGTTTAATTATGGACCCCTCTTCTTATCACGAAGAGGGGTTTTCTGATTTTTAAAAATAAAAAAGGGGTTGTTAGTAATGAGTGGACAAAAAAATTATCGTATCGAAACATTAGGAATTCATGGTGGATTACAATTAGATGAAGGGACTCGTGCACAAGGAACTGCTATCTACCCTTCTAATGCCTATTTATTTAAAGATGCTGATCATGCTGCCAATTTATTCAACTTATCAGAACCTGGCTACATATATACAAGAATCGCTAACCCTACTTGCACGGTTTTCGAGGAAAGAATGGCTCTATTAGAAGGCGGAGTTGGAGCACTTTCTGTAGCAAGTGGTTCTTCAGCTATCACATTAGCGATTCTAAATATCGCTGGTGCAGGCGATGAGATTGTTGCAGCATCCAATCTTTATGGTGGAACTTACAATCTGTTTACGCAAACATTACCGAAATACGGAATTACTGTGAATCTAGTTGACCCAACAGATCCGGAAAATTTCAAAGCAGCTATCACAGATAAAACAAAAGCGGTTTTCGCTGAAACAATCGGAAATCCAAGCTTACATGTACTAGATATCGAAGCGGTGGCCAATGTTGCCCATGAAGCCGGTATTCCTTTAATCGTGGATAATACATTTGCTACACCATACCTTTTAAGACCAATCGAATTTGGAGCTGATATCGTTGTTCATTCAGCAACAAAATGGATCGGTGGGAATGGCACTACATTAGGCGGTGTCATTGTTGATGGCGGTAAATTTGATTGGAATTCACCGAAATTCCCAGGCTTTACCGAGCCAGACCCAAGCTATCATGGCCTTGTCTATGCAGAAGCAATCGGTGCTGCTGCTTATATTATTAAAGCTAGAGTTCAATTATTACGTGACATTGGTCCAGCATTAAGTCCATTCAATGCATTCCAACTAAGTTTAGGTTTAGAAACTTTACATGTCCGTATGAAAGAGCATATTGCGAACACTAGAAAAGTAGTGGAATACTTACAAAACCATCCAGCTGTGGAGTGGGTACTATATCCAGAGCTTGAAAATCACCCTTCCCATGCTTATGTTTCAAAATACTTACCAAAGGGTGCTGGTTCAGTGGTTGTGTTTGGGATTAAAGGTGGACGTGAGGCAGGAAGAACGTTAATTAATAACGTAGAACTTTGGTCACACGTAGCAAACGTTGGCGATGCTAAGAGTTTAATTATCCATCCAGCAAGCACTACACATTCACAATTAAATGAAGAAGACTTGAAAAAGTCTGGTGTTTCTGAAGACTTAATCCGTCTATCCATTGGGATTGAAAATATTGATGATATTTTAGAAGATTTAGAGCAAGCAATTGAAAAAGCAACAGGAGTTACGTCAGGCCTTACTAGCACTGCAAAATAATAAAAAGATGATTACTCTATGGCAACAGTTCACATTGACATAAAGCGGTTATCGATGCTAAACTTTCAAACATGCTAATATTTTAATATAATAAATCTTTTGAACTCTTATCAAGAGAGGTGGAGGGATGTGCCCGATGAAACCCGGCAACCGTCAATGGACATGGTGCCAATTCACATAGATGAGAGAAAGGAATCTACTAAGCCTTTCTGCCCGTCTGCAGAAGGGCTTTTTATTAATGGTTCTTTAAGTTGTATTTTAGTATTATAAGTGTTGAAAGGTGTATAATAGCATTTGGAAGAAGGTGAACGTTTAGCATGATAACTCTTAAAAAGGTCGAAAAGGTTTTTAAAACAAAAAGTGGAGAAGTTAAAGCCGTTGATCATGTTGATTTACAAATCAACCAAGGCGAAATTTATGGAATTATCGGATACAGCGGTGCCGGAAAAAGTACGTTAATTCGCTTGTTAAATAGACTTGAACAAGCAACATCTGGTTCAGTAGAAGTTGCTGGACAGGATTTGACAAAAATAAGAGGAGCTCAATTGCGAAAAGCTCGTCAGGAAATCGGAATGATTTTTCAGCATTTCAATTTGTTATGGTCAAGAACTGTAAGAGAAAACATTGCATTCCCGCTTGAAATAGCGGGTGTGGAAAAAGCTGAACGAATGAAAAGAGTAGATGAACTGATCAAGTTGGTTGGTTTAGAAGGAAGGGAAGATGCGTATCCGTCGCAGCTAAGTGGAGGTCAAAAACAAAGAGTTGGGATCGCCAGGGCTTTAGCCAATCGTCCAAAGGTTCTACTTTGTGATGAAGCAACCTCTGCACTAGACCCACAAACAACGGACCAAATCTTAGACTTACTCGTGGATATTAATAAAAAACTAGGGCTAACAATCGTTCTCATTACCCATGAAATGCATGTAATTCGTAAAATCTGCCATAATGTGTCAGTTATGGAGAATGGAAAAGTTGTTGAGCAAGGGTCTGTTATGGAGGTCTTCCGTAAACCGCAACAGCCGATTACGAAACGTTTTGTTAATCAAGTGACAGAACCAGAGGAAACAAAAGAAACAATTGAACACTTATTAAAAAAATATCCGGATGGTCAAGTTATCCAGTTAACATTTGTTGGGGATGACGCCGAGCAGCCGCTGATCAATCAATTAATTCGTAAATTTACGATTAATATAAACATTCTTCAAGGTAAAATTTCACAAACGCGAAGTGGTGCATATGGGACATTGTTTATCCACCTTAATGGAAGTCCGAGTGAAATCGAAGAAGCGATCACCTTTATAAGAAGTCATCAGGTTGATGTGGAGGTGATTGACCATGCTTGAGACATTACTTCCAAATGTAAAATGGCCTAAAATGTGGGAGGCAACTGTCGAAACATTATATATGACAGGTATTTCAGTAGTTGCTACCTTTATTATTGGAATGTTTCTTGGTTTGCTGCTATTTTTAACTGCGAAGGGAAATATTTGGGAGAATAAGACGGTTAACACGATCGTAGCTGCATTAGTTAATATATTTAGATCGATACCGTTTATTATCCTTATTATATTACTAATTCCTTTTACAACGTTTTTAATTGGTACAATGCTTGGTGCGAACGCTGCCTTGCCAGCCCTTATCATTGGTGCAGCACCGTTCTATGCAAGGATGGTGGAAATTGCCCTACGTGAAATTGATAAAGGGGTTCTAGAAGCCGCGCGGGCAATGGGGGCAAAAACAAGTACGATCATTTTTAAGGTATTATTACCGGAATCAATGCCAGCGCTTGTATCAGGGATTACAGTAACTGCAATTGCACTAGTTGGCTATACAGCAATGGCTGGAGTTGTAGGTGCTGGTGGTCTTGGAAACCTTGCCTATTTAGAAGGATTTCAACGCAATCATAATGATGTTATTATTTTTTCAACTATTTTAATTTTAGTAATCGTGTTTATCATTCAGTTTATTGGTGACGCAGTCACTTCTAAAATAGATAAAAGGTAAGAAAGGCGTAAGCGCCCGTTGCTAGGCGCTGGAGCTAGATAAAATAATAGGAGGAAAATTAGATGAAGAAATTTTTACTTTTAGTAACAACACTGTTTGTAGTGTTTGCCCTTGCTGCTTGTGGTGGAGGCAATGCGAAGGAAGATGCAACACAAAAAAATCAAGAAGGTACATCAGAACAAACTGAAACAACAGAACCTGTAAAATTGGTTGTTGGTGCATCAAGCACCCCACATGCTGAAATTTTAGAAGAGGCAGAACCTCTCTTAGCTAAAAAAGGAATTGAATTAAAAATCGTTCCGTTCCAAGATTATATTTTGCCTAATAAAGCGTTAAATGATAAAGAGATCGACGCAAACTATTTTCAACACATTCCATATTTAGAAGCACAAAAGGAAAAATTCAGCTATGACTTCGTAAATGCCGGCGGTGTTCATATCGAACCAATTGGTATTTATTCTAAAAAATATAAGTCACTTGAAGAGCTTCCAGAAGGCGCAAAAATTATCATGAGTAACTCGATCCCTGACCATGGCCGCATTTTATCAATGCTTGAAGAAAAAGGTTTAATTAAGTTAAAAGAAGGCGTTGAGAAAACAACAGCAACATTGGACGATATTGTTGAAAATCCCAAAAAATTAGCGTTCGTGGCTGATGTAGACCCAGGTCTTTTACCACAAGTGTATAACAATGGTGAAGGGGATGCTGCGTTAATCAATTCAAACTATGCAATAGATGCTGGTTTAGACCCTGCTAAAGACCCAATTGCCGTTGAATCATCAGAAAACAACCCTTACATTAACGTGATTGCTGTTCGTAGCGGCGATGAAAATCGTGAAGAAATCAAAACTTTAATAGAAGTTCTACAATCAAAAGAAATCACTGATTTTATTAATGAAAAATACCAAGGTGCAGTTATTCCTGCTAAATAATAAATAAACAGGTATTAATAGGCATGAGGATGCTGCTAACGCTCCTCATGTCTATTTGCGTTTGATTACGCATGTTTTGTCGAATACTACAAAAACTAGAAAGAATAGTGGAAATATACTTTCTAAACATTTTTATATAAAAAGTATTGTTAACAAAATAACTCATGGTTGATAAGTATTTTCTTTTGGTATAGAATTAGAATGAGAATAGATTGAGAATGAAAGCTCCTTTTACAAAAATCGTTGTAAATAAAGGGACTAGTATAATATGGAGGTATGAAAATGTCATCTACTTTATCAATTAAAGATCTATATGTTGAGATTGAGGGGAAAGAAATCTTAAAAGGTGTGAACCTTGAAGTGAAGGGCGGAGAGATCCATGCGATCATGGGTCCAAACGGAACAGGTAAATCAACCCTTGCCTCATCCATCATGGGACATCCCAAATATACAGTAACTAAAGGTAGTATAACATTAGATGGACAAAATGTGCTAGAGATGGCAGTGGATGAGCGGGCTCGTGCAGGCTTGTTTTTAGCAATGCAATACCCAAGTGAGATTACTGGTGTTACAAATTCCGACTTTTTAAGATCTGCTATAAATGCACGCCGTGGTGAAGGAAATGAAATTTCATTAATGAAATTTATCCGTTTAATGGATCAAAAAATGCAATTCTTAGACATGGATTTAAATATGGCGCAGCGTTATTTAAATGAAGGTTTCTCTGGTGGAGAGAAAAAGCGAAATGAAATTTTACAATTGATGATGCTAGAGCCTAAAATTGCAATTTTGGACGAAATTGACTCTGGTTTAGATATTGATGCGTTAAAGGTTGTTTCAAAAGGAATTAACGAAATGCGCGGAGAAAACTTTGGCTGTCTAATGATTACCCACTATCAGCGCTTATTAAACTATATTACGCCTGATGTAGTTCATGTCATGATGCAAGGTCGTGTTGTTAAAACTGGTGGTGCAGAACTTGCTGAGCGTTTGGAAGCAGAAGGATACGATTGGATCAAAAAGGAATTAGGAATCGAAGACGAAACAGTCGAACAAGAAGCGTAATAGTAGTGAGGAGGAATTTTGATGACAGTCGAAACAAAACTTCCATACGATGCTGAGTATGTAAGTCAACTTTCAAAAAATCTTGGGGAACCAGAATGGTTAAAAAATATTCGTCTTGAAGCTTTGCAAAAAGTAGACCAATTACCACTACCAAAAGCTGATAAAACAAAAATCGATAATTGGAATTTTACAAACTTCAAGCATGGCTTAAAAAATGAAAAAATACAATCATTAGAGCAATTACCAGAAGAAATTAAAGCTTTAATTTCTGGCGATCAAGCACAAAAGCAAAATTTGCTTATTCAACGTAATGGCTCATTAACATATACTGTTATATCAGAAGAACTTAAAAATCAAGGTGTTATTTTCACGGATATTGCTACAGCAGCTTCTACTCATAGTGAACTGCTACAGAAATATTTTATGACAAAAGCAGTAAAAGTGGATGAGCATAAACTAACGGCTTTACATGCTGCTTTAATGACGGGTGGTACGTTTATTTATGTTCCCAAAAATGTTGAAGTGAAAGAACCGTTGCAAGTTGTTTATTTGCAGGACGAAGATGTTGCGCTGTTCAATCATGTCATCGTAGTGGCAGAGGATAATAGTGCTGTTACCTATATCGAAAACTATTTATCATTTAATGAAACAGAAAATGTTGCCAATATTATAGCCGAGGTTATAGTTGGCACAAATGCAAACGTTCATTATGGTGCTGTTGACCATTTGGCAAGCGGAATGACAGCTTATGTGAACCGGCGTGGTGTTGTAAGTCGTGATGGTCGTATTGAGTGGGCATTTGGACAAATGAATGATGGCAATACAGTTTCTGAAAACATTACCAATCTAAAAGGCGACGGTTCTTTCGCGAATTCAAAAACTGTGACTGTTAGCCGTGGTGACCAAAAACAAAACATTACCACGAAAATTGTTCATTTTGGTAAAAACTCAGAGGGCTATATTTTAAATCATGGTGTGGTAAAGGACGAAGCTACTTCCATCTTTAATGGAATCGGTAAAATTGAGCATGGTGCAACAAAGTCGAATGCTGAGCAAACATCACGTATTCTTATGCTGAGTGAAAAAGCTCGTGGGGACGCAAATCCAATTTTATTAATTGATGAAGATGATGTATTGGCAGGACATGCTGCATCAGTGGGGCGGGTCGACCCCGTTCAACTGTACTATTTAATGAGCCGTGGTATTCAAAAAGAGGAAGCTGAACGCCTAATCATATATGGATTTTTAAGACCAGTCGTTAATGAATTAGCGATTGAAAATGTAAAAAATAAACTAGTTGAAGTGATTGAAAGGAAAGTTCGATAATGAATATTCAAGAAATTCGTAAACAATTCCCGATTCTTCACCAACAAGTTAATAATCATCCGTTAGTTTACTTGGATAGCGCTGCTACATCACAAAAGCCAGTACAAGTTATTGAGGCGGTAGACCGGTATTATCGTGAATATAACTCCAACGTTCATCGCGGCGTACATACACTAGGGACTTTAGCAACAGATCAGTATGAAGGCGCACGTGAGAAGGTTAGAAAATTCATTAATGCAAAAGCTATTCAAGAAATAGTGTTTGTTCGTGGTACAACAACAGGAATCAATACTGTGGCTGCAAGCTATGCTCGTGCAAACCTTAAAGAAGGCGACGAAATTGTCATTACGCCAATGGAGCATCATAGTAATATAATTCCTTGGCAGCAGGTAGCTAAGACTTCAGGTGCAACGTTAAAGTATATTCCACTTCAAGAGGATGGAACGATCGCCTTAACGGATGTTGAAAAAACAGTTACGCCAAATACCAAAATTGTTTCAGTCCTGTACGTTTCTAATGTGTTGGGAACAATCAATCCAGTGAAGGAAATTGCAGCCATTGCTCATAAAAATGGTGCCGTTATGGTTGTTGATGGTGCACAAAGCACACCACATATGAAAATTGACGTTCAAGAATTAGATTGTGATTTTTATGCTTTTTCTGGTCATAAAATGTGTGGACCAACTGGAATCGGTGTATTATATGGAAAGAAAGCTTTACTGGAAAAGATGGAGCCGATTGAGTTTGGTGGAGAAATGATTGATTTTGTTGAATTGTATGATTCAACGTGGAAAGAGCTTCCGTGGAAGTTCGAAGGCGGCACTCCGATCATCGCAGGTGCCATTGGTTTAGGGGCAACGATTGACTTTTTAGAAGAGATCGGAATGGATAATATCGCTGAGTATGAGCATAAGCTTGTACAATATGCGATGGAAAAAGTGGGTGGAGTTGAAGGTGTAACGATTTATGGACCGAAGGAAAGAGCTGGTCTTGTTACATTTAATATTGATGATGTCCATCCACATGATGTGGCGACAGTGTTGGATGCGGAAGGAATCGCAGTTCGTGCAGGTCACCACTGTGCACAACCACTAATGAAATGGTTAAAAGTATCGGCAACTGCTAGGGCCAGCTTTTATTTATATAATACGGAAGAAGAAATTGACGTCTTTGTTAAGGCATTAATAAAGACAAAGGAGTATTTTGGAAATGTCCTCTATTAATAGAAATATTGATTTGGATACACTGTATCGCAAAGTGATTATGGATCATTACAAGAATCCGCGTAATCGTGGAGTAATGCAGGATGAAAGTGATATTAAGATTAATATGAATAATCCAACTTGTGGTGACCGAATTCAATTGCAATTAAAGGTTGAAGATGGGATCGTAACGGATGTTAAATTTGATGGCGAAGGCTGTTCGATCAGTATGTCATCTGCATCAATGATGAGCCAAGCTATTAAAGGTCAAAAAGTTGAAAAAGCACTTCGGATGGCTGATGTTTTTTCGAAAATGATGCTAGGTGAAGAATATGATGATACTGGTCTCGACTTAGGTGATATTGAAGCATTGGCTGGCGTTGCCAAGTTCCCAGCTCGTATCAAATGTGCGACATTGTGCTGGAAGGCAATGGAGAAGGGTATTCATGAACACGATCATGAAGATCATGAACATTAAGAATCAGCTTTTGTCTTACACCCAATTTAGGAGGGGATATTAAGATGGCAAAGAAAATGCCGGAAATCGGCGATTATAAATATGGTTTTAAAGATAAGGACGTTTCTATTTTTAGATCAAAGCGCGGATTAACAAAAGAAATCGTAACTGAAATTTCTAAAATGAAACAAGAACCCCAGTGGATGTTAGATTTCCGTTTAAAATCTCTTGATTTATTCTACAAAATGCCTATGCCACAATGGGGCGGGGATTTAAGCGAATTAAACTTTGATGAAATTACGTATTATGTTAAGCCTTCAGAGAAGTCCGAGAAATCCTGGGATGAGGTTCCTGAAGAAATTAAGAGTACATTTGATAAACTAGGTATTCCTGAAGCTGAGCAAAAATATTTAGCTGGGGTATCTGCCCAATATGAATCAGAAGTTGTTTATCATAATATGAAGGAAGACCTTGAAAAACTAGGCATAGTTTTTAAAGATACAGATTCTGCATTAAGAGAGAATGAGGATATTTTTAAAAAGTATTTTGGGACAGTTGTTCCGCCTGCCGATAATAAATTTGCAGCCCTTAATTCAGCTGTATGGTCTGGCGGTTCCTTCATTTATGTACCAAAAGGCGTGAAAGTAGATACACCGCTGCAAGCGTACTTCCGTATTAACTCTGAGAATATGGGACAATTCGAACGTACACTTATTATTGTTGATGATGATGCATCTGTTCATTATGTAGAGGGCTGTACTGCTCCTGTTTATACAACACACTCCCTTCATAGTGCGGTTGTAGAAATTATCGTCGGCAAAAATGCATACTGTCGCTATTCAACCATTCAAAACTGGGCAAATAATGTATTCAACCTTGTTACAAAGCGTACAACGGTTGATGCGTACGGTACAATGGAATGGATTGATGGCAACATCGGTTCTAAGCTGACAATGAAATATCCAGCTTGTATTTTAAAAGGTGAGGGCGCACGTGGTCTAACGCTTTCAATTGCAATTGCCGGTAAAGGGCAGCATCAAGATGCAGGTGCAAAGATGATTCACTTGGCACCAAACACATCATCAACCATTGTTTCTAAATCAATTTCTAAACAAGGCGGAAACGTCACATACCGTGGCATCGTACGTTTTGGTAAGCAAGCTGATGGCTCCCGTTCAAATGTGGAATGTGACACATTGATTATGGATAATAAATCAAAATCAGATACAGTTCCATATAACGAGGTTCATACTGAAAATATCTCGCTTGAACACGAAGCAAAAGTTTCGAAAGTATCAGAAGAACAACTCTTCTACTTAATGAGCAGAGGTATTTCAGAACAAGAAGCTACGGAAATGATCGTAATGGGCTTTATCGAACCATTTACCCGTGAACTTCCAATGGAATATGCGGTTGAAATGAATCGTTTAATTAAGTTTGAAATGGAAGGCTCTATCGGCTAAACTAAATATGATTAACGATAACAAGACTCGAGGTTATTTCATTAGCCTCGAGTTTTGTTATGGTTTGGTGCCTGTCCCCGTGTGGCAGTTGGTACACCAGCAGTGCTGTCAGTAGTGCCTGTCCCCCAAAAAGGTGGTGAAGTATGATGGAATGGATTATTTTGTTTTTGCTAGGGTTGTTTTCGGGTGTTGTTGGGAGTTTAGTTGGTTTAGGTGGAGGTATCATTATTGTTCCATCGCTATTGTTCCTTGGCACTTATACAGACTGGATTAGTAATGTAACTCCACAAATTACGGTTGGAACCTCTTCGTTAGTTATTATTTTTACTGGTTTATCGTCGACGTTAATGTTTATGAAGCATAAAACAGTCGATTATATCAGTGGTTTACTCTTTTTTATTGGGAGTGCTCCAGGATCAATTATTGGGGCGATGACGAACAAGTATTTAAATGCAGAAGAGTTTAGTCTATATTTTGGTCTATTTATGATATTTATTTCGTTTACTTTAATGATTCGGGGGAAATTGAAGCCTGTCGCCGTTTCTACGAGCCGCTTTAGGATTAGTAGAACAAATGTGGATGTAAAAGGGAATAGGGATACATATGGATTTAATATCTTTTTTGGAATTTTTATAGCATTTGTCGTTGGATTTTTAGGAGGTATTTTTGGAATCGGCGGAGGTTCATTAATGGTTCCGGCCATGCTGTTAATATTCCGATTTCCTGCGCATATTGCGGTTGCAACATCGATGTTTCTCATTTTTCTTTCGTCAACGGTTAGTTCATATACCCATTTTACGCTTGGAAATATCGACTGGATGATTGCAATGGCATTAATACCGGGAGCCTGGATTGGTGCGAAAGTAGGGGCGATTATAAATCAACATTTAAAAGCTGAAACGTTAGTTAAAGTTTTGCGTGTTACTCTAATTGTGATTGGCATCCGATTAATTTTATAATCCTTGAAGGAAAGGACAGACACCCATACACATCCTTTCATTTATCATAAATTGATAATGGAAAGGATGTGGTATTGGGATGATTAATACAGAGCTTATTACGATAAATGATCACCAATTTACAGCTATTACAATTGCGCTGCCGAAAACGAACTTTATGGCGGTGACAAGCGAAAAAGGATATATTATGTGCGGTGCTTTAGATGTCGCTTTATTGAATGAAAAGCTGAAGGAAAGAGGGATTATTGCCGCTAGGGCAGTTGGGGTTCGGACGATTGAACAGCTGTTGGAAGCCCCGCTTGAATCCGTTACGTTCGAGGCGGAAAACCGCGGTATTACTGTTGGCATGAAAGGCAAGGAGGCTTTGCTTAAAATGATCTGAAATGCTTGAATGAAGTGTCTGATACTTACCCCAGGCACTTTTCTTTTTTTTTAAAACCCTCCTTTTTCCTTATCGGCAAAATTCGATAAAATTCTATTGCTCTCGACTAAACTTTGGTATGATAATAATCAGTGAGAAGTATTACCTTTAAGTTAGATAGGGGAATGGTAGTCTTATGAGATTATTATCAACTAGGTCATTACAAAAGAATATGACACTTGCCAAACCTATCTATAACGGAAAGGGACAGGTATTGGTAAGTGAGGGAGTGCCACTTACTCCTCGAATAATCGATCGTCTTCTTGAGTTAGGAATAACATACGTTTACATAAGCGATCCTTTTACAAATGATATTGATCTAAAATCGCCAATTTCGGAAAGAACTAAAAAGGAAGCTGTTCAGACGATTGAGCAAACATTTGAGATTGTAAAAAAAAGAAAATCACTTTCCGATGTATTTCTTTTCGAACAGCTTGGTAAAAAGTTTTCATTTGTTGTTCAAGATATTTTGGAACAAATAAAAAATCATAAAGATGTCATTTCGTTATTATCTGAAGTGTCGGCTTATGATCATTACATATTCACACATTCATTGAATGTTACGATATACAGCCTCGCACTCGGTGTAGAACTGAAGCTGCCTGAGCGGAAGCTAGAAGAGATTGGAATGGGAGCGATGCTTCATGATGTAGGAAAGATGCTCGTTCCATATGAAATTTTGACGAAGCCAGGGAAATTAACAAATGAAGAATTTTATGTGATTCAGAAGCATGCTGAGGATGGCTTTAATATTTTAAGGAATGTACCTAATTTGCCGTTAGTTGCGGCTCATTGTGCGTACCAGCATCATGAGCGGATGGATGGAAGTGGATATCCAAGGTCATTAGTTGGGGGAGATATTCATTATTATAGTCGGATCCTGGCGATTACGGATGTATATGATGCTGTAACATCCAATCGGGTGTACCGACAAGCGTTGCTGCCACATGAGGGTCTGGAAATTTTATATGCCGGTGCAGGAACGAAATTTGATTTAAATATGATTGAAGCCTTCCGAAGGTCTATTGCCGCCTATCCAACGGGGTTATCGGTTCATCTAAATGATGGCCGAAAAGGGATTGTTATTAGACAAAATACCGGCACAAGTGATAGACCGGTGCTTAGAATTATTGAAGATAATGGCGCCCGTGTCGAAACACCATATGAATTAGATTTAATGAAAGAACTCGCCGTGATTCTTGTTGAAACCGATACAACCTTATTAGGAAAAAATGAAATAGTCCCGCCTAAACAAACATAGATTGTTGTTAAGGGGGGATTTTTTTGGCTAAATTCAGGCGGCGTTTTCCTAGGAGAGGACCCTTACCTTTTAGAACTATTTTTATTATTACGTTTGTGATCTTTATCCTTTTTACCTTTCAAGGGTTATGGATTATTAATAAAGGCATTGAACCGACGTTAATGAGTATTGCTGAGAGCAAGGCAGAGCAATTTGCAACATTAGCCATTAACGAAGCATTAAGGGAAAAAATTGCCAAGAGTGATAAGCAAATTGAGGATTTAGTCATTATCGAGAAATCCGAGGACGGCAAAGTCTCAACTATCGGATGGGATACAGCGCAAATAAGACAGTTTTTATGGGAATCAACACAAGTGGTGCAGGATTATTTACATGCAATTGAAAGGGGAGAAATTCCCCCGTCTCGCTTAACAGGGGAACATATTACAATCGATCAAAAAGGGATTATTGCAGAAATTCCATTAGGGCAAGCAACTGGAAATGTGTTATTGGCAAACTTAGGTCCAAAGATCCCAGTTCGGTTTTCAATGGTTGGTGAAGTAAATACAGATGTAAAAAATGAAATGACTGAATATGGAATTAATAATGTCTTAATTAAGCTATTCGTTAATGTAATCGTAAAAATCCAAGTGATCATTCCATTTAAATCAAAAATGATAACCGTTTCAACTAATATTCCAATGGATATACGAAATATCAATGGAGAAGTACCCTACTTCTACAATAGTGGTAAAGGAGGAGTGCCTTCAATAGAAGCACCGCTGCCTTAATATTATATTAATTTTGGGAGATGGCTGACCGCAAAAGAATTGCGGCAGCCCCTATTTTATTCTAATATTAATTTATTTCTTCTTCCTCTGTTGTCTTTCCTGTCTCTCCCAGTTACGCAACGAAGGATAGGGATCAAAGGACCATTCCGTAATGCCGTTATCTTTGTAGATTCCGTAATGGAGGTGTGGTGGGAACTTTCCAGACGTTCCTGGTGGGCCGTAGCCGGAACTGCCGCAGTAGCCGATTACTTGTCCAGCCTCGACCAATTGACCAGCCTTTAATTTGCCCTCAAACCCAGATAAATGAGCATAGTAGTGATAATTATTATTTAGATCACGAATGCCAACTCTCCAACCGCCATATTTATTCCAGCCTTTTAGCTCAATGACACCGTAACTTGTGGACCGGACTGGGGTACCATAGCCGGCAAAAATGTCGGTGCCTTCATGAATACGAATACCGCCCCACCCTCTTTTGTCGCCCCATGTACTTTTGTAGGAATAATTCAATCGTAGTGGAACCGGGAAAGCATGCTTATCAACGATATCTAAACCGTACTTTTCAAATAGACTGGCATTGTTTATGATAATGCCGACTGTCTTGTCCCGTTTATAATGCTCCCAAAGGGCAATTTTAATATTGTTCTTATCAAAACCAAAGTTAGCAATATAATTGGCAAATGTAAATAAAACATCTTCATCATCATGTTGGTCAGCTACCCCATCACCATTTCCATCCAAGCCAATGCCACCGAAAAACTGAATAGTCTTTGCGTTCATGTCATTTAATTCCGGATTAAGAGGACCGGTCCATTGTCGAGGAGAAAAATAAATGCCTATTGCTCCCTGCTCTTTGGGGATATCCTTGCGTGCACGTCGGGTACTCCGTTCATATTGGTCGATGGCACCTAAGTAGTACCAAGGTATTTGCGTGACAGCTTCTACCTTTTTATATAAGGCTAATCTTTCGTTATAAATATCTTCGGGTTTCTTTTGTGTATTTGCTTTTGTAAGGTCTGGGTCTATACTCAGGCAAAATAAAAGTAAGAGTATAAAAATAATAGTCCGCTTCACAACGTCAAATTCCCCTTTCGCAAATGAATTTCTATTTATAGTTTGCAAAAAATCCAAAAATTAATAGGTGGAAAATGGAGTCAAATAATCGAAAGGTAGAAAAGGTGAGTTCTTTATGGTAAATTGAACACTATACAATCTATCGTTTGGAGTGATGTAGGTGCAAGATAATCGCGTTCCTAACAGAAAGCCTGAATGGTTAAAAATTAAGCTGAATACAAACGAAAACTATACGGAATTAAAAAAATTAATGCGGAATAAAGAATTACATACAGTTTGTGAAGAGGCAAAATGCCCGAATATTCATGAATGCTGGGGCCAAAGAAGAACAGCAACTTTCATGATCCTTGGCGATGTGTGTACAAGAGCATGTCGATTTTGTGCAGTTAAAACAGGTCTTCCAACGGAAACAGACCTGGAAGAACCCAAAAGAGTTGCCGAATCAGTAAAAGTAATGAATTTGAAGCATGTTGTCATTACAGCCGTTGCCCGGGATGATTTAAATGACGGCGGTGCATTCATATTCGCAGAGACCATTAGGGAAATACGAAGAAGTTCACCATTAACATCAATAGAGGTTTTGCCTTCAGATTTAGGTGGGAATATAGAAAGCTTGAAGCTTTTAATGGATGCCAAGCCGGATATTTTAAACCATAATATTGAAACGGTTCGTAGACTTTCTGATCGAGTTCGTTCGAAAGCGAAATATGACCGGTCATTGCAATTCCTCTATCATGCCAAACAATTTCAACCGGGTGTCCCAACGAAATCAAGCATAATGATCGGATTAGGGGAAACAAAGGAAGAAATCATCGGGACCATGACAGATTTACGAATACATGATGTTGATATTTTGACGATAGGTCAATACTTGCAGCCATCGAAAAAGCATCTGCTAGTGGAAAAGTATTATCATCCGGATGAATTTACAGAATTGAAAAAGATTGCCTTTGAAAAAGGCTTCAAGCATTGTGAAGCTGGTCCGCTTGTAAGGTCATCGTACCACGCCGATGAGCAGGTGGAAGCAGCTATTAAAAATGCAGAAAGTAAAGAAAACCTTGCCTAGGATATGGTAAAATGAGGGATAAGAGGTGAGAGGATGTTAATCAACGGGGTACAATATGAGCTCGTAGAGGATTACCGAGATGGATTTAATGAAGACGCGATCAAAGAACGTTACAGTGATATTTTAAATAAATATGATTATATTGTTGGTGATTGGGGCTATAATCAATTGCGTTTAAAAGGATTTTTTGATGATTCCAATCAAAAGGCCACCCCTGATACGAAAATTAGTACATTATCCGAGTATCTTTATGAATATTGCAATTTTGGCTGTGCATATTTTGTTATAAAAAAAGTGAAGAAGTCATAACTACCCCCATAATAGGGATTCCACAAACCGAATATCGCTCCTAATTGTGATCGGACAATTCATAACTTTTTAAAGACTTGTGGATTGTATAAAATCATTAATTTATCCAATATTCGGTTCATGGAATTATTTGCGAAAACAATAACTCTGTATAAGTTACGGCGTTGTGTAAGGCAACTCGTTCTCCGTGTCTGGATCATCATGTGTTGGATGGGCACCGGGATATTGCCTTGGTAAGTTTTGATGCAACGATTTGAATTCATAGTTGAAGGCACTATATCTGCGCTGTCCTTCTTCCCAAGGGGTGCTTTTCAGTTCTACTGGTTCATCCTGCCTAATGGGAGAACCATAAGCCCCGTCCGGAAATTCTTCAGCAGTCAAAAAGTTCCTCATCGTTTCTACATTAGAAAAATCCGTATATTCCTCACGTTCTGTACCTTTTTTATTATCAAAATAACCCAAAGAAACCACCTCCTATAGATAGGATGTTCTATAAAGGCTGGTTTCATGTGGTGAAACTTAATCCAATTTAAACGGAAGTGACTTGCTTTAGAAACTGATAAAGTTCAGCTGCATCTTCTTCATCTATATTGTAAATATGTTCAAGATACCCCGGTTCATCTAAATCGTCCTTCCCGATAATCGCAAAACGATGGCTTTGAATATCAAGAACTATATTTTTACCGTAAAAACGGTCCGTTTGGATGATCGCCAAATCAAATCGTTGCTTAGTTCCCATAAAACTTATAAATCGCGTTTTAGTTTCTTCTGTATCATCATATAGATAGAAAAAATCTGTAATGATAATCCCCTCCATTTTGATTCTTAGCTTTCTGTGGTATATTTTACAACAACCATCATCTCTTGTCGAAATTTGTGCTAAGATAAAAGTGAAGAAATCACGCTTATTGTTAAAACTAACGAAGAGGTTGATTCTCTTTTCAATATAGGGGATTATATAGAGGATATCATTTTTACTGTTAGACAAAAGATGAAGTAAATCTTGATTTTTAAATCACTATAAAAGTCAAACATAAAAAATATAATAAATCAATTAATTAATATTAAGAGGTGTATGACGGTGTATTTTGTAGATCGTAAATTTCTTGAAAAATTATTACAGCACATTGAAAAAAGTATTTCTATTTTAAAGGAAAATTCAAATTGGGATGGTCCGCTTGAAAAGCTTGCCCTTGAGCGAGTGGTGCACATCTTAATTGAGTCCATTTTAGACGTCGGTAATACATTAATTGATGGATTTATTATGAGGGACCCAGGAAGTTATGAGGATATCATTGATATTTTGTTAGATGAAAAAGTAGTGAAGGCTGAGGATGAAGATCCATTGAAAGCAATTGTTGCTTTTCGTAAAGTTCTAATTCAAAATTATTTAGAAATTGATCATGATCAAATTTTGCGAGGTTTAAAAGAAAATATTGAAAAAATCGAACAATTTCCTAATCAGGTCCGCGACTACCTTGAAAATGAATTGGGGCCAATTAATGCCTTTAACGTTATTCAATAGAAGTCTAACACCCAAAATGGTGGAATAGATACAAACTAGTACTTGATACAATAAAAGTGTTAACAAAGTATTCAATATTATATAAATATAGAAGTATAAAAATGTCGAAATGTAAGTTATAATGGTGTCAAGGGTGGTGATGTATAATGGCTAGTAATACGTCTTCAACAAGAGATGAAATATTAACGATGTTAAAATTGAACAAACGTATGACAGTCACTGAAATGGCTAATCAATTACAAATTACGGAGATGGCGGTTCGGAGACATTTAAATACGTTGGAAAAGGACCGCTATGTTGAAACTATTCTTGTTCGACAAGCAATGGGACGTCCTTTAAATATTTATCAACTTTCAGAAGCTGGGGAAGAACTTTTCCCACGAAACTATAAAAATATTATTCTAGAATTCATTGCTGATATTGAAGAATTAAACGGACAAGAATTGGTAGACAAACTTTTTGAAAGACGTAAGGATCGGATGAAAGCGGCCCTTATGAAGCGGATAGATGGTAAGTCATTGGAAGAAAGACTTCAAACTCTTGTTCAAATTCAAAATGACAACGGCTATATGGCCGATATCCAACAAAATGAAGATGGAAGTTTTGAAATGTCTGAGCATAATTGTCCAATTTCATTAGTTGCTAATAAATATCAAACTGCATGTCATCGTGAGCTGGAATTATTTAAAGAAGTTCTTGGCACTGACAAAATTGTCAGACATGCATGCTTAAGTGATGGCGACGGATCTTGTCAATATCATATTAAGAAATAAAGTTAAAGCCTCTGGCGGATTATGAAGAGGCTGCCTTAAGAGTATCGAGCGGATCGGGATACTCTTAAGACAGCCTCTTTTTGGATTTTACTGTTACACGTTGTATAATAGCGGTTGTTAGGAGTGATTTGATGAAGAAGTATAATGCCTATTTAATTGACCTTGATGGCACCATGTACCGTGGAACAGAACGGATCGAAGAAGCTGTTGATTTTGTTAAAGCGATACAAAAAAAGAAGATCCCTTATTTGTTCGTCACGAATAATTCTTCACGACGACCAGACCAAATAGCTGAAAAATTAATATCCTTTGATATTCCTGCATCACCTGAACTCATTTTTACATCTAGTATGGCAGCGGCTGATTACATTGCAGATCAAAAGCAAGATGCCGCTATTTATATGATTGGCGAGGAAGGCTTACAGCATGCCCTTCAGGGAAAACAGTTCACCTTTGTTGAAGAGAATCCGGATTATGTCGTTGTTGGAATTGACAGGGAGCTTACGTATGAAAAATTGGCAAAAGGTTGTTTGGGGATTAGAAATGGGGCCGCTTTTTTGTCAACGAATGCGGATATCGCGATTCCGACAGAAAGAGGATTACTGCCTGGTAACGGTGCTTTGACCTCTGTATTTTCGGTTTCCACCGGGGTGAAGCCGATCTTTATCGGTAAACCTGAATCAATTATCATGGAGCAGGCTCTTCGCGTCCTTGGTGCCAATAAAGCCGAGACTTTGATGGTCGGTGATAATTATGATACGGATATTGCAGCGGGGATGAGTGCAGGTTTAGACACATTGCTTGTCCATACAGGGGTGACCTCTAAAGAGAAATTGGCTGAATATAAAACTCAGCCAACCTATGTAGTCGACTCATTATCTGAGTGGATAGACAAAATTTAACTTCATTATCTGTCTAGCTTCAGCCACCCAGCGCTAAACGGGTGGCTTGCGCTTTTCGTTTTACTCCACATTTTTAGCGCGATGCGCCAGACGGCTTGAGGCAGCTGCCGCAATAGCTCCAACAATATCATCTAAAAATGTATTGCACACCCCTTCATGGTGCTCATTAATTTTTTCCAATATTCCCGGCTTCTGCTTATCAATATATCCATAGTTCGTAAATCCAATTGACCCATAGACATTAATAATGGAAAATGCGATGATTTCGTCTACACCGTATAAACCTTCATCATTTAATAATATAGTTAATAACGGCTCTGAGATTAGCTTCTTTTCCGTCAATATATCTAATTCGATTCCCGTTATAATTGCATTTTGAACCTCACGTTTTGATAAAACACGTTCTATGTTCTCTAAGCATGCTTCTATTTTTAAATTTTCGTGGTATTTATTTTGTAAATAATATACTAAATCGGCGATATCTTTAAGTTCTATTCCGCGTTCCTTTAAAAGCTCCCTTGCTCGTTTTTCAATAGGGTCCATATTTTTTTCATCCTTCATCATGTTTTTCACCTTTTCTTATCATAATATACGTACGTTTTGCTTTTTATGTTCAAAGATATTTCTTAATTTTTCCAACAAGCAACATTTTATACTTACGGTAAACCTACATACATATTAATAAGGTATCGAAAGGGGTGCTTGAAGATGATCGAGAGAGATCTATATGAACAATACCGCTTGAACAACTCTCAATTGATTAAGTATAGAAACTTTCAGGCTTTTTACGAACAGGGCAGTTTGTATGTTATCGTTCCGATTCCTCAAATAGAACGGGAGGAATTATTGGAACTGAAGCAAATGAGTGATTATTTGCAATTTCAAAAAGAAGATAGAATGGCGCATTTTGTCCCGACCGTTACTCAAGAGTTGATTGGTTATATTAATGGGGAAAGCATCGCTCTGTTTAAACTTCCGAATATCAATCGTGGAAGACGTTTTAGTGATGGAGAGGATTTAGCTAGATTTCACAACATGGGGCGCTATTATCCATATCCACCGCAAACAGCGACACGTCTAGGTTTATGGAAAACAATGTGGGAAAATCGCCTTGACCAATTGGAAGAATGGTGGGGTCAGAGGATTCAAGGACTTCCAGAAAATCATTTTGAAAAACTATTTTTTGAAACCTTTCCGTACTATCTAGGCATATCTGAAAATGCGATTCAATATGTTGCTGACTGCATGTGGGAGGACACCCGCCGGGAGGCGCAATTGGGTACGATTTGTTATGTGAAATATAAACCACAAACCGATTCAGAAACGGTCATTTTCCCAACGGATCTCATTTTTGATCATTCGACACGTGATCTTGCTGAATGGATTCGAACGAAATACGTAAATGGTGCAGACATGCAGGAAATAAGCAGTTTTTTAAATCAATACGAACGGATTATGCCATTATCAACCGTAAGCTGTCGATTATTATTTGGCAGGTTGTTATTTCCACTATCCTATTTTGAGGCAGTTGAAGGATATTATTCGACAGCTTTGGAAAAAAGAAAACTGAGATATGAAAAACAACTTTTTAGAGTATTAGAGCAGGCGGAAAGCTATGAACGATTTTTAAGTACATTTTCTAAAAAATTTGGTGAGGTTTCATCAAGAAATTTACAAATTCCTGAAATAGAATGGCTTCAGAGTGTAAAAGGTTGATTGAATTATGTTAACATTATAAAAGTAAGAAAGCTGTTGTCCAAAAATTAAGTAAAAACGCTTGTATTGAAAGGGATTTACATCTATAATGTCCGTATGACAAAAACAGATGTATTGTGTATGTAGACATGTGGGAGGGACAGAATAATATGGTTAATTCAATTTCCATCGGATTGCTAGGATTAGGAACTGTAGGAAGTGGTGTTGTTCAAATCGTTGAGCGCCACCAGGATAAATTAATTCATCAAATCGGATGTCCGGTTGAAATTACAAAAATTGTAGTTAAAAATTTGGATAAACAGCGTGATATTGAAATTGATCCATCTAAATTAACAACAGATCCAAATGAAGTCATTGAAAATCCAAATATCGATATTGTTGTTGAAGTTATGGGTGGGATTGAAGATACTAGAAACTATGTGGTTAAAGCACTACAAAATAAAAAGCATGTGGTGACTGCCAACAAGGATTTAATGGCGGTTTACGGGGCAGAATTACTACAAATTGCTTCCGAAAATGGCTGCGACTTATTTTTTGAAGCAAGTGTTGCAGGTGGGATTCCGATCATTCGTAGTTTAGTAGACGGACTTGCATCAGACCGCATTACGAAAATGATGGGGATTGTTAATGGAACAACCAACTATATCCTTACTAAAATGTCGCAGGAAGGTCTTCCATATGACGAAGTATTAAAAGAGGCTCAAGCGCTTGGCTATGCGGAATCAGATCCAACTGCGGATGTGGAGGGTCTAGATGCGGCAAGGAAAATGGCGATTCTTGCGACATTAGGATTTTCCATGCAGATTGATTTAGATGATGTTAAAGTCAGCGGTATTTCAAACATAACAGAAGAAGATCTAGATTATAGTAAACGTCTTGGTTATACAATGAAATTAATTGGTATTGCAGATCGTGAAAAGGATAAGGTTGAGGTCAGTGTTCAGCCGACATTATTGCCTAATAATCATCCGCTCGCGACTGTTAATGATGTCTATAATGCCGTTTATGTTTGCGGTGAAGCCGTTGGTGAAACGATGTTCTATGGACCAGGTGCAGGTAGATTTCCGACTGCAACATCAATTGTTTCGGATCTCGTTGAAGTAATGAAGAATATGATCTTAGGTGTAAATGGAAGTAAGTATGTTGCCCCGCAATTTAAAAAGAACCTGAAATCTGATGAAGAAATTTTATCAAAATATTTCTTGCGTATCCATGTGCAGGATCGCCCAGGGGCTTTTGCAGCGATCACAACATTGTTCTCAAGCTATAATGTTAGCTTTGAGAAAATTTTGCAATTACCTTTAAAAACGAAAGGTTTAGCGGAAATTGTAATCATAACACATCATGCTAATAAACGGGCTTATAATGAAATTATGGAAAAACTAAATACATTAGAAGTCGTCCGTGGTGTTAAGAGCAGCTATCGAGTTGAAGGGGAAGAAGTATTTTAATGCCGATAACACTACGTAAAAATTTATCTTATGAAGATACCCAAGGAGCTGTAACGTAATGGTAAATAATAAGGCTTTTAGAATAACTACTCCTGGCAGTACTGCTAATCTTGGGCCTGGCTTTGACTCAGTTGGCATGGCTGTTAATCGTTATTTAACTTTAGATGTCACACCAAGTGATGAATGGAAATTCATTTCTAAATCGGAAGAACTTACTGGACTTCCTGAAGGAACAGAAAATTTAATGTATAAGGTTGCTGCGTCAGTTGCTGATGATTATGGGTTTGAGCTTCCACCACACAGGGTGGAGGTTACGAGCGATATTCCACTATCAAGAGGTCTCGGCAGCAGCGCAGCAGCCATTGTTGCAGCGACAGAACTTGCAAATCAAATCCTGAATCTTGATTTGTCCGCTGATGAAAAGCTAAGGAGAGCTAGTAATATCGAAGGTCATTTGGATAATGTAGCAGCATCCTTATATGGCGGTCTTATCATTGGCAGCCATCGTGAAGATGGAACAGATATGGTTCATGCTGGCTTCCCTGACATCGATATGGTTGTCTATATTCCGGCCTATGAACTCGAGACGAAAAAAGCACGGAGTGTTCTTCCAGATACAATGGAGTTTAAAACAGCTGTTCTTGCAAGCGGCATTAGTAATGTGCTTGTAGCAGCGTTGTTAACATCCAATTGGGAGCTGGCAGGGAAAATGATGGTAAAGGATTTATTTCACCAGCCTTACCGCGGTGAACTTGTTCCGGAACTTGAATTGGTGTATTCATTGACAGATGAATTAGGTGCCTATGGTGTCGCTCTCAGCGGAGCGGGCCCGACGATTATTTGCTTCGCACCAAAAGGCAAAGGTGAATCTATACAGAAGCACCTTCAAGAAAAGTTTCCAACTGCAAGAATTGAGACATTAAAAGTAGACCAATCAGGTTTGTCTGTAGAAACAAAAGAAAAAGCTGTCAAATGACAGCTTTTTCTTTTGGTGCATCATTGTCTAGCTAAAATACTTGCTCCACTTCCACAACGCCTGGAACTTCTTCAAGAAGAGCGCGTTCGATTCCAGCTTTTAATGTGATCGTAGAACTTGGGCAGCTACCGCAAGCCCCCATTAGGCGTAATTTTACAATTCCATCTTCTACATCTACTAATTCACAGTCACCGCCATCACGTTGTAAAAATGGGCGTAACTTGTTTAAAACGTCTTCAACTTGTTGAATCATTGTATTGTTTTCACTCATTATAATCGACTCCTTTCTTACTTCACATTATAATTGTTGGTAATTCAAAAAGCTATTCAAACAACTCGGGTTTTAGTAAAATGAAAACAAGGGAGAGTTAGTGTAGGAGTCAACAAAATACGCTAAAAAGTTTAACTTCATTCAGCAGAAGTCTCCCACTTCCATAAGTGGTGAGATGAATGCGAGTTAGTATTTTAAATTCAGTGGGGTACAAACCCCTGCTGAATAAAGTTAAAGCCTCCGGCGGATGCCACAGATTTTAAAAGGTAATTTTTCGAGCAAGCTCGAAAAAATCTGGGCGCAAATACGCCAAGGCGAATTTGATAACAATTTTTGCAGAATTGGAGAAACTGGGATATATACCATACTAAATGTAGATTAGTTGTGAAAGAGGTTGTAATATGATTAACCCACTTATTGAATTTTGTGTCAGCAACTTAGCAAGCGGAGCACAAAAGGCTAAAGAAGTATTGGAGAAGGATCCAAATCTCGATGTGATTGAATATGGATGCCTTAGCTATTGCGGGAAATGTGCCCATAGATTATTTGCTTTAGTTAATGGAGATTTTGTTTCGGGTGAGACCCCTGAACAGTTGGTTGAAAATATTTATAAATATTTAGATGAAAATCCAATGTTTTAAAATGCTGTAATCTATTCACCTTTACGTTAAATAAAGCTTCCATCAAACGGAATATTGATGGAAGCTTTGTAATAATGAAGTTAAACTTCTGCTTGGTCCTGCATCCTTCGCTTTTCATCCCTTGCTACATGCCATTGTTGTCTAGCCAAGTTAACAATCTTTCTTTCGGGCGTTTTATTTTGCATGTCAACGACTTTTGAAAAATGGGTAGTCGCTTGGTCGTAACGTCCCAAACGCCGATTTAATTCGCCGATTAAATATAAAACACGGATTTCCGTCATATCTGGAGTATTACCGTAGTAAGCGTCTAAATAAGCTTTATTTAAATGCTCTAATGCCAACTCGGTAAAACGTGTCTCTTTGTCTTGGTCATCCATTTTCCGACAAAGCCAGGTTAGACGAAGCAACAAGTTCGCAATAATAATTGATTTTTCCTTCTTCAATGTGGCGCAATAAAATGCTAGTTTGTAAGTTTGTATAGCCTGACTTATAGTTCTTTCCTCACCAAAATTATGAGGCACCCATTTGTCACAGACAGCCTCCTGGATTGCTTCTTGAGTCCCTTCATAGAAGTAGGTCGCAAATTGGTCGGTATAAGAGTATCCGCAGGATGGACAAACTTTGACGAAATAAAGAAGGGGACTAACTTTTTCATCTTGATAATAGGGACAGAAATCAGTATCACTATGGTCGAGTTTAATAAATCGTGAACGGATCTTTTTTGTAGTAAATGTTGTTTTACAATTTGGGCATGTTTCATTTTTATCATACAAAGGTGTTAATAACTCATTTGTCATTTAACTTCATCCCCCATTATGTAATCTCTAATGATAATGTACCATTAAATGTGTTCATAAGGTAGGGGTATATGTGAAAAGAACTGCGCCAAATTACCCTAATAACGCCAAGGATGCAAAAAAATAAGAAAAACACGTAACTTCCCTTTAGGCATATTGCGTGTTTTTCAAATTTAGAGAAACGGGGGATAAAAATAGTATCGTCAATAATAAATTAGTTTATACATTAATCCAAACAAATCGTTCAAATCGTCATATATTAGTATAATGCAAGGGATTTAAGCAACATTTTTGTATTAAAAGTAGGAAATTAGTATACTGTTAATTAATAAAATGATCTATTAAAAGGAGGCTAATCACATGAATCTTACAATCACCGAGGCAGCTGCCAGTCATATATTCGGCATGATGAAAGAAGAAGGCAACGAAAACCTGTTTTTGCGTATTGGTGTTAAAGGCGGAGGCTGCAGTGGATTATCATATGGGATGGGGTTTGAACAGGAGCAATCCGATGCTGATTTGTTGTTGGAACAACATAACTTGAAAATTATAGTCAACAGGGAAGATGCACCAGTACTTGATGGAGTAAAAATAGATTACAAACAAAATATGATGGGTGGGGGGTTCACGATCGATAATCCCAATGCTATTGCATCCTGTGGCTGTGGATCGTCCTTTAGAACGGCTGAACGTACCGGATCACCTGAAGAGTGTTAAAAAGAACATAGGATTGTGTATCCTTGTCTAGCGCAAGCGCCCAGCGACTCGTAAACTTCGCTCATCTCCCTACGATAAGTCAACAGAAGTGGATTGTTACCGCAAATCCGCCGGCTATCCTTTATCGCGAGACCGGTGCGCTCCAGTTTATTCGTCGCTAAATGGGCGCTTGCGCTTTTCTATTCGAACATACTAGAAGAATGCATCGGCTGCACTTTGGCATCGGGATCAATATAAGCCTTTGCGATATTGACTGCCGTTGGTGCTTCCCCAAAACCAGTGGCAATTAGTTTTATTTTTCCGTTATAAGTTGCAATATCACCAGCAGCATAAATCCCAGGTATATTGGTTTCCAGCCTTGAATTGACAACGATTGAATTCTTATCAATTGTAAGGCCCCATTCTTTAATAGGTCCCAAGGAGGACACGAATCCGTAGTTCACGATTAAAGCATCAATATCAATGGTAACCTCTTCTTTTGTAGTAGCTTCTGCTAATACGATCTGGGTTATTTTTTTCCCATCACCAATTACTCGAACCGGATTGTATGGAGTAAGTACCTTTGCTTTGGAATTCATTAAATTTTCAACGCTGTGTTCGTGGGCACGGAATTTATCACGACGGTGAGCGATCGCTACTTCTTTAGCAATCGGTTCAAGCATCAATGTCCAGTCGACAGCGGAATCTCCACCACCTAACACAACAACGCGCTGACCTTGAAATTTACTCATATCACCAACAAAGTAATGTAGATTTTCACCTTCATATTGTGCCGCTTCTTCAAGTTCTAGACGACGGGGTTGGAAGGCACCATTACCTGCTGTTATGATGACAGCTTTTGTAAAATGGACCTCAGAGTTCGTTGTCAGTTTAAATGAACCATCCTCCAATTTTTCAACCTTATCAACAGATTGATTTAAAGTAATGGCAGGTTCAAATTTTTTCATTTGTTCCTTTAATCGGTCTATTAATTCCTGTGCGCGAATTTTTGGAAAGCCGGCTACATCATAAATATATTTTTCAGGATATAAAGCGGACAGTTGGCCTCCCAATTGTGGAAGACTTTCAATTATTTTAACGCTCGCTTGTCTCATGCCTGCGTAGAAAGCCGCAAACAAGCCGCAAGGTCCTCCGCCAATAATAGTGATATCATACACTTTAGGATCTTTATTCATGCCATTTCCCCCTAGTCTAGACTTACATATAGTTATATTCTAGCATATTTGTAGATAAAATTCACAATATTTAGAAATGTACAAAACACATAAAATGAATAAAATAGTTGATAAATGGGTTAGAAAAGAATATTATAATTCAATAAGATATTGTTAAAATTTTGTTACAAAAAATCAACTAATTTGTGAATAACTGATCAACCTTTGAATGAATCTTTCATATGATGTGATAATGAAAGTTTTTCTTATAATAAGGTTTGTGAAAAGGGTAACAAGATTATAAAAACGTTTTTAAATGCAAAAAATATAACTACTAAAATAAAGGTGGATGTGATTGTCTTGAAAAGACCAAACGTATTGATTTTAGGAGCAGGTTATGGCGGAATCATGACTGCTGTAAATTTACAAAAAACTTTAGGGGCGGATGAAGCAAATATTACACTTGTGAACAAGCATAATTATCATTATCAATCAACATGGCTTCATGAAGGTGCTGCCGGAACGCTTCATCATGATAAAATTCGTATCCCTATTAATGATGTCATTCAACAAAGCAAGGTTAACTTTATTAAGGATGAAGTAGTTGAAATTAAGCCGCAAGAGAGAACTGTAATCCTTGAAAAAGGAGAGCCCCTTTCCTATGATTACTTAGTCATTGGACTAGGCTTTGAATCAGAAACTTTTGGAATAAAAGGTTTAAAGGAGTATGCCTATTCGATTACAAGTATCAACTCTGTTAGACTTATTCGTGAACATATCGAGGTTAGTTTTGCTCAGTATAATAATGAAGTTGAAAAGCGTCAGGAATTATTAACGATTGTTGTAGGTGGAGCAGGCTTTACCGGTATTGAATTCTTAGGAGAGCTTGCGAATAGAATTCCTGAGCTTTGTGAGGAATATGATATTGACCGCAAAAAGGTTCGTGTTGTCTGCGTCGAAGCGGCACCAACAGCCTTACCTGGTTTCAACCCAGCATTAGTTGAGTATGCAATGAACCATTTAGAGCAGCGTGGCATTGAATTTAAAATTGGAACAGCGATTAAAGAATGTACACCAGACGGAATTATTGTTTCAAAAGATGAAGTAATTGAAGAAATTAAAGCGGCTACGGTAGTTTGGGCAGCTGGTGTCCGTGGAAATTCAATCGTTGAAAAGTCCGGATTTGAAGCAATGCGTGGTCGTGTTAAAGTTCAGCCTGATTTAAGAGCCCCTGGTTATGATGAAGTATTTATCGTAGGTGACTGTGCACTATTAATTAATGAGGAAATTAATCGTCCATATCCGCCAACAGCGCAAATCGCTATTCAAATGGCCGATACTTGTGCAGTCAACGTGGCAGCGCTAATTAGAGGTAAAGAGAGTGAATTGAAGACATTTGTGCCGGAAATTAAGGGTACAGTTTGCTCACTAGGTCACGATGATGCGATGGGAGTTGTCTTTGGCAATCATCAATTATATGGAACACAGGCTTCAATTATGAAAAAGGTCATCGATAACCGCTATCTATGGAAGCTTGGTGGCCTGTCATTAGTTCTTAAAAAAGGAAGGCTAAACTTCTTTTAAAGATTGACGGCTCCCCTCAGTTTAAGTAAACTTAACGGTAGGTGTAGGGGAGGTATCTGTAGTGGGTATTCCACAGTTGCTAGTATCGATGTTATTGTTTATTGTATTATTTTTAGGTATTGGTTTTATTTTAAATATGTTGCTCAGAACTTCATGGCTTATGGCTGTTGTATATCCAATAGTTGTTATTTTAATTGTTGATAAAGTTCGCTTTTTTAAATATTTTACAGAACCAGCTGAATCGTTCAAAATGCTAGCAGATAACTTTTCTGCGTTAGGTAGCGCGGATGTAATTATTTTATCAAGTGGATTTTTAGGAGCCATTTTATCTGGAGTAGTCATTAAATTATTACGAAAAAATGGATACCAAATGTTCTAAGAGACTGGCGATTTACGCCAGTCTCTTTACTTTTGGAATAAATTAACACTCTTTTCTGTATATTTATTTTTCATTTTGGAAATAAATAGTTTAAGAGAGGAGTGGGCATTCGTGAGATTTTGGAAACAAACAATAAAACGGACGATTATGACCTTTATGTTTATTGCGGCCTTATTGACTACTTTTCAATCTATATCAGGTGTTCAAGCAAAAGATTTTTCTATATGGGAATGGTATCAAACAAAATTCGTTAAACAAGGTCCAGTTGTTTATGAAAACAAGGAGCATACTTCAAAGAAGTTATCATTAGGAAAAAAAAGATTATCAAGATATGTTGTTCTGGGAAAGGCTATTTCAAGTGAGTCGGTTGAAATGCCGCAGAGTCTTGAAGAGGCCTTCGATTGGTCTAAGTATCCTTCACAGAAGGTTGTGGCAACTGGTTATACAGCGGGAACTGAATCGACAGGTAAAGATGAGGACCATCCCGAGTATGGCATTACCTATTCTGGGGTGAAGGTTAAACGTGACCTCTATTCCACAGTTGCTGCTGATTTAGATGTTTTTCCAATTGGGACAATCTTGTTTATTCCTAACTACGGTTATGGGGTTGTTGCCGATAAGGGCGGAGCAATAAAAGGTCATAAGATTGATCTTTATTATGAAACAGTGGATGACGTATATAAAAAGTGGGGTAAAAAAGAAGTGGAAGTATATGTCGTTAAAAAAGGCGACGGCTCCCTCACTGAAGAAGAATTAGTTCGTTTAAATGAAGATCGGTCCATGCAAGTGTTCAGACAGCAAATTATAAAAGGATAGTATAAAAGCGCAAAAAAAGCAGCATTCTAACTGAAATAGAGTGCTGCTTTTTTTAATATATAAGATAATACAAAAGTAACGTTAACAAAATGCCGGTTAATGCTCCAAAAAAAACTTCCATCGGCTTATGGCCAAGTAATTCTTTCAGCTCTTTTCTTCTTTCGAAGCTTTCTTTTTTAGGCAATGCTTTAGCCTCTTCCACGAATTTATTGAATTCTGCTACGAGCCAATTAAGAACGGTAGCCTGTTCACCTGCATGATAACGTATGCCAGTTGCATCAAACATAACAATAACCCCAAAAATGACAGATATGGCAAATAGTGATGAATCTAATCCTTCCTGAAGCGCAATCGCAGTTGAGAGCGCTGTTACAGCACCAGAATGTGAGCTTGGCATGCCACCAGTACTTGTTAATAAGGACCAATCAATTTTCTTGGTTGCAATTAATGATATCGGAACTTTAACGAATTGTGCGAAGAATATTGAAAAGAGTGCTGCCCAAAGCGGGAAATTAGAAAATAGCTCCATAATTTCGTGTCGTCCTTTCGTGATTTCGCTTTACTTTGTTTAGCTCCAGCGCCCGGCGATTCGTGGACTTCGCTAAACGGGCGCTTCCGCTTTTCTAAATTATATCATAATTCACGTTATTCATTCGAAATTTGCAATTGTTTTCTGATAATTGGATAATAAAAATGGAGGTGTCGAAAATGTTTAAAGTAGTGGAAGAATTGGTCTTAAATGAAGCGCAAGAAGCACTTATTATTGGTTTATTCGAGCATCAAAAAGTTGAAGGGGTCATCAAAGAATTAGATGATATATTTGCTGGACAATTACTTGAATTAATCCGGGATGGGGATCTCACCGGTAAGAAAAGAGCAATTTCTAAAATACATACGTTGGGGAAGATTGGATTTAAGCGCATTTATTTTGTTGGACTTGGAAAGGAAAAGGAAGTGAAGTTTTCCGGCTTGTGTGAATTGTTTGGTAGCCTAATAAAACAAGCAAATAAAGATCGGTTAACAAGTCTTACATTTGTTTTAGATACGTTTACAACAACAGAGACCCGGGAGCTTGATGCCGCTCATGCCCTTGGTGAAGCGGTAGCTTTGGCGGGTTATCAATTTGAAAACTATAAGAGAAAGCCGAATATCCCTGATAAACGGATTGAATCCATTGATATCTATTCAGGCGAAGAGGAAAATGAAATTCGCGCTGCACTAACAGTCGGCTATGTTTATGGCAAGGGCACCAATACAGCCCGTAATTTAGTCAATTTGCCTCCGAATATGCTGACTGCGTCTGATCTTGCTGATTACGCAGTTGGAATTGCCAATAAATATGGAATGGATTACGAAGTACTGGAAAAGGAAGATATGGAAAAGCTCGGGATGGGGGCGCTTTTGGCAGTTAATAAAGGGTCCGTCGAACCTCCCAAAATGATTGTCCTTAAATATCATGGTAAAGAAAAATGGGATGATGTTCTGGCGTTTGTTGGGAAAGGGATCACCTATGACACTGGGGGCTATAGCCTGAAACCCCGTGAAAGTATGGTCGGCATGAAAACAGATATGGGCGGTGCAGCAGCAGTACTTGGGGCAATGGAGATTATTGGGGAGCTAAAACCGGCTATAAATGTTGTTGCGGTAATTCCTTCAACAGATAATGTTGTCAGTGGCACAGCCTATAAACCTGATGATGTTATTATCTCTATGAGCGGGAAGACGATTGAAGTCTTAAATACAGATGCAGAAGGACGACTAGTGCTTTCGGATGCGATTACATATGCAAAGCATCAGGGTGCAAATTATATTGTCGATATCGCAACGTTAACAGGAGGTGTCATTGTTGCTCTAGGTGAAGAAACAACAGGTGCAATGACTAATCATGAGGAATTTTATGAAGAGGTTTTAGAAGCTTCCCGTGAAGCCGGCGAACCGATCTGGCTCTTGCCTTATTTTGAAATTCATAAAGAACGAGTCCGCAACCACAGTAAAATCGCTGATTTAAGCAATTCTCCCGGGCGCGAAGGACATGCCATTATGGCAGGGGCTTTCCTAGGTGAATTTGCTGAAGATACACCATGGGTCCATCTCGATATAGCGGGTACAGCTACATCCAAAAAAGACTATGACCTTGGACCTGCTGGAGCAACAGGTGTTATGGTCCGAACGCTGGCAACTTTAGCGGAAAGAATGGCGGATAAAGATTAACTTCATTCAGCAGAAGTCTTCCACTTCCATAAGTGGTGAGATGAATGCAAGTTAGTATTTTAAATTCAGTGGGGGTACAACCCCCTGCTGAATAAAGTTAAAGCCTCCGGCGGATGCCTCAGATTTTCAAAGGTAATTTTTCGAGCAGATCAAAGACTAAGAACGCCACATCCTGTGGCAACGTCTTTGTGACCCACGTCCTGTGGGCCTA
>DULJ01000060.1 GCA_012840465.1 Caryophanales bacterium
TTGAGGATAAATTAATCGAAAGTAATGGAATTGACAATAAGGACCAAAACAACGAAAAAGAGTACATGGAATTCCAACAAGTAGCTTGGCAGAGTTTATCTGAAAATGAAAAGGACACTGTGATTGGTGATTGGCAAAACGCAGAAGTCATTGAGGTAAGCCCTGCTGATGTACCACAACATATTAAACCGGAAAAAAATAAAAAAGTAGTCAAAGTTGTATTCCATACAGAACAAGATAGCCTATTGGGTCCGATTGGATTATATATTGATCGTTCAAGCAAAGAAATTATTGGTCTTGATATAAGAGAGTAATTAAGGGAGTCGATTTAGGTGGGTGAAAAGTGAAAAAAATAGTAGCTACCTTATTTTATTTTGTGGGGGCAATAGCCTAGACTTATGGATTTCAATGGATTCTAATATTATGGATTTACAGTGTACGTTTTACAGCGGCTGAAAGATATCCTGGTGATATTGGTATTGCTTCAAAACTTATTTATAGTATCGGCTTCCCATTGTTTCATTTTATTTTTTTAACTGGCGTTTTTCTTTTGTACCGCTTTATTTTACAAAATTTTAATATCGAATTAAAAAAATTATTTCCGATTATTTTTAATGTCGTTATTACTTTATATTTAATAGGTCGTGTTGCATATCTCGTATTTGACTATCATTTTTAATTATTATTTTTCTTGACTTCTCTTTTGCTGTTACAAAAGGAAATTAAAAAAGTTGGTGCAGTAATTTCGCTTATTCCACTAATCGTATATGCACCTTTGTTAATAAGCCTTCAAACTTTGCTGAAGTAATGAATTACTTATTGAGCTAACAGGCTTCAGTAGAAGAAGAAAGGGCATAACAATTTTAAATAACTAATATGTTATGCCCTTTAACTTTTTGCGGACTTTTTATTCATCATCTAACCAAGGATCGTATTCGCCGTAGTACATTCTTAAAGCTTCGCCTGTTAAGGCACTACTACAACCATCAATAAAAACCTTTTTCAAATCGTCATCTACTCGATAAAATATAATAACGTTGTTTATATTTACCCAATAATACCCATCGAATTCACTTCCGCAATCAATCACACCCTCTTTTTGGTTATGAGGGTTTACTGATAACATGGTCAAGGAATTTTTGTATGCCAATTTAACATTAATAAACTGTTTATGCTTGATTAATGCTAGTTCCGCATCTTTGGACCAAAACACATTAAATTTCATTTTATTATTCATCATTATCGACTAATTCGTTGAATCTACCAATATCGTTATTGTAGTAGGACGGTTCATCTCTTCTTTCTTTTGCTTGTTTGAATTGATGGATTAATTCGGAGTTATTTGTTGCCATTTCGGAAATTTGCCGATTTCTATTTTGATACCTTACTAGTATTGCATTAATATTAGGATGATCTTTAAATTGTTTAAAGTCAATTCTCCATTCACCTGAATCACCCAAAGTTCTCCAAGCTGAAATTTTATTGTCTGTACAATGCCTTCTAACCGCTTGCGGAGATATACTTAATAATTCTGACACATCATTTACTGTAAGAAAACTTGGCAAATTACGTTGCTTTGGTTCTTCCTCAGATAAAATAATTGTTTCTAAGATGGGATGACTTTCAAAATATTTATTGAGTAATGCTTGTTCTTCTACGGTTAATGAATGAAGAATCTCGTTAGCTCTTCTTAATGATTCGAACAAAATGGCAATCTTACCTTGCGAATTTTGAACAACTTGCTCTAAAGTATCAATTTCAATTTGTGTACCATTGATTAACAATCCCTTCACTCCTTTCACCTCCATTATATCCTATTCATAAAATCCACGAAACATACGAACGATACGAACCTTACTTTCTATATTATTACTTTAGACGAAACAATGTTTTACATATACCAAAAGACAATAAAAGCTAAGAAGGGGGGAGTAAGTTTTGAAGGTTAATTTTTTAATAACGAGTTTATTGGTAAGCATTTTTCTCTTAAGTGCATGCAGTAATGTGGAAAAAGTTCAACATAATCGTGCGAAAAAAGATCTTCGCACACTAGTTTCTAAGGATTCTAGTTTCCAAGAGGGGGAAATTTCATGACCAATAAACAAAAGAAATTTTATAATGGGCTTTTAATTAAGCAAGTTATACATGAGGAAATGAAGGCTACACCGAAAATGCCCTATTCAGAAGAGGAAACATGGATAATGATTAAAGAAAGACTTAAATCAGAATATCCTAAAAAGAAAGGTCGTTTCCTCAAATTTTCTTTAATTTCAGCAGCAATTTAAATGCTTTTTTCATTCGTTCAAGTTCAAAATGGAAATGCATTTGGTTGGTTAACAAAATACGTTTTTAAAAGCCAAGGTACGATAACAAATATTGAAAGTTCAAATAATGTCTATGAACCAGGCACAAATATACCTCCCATTTACCCTTTGTAACTTTTAAAGAAAGTGATAACTTAGTTTCTTATAATGATTATGTAGAGAGAATCAATGATACTGAAAATTTTATGGTTGGGATATTGTATTTCGAAGATGAAAGTTTTCAAAGTTGGAGTTTTGGTTATGCAGATAGTTATAATGAAATTCAAAGAGAAGAAGGACAAAGAATTTACTCAAATGTATTTAGAGTTATAGAGTCACTTGATTAACCTACCCCTTAATTCCGATATAACTGAATGGCGCCAGACGTAAATACGGATGTAGTAGACGCTTTGGGTCAGGTCCCTCATCCTATAAATCAACTGTATGAATTGAATTACCTTCCGTTTCTCTATATAGCGCCAATATTTTAGTTTCACCCAATTTTAACTTTACTTTTCCATGACTAATGCCATCGTCCCAGGAACTAATAATGTTGGCCCTAGATTCTTTGTCAATTTTTGATGGTTGAGTTCTTACACCGGGTCCATAAAGAAAAACTAAGGTCTCTTCTGCATTTGGATTTATTATTCCAAATCCCAAATGCCCTTTAATCGACTTCATTTGGACTTTTACCATATGATAATTGTGTTAAGGGTTGGGAGTCCTTTTTTCCATCATTATATCTTTCTACCCAAAGATTTACCCAACTTTTATCCGCATTATCAATATATTTTTGAGGATAAATTAATCGAAAGTAATGGAATTGACAATAAGGACCAAAACAACGAAAAAGAGTACATGGAATTCCAACAAGTAGCTTGGCAGAGTTTATCTGAAAATGAAAA
>DULJ01000061.1 GCA_012840465.1 Caryophanales bacterium
ACGTGGGTCACAAAGACGTTGCCACAGGATGTGGCGTTCTTAGTCTTTGATCTGCTCGAAAAGCTACCTTTTAAAATCTGTGGCATCCGCCGGAGGCTTTAACTTTATTCAGCAGGGGTTTGTACCCCACTGAATTTAAAATTCTAACTTGCTTTCATCTCACCACTTATGGAAGTGGGAGGCTTCTGCTGAATGAAGTTAAACTTCAAATGGTAATTATTCAGTTTTTAACTCAAGCGGCTTAAATAAGGAGCCACCCATTTGCTCTTTAGGATTTTCGTTTTTGACGTGAATCAAGATGATACATAAAAGCCCAACAACCAGCGTTAAGCTTGCTGTGGAAAGAAACATACCTGCCCGTGACCATTCCATCAACCATCCGTAAATGGGCGGACCAATCGCAACCCCTAAAAATCTTACTGAGCCATATAACGAGGTTACAAATCCTCTTCGCGACGTCTCTACGGATCCGGTAATAAAGCTGTTTACACAGGGTAGAACTAAGCCTGTTCCAATACTCGAAATGGCCAATATAGCTATAAAAGGTACTAATTTTTCAAAAAATACTAGAGTTGCGAAAGAAGCAGTCATTAAGATAAAGCCAATTACGATCAGTTTTTTCATTAACGGCATATTTTTGCCAATTTTACTCCCGGTTATATAAGAAGTAATTGTCATAAAAAGAAGAGGTATCGCTAAAATACCGCCTTTTAATACACCGTCTGTATGATACGTCTTTTCCAATACATCCGAGGTATAAAATAAAATCCCAAACAAGGTAAACAAACAGGTAGCCCCTGCTAAATAAGCGGTAAATAACCATCTGCCTTCTTGTTTAAAAACTGAAAATAGTCCTTTAACATATGTTCCAACCGGTGGTGGCTCTTTCTTTTTCTTTTTTTCATGCACAAAAAATACCGTTAGTAATATCGATAATAAACAAAAGACGGGAAATGCAAAAAAGGCTGCATACCAAAATAATAAAGCCAAGAGTGAACCGATAATTGGAGAGACAACCTTACCAAAGCCATTTGATGCCTCTACTAGACCCAAAACCCGACTTTGTTGCGCTCCTTTGAATAGGTCTCCTGTTAATGCCATGGCAATCGGAGCAGTTCCGGCCGCGCCAATACCTTGAAGAACCCGTCCAGCCATGATCCATATATATGGGTCATTAAACCATGCAGCGGCCGCACCCGCCAATAATCCACCTGTTCCATATGCAATTAAAGCTGGGATAATGACGGCCTTCCTTGAAAAACGGTCAGATAAATATCCTAAGATAGGGATGGAGATAGCTGCGCCGATAGAAAACACGGTAATGATTAAACTAACTTGGAGCTGCGAAATATCTAATTCTGCTTTCATTTTTGGTAAAACTGGGATTAGCATCGAGTTTCCGAGCACTAAAATGAGAGGAATCGATCCAATTGCAAAAATAGTCATAAATGAATTGTTTTGTTTGGACAAGGGACTGTACATCTCCTTTTACAAATTCATCTTGATAAAATTGATAAAAGTTCATGACTTTCCTATTGTTCGAATAAAAAACAATTACTATACAAAAAACATCATCTCGCCTTTACACCGATTGCACCCTTTAGGTAAAGGTTGAATAGCATAAACAGAAGGAAAAAGGAGGCGTATATCCTAATGAACTTTCTTGATATGCCAAAAAGAACAATAGGAAAAAGAACGATCGGATTAACATCTATTGCCGATTTTGGGATCCCGGTGGGACAATTACGATGTGTTTTAGAGGATTATCATTCTTATATTGATGTAGCAAAATTAGGTGTTGGTTCCGCTTATGTGACCCCAAACCTTGATGAAAAAGTCAAATTATATAAACAATATGGGATTAAGGTATATTGTGGGGGCACATTATTCGAAAAATGTTATGATCAGGGTAAATTAAACGAATATAAAAAGTTTTTGCAAAAGCATAAGATAGAGTGGATTGAAGTATCAAACGGGACATTAGATATATCCCTTGAAAGAAGGTTGGATCTTGTTGAAGATTTGAAAAGCGATTTTTCTGTTTTAGGAGAGGTTGGCTCGAAAGATCAAACCCAAGAGCTGTCCTCGAGAAGTTGGGTGTTAGAACTGAATTCATTATTGGAAGCTGGCTGTAAATACGTAATTACTGAGGGGCGTGATTCGGGGACAGCCGGGATCTACAATCCGAATGGGGAAGTTAAGAAATCAATTTTAAAAGAACTTACTAAGCAGGTGGATAGTAATAGAGTCATTTTTGAGGCACCAACTAGTAAGCAGCAAATGTTTTTCATTAATACATTTGGCCCGAATGTCAATTTAGGTAATGTAAAAATTCAAGATGCGCTTGTTTTAGAAGCAGAACGAGTAGGGTTACGCAGTGAAACATTTTTCATGAAACCGGTGTCTAATCCCACTCGCAGTTAAAGAAGGAGCAGCGGTTATGGAACTTTTATTAATAAGACATTTACCTACGGAATGGAATAAATCTGGGTTACTTCAAGGGTCCCGGGATATTCCCTTACTTCCAGTTACTGATGAGGATCTAGCTAAACTAGAAGCAAATAAAAACGTGATCGGCTCCTTTCAAGCCAATATTGTAGTCGCAAGTCAATTAAAAAGAACACAACAAACGGCTTTAAATTACGGCTTTCCTCATCCATTGATTGAACCGCTACTAAATGAACTGAATTTTGGAAAATACGAAGGATTTGAGAAAGAACAGCTATTAAAGGTAAAAGAATGGGTTTCAGATCCCAGATCACTTACATTGGGTGAGAGCCTGGACGATTTTGAAAAGAGAATCATTCGGTTTCTTACCAAATATGATCACTATACACGTATCTTAGTATTCGGGCATGGCTCATGGATTCGCGCACTGCTCTCATTAAATCGAGTGGGTTCCATTAAAGAAATGAATCAAATCGAGGTTCACAATAATGAATTGATTTACCTTACAATTAATCAACAATTGCTTCAATTGGGATAAGGGGGAGGTTATCTTGCTCACATATGACTCGTGTTCGGAAGAGTCACCGGAAACTATTTCTTTTAAAGAATCATTGGAATGCCTTAAATGGGCCTATAAAGAGTACGGTGAAGATATTGTGTACGCATGTAGTTTTGGTGCGGAGAGCAGTGTGTTGCTGCATTTAATAAGTAAAATAAAACCAAATGCAAGGATCACCTTTATTGATACATCTCTTCATTTTAAAGAAACATATGAAATACTGAATAAAGTTAAGGAAAAATACCCCGATTTCCAAATCAACTCCATTTGTACTAATTTGTCATTAGAAGATCAGGAAACCCAATATGGTGAGAAATTATGGGAAATAGATCCAAACCAATGCTGTCAAATTCGAAAAATTGAACCATTGAAAGACGAGTTAAAACAGTATAAGGCATGGATTTCCGGATTGCGCAGAAGCCAATCCGCGACGAGAGCAAATATAAAGTATCTCAACATCGATCATAAATTTAAAATGATAAAAATATGTCCACTACTCCATTGGAGTTGGGATGAAGTTTGGTTGTACATTAAGTTACATGAATTACCTTATCACGAGCTTCATGACAAAGGATATCCAAGTATCGGCTGTGAGGTATGTACAACACCTATATGTGAGGATGGCGACCTGCGATCCGGGCGTTGGCTGAATCATCAAAAAACTGAATGTGGCCTCCACATGGATTAAGCGATGTGATAACTAAATGATCTATATAGTGACTTCGATGTTAGTAGCCTTATTTTTTGCAATGAATATGGGGGCAAGTGGTGCCGCAGCATCGATGGGAGTTGCCTATGGTTCCGGTGCAGTTTCTAATAAACGACTTGCTCTTATTATTTGTGCTATTGGCGTATTTTCAGGTGCGTCCATAGGTGGGGGAGAAGTTGTAAAAACGATAGGTTCTGGAATCATCCCATCCTCTATCATCTCCGCTCAAATTGCGCTAATTATTTTACTAGCCGCAACTTTTACTCTTTTTATTGCAAATTTAATGGGCATCCCATTATCTACAAGTGAAGTGACGGTTGGTGCAATCGTTGGTGTTGGTATTGCTTTTCAATCCGTACACATCCAAACGTTATTTGTCGTCGTTTCCTTTTGGCTGATTATTCCTTTCATTGCCTTTGGATTAACTTTTATTACTGGACTTTTCTTGTCTAAATGGAAAAAGATAAATGACTACCGGCATGCCAGGTGGGGAAAGGGATTGAAAATTCTGTTGATTTTCACAGGATTTATGGAAGCTTTCTCGGCAGGAATGAATAATGTTTCAAATGCAGTTGGGCCATTAGTCGGTGCAGGACTTATTTCGATTACATCCGGGACCATTCTTGGTGGGGTCTTTATCGCTTTGGGAGCCTTGTTTTTAGGTGGAAGGGTTATCGAAACGAATGGGAAAAGGATTACCAATCTTTCTTTAATCCAAGGGAGTACCGTTTCCGGACTTGGAGCTATATTGGTCATCATTTGCTCACTACTCGGCATGCCGGTTCCAATTACCCAAATTACAACTGCAGGAATTTTTGGGATCGGTGTGGCCGAACATGGTATGAAATTATGGCAAAAGGACATTATCAAGCGAATGCTGAAAGTTTGGTTAGTATCCCCCATTTTTTCCCTTGTGGTTTCTTATGGAACAGTCAAATTATTCTTCGAGTGGGACTTCTATACATTAGTCGCTATTTTATGTGTCTTCTTGGCTACGATTGGCACGATGAGCTTGTTAAAATCAACCAGAATAGAACAAAAGGATATCACTAAGGCAGCTGCTACTTATACAGCAACAGAAAAAAGAGTGCAATAAATTCCTACTTGATCAAGTAGGAATTATTTTTTTCGCCAGCCCAAAGAGGGAGCTGAAAACATCGGTAATTCTACCTCATTTATAAAATCAATAATTTTGGTTGAAACCGATTGACACATGACGGCAAAAATAACAATTTTCCAATTGATAACGATGGAAGTTAATAAAAAGATTGAGATATTAATAAAAAACATAACACGTCCAGGGCGGATGCGATAGGAGTGCGAGATCATGAGAGCGGGTATGACCATTCCGCCGCTTGATGCCCCATTCCGTATTAATAGTCCAACACCGATACCGAATATGATACTTCCCATTACTAAATCAACAACGATGTGAATGTGGGGAAGTAAGACAAAAGTAGTAAGAAGACTTACTGTAATCGATGTAATCGTTACTGCAAACATCGTCCGCATCGTCCACGAGTAACCAAAGTATTTCAAAGCAACAGTTAAAAAAATAAAATTAACAATCCATAACCCAAAGCCAAGAGGCATTCTAAAAAAGTAATTTAATAAGATCGCTAGGCCCGCTGCGCCCCCTGACGGGATGTCATGTGGAAATAAGAATAATGACATCCCAACGCCCTGAAAAACGGCCCCAATTAATAAAAGCAAATAAGTTATGATGTGTTTCTTCATAAAGGATTCCACTTTCTATTATTTACTTTGTTCTTGTCCATATTATGTTTCCGAGCCTCAAATTATGTGTTTTGAAGAGTAATAGATTTTTTTATTAAAATAAAGTAGGATAGGTAAGTAGGGTGGTGCGAGAGTTCAATGAACCAGCAAAAAGTGAATTGTTTTAAATGCAACTATTTTTATACAACGTGGGATGTAAGGTTTCCAAGAGGGTGCAAGGCATATGGCTTTAAATCGAGGCAAATCCCTTCAGATTATGTACTACAAGTATCAGGCCATACTTGTATGAAATATGAGGCTAAAAATAACACTCCTCAAAGACAAATTAAACGAATTGATGATTATAATAGGGGATACCGCATTTGAACGGTATCCCCTTCCAGTTTGTACGGCGATGAGCAAGGCGCTTACGTTTTTCTTATTTATTTTCATTAAACCACTGTTTAAATTGTTCGGGTTCTACTCCACCTTCTATTCTTGAGACCTCAACTCCGTTTTCAAAATGGACAATAGTTGGTGTCCCTTCTATTTCATATGTATCCCAATCATCCTTGAATTCAAGAAGATTGTATAATTTAAGATCAATTCCCAACTCCTCAGCCATAGGAACAACAACAGGTGATGTTACTTTACAATGCGAGCATGTGGGGGTGTAAAAGTAAATAAATGCCGATTCTTTGTTCTGGAGCTTTTCGGTTAATTCATCCGGCAAGATCAAATTTTGATAAATTGGATCCTCTAATTGCTTAATAGTTTCGGGATGGAGCATGTCCTTTTTATAGGGATTTCCATCTGCTTGCTGTTTGTTTTGCACGTTTGTTACTAAAGCAAATAAAAGGAAGATAGCAAGCAAAATAGAACCAAATACTATTATTTTTTTCATTTATAATCACCTTTCTGTTTTATTTATCAAATTATATCATACTAAGAAGGACAGGCTCATACATTTAATCATATATTTCTAAATAGGATGTGTGAGTTAATGAGATATTTATGGATTTTTCATACGATGATCATAATCACTTTTCTTTTCATAGTAATGCCTTCTGCGGCTATCGCAGAGGAAAGGACAGGACAAGCTGTATTTAAGGATTTGATTATCGACGGTGATGAAGGAGAAAGAAAAGTTTCAGAGCCGGCGATTTTGTTTGAGGGGCAGAATTATTTGCCTTTGCGAGCTGTAACAAATACCCTTCAAAAAAATGTTTATATTGATGAACAGACAAACAATGTGGTTATTGAAGATTTGCATCTTCAAAATGAGGAACAGCCTGCCAATGAACCTGTTGAAACATCGCAGTATCAATCAAGTTTAAAATTTGAGGAGCGGGTTTCATCAAACGGTGTCATTATAATAGAAGATAATGAAAAAAATGTAATGTTTGAAAAAAATGGATACGAACCCTTTTACCCCGCTAGTACGACGAAAGTATTAACAGCACTAATTGCGCTTGAACACGGGTCGTTAAATGATCAAGTCATAGTTTCAGAGAATGTAAACAAACTGCCAGGTGATAGTCGCAGGGTATTTATTCAACCGGGGGATGTCCTTACATTGGAACAACTTCTTTACGGAATGCTACTTTATTCGGGAAATGACAGTGCCTTGGCCATTGCGGAGCATATTGCTGGTTCTGAAGAAGCTTTTGCAAAGTTGATGAATGAGAAAGCGAAGGAAATCGGTGCCGTTCACTCCAATTTTGTGAATCCACACGGCTATCATCACCCCGATCACTATACAACACCTTATGATTTGGCATTAATATTAAAGGCTGCAAGTGAACAACCATTATTTTTAGATATTATCAATACACCTGTATACAAAGCGGAGTATACAAATAGAAAGGGAAAAAAGGTCGTAAAAACGTGGGATACAACAAATAGCTTTTTGAAAAACTCTGATTTGGCTATCGATGGAATAATCGGTGGAAAAACTGGATTTACAACCCCTGCTAAACGTAATCTAGTAACAGTCGCTGAACATAATGGTCATCAATATTATGTTGTAGCATTAAAAGGAGATTCCATTGGAAGATACATGGACACGCGAAAGTTATTGAAAACGGCTTATAAGAAGAGAGCCGCATATGACCAAAAAATAATCAAGAATATTAACGTGGCGTTTTTTGACCATTCGTTGGAAATTGGTGATCAAATCATCGCTTCACCTGGACAAATATTTATTTATAAGGGAAGAACTTTTATCTCCCAATCTTTTTTAAGTCAAATATTAGCGGATGTTGATCAACTTACTGTAACTGAGAATAATATTAAAATAAATCTTGAGCCGAAATTTGCTTTTAAAGAAATTATGAAACCGTTGTCCATCGCACTTGTTAAACAGCCAAATGAACCATCTATACGAAATCAATTGATCGCATATTCCTTTTCTTCATTGTTAGGATTTTCATATTTTTCACATTAATTCTTGAATCAAATTTGCCGAATGAATCCAAACTAATGCTGAATTCGAAAACATGATAGGAGGGTTACAAATGGGCAAAAAGCCTCGCAACAGTTTACGTGAAAAGAAAAATAATCATACACCTGATGATGTTATTCAGGCAAAAGAAATCGCACATGCGAAAGAATACTCTGCAACTGAAAGAAAACGATAAAAGGCTGCCCACAAGGCAGTCTTTTCACTTTTCTAATAATTCACAAAATGTTCAGTTATAGCCAATCTTTATACTTAGTTTACAATATATAACGTGCTATTATAGTGGTGGAGGTGGAGAGATGTGTTAGCTGGTTTTAAATATACTTTAGATGCCATTTTATCTCTGCTCAAGGAAAATGACCTTAAAGCACGTTATATGGAGTGTGAAGGACGATTTTTATTTCGGATTGATGAAATGATGTGTGATGCAGGTTTTGGCTGTGACAATGTGGTCCTGGATGTGTTTTTTGATGAAGAGGAAAAAATCCTGTTCATTGGCTTGCTTCGCTTTCCAAAAGATAAAAGAAGGGCCGGGTTAGGAAGCAAAATATTAAAAAAGATTTTGGAATTTGCAAATGAGCATAATTTTACCATATATTTGGATGCTTGGAATGACTCCCAGCCGTTCTGGAAAAAGTATGGTTTTAAACATGTTTATACCGATAAATATCATTTTGAAATACTTGGATATTCTGGTAGTGAACTTGATATCTTTCACGAGTGGGAACTTTTCAAAACAACGAAAGTATTTAAAATGTATCTTACATGTCATGAGGAATAGAAATGCGGAAGCGCTGGGCGCTGAAGCTAGACAGAAAAAAGAAAAGCGGAGCCGCTTTTCTTTTTTAAATCAATTAATAGTTATTGAAGCTTTGTATCGATAATTTTTGCGCTAATAATTCGTGCGAATGAGATCGGAGTACAGAGCTTTGTATGCCCTTTAACACCATTAATGAGAAGAATCATTTTGTTTCTTCTATCGATATGGGAAATCCGTCCTTTTAGGATGATCGTTTGACCAGTCTTATGCCCGGAGACTGTGATTTCAATAGGCAGACCTAGTCGGTAGGCCTGTGTAATTGTCCGCTCTGTTTGTTCGGGATCTTTTTTTCTTTTTCCATTGTCTAATAATAATAAGCCACGCTTCATTCTTTCGTTTGCTAAATAAATAAAATTAATTTGCCGGTTTGCACTACCACTGTCATCCAACATGTAAAGAACCACCTACTACTATAATATAAATATATTATATAGGTTTCGGTGTTTATCTGGCAATAGACGTAATGAATTGTATTTTGTCTTTTCCAAAAATGGGCTGTAATGCTTCTTTTAACAGTTCTCGCTCTGAATCATTTAACGGTATAAGCGGTAATCTAAGTGACCCAGTATCAATCCCCTTTAATTGCAGTGCTGCTTTAACAGGAGCAGGGCTCGGTGCTGCAAATAAAGCTTTTATCACTGGCAATAATTTTCGATGAAGAGCACTTGCTCCTGTTAAATCACCATTTAAAAAGGCTTGAATCATTCCTTGCATTTCATTTCCAATAACATGGGCTGCAACGGAGACAACACCAACACCGCCAATTGCAAGTACCGGAATTGTTAAGGCATCATCACCACTATACAGGCTGAAGCTATCATCTGTTTCTTCAATAATGTGGGCCATGGCATCTAGGTTTCCGCTTGCTTCCTTAACACATACAATATTTTCAACTTTAGAAAGACGGATGATGGTCTCAGGTGTCATATTGACTGCACTGCGTCCTGGAATATTGTATAGCATAATAGGGAGGGTAGTCGCTTCAGCGATAGCCTTAAAATGTTGAAAAAGACCTTCCTGTGATGGTTTGTTATAGTAAGGTACGACAAGCATAATGCCATTAACACCGGCTTCTTCCGCTTTTTTTGTTAATTCAATTGAGCCTTGCGTATTGTTGGAGCCTGTACCAGCAATAACAGGAATCCGGCCATTTGCAACTTCAACAACTTTTTTATATAACTGAACCTTCTCAACGCTTGATAAAGTAGGGGATTCACCTGTTGTACCTGCAACAACGATACCTTCTGTACCATTTGCAATTAAATAATTAACCAATTCAGTTACTTTGTTATAATCCACTTCGCCATTTTCGTTAAAAGGTGTTACCATTGCCGTTAAAATTCTTCCAAAGTTCATAAAATTCGCCCTCGTTTCAATTTTTTTTTACAAATAAAAAAGCAACAACGATCGCTATCGCTGCTGCATGGAAGTTGTAAATAAATATAATTTCCAATGCGTGAGATAGCCCTCCATATAGCCAACACTATATGACAATCCTGCACCTATTCGATGCAAAACCAGTATCTGAGAAAAATGAGCTTCTCATCACTTCGGCGAATCCCCCTTTCAACCATGATCACTGGATCTCATCATCCTCACATAGTATACTAATGGTTTTCGCACCTCTATACTCACTTCAATGTAAGTTGAAGTAAATTTTATATTGTTTCTTGTACAATAACAGAAATTCCAACTATTTTCAAGGGATTGAATAAAAAAGAAAAGATTTTTGGAAAAAGGTTATAAAAGTGATAAAATAGGAAAATATTAATTGGATGGTATACAAGATATATAGATTGGAAGGGATGGAAGATAAACGTGCGTGCTCAAGTTAAAGAGATTTCATTAAAGGCACACGAAACAACTGAAAATACAAGTACAATGTACCATATTTTATTTATTATCGGCTTTGTACACTTGCTAAATGATTCTATTCAAGCGGTTGTTCCGGCAATGTTTCCGATCCTCGCTGAATCATTGGGATTTAATTTTACCCAGCTTGGTTTGATTGCTTTCGCTGTAAATATGACGGCTTCGATCATGCAGCCGTTGGTTGGAACATTTTCCGATAAGCATCCAATGCCTAAATTATTACCCATTGGCTTAACGTTTTCTTTATTTGGAATGCTTGGTTTAGCGTTGGCCCCAACTTACAGCATGATCCTTTTATCAGTTATGTTATTAGGAGTGGGTTCTGCCACCTTTCATCCTGAAGCCTCGAAGGTTGCTCATATGGCATCTGGCACACGAAAAGGGCTTGGCCAATCCGTTTTCCAGGTTGGGGGAAATGCGGGGCAATCACTGGCCCCATTAATCACTGCATTAATATTGGTTCCACTTGGCCAATTCGGAGCGATTTGGTTTACTTTAGTTGCTTTTCTCGCCGTGATGATCTTAGTCTATATTTCAAAATGGTACGGACAACAACTTACCATTAATCAAATAAAGAAAAGAAATACTGGTGAAGAGGCACCAACGATGGGCAAGGCTATAAAAATGGCATTTGTATTGCTCCTATTTTTAGTATTTATCAGACAATTTTATCATGCCGCGATTACGAATTATTTTGCGTTTCATTTGATCGGCACCTATGGGATGGGGATTGATGATGCCCAAATCTATATCTTTTTATTTCTTGCCGCCGGTGCTGTAGGGACTTTCCTTGGTGGACCGATTGCTGATAAAATCGGGATGAAAAATGTTCTGCTTTTTTCGATGGTAGCAGCTGCGCCACTATGTATTTGGCTTCCCTACGCGGGGCCTAAGCTATCCATGGTCTTACTAACGATCATCGGGTTTATTTTACTTTGCAGTTTTTCCGTTTCAGTTGTCTATGCTCACCAATTATTACCTGGACGGATCGGAATGGTTTCCGGGATGATTATTGGCTTTTCATTTGGTCTTGGAGCTATTGGTTCCATCGTGATCGGCTGGCTAGGGGACCAAATTGGAATCTCAACCACATTGCTCTATGCCAGCTTCTTACCTTTATTAGGGATTTTAACAGCTTGGCTACCGAATGAGAACAAAATACAGGAATTGCATAAGGCTGACCTTGCTTAAAGCAAGGCAGCCTTTTCTTTTAGCTTATACTGAATAACTAACAATCTTCCAAACAGGGTTATCGCCCCAACAGCGAGACCGATAATTAAACCAATCCAGTAACCAAATGCTGCTAAAGCAGTATATTTAGCGAGTAAAAACCCTGTCGGTAATCCAATCAGCCAATAAGAAAAAAGGGCAACTATGAAGGTGGCATTGACATCCTTGTACCCACGAAGTGCCCCTTGAATTGGTGCACCAAAAGCATCAGATAATTGGAACAAAATAGCGTATAGCAGAAAATGTGTTGTTAGCTCCAGTACTTGTACATCATTTGTATATAGCCCTGCAACTGGCTCTCTTAAATAATATAAAAGAACAGATGTGGTCAAAGCCATTACAATGGCAAACGAGATTCCAAGATAACTATAAATTTTAGCATCTTTAAATCGTTTTGCTCCGACTTCAAACCCTACAACTATGGTTAAAGCCATAGAAATGCTTAACGGAATCATATACAAGTAGGAGGCAAAGTTGATCGCCGCCTGATGGGAAGCAATCGTAATCGTATTATATTCACTCATTAACAACGTAACTGCCGCAAAAATGCTCGTTTCAAAAAACATCGCAAAGCCGATAGGAATCCCAATTTTAAGAATGTCCTTCCATGTCTTTAGTTGAACAGGATACAAAGTTCGAAACAATTGGAATGGACGAAAAGGGGCTAGTCTGATTACGACAAATACGACTAATCCAAGTATTACCCAATAGGTAATTGCTGTTGCATAGCCGGCACCAATTCCTCCTAACTTTGGAAAACCCAATTTACCAAAAATAAATACGTAATTTAAAATCACGTTGATAGGAAGGGAAGATAGTGTAATAACCATGGTCACCCTCGTATGCCCCAAAGCATCAATGAAGCACCGTAAAACTGTATATATTACTAATGGGATGACCCCAAAGCCTAATCCTATTAAATAGTGTTTAGCGATGTAGGAAACCTCGGTGGTCAGACTCATATTATTTAATATCGGATCAATTGCTACAAAACCAAGGATCAATATGATTCCAGCAATAACAATTGATAAATACACGCCCTGAATAACGGAGAACGGAATATTCTTTGTGTTTTTGGCTCCGACTAACTGAGCAATTATCGGCGTAATAGCCAACAAAATGCCATTCACCAAAGTGAAAATAGGCAGCCAAAGACTTGAGCCGATAGCGACACCTGCTAAATCATCTGCGCTAGCCCTTCCGGACATCATCGTATCAAAGAAATTCATTGCAAAAAGGCCAATCTGTGTAATTAATATAGGAAATAATATTTTAATAAAAAAAAGTAGTTTTTGCTTCAACGTATATGTTTGTTCCATGTCCTAACCTCAATCCTAGAATATATGGCGATTTTCCGAATTCCATCTATTTAATGAAAAATCACGTGAGGAATATTATATCATATTGCAAAAAAATAAATTATAATTAAATAATTACAACTATTACTTTCTATTAAAAATAATTTAGGTGATAATAATGGCTTTACAATTTACACAATTCTCCCAAAATGCAAATAAGGAGATGCTGGGCCTCCTTGAGGAATTAAAGGAAATTGATCAATGCGGTGAACTTGGGGAAAAAATAATAGAGATATTTTTAAAAGAATATGCGTTTATAAAAGACGCTGTAGATTCGTCTACCATTGTGGCTGTGACAAATAAATCCGGCGTAATTAAATATGTAAATGATAAGTTTTGTGAGATTTCCCAATATAGTAGGGAAGAATTAATAGGCAGTACACATCAACTTTTAAATTCCGGGTATCATAGCCCTAACTTTTTTAAAGAGATGTGGACGACAATATTATCAGGGAAAGTTTGGTGTGGGGATGTAAAGAATCTTAAAAAAGATGGCAGCTATTACTGGGTCCATACGAATATTATTCCTATCATGAATAATGTTACGAATCAAATTGAACAATTTATTGCGCTTCGTACAGATATTACGAAGGGAAAAGAAGCGGAGGAAGTACTGCGCAAGGTTATTCAAAACGATTTTGAACGAACGATAAGAAGCCTTGATAATATGGTATTTAAAATCAAAAAAGATAGATATGGCGATTTCATTATTACTTTAGTTGAAGGAAAGCTATCGAAACTGTTAGATATTTCGGAGGGGCTTTTCGATCAAAAAAGAATCAAGGATTTCTTCGGCACTGAAATGGCTGAAGAGGTTTTCTTGAAGTATGAAGCAGCTTTCCGGGGTGAAAAGCATTCAATAAAGCATCATTACAATGGGATCGAGTTATATACGACATTGTCTCCTATTATAGAAAATGGTGCCATCATTGAAATTATCGGAAACACAAATGATATTACTTTATTAGAGTTGGCTCAAAAAGAAATTCACCATCTAGCCTACCATGATGATCTAACCGATTTACCGAACAGGCGAATGTTAACAAAGGATTTACAAGAAAAGTTAAATAAAGTTCCCGATAATGAATTTGCAATATTATTTATTGATCTTGACCGTTTTAAACAAATAAATGATACGCTGGGGTTCCATCAAGGAGATAAGTTGATTTTGGAACTCAGTAAAAGGTTAAAGCAATATATAACAGGGCTTGGAACAATCTACCGTTTAAGCGGCGATGAATATGTAATTATTGTTGAAAAATATGAAAATGATTCAAGTCTTTCGTTGTTAGTACAAGAACTTTTAAAAATTGTGGAAGAGTCTATTTTGATAGATGAATATGAATTAATGATTACATGTTCAATAGGTGTCACTACTTTTACTAGCGACGAGGAGTCAGCGGAAAAAATACTGAATCGTGTGGAAACTGCCTTAAAGCATTGCAAATTACATGGCAGGCAGGGGTTTATATTTTACAACGAAGAAATGGATCAAAATACAAAGGAACGCTTAAACTTAGAAATTAATCTAAGAAAAGCAATCAAAAATAATGAGTTAACTCTTTATTATCAACCAAAGTATATACTTGACTCCAATCAAATGGATGGGATGGAGGCGCTCGTTCGCTGGAATTCACCGGTATACGGGTTCGTCAGTCCAAACGAATTTATCCAGATTGCCGAGGATACCGGCTTAATCGTTCAATTAGGGGAATGGGTTCTCTATCAAGCTTGTAAGCAAAATAAGGACTGGATTGATAAAGGTTATCAACCGGGGCGAGTAGCTGTTAATGTTTCTGCGATAGAGCTCTTAAGACCAAATTATATCGAACGAGTAAAACGAATTTTAAAAGAAACAAAGCTTGAACCACGGTATTTAGAACTGGAAATTACCGAAAATAGTGTAATGCGAAATCTCAAGAAAGGGATCCAAATTCTTAAAGAACTAAAAAGTTTAGGCATTTTTATTGCCATTGATGATTTTGGCACTGGCTATTCCTCTTTCGGTTATTTAAAGCAGCTTCCAATTAATGTTTTGAAAATCGATAAATACTTTATTCAGGAAATTGATAAAAGCGAAATGGATGCAAATATTGTGAAATCTATGATACAATTAGGACATACGTTTCACTTAAAAGTGATCGCCGAAGGTGTTGAAACAAAAGGAGTAGCAGAGATTCTTAGTGACCTAAATTGCGATATCGTTCAAGGTTATTATTTCAGTAAACCAATACCAGCTGAAATGTTTGAAAAACTGTTATAACTTATATGAAACGTAATCATGTTTTCATGGTATAATGCATATGTATAAAAAAAGTGAAAAAAAGAAACGGGGGGTAGAAAGATGGACCAACAGAAACTAGCGACCTACTTTGAAGAGAAGATTAACGCCGCAAAAATTCAATTTGAAAGAACAGTTGAATGCAAGCACACGGAGTTTGATGATTTGTATCCTTATATGAATGAGCAGCCTACATTTTTTTGGTATAAGCGCTATGTCGCGTGGCAGGAGTTATTAACCATTACTAAACTAGCGAGTGAGCTTGAGATTGAATGGGGATCTTTCTTTACCGAAAACCAAATTCTTTTTATTAATAACAAAGTATTAGATGCAAAAGTTTTAGATCATTGGTTTGAAGAATGTCGCCTAGAATCTTAATAAAAAATAAATTGGAACAGACCTATAAAATGTCTAGATTCGTTTAAATCTACATGCGAATCGGGCGTTTTTTTTTGTTTGTAGGCATACTACATGGAATTTACACTTTAAAAGCTATATAATATATCGGGAAACGAACTATTCTTAAAGAAGGTGAACGGTATTTCATTACATAAACGCAATCTAATCATAATGTGGATTTCCTCCTTCTTAATTTCTGGAAGCATGACGATGGTAATGCCTTTTCTCTCCTTGTTAATAGATTCAATGGGAAATTATTCTACCGAATTTGTTTTAAAATGGGCCGGTTTAGTTTTTGGGGTAACCTTTGTAACTGCGTTTATCATGTCACCAGTATGGGGACGACTCGGGGACCACCATGGTAGAAAAAAATTGTTAATGTTTTTGAGTTTTGGAGCATCGATTTGTATTTTATTAATGGGGATTGTGACCTCGGTTTACCATCTTTTTATTATTCGCTTTTTTATGGGCTTTTTTGCAGGCTTTATTCCGATGGCGCAAGCCTTTATCGCTATACAAACACCGAAGAAAATAGCCGGAAAAGTAATGGGTACCCTACAAACCGGATCAGTTTCTGGAGGGCTATTCGGTCCGCTTTTTGGTGGTTGGCTAGCAGATTCATTCGGATTTACTTATACATTTTTATTAACGGGATTTATTATCCTGTTTACTTTTTTTATGATTTTAGTTGGAGTCAAGGAAGTGGAAGTTAATAAGAACAACGCCAAGAAAGAAGACTATTCAAGCAAGCAGGTGTTTCAGTTTATTTTTACAAGTCCGATCCTGTTGACTGTTATGGTTGTTGGGATGCTAGTGCAAATAGCAAACTTTAGCATCCAACCTTTACTTGCCATTTATGTAAGTGAGTTACACGGACAACAGAACTTAGCTTTTTTCTCAGGTGCTGCTTTTTCGGTTGTGGGGTTAGGAAATTTAATATTTTCGAGGGAATGGGGGAAATTAGGAGATCGCTTTGGCCATGAAAAAATTCTCTTAATATTAGTCCTAGCAGGTGCGGTTGTTTATGTGCCGCAGGCCTTTGTCACTTCAATTTGGCAGCTGCTCGTTTTGAGGCTTTTTCTAGGAATGGTAATCGGCGGTGTCATCCCATGTATTGTCGCCTATATACGCCAAGCTACACCATTTCAGATTCAAGGTGAAGTATTAGGCTATAACACAAGCTTTCGCTTCTTCGGGAATGTCGTTGGTCCTATAATGGGTGGTTTTATTGCGGGGCTTACCGGCATTTCATCTGTATTTTTTGTGACAAGCGGGCTGTTTATCATAGGCGGATTCGTATTATGGTTGGTACGCACCAAATCAAAACTGCCTGAAGTTAAAAATTCTTTTGGAAATTAGATGAGTTCCCTTTATAATATGGAGATGAATAACAATTTGAAAGGACTGTACGAAATGATTCATAATAAGTGGCAAAATAAAGATACTATTAAGCAAGTAAAATGTGTACATACAAACGCTAAAAAGTACATGGTAAACAGAGTTATAACGGTAGGTAAAGTTTACGAGGTTAAAAACGAAACCGAAGAATTTTTGTTTATCATTGATAATACCGGTAAAGTTGGCGGATATTACAAAGAATACTTTGAAGCAATCTAATAAACATTTCAAAGATAGGTTCGCAATGTAACCTATCTTTTTTAATTTTGCAAAAGCTAACAATCTGCGACATAATTCCCTGTTGTTGTATGGCTTTTTCATTTCAAATGCAGTAAAATTAATTTTTGAGTGCCGAACAGAGAGGATTGAGATATTGAAAAGCAGCAATAACATTAACATAGAGTTATTAGCACCTGCCGGAAATTGGGATTGTATTAAAGCTGCAGTTGCTAATGGGGCGGATGCTGTTTATTTTGGAGTTGGAACTTTAAATGCAAGGGTACGAGCCACGAATTTCCAAATCGATGATTTACCAGAAATTATGGCTTATTTGCATAAATATAATGTACGTGGGTTTGTCACGTTGAATATTTTAATTTTTGAAAAAGAGATGAATGAGGCCCGCACTTTAATTGAAGCTTGTATTGATGCTGGCGTAGATGGTTTAATCGTTCAAGACATGGGAATTTTGCAATTGATTCGCGAAATGTCACCTGATTTTCCGATCCACGGTTCAACGCAAATGACGATTACATCTCCAGAGGCTGTTGATTTTTTAAAGCCGTATCATTTAGAAGTTGTTGTCTTGGGTCGTGAAAACAATATGAAGCAAATCAAAACGATTCATGACCAAACAAAAACTCCATTAGAAGTTTTTGTTCATGGTGCTATTTGTGTTTCCTATTCAGGTCAGTGCTTAACATCCGAAATGTGGGGGGGACGATCGGCCAATCGTGGTGAATGTGCTCAAGCATGCCGTCTTCCATATGACTTAGTCGTTGATGGTGAAGTAAAAGAAATGGGAAATCTTGCTTACGTGTTATCACCAAAGGATTTAGCTGCTTTGGAGATCATACCTGAACTAATTGAAGCGGGTGTTACTACTTTTAAAGTTGAAGGCCGTTTAAAATCGCCTGAATATGTAGCGAATGTCGTAAGTAAATACCGCAAAGCAATCGATGAGTATCTTGCCGGCAAAGACTACACACCATCAAAAGAAGAAATTTGCGAGCTCCAGCAGAGCTTTAGCCGTGGATTTACATTTGGCTTTTTAAAAGGAACGAACCATAAACAGTTATTAGATGGAACATTCCCTAAAAGCCGTGGCGTTTATGTAGGAACAGTTAAAAAGGTGCTAAAGGATGCGGTGGTATGTGAGACTGAGGCTCCATTGAAACGCGGTGATGGGATTGTTTTTGATGCTGGTCGTCCGGAAGAAAAAGAAGAGGGCGGACGAATCTATGACCTTCGTAAAAAAGGCAACAAGGTAGATGGTGAGGTAAAAGAAGGTCTCATTGAAATTGTACCAGGTCGTCATGATATAAATTTAACAAAAGTCCATGTAGGCGATAAAATTTGGAAAACAAGCGACCAGGAACTGGACCGTCGGTTACGTAAAACCTATGAGTCAGAACAAACGTATCGTCTTTTCCCAGTAAGCGTGTCAGCATCAGGTACTGTTGGCAGCCCATTAGTTACAGTATGGTATGATGAAACGACGAATCATTATGTCACGGTTGAATCAAGTAGCAATCTCGAATTGGCTATGAAACGCCCATTAACTGAGGAGTATTTAGGTGAACAGCTAGGTCGCTTAGGTGGAACCATTTTTGAGTTAACTAATATTAATGCAAGCTTAAATGGAGATGTCATTGTTCCCGTAAAAGAATTGAACCAATTGAGAAGAGAGGCAGTCGCAGAGCTTTTAGCTGTAAGACAGACACCGCCTCGTTATCAAAAGAACGATGTGAAAGTGATCTCAAAACCCAAGAACACAGAATCAAAGGAAACACAAAAACAAAGATCCGAAAATCCTCATTTAATTGCTCTTTGTAGGACAATGGAGCAGATTGAGGCTACCTGTCAGACAGATATTGATTTCATATACGCAGATTTTGAATTTACAACAGACTATCCAAAAGCTGTTAAGGTTGCTAGAGCACACGATAAGCCGATCGCACTAGCCACACCTAGAATTCATATGCCTAGCGAAAATGCCATTTTAAACGGCTTAATTAAAGCAGAACCAGATGCCATTTTGGCAAGAAACATGGCAGCGGTTCAATTTTATAGGGATCAAAATCTATCAATTCCAATTATTGGGGATTTCTCTTTAAATATTGCGAATTCAAAAGCTGTGGATTTATTTTTGGGACGAGGATTATCTAGAATCACACCATCCTATGATCTAAATATCCAACAGATGTTTGATCTATTGGAAAATTCACCAACGACTAATATTGAGGTTGTCATCCACCAGCACTTGCCAATGTTCCATACTGAACATTGCGTGTATTGTACATTCCTCAGTGAAGGCACTAATTTCACAAATTGCGGTCGTCCTTGTGAACAGCATCGTATATCACTTGAAGACCGAATGGGGATGAAGCATCCAGTTCGAGTTGATATCGGCTGCCGTAACACCGTGTATAATGCGATTGAACAATCCGGTGCAGAGTATTTAGCGAATTTTTTAAATGAAGGAATTCAACACTTTAGAATAGAGTTTTTAGAAGAAGGGGCCGAAAAGGTCCAAGAAGTAATCCAGCTATATCGTGAAGCACTTGAAGGAAGAAGAACCGGTACAAGTGTATGGAAATCACTAACAGCTACAAACCAATTAGGTGTTACTAGAGGTCAGTTAATTAAAAAATAAATAATCGGGAATTTTAGGGAAAATTCTTAAATTAGCCATATAATTTTGCGAAAAATGTATTACTATATATAGTAGAGTTAGTAGAGTTTAACGGTTTACTGATTAATTTCGCATACATATTGACAATCTGTAAAAGATAAACAAAATGATGCTTTCCTATTCCAACTTACTGCACGATACGACAGAAAGATAGGTGCTTAGCCGTGCGAGTATTAATATTTAGTGGTGGAAATTTAAATACTTGGGCCCTTTCGAGTATAAAGGAGGAGGATTTCATTATTGGAGTCGATCGTGGTGCCTATTTTCTATATTCTAATGGGATAGAAATGGATTGTGCAATCGGAGATTTCGATTCCGTAACTAAGGATGACAAAGAACGAATTGTGGCAAAAACAAAGGAAATGGTTTCATGCGATGCCTTTAATAAAAACGAGACCGATACGGAGATGGCGTTTAACTTTGCACTAAATAAACAACCTAAAGAAATCGTACTATTTGGTGTTTTAGGAACTCGGTTCGATCATTCAATTGCCAATATTCAACTACTATACAGCGGATTAAATGCGGGAATAGACTGTAAAATCGTCGATGAGAGGAACGAAATTCAACTCATTAATAGTCAGCTTGTCATACATAAGAATCGATTCAAAAACGTTTCTTTATTGCCCTTAACCTTTGAGGTGTGTGGGGTAACATTGGAAGGATTTATTTATCCCTTGTTAGATGCGACGATCAGAATCGGGGAATCTATTGGGATTAGCAATATATTAAGCGGTGAAATTGGCAAAATTACAGTCAAATCTGGCGTTTTGCAAGTAATAAAAAGCAATGATTAATAAAAATTATAAAGGAAGTGCGGTTTAAAATGGCAAAGAGAATAAGTGAACTATATGAGCATGAATTAATTGAAATGGCAGCGAAAAATTTACAAAAAGAGCAAATTAAAAGAGAATGGTTTAGCCGTTGGGGCTTAGAATTTCCAATGATTCGGACTGCATTTGGTGTAAAAAAATATGGTGAAGATTTTTCGTCTAAAACTGAAATGAAAAATAAAGAATTCGTTGCAATTTAATTAGAAGAAAAGCGGAAGCACCAAACATAGGAGCTTCCGCTTTTTGATTGTTTTTTATTTTCTGTATTACTTATACATTTCTGTGACTTGTTTTTGAATATCTTTATTTTCCAAGTATTCATCAAAAGTCATTTGCTTATCGATTAAGCCTTTTGGCGTAATTTCAAAGATACGGTTAGCAATCGTTTGGACGAACTGATGGTCATGTGATGCGAACATCATTGAACCTTTAAATGCAATTAAACCATTATTTAATGCTGTAATGGATTCAAGGTCTAAGTGGTTTGTCGGCTCATCCAAAAGGAGCACATTCGCACCGCTAAGCATCATTCTCGAAAGCATACAACGGACTTTTTCACCCCCGGAAAGGACGTTTGCTTTTTTCAAAACTTCCTCACCAGAGAAGAGCATTCTTCCTAAAAAGCCTCTTAGGAAACTTTCGCTTTCATCATTTGGTGAAAATTGACGTAACCATTCCACCAGATTCATATCACCGTTTTCAAAGTACTCAGAGTTATCTTTTGGAAAATAAGCTTGCGAAGTCGTAACTCCCCACTTGAATGTACCGCTATCCGGCTCCATTTCTCCCATTAATATTTTGAAAAGAGTCGTTTTTGCAAGTTCATTCGTACCTACAAGGGCAACCTTATCACCTTTATTCATGATAAAGCTTAAATTATCGAGAACTTTTTCACCATCAATTGTTTTTGTTAAACCTTCCACACGCAATAGATCATTTCCGATTTCGCGGTCAGGGGTAAAACCGACGAACGGATAGCGGCGTGATGATGGTCTAATATCGTCTAGTTCGATTTTATCCAGTAGTTTTTTACGAGAAGTAGCCTGCTTTGATTTAGATGCATTGGCACTAAAACGAGCAATAAACTCTTTTAATTCTTTGACTTTTTCTTCTTTTTTACGATTCGCATCCGAAGCCATCTTTGATGCTAATTGGCTTGATTCATACCAGAAATCATAGTTACCAACATAAATTTGAATTTTACTAAAGTCTAGATCGGCAATATGTGTACATATATTATTCAAGAAATGGCGGTCATGGGATACAACGATAACCGTATTTTCAAAGTTAATTAGAAATTCCTCAAGCCAAGAGATTGCTTTTAAATCAAGATGGTTCGTTGGCTCGTCTAATAGAAGAACATCAGGTTTACCAAATAATGCTTGGGCAAGTAGCACTTTCACTTTTTCCGCACCTGTTAGTTCAGCCATTTTCTTCGTATGAAGTTCTTCCGTAATACCAAGCCCTTTTAATAGAATCGCAGCTTCAGATTCAGCTTCCCAACCGTTCATTTCAGCAAATTCACCTTCAAGCTCAGCTGCTTTTAGGCCATCTTCATCGGTAAAATCAGCCTTCATATATATCGCATCTTTTTCCTGCATAACCTCATAAAGACGCGCATGCCCCATAATAACTGTTGTCAGGACTTCGTACTCTTCATATTCAAAATGGTTCTGTTTCAGGACTGCTAAACGTTCGCTAGGGCCCATGATTACCTCACCAGTTTGCGGTTCAATATCACCAGATAAAATTTTTAAAAATGTGGATTTACCGGCACCATTGGCACCGATTAAACCATAGCAATTTCCAGGGGTAAACTTAATGTTGACATCTTCAAAAAGTTTGCGGTCCCCGTAGCGTAGACTTACATTACTTACAGTAATCATTTAATTAAATTCCTCCAAATATAAGTTATCTATCAGATTATATCAAATAAAAACTAATAAAGCGATTAACACTCAAAAAGGTGGTGAGTAGTGGGTTGTATGTGTTCGTAATTATTATTTTAAAATAATTACGAATAATGGAATTCAAATTTTTACTGTCATGATAATAGAATTAGTGGTACAATATAAAATAATTTCAATTTAATAATTTTTTCGGATTATAGTATAAGAAAATAGGGCCTTTAGGTACATCGATATTTGCCATTATGGGCAAATATCGTATTTTATCTAAGATAATAGTTGGAGGGATCACTAGTGGCAGAACTACGTAGTAATATGATTAAAAAGGGCTTTGACAGAGCTCCACACCGCAGTTTGCTTCGAGCAGCAGGTGTAAAAGAGGAAGATTTCAATAAACCATTTATTGCAGTATGTAATTCTTATATTGATATAGTACCAGGGCATGTTCATTTACAGGAATTTGGTAAGATTGTAAAAGAAGCCATTCGTGAAGCGGGTGGTGTACCATTTGAATTTAATACGATTGGTGTAGATGATGGGATCGCCATGGGGCATATTGGTATGCGCTATTCATTACCAAGCCGTGATATCATCGCTGACTCGGTTGAAACCGTTGTGGCTGCACACTGGTTCGACGGTATGGTCTGTATTCCAAACTGTGACAAAATCACACCAGGAATGATGATGGCGGCAATGCGTTTAAATATTCCAACTGTTTTTGTCAGTGGCGGTCCAATGAAAGCCGGCGTAACAAGCACCGGTAAGAGGCTTTCACTTACTTCAGTATTTGAAGGGGTAGGGGCATATCAGGCAGGTCAAATTGACGAATCTGCACTAACAGAGATTGAACAATTCGGCTGTCCAACATGTGGTTCATGTTCAGGTATGTTTACAGCAAACTCCATGAACTGTCTAGCAGAAGTACTAGGTTTGGCCCTTCCTGGGAATGGAACAATTTTAGCTGTTGCACCAGAACGTCGTGATTTTGTTCGTGAATCAGCAAAACAATTAATGTATTTAATTGAAAATGATATAAAACCACGTGATATCGTGACTGAAAAGGCAATCGACAATGCATTCGCATTAGACATGGCTATGGGTGGTTCTACAAATACAGTATTACACACACTTGCATTAGCAAATGAAGCAGGCGTTGAATACTCATTAGAGCGTATTAACGCTGTTGCTGAGCGTGTACCACACTTAGCAAAACTTGCACCAGCATCTGATGTGTTTATCGAGGATTTACATGAAGCAGGCGGTGTGCATGCTCTTCTTAATGAATTAGCGAAAAAAGAAGGCACTCTTCATTTAGATACTTTAACGGTAACTGGTAAAACATTAGGAGAAAACATCGCTGGTCATGAGGTTAAAAATTACGATGTTATTCGTCCAATTGATAATCCCCATACAGAAAGAGGCGGACTTGCTGTTCTTTTCGGAAACCTTGCTCCAGAAGGATCAATCATTAAGTCTGGTGCAGTAGAAGGAGGCATTACTCGCCACGAAGGTCCTGCCATTGTATTTGATTCACAGGACGAGGCACTTGAAGGTATTGCAAATGGCTCTGTAAAATCAGGTCATGTCGTTGTTATCCGTTATGAAGGACCTAAGGGTGGACCAGGTATGCCGGAAATGCTTGCACCAACTGCGCAAATTGTTGGTATGGGACTAGGTACAAAAGTTGCTTTAGTAACTGACGGCCGTTTCTCGGGAGCATCCCGCGGATTATCAATCGGTCACGTTTCACCAGAAGCAGCAGAAGGCGGTCCACTTGCTTTCGTTGAAAACGGCGACCACATTGTCATCGACATCAACGACCGTACGATCAACGTCGACGTTCCAGAAGAAGAATGGAACAAACGTAAGGAAAACTGGAAAGGCTTCGAACCAAAGGTTAAAACCGGTTATCTTGCACGCTATTCTAAGCTTGTTACAAACGCGAGCAAGGGCGGTATTTTGAAGATTTAGTAGATTTAGTAGATGATGGATCTTTGGATCTCTGCTTGAAATTTTTGTGATTGAAAATTGGTGAAAGCATGGCTCTTAGTCTGGGCCATGTTTTTTTGTAGTTAATGGCTGTTAAACAGGGTTAATGGTAAGAACATCAGCATTAAAACGATTTTATAGTGACTTTATTACCGATAAATCGAAGGAATCCATAACCAAAAGGGGTACCGTAGTAATTTGGTTATGGATAAGCGGTTTTAATTGATAATCAAAGGGACCACGGTGGTAGTTTGGTTATGGATAAACGGAAGTAATCGATAATCAAAAGGACCACTGTAGTAGTTTGATTATGGATAAACAAAAATACCCACAAATCGATGGGCTTACACTGACGATTTTACCTTAGCACCCACTTATTTATCAACGTAATAGGTACCTCTATGTTTTCCAATAGTTTTATAGTTTTTATTAAGAACTTTTCTTATAGTAATCTCTGATTTAATAATCCCGCACCATTCACTAATTGCCGTCGTAGTTACTTTTATATCAGGAAACATCAATGTAAATTCATCTACATTCCGCAAAACAGCCGTTTCAATCTTCTCCCGAAATCCACACTTACTACAAACTATTGTTTTGGGATTAGTAAAAACATCAAATGAACGACAAGATTTGCAGTAAATCCCCTTTTTTAAGCCATCATAAGAATAATCCGGACTATTTTTGAAAGGGGAATCCTCCTTATGATTTTGTAGCAATTGTTGAGCCAGCTTAAAATCTCGGTCTTTTAATTTGGCAGTTGTTAATTGTGAATTTAATTGGTTTATGAAGCGGTTAAGCTGCGTTGGAAAGACGATAGGGTAATTGGGTGGTGCTTGATATAAGTAGAAATTTGGGTTTATAAAAACTAGCTTTGATGTGATTGGGGATTTAAATCCTAGCTTTTGAAGTTGCTGTTTCAATAATGTCTCGCAACGGTTTAATTGATGAATGGGATTTTTGCTTTCTTTTCTTCTATCATTTTGGAGAATTGAATACCAATTATTGTCGTTGTCGATGATGTAGTCGTTTTCAAAATTCTTTACATCGAAAAGATGGATTTTTTCGGGGGCAAGTAGCAGCGAATCGATTTGAAAAAAGGTATTATTGAATGCAAATAATAAATCATTTAAGATAATAAATTCACCTTGTAGCTGTTGCAGCAATAAATCAAAGAGTTGTTCACCTTCGTATCCTTTTTCAAGGGTCCAATGGTACTGCGAATCACTTTGGGATAAAGTGGCTCGGGTATTTACAAATTGATAAAGTAGCAATTCTTTTGATAGGGTTCGGTGTTTATAAATCATTAAAAATCTCCTTTCTACAATCTTATCTATTATTTTAAGCGAATTTTCATATATTTGCCATAAAAAAGGTAAAATAATTTGAATAGTTAACATAATATAATTATTAGCAACAAAGTCAGATAACTAAAGATTCGTATAAAATTAATGTGTTATTCTTCAAATGGTAGACATAACCACTCTTGTAAAATTTGATTATTTTATTTTTCAACATTTGATACTATAATGAATGGATAGTAGATAAAATTAAAAAGGGAGTTTCTATGAAAAAATTCAAACCGATTATAGAAATCATTTGTTATATTGTATTGCCAATTGTAATTTGGAAGTATGGACGTGAGCCCCTTGGGGACTATTATGCCATGCTGTTATCAACGGCCCCGGCGTTTGTTTATACGATTTGGAATTTTTTCAATGACCGTCAATTTAACGTTTCTGGTTTATATATTATGTCATCACTTATGGTCAACACGATTCTGGATTTAATCAGTGATTCGGCTGAATGGATGCTTTGGAATGGCATTTATTTTAATTTTGGTATGATTGCCTTTTTATTACTGACAATTGCTATTAAAAAACCAATTGTTATGTATTTTCTAGTTGATGCCGCCTATGTTCAAGGTACACCTCGTGAAGAAAGCCTGAAAAAATATAAATCAAAAGAGCTATTTAAATATTTCCAATGGTTAACTGCCTTCTTAATTTTACGAGATGTGGTTGCAAGTGGTGTGAAAATTTGGCTTATCTATAAATATGGGGTAGACGGATTTGATAAGATTTTAATTGTGATGCGAACATTCGGTTGGATCATGTCAGTTGTATTTGTCGGAGCCGTTATGTTTGTCTTTAATAAAATAAGCCAGCATGCTGAAAAAGAAAAAAGTGCTGGAACTGAAGAAGAAGAGGTAAAAGTTATTTAGCTTAGGGGATATCTAAAAAGTTTAAACACCTAGTTTCTGTAGACACGGAAATTAGGTGTTTTTTAATCCAATTTATTGGAAGTGGCAAATGAAACATAGGGTACCGACCCAATCATAATCCGGATGACCTGAATGGGAACTAACGGGAATTTTAATTTAATAAACGCTACTGCTTCTTTTTTTACATTCTGTACAAATTCACTATCTTCGTTTAGTCGCTCAGCATGCCTCTTGCCCACATAAAGTAAAGCTTCAAACCTGCCTTCATTTTCTTTAACTTCATACTTTAAAAATAAACCCAACCATATCACCTTATCCAAACTGACGTTTCCTTTATAGCTTAAACATTAACATAGATAATATCCTTGGATATTTTCATTTGGTATAACTTAGAAAAGCTGTTAACTTAAGTTTGGCTGCCTCGGATTTTTATGATTGTTCTGTTGTTAGGGGTACCATGGGGATGTAAAGTTGCGATTGATTAAGTAAAAATGAATGGATAAATTTAATTAGGATGGAGCTGACTATTGGTTGACCTCTTTTTTCGTAAATGATAAAAACTTTTATTTTTTCACTTTTTTTTCATTTTAGCTGGTTAGGATGGAAGTATGGAGGGATTGGAAATGAAAAAAATACATTTATTACCGGCTGCTTTTCTACTAACAAGTAGCATTTTGGGTTATGGGCTTGTCGCGAATGCGGATGATGATCACAAGAAAAAGGACCATCATAAGTATTCTGATGAGAGAAAATATGAAAAGTTAGATTATAAAAAAAGTCGTTATGAAGATGACGATGACGATGAGAAATATGATTATTACAAAAAGGACCGCTATAAAGACCGTGATGAATATAAGAAATATCATGACGACGATCATGACGATGATGATGACGATGATGATTATGAAGAAAATGAATACGATTATTTTAACGACCAACAGCAAATTAATGTTATCAAGGAGTCATGGTTCAAATGGTCGAGATCTGTAGCGGAACCTGGTGAGATAGCGGCAATGCCAATCAGCCAGGCAACTGAAATCTTACTAAAAATGAATAATGAAGAACCGATCAAAATTGAGGCCATTCCAGATGGCAGTCAGCTTTTAGTACCTGTTGAAGAAGTTGCAAACTATCTTGGCGCCAAAACAATGGTCTATCCAAAGTCTGATATCGTTGAGATTAATAAAGACAGCATGCAGCTCATCGTTCGCAACAATACTAAAGTTGTATACGAAAATATGAAAAAAACGCCAATGCAAGCTAAGCTTACAAAGAAAAATGATGAATATTACATGCCGATTTCTGTGCTGGCAAATGGTTTAGGTTTTCAAATAATGGAAACAACAACAAATAATCAAATTGAAGTAAAAGGTGGCGCTCAGTTATGAACAATAAATGGATGAAATGGATTGTAGGTGTTGGCGGGATTTCAGCGTTTACTGTCTTTCTACAGACGATTGACACCAGCGACCAAGCAGCTAACGCGAATGAGGACTATGCCTTAAATGAACATATGAACGTGAACGTGCTAAATACTATAAAAAGTACTGAAATGAATAAAGAAGAGCGTGAACAACAATTACTTGCATTAGATTGGGATGAAAGTAATTGGGACGTACAATACAGCAATGAGACGATCATCGCCGCTCCAAGAAACGGGATGCCGTATTTAGATCGCGCCGAGCAGCGTACAAGGAGATCGTGATGCTGATGCAGGACTATTATTTTCAATGCAAAGCCATGGATACACTCATTGAAATTGCCGGAACAGGTAAGATTGACTTGTTTGAATGGGAGCAGGAAATTAAAAAATGGTTTGAACAATTTGAAAATATTTGCTCGCGCTTCCGCCCAAATAGCGAACTTTCGCTTTTGAATAATCAACCTACGGATACAGTTGTTCAAGTTGAGCCGACACTCTATCAAATTTTAAAAAAGGCAACTGATTTTGCCACACAAACTGATTTCTATTTTAATCCATTTCTTGGTACAGCCCTAAAAGCTTATGGCTACAAGGAAAGCTTTAATAAAATGAAGGACAAAAGCAATATAGAGATTGCACCCTATCAATATGAACGGTATATGGATGAACCGATCTCATTTTTACCAGTAGTGAATGGTGTGATAAAAAAGGCGGATTACGAAATTGACCTTGGTGGTATTGCCAAAGGCTGGAGCGTTGATAAAGTTGCTTCCATTGTAAAAGAGTTAGGGCTTGAAAATGGAATTGTAAATGCTGGTGGTGACATCTTTGTATGGGGAGAGGAGGAAAGGACGATTGGCGTTCAACATCCTGCCCCGGAACTAAGCAATAAAGATATCATTCAATTCAAGATGCAAAATGGGGGAATTGCAACTTCCAATACGTTATATAGAAGCTGGAATGCCAGTGGGAAACGTGTGCACCATATTTTAAATGGAAAAGAAGGAAGCCCCTCCCAAAGTGATATCGTACAAGCTACGGCTTTCTCATCCACTACCGCAGAAGCTGATGTAGTAGCCAAAATATTGTGTATGCACAATTTTAAAGAGGCAATACCATGGCTTACGAAGCACTTTCCACATGCAGGCTGCATTCTAGTTAAAAATGATGGTCAAGTGGCTATTAGTCAATCAGTAAAAAAATATGTAACAAGGATGGTGATGTAAGATGGCTTTACCAACATGGGAGTTCATTCGTGCGGCAGGATTGGCTTCCTATTTCTTACTTTTTGTGTCAGTGGCATGTGGCCTATTGTTTAGTATAAAAGCTGCCAAACCTAAAACAAATCAACTTTTGCAGATTACCCATCAATCAGCTGGATGGTTTAGTTTATTGTTTGGTTTATTTCACGGATTGCTTCTGAATATTGACACATACAAACCCTATTCATTGGTGGGAATTTTTATTCCATTTACAACGAATGATGCACCACTATTAAATGGCTTAGGCACGATCTCTTTATACATTATGGTACTCCTGTTCATATCAGGAGATTTAATGAAAAAAGTGGGAGCCAAAGTATGGAAGAAGATACACCGCTTAGCGTTGCCAATGGTTATTCTCATCAGTATCCATGGAATTATGTTAGGGACAGATGCTGGTAACGGATGGGCGATCATCCTTTATGCAAGCACACTTGCGATCATTCTATCATTATTAATTGTAAAATTGCTTCTTCTTAAAGCAAAAACAAAAAAGGTAGTCAGTGCATAGGGAAATTTTGCTATATAATAGAGTTAAAAAGACAAGGTGTTGGTTAAAAATGTTACTCCTTTTAGCAGAAGATGATAAACGATTGGGGAATCTAGTTGTTCATATGTTAAAAAAGGAAAAACATCAAGTAGACTGGGTTCAAAATGGGGAAGATGCCCTCCTTTTTGCGAAAAATTCCAATTATGATTTGATCATTTTAGATTGGATGATGCCGAAAAAGGATGGGATTACGGTTTGTAAAGAGCTGCGTTCATACGGATATGATGGGGCGATTCTAATGGTAACTGCAAAGGACGGATTGGAAGACCGTGTAAAAGGGCTTGATTACGGTGCCGACGATTACATTGTTAAACCATTTGAATTTGCGGAGTTGTTTGCGAGAATCCGTGCTTTGCAGCGGAGAATTTCTAAACCATTGGTACAAGACGAAATTCTAACAGTTGGATCCATTCAGTTAAATGTTGTCACCCATATAGTTGAGAAGGATGGCCAGGAAATTCAATTGACTCCAAAAGAATACCAACTATTAGAACTATTTTTACGTAACCCAAACCAAACCCTACCTAGAGAGTTGTTGATCGATCGAATTTGGGGCTATGATGCTGAAGTAAATAGCAATAATTTAGATGCTCTAGTACGTTTATTAAGAAAAAAAATTGAAGATGATGGCTCTCACCTCATTCATAATATCAGGGGAGTAGGTTATAAAATTGAAAAATAAACTGTTTAACCACACCCAATGGCGATTAACTCTATTATTTACGAGTTTTCTCATTATTTTTCTGATTTCATTTATTTTAATCACCTATTTTTCATTGCTTTCTATTGTGACAAGTGACCAAAAAGAGAAAACAATTGCCTTAGCACATAAGGAAATGAAAGACCATCGTGAGGATTTATATGAATGGTATTTTAAAAAGAAAGAAAAAAGGCATGATAAAGAAGATGTGATTGAATATAAACCGAAAGCAAGAACATTTTATTTTGTTATATCAAGAGACGGGACTTTAATTGACGGGGATGAAAACAATCCGGCGATTCGATCTGAAATTTTATCTCAAATCAAGAACTGGCAGCCCAAAGAGGATGAAGTAAAAAAGATACGTGTTTATTTGGAAGATGGATCAAAAGAAGATTTACTTCTAACTGGCAGCCCCATCTTTGAACACGGTAGTTATTTAGGCTCTATTTATGCAGGTACCAATATATCAGAAGAGGCAGAAGTCATACAAACACTTCTATTCATATTAATCGTTCTATCAATTATCTTTATTGCCGCCTCCGCCTTACTAGGCTATTGGATGGCGGGAAGAGCGATGGTGCCAATATCCAACGCCTTTAAAAGACAAAAAGAATTTACTGCAGATGCTTCCCATGAATTAAGGACACCGCTTAGTATTTTACAATCTTCACTGGAGGTAATTGAGGCAGAAGATCGTGAAAATCTATCACCATTTTCTGTTACGGTGTTGGAAGATTTAAAAGATGAAGTCAAACGAATGACACATCTCGTTAATGATTTATTGCTCCTAGCCCGTTCCGATCTTAGCAAAGAACAAATTAACAAAGACTGGTTTTCGATAACAAGCGTTCTTGAAAAATTACAACGAAAATTTCAGTATGAAGCCGAAAAGGCTGGTGTTCATTTGAGTGCTGAACTTGAAAACGAAGTAATGGTCTTTGGTGATCAGGAAAAAATAACACAATTGCTGTTTATCTTAGTGGATAATGCCATTAAATATAATGTACCGGGGGGAGATGTCCTAATCTCGTCAGTAAAGGAAAATAATCAAATTAGGATTGATGTTAAGGATACAGGTGTAGGCATTCCGTTAGAACATCAAAAAAGAATATTTGATCGTTTTTATAGGGTAGACCAAGCAAGGTCAAGGGATAAAGGAAGCAGTGGAATTGGATTGTCGATTGCTAATTGGATTGTGCAAGTTCATAATGGCAAATTGGAAGTAAAAAGCGGTGAAGAAGGAAAAGGGACGACATTCTCTATTCTTCTCCCATTGACAAAATAGAAAAGGAGAAATGAATTAAAATGAACGTTAAGACTAAAAAAATAGTGGGCAGCATTCTTGCAATATTGCTTTTGTTTATCCTATCATTTGTTGCCCAGCCAAGCTTTGCTGATGACGATGATGATCATCATAAATATCGCGAAGGTGAATCCTACAACGGCCATTATGATAAACATGATGAAAATGAAGTCCTAAAAGAAGGCGGAGAAGTATTGGGCTGGGGTACGGTGATTGCCATCGCTGGTGCAGGGGCATTAATGCCATTAAGAAGAGGTTCCCGACGTTTAATTAAGAAATTTCCCAATGCTAAAAGCGGGATTATTTCTGCTTTAAAAATATTAGGTAAATCGCATATTTGGATCGGGGCGTTAGCCATTATATTAAGCACGATCCATGGGATAATAATGTATATCAATGAAAGGGAATTCGAATTTGATGAAATTTCAGGGATGATTTCTGTTGGACTTATGGCCATTGCCGCTATCTTCGGTGTCCTCTTGATGAAAAATAAAGGAAGCAAACAATATCGTTCGCTTCATTTTGGCTTTATGATTGTAGCGGTCATCATTGGCGCAGCTCACGTGTTAATTTCATAATTGCCAGTGAATGGGAAATGGTATATGATATCAATAGGATAGTTTTAAGATAGTAATTAGGTATCAATTTGATATCAGTATCATAGCTGAAGGGCGTGTAATGAAAATGACTGATCAAACAAGGGTTCAACTGAATTTAAGAGTGCCAATTGAAACGGTTCAAATGCTGGATGACATCGTTGAATTTTATCAAAAAAATACGAAATTTGGCAGGGTCTATAAAGGAGATGTGCTGGCAGACATTATTGAAAAAGCGCATGCTGCTATGGTCAAACAAAGCCATTATTCTAAGCAATATTAAAAATGTATTAATTATAGATGTAATGATAATCATTACATCTTTTTTAAGTTTCTAAATAAATAAGTTTACAAATGTGGGGGTAGATTTTATAGTATTCCTTATAACAGTTTCAACTGTTGGAAAGGGTGCTGTCAGTGGAAAATGAAGCAAGCGAACGAATATTCACAAAAAACTTTGTCTTATTATTTTTAACGAATTTCTTCCTTTTTATAGTCTATTATTCATTCATTACTGCTTTACCAATCTATGTATTAGATGAATTGAAAGGCAGTGAAGCGCAGGCTGGGTTAGTTGTGACTATGTTGTTAATTTCAGCTATCATAGTTAGGCCTTTTTCCGGAAAAATATTGGAGCTGTTCGGAAGAAAAGAAACACTTATAGTGAGTTTGATTTTTTATATGATCGGGACAATTATGCACTTTTGGATCATTAACTTTTTTGCTTTAATGGCTCTTCGTTTTTTCCATGGCATTTGGTTCAGTATGATTACAACAGCTACTTATGCGATCGCAGCGGATATCGTTCCTGAGCATAGGCGAGGGGAAGGTTTAGGCTATTTTACAATGTCCATGAATATAGCCATCGTTGCTGGTCCCTTTATTACGATAGCTCTTTTAGGACATGCGGCAAGTTTCCAAACCTTATTCATTTTACTAACTGTGTTATCGGTTGGCACGGTTTTCATAACAGCATTCATACGGGTTCCGAAGCTTGAAATCCATCGATTACATAGTAATTTTAAATTTAGTATGAATGACTTGTTTGAAAAAAAGGCAATTCCAATTGCAATCATGGCTCTATTACTTACTTTTGCTTATTCCAGTATACTTTCTTATATAACGATCTTTGCAAAATCTCTTGGTTTATTAGAAGCTGTTAGTTATTTCTTTATCGTTTTTGCAACTTCCATGCTTATTGCGCGACCATTTGTTGGTCGGTTATTCGATATGAAAGGTCCAGCCATCGTTATTTATCCGTTAATTATTGTATTTTCTATCGGTTTATTATTATTAACGATTACGAAATCGGCCTTACTGCTGATCATTTCTGCAGTTTTCATTGGAATTGGTTATGGTAGTCTAGGTCCATGCCTTCAAACTTTAGCTGTTCAATTCGCTGGGAAAAACAGAAGCGGGCATGCAACCGCTACTTATTTAACTTTTTTCGATATTGGCATAGCTGTAGGGTCCTGCGTATTAGGGCTCATTGTGAGTCATTTTAGCTATTCAGGATTATTTTTATTTGCAGGTATTGTTGCGTTATCGATGCTCATCCTTTTTAAACCAGTGTACATTCGATCCCAAGCTTTAGTGGAAAAATCCTTTAATGAAACAGCAGTTCTTTTAGAAATGAAAATGAAATAAAAGAAAACAGATTCATAGAATATAAGGTTGTTTAAAATGTGAAATAGTCACGTTTGACAACCTTTTTTGTTTTCAAACGGTATAATAGGTTAAGATAAGTAAGAAATAATTAATCCATTCATTTATTTAACATTATTTTGTAGGAGAAAAGTCAATGATTAAGATGATAATAAGTGATTTAGATGGAACGCTGCTAAGTTTTGATAATAAGGTTCATGATGATGATATTAACGCCATTCATGCCGCCATAGAGCATGGCATTGATTTCTGTTTAGCTTCAGGACGAAAGGATCTTGATATACAAGCAGTGGCTAAAATAATTGGAGGCAGTAAATTTCATCGCATTAGCCAAAATGGAGCTTTTGTCTTTTCTAGTGATGATTTGGAGCTTCATCGGACTTCTTTTGAACCGGCGATGGCACTAAAATTGTATGAACGAATAATCGGTGAAGACGTCATTACAATTTTATCAACGATGGATAAGGAATATGTTGAAGTAAAAGATGAAGTAATCCGTAAAATTGAAGAAAGGCTTTTCAGCCCGATTGAAGAAGAAAAAGAATTGAAAGCAAAGATAGGAAAATCAATACATACATCGAAAATAATAATAAATGGTGCCGAAAATACAATTAGACAATTACAAAAGAAATTAATAGATACTTTTCCAAATGAATTAGACACCTTTATTTCAGAGTCCAAAATACTAGATGTATTGCCTAAAAATATTAGTAAGGGAAATGCGATTAAAATTCTAATGGAAAACGTAGGTTTATCACCCGATGAGATTGCCTGCATTGGGGATTCCTATAATGACATTCCTATGTTCCAATTAACAAAAAATAGCTTTGCAATGTCTTCAGCACATCCTGATGTAAAAAAAGAAGCGAATTTCGTTGTAGAAACTGTAGCTGAAGCGATTGAACAAATACTAAAATATGTATAGGGAGAGGCGAATAATGCCTCTCCCTAACTATTTTACGAAACTTTATACTGTGTTGTTGCTTCTGCAACAGTTTCTTTAATAAAGTTTGCTGTTTGATTAACAATAGTAAATTTATCAAAATCCATGGTGGCAACATGATATGAATTCGTTAATCCGACAATTTGTTTGGACCATGATGAAACATTATGATAAACGTAGTCTGTACTTTCAGCTGGGACTACATGATCATCTAAAGATTTAAATAGTAGAAGAGGACTTGTTATATGTGAAAGACTGTCTTTGCCAAGATCAATAAGACCGAACAGCTGCTTAATTGCATGAACAGGTATGGAAGGGTAAGTAATTTCGATTACACTGTCATCCTTAATATCAGGTTTTCCCTCATGAACGTACTTTAGGTCATCTTCATCTTTATATAGCTCATATCCTGGGACAGAAAAGGCCGCATTAATTGTAATAATACCAGCTGGATTTACTTTGTTAGCTAAAATTAGCGATAAAACTCCTCCCATTGACTGCCCGGCAATAAAAACATGGGAACAAATTGAGTTTAGTTTGTAGTAGGCTTGTTCAAGTTCTGTGAGCCAATCATGAAAGGTAGTTCCTTCGAGCTCATTGGAATGCGTCCCATGACCTTTTAAGCGTGGGGCATAGACAGTAAACCCTTTTTCTGCAAGCTGATTTCCAACGAATTTTATACTTTGTGGCGTCCCAACAAAGCCGTGAATTAATAATATTCCAATATCATTTCCTTTTATGTAAAAGGATTCTGCACCTGGGATTACTTCATATTTAGTCATTGTCATTATGATCTCTCCATTTCTAAAATAATTTGGACTTAAAAACTCCTTCTGCTCGTTGCAAAAGGAGTTTTTATACACACTTTTATCAACCAAAGCAGGGCTTTGTTGGTAGGAGCACCTTTCCCGGTAGGGGAGGTTGCTGTGAAGTCATTGAGCCAATTCTCTCGTTCACTCTTGATAATCACCTATTCAATTTTCCCGATAAGATTACTATGTTTTAAATATTATCATTTCTTTTTCAATTTGTAAATATCTAAAAATAAAAAGGGCACCTTATAATTTAAAGTGCCCTTTCTCGCATTGAGGCGATTGACTGCATGCCACATTCATGCATTCCCTAAAAGGACGTGTCAATCGGCTTACACAATTCAGCTCATCGCAAAAAGTATTATACCATGTTATTCATATAGATTGCAACTTTAAAAAAATTTTCATAAAAGTCTGTTATCCTTCGCATTTTAGATTTACAATAGAAAGTGAATTTATTTTTAATATGACTTTTTTATCGTACAAGGAGATGACACAGATGCTTGATCAAACCATCAAAGTTGATTTAAGCTCGACTAAAAAACCAAAACCAGATGCTGATAAATTGCAATTTGGTAAATTATTTACGGATCATATGTTTATTATGAATTATAAAGAAGGAAAAGGCTGGCATGATCCTCGAATCGTACCCTATCAGCCGCTTACATTGGAACCTTCATGCGTTGTTTTTCATTATGGACAAACGGTCTTTGAAGGAATGAAAGCTTATGTCACGAAAGACGGTGAGGTTCAATTATTTAGACCAAATAAGAACTTCGAGAGATTAAACCGTTCAAATGACAGATTAGTAATACCGCGAATTGATGAGGAATTTGCTTTAGAGGCATTAAAGCAGCTAGTTTCAATTGATAAAGACTGGGTTCCAAATGCGGGAGGAACATCCCTATATATTCGTCCATTCATCATTGCAACACAACCTTATCTAGGCGTTGCACCATCATCAGAGTATATGTTTATTATTATCATGTCACCAGTAGGTGCTTATTATAAAGAAGGCTTAAACCCTGTCAAAATCCAAGTAGAAGATGAGTATGTTCGAACAGTCAAAGGTGGTACAGGTGAAGCAAAAACAGGTGGAAATTATGCAGCAAGCTTAAAGGCTCAAGAAATTTCCGGTGAAAAAGGATATTCCCAGGTTTTATGGCTGGACGGAAAAGAACATAAATACGTTGAAGAAGTGGGCAGTATGAACATGTTCTTCAAAATTGATGGCAAAGTCATCACACCGGCGTTGAATGGAAGTATTCTCCCAGGTATTACAAGGGACTCCATTATTCAACTTTTAAAATACTGGAATGTACCGGTAGAAGAACGTCGGATTTCTATTGAAGAGATTTATGAGGCAGCTGCACATGGAAAGCTAGAGGAAGCGTTCGGAACAGGAACAGCTGCTGTTATTTCACCTGTTGGAGAATTTTTGTGGAAAAATGAAAAAGTTATTCTTAACGATGGAAAAACAGGCGAAATTTCCAAAAAGCTATACGATACGTTAACAGGTATCCAATATGGAACAGAACCAGATCCATTCGGTTGGACTGTAAAAGTGGAATAGTCATGAATTAAAAGGAGCTGACAGGCGTCAGCTCCTTTTAAATGTTAAGAGTAAGAGTATATGGCGCTTACGCTTTTCTAATATCCAACCTCAACAGCAGCAATAACGATGTACATTTGATCGTTTTTGTCGCCTTTTTCCTCTAAAACAATCCCGCTTGTTGTAAGCATGCCACCATCAACAACTTCAACTGTTACTTTTCCGAAAGGTAGAGCTGCTTTAACGGCTTCAATGTCAAGGTTTTCTTTGTCACAAGGAACAGCGAGTCTTACATTGACGCACATATTGTCCAAGCTATTATTCGGCAATACAGAACGAATGCCAGGCATTGAATTATAATGGATCGCATTTTTTACAGCACGTACTGCGGCACGGGTAATATCTTGACCATGAACATCAATACCCATCCCTGTTTCAATAAACATCATTTTTTCCAAAACTATCAATCCTTCCTAGTATTTATATATTTATTATAGCATTCAGACTTAAATGTGAACAAAAATAGTCAAATCTGGATATTCCATTGTGGTTTGTTTAAAATATTCATATAATAAATGATTAGAATTGCTAAGAACTAAGGGGAGATCACATTTATGAAAAAAATCGTAGCAATTGTTATTGTATTATTCCTAGTTTTAGTAGGGTGGCTATACTATGTTAATTTAACGAATGTCGATGAATTTAGATTAACAAACTATACGATCATTCAAAAAGATAAGGTAAAAGTAAATGAACCAATGTATTTAAGCTATGATATGCAATACCATGGAAACGCAAAGCCGGTTATTAAAGAAATTCGGTTTATTAAAACAGATGGATCTTTTTTAACGGCTGATGATGAAGCACTTTCAGTAACTGCATTTGTTGATGAAAAAGGTTCAACCCTAGCCAATACAAATGAGGCTATCACTGAAAAAGAGGCAAAAGAATTAAATTTACTAGAAAATTATATACCTGCCGAAAATTATCAAGTAAACCAAACGGATCTAAATGTTGTTCTAAAAGTAACAATAAAAGATGAGAATTACAAAAATAATGTAACGGCAATCGAAATTGACTATGAATTGTTAAGATCTAAAGAAACCAAACAGATTTTGTTTTCTGGCTTTGTTGAGTAATCATTTTTTTAGAAGTGGTCGTTTTTTCGGTCACTCTTTTTTCATAATTTTTAGAGGAATAATGTGGAATTAATAGCTATAATAAAAGTTGAAATTAAAAAAAAATTTAGAGAGGTATAAAATGGGCGAATTTTCATTATCGATTCTTATTGATGTAGTAGGCGAGTTATTTTCGGATGAAACATCTATTGCAGTCTCAAATGGAGACAAGTATATATATTATCGCCCAAGTAAACGGATCAATCTTAAGATAAAGCCTGGTGATCCGGTTAAGGAAGGGACCATTACATATAAAGCGCTGCTGAATGGGCAAAAGGTCTCCGAGTTTATCAGCAGAGATGTATTTGGTGTGCCATACTACGGGATGGCTGTTCCTTTTTCAATAGAGGGAAAACAAGGGTGTATAACGGCTATCTTCCCAACCTTATCTAGTGCCACATCTGTTGTCACTGTAAAGATTAATGAAGGGTGGATTCCGGTCCCTTTTGAAAAAGTAATCTACTTGGAAGCAAAAAATCGCAAAACATATGTAATCACAGAGGAATGCTCTGGAACGCATAAGGATTCCCTAAATGAATTTGATTATTACTTGCCGAAGGAAACGTTCATCAGATGCCATCGTTCCTTCATAGTGAACGTAACCCAAATTAAAATGATTCATCCTGACACACATTCGACCTTTCTGTTAGAAATGAGGGACGGAACCGAAATTCCAGTCAGTCAATCCTATTCTAGTTATTTCAGGAAATTGCTGGGTGTTTAAATCCTTCTGTTCCATCCTGATAGTTTCTGGTTTATCAGATTTTTTCGTAATTCTATCCAAAACCCAGCCTGTTTTGACGAATTTCCTGTAAAATATTTATAAAAATACATCTACAGGGGGAGTAGAAGTGGAGAATTTCAAGAATCGCATTCGTAATGAGGAACTTCTTAATCGAGTTGTAACTGCTGAAGAAGCTGCAAGCTGGATAGAAGATGGAATGTCATTGGGATTTAGTGGATTCACAAGAGCTGGGGATGTTAAAGTTGTACCACGTGCATTAATAAAGCGTGCTGAAACTGAATCTTTTAAAGTAAATGTTTATTCAGGAGCTTCTTTGGGGAAAGACACTGATAAATTACTTGCTGAATCTGGAATTCTGAACAAACGTTCACCTTTCCAAGCCGATCCAACTATGCGTAAAGGTATCAATAACGGAGATTTTTATTTCGTTGACACGCATCTTTCGGAAGTGGCGGAGTTCATTCGTTCAGGCGTAGTCCCTATTGATTATGCAGTTTTGGAAGCGATTTCGATTACTGAAGACGGAATGATCATTCCAACTACCCAAGTTGGTAATTCAGCCATTTTCGCAGAACATGCTAAAAATATAATTATTGAAATTAACTTAGCACATCCAGAAACGTTGGAAGGAGTTCACGATATTTATGATACTGGAAAACAGGGTGAGCGCAAGCCCATTCCATTAATAGCTCCATCTGATCGTATCGGTACAATTGGTATTCCAGTTGATATCAATAAAATTAAAGGAATCGTAATCAGTAATGAGATGGATTCACCATCCAATATCGTACCGCCAGATGAAGAGACACAAATCATGGCTAACCATTTAATGGAGTTTCTAAGAAATGAAATTAAAGCGGGAAGATTAACTAATAGTCTTGCACCTTTACAATCAGGAATTGGATCTGTTGCAAACGCAGTCCTTCATGGTTTAGTTGAATCTGAATTTGAAGATTTAGAAGTTTATTCTGAAGTATTACAGGATGCCGTTTTTGATCTTCTTGATGCTGGTAAAGTGAAGTTCGCTTCTTGCAGTTCGATTACAATTTCTGAAGAAAAAATGAAAGAAGTGTTCGGAAACTTCGAAAAGTATAAAGATCGTTTAATGTTAAGACCGCAAGAAATTTCCAACCATCCTGAATTAATCCGTCGTATGGGCTTAATCTCGATTAATACAGCTCTTGAAGTTGATATTTATGGAAACGTGAATTCAACACATGTACGCGGAACCCATATGATGAATGGTATTGGTGGTTCTGGAGATTTCGCAAGAAACGCTCGTTTAGCGATATTTGTAACGAAATCGATTGCGAAAAACGGAGACATTTCTAGTATTGTTCCTTTTGTTTCACACACTGACCATACAGAACATGATGTTGATGTTATTGTTACTGAACAAGGATATGCAGACTTACGTGGCTTGGCACCAAGAGAGCGCGTAGAACTATTGATTGAAAATTGTGCACATCCTATGTATCGTGCTCAATTACGTGATTATTATTACGAAGCACTTACAAAAGGTGGGCAAACTCCACATGTTTTAGAAAAGGCATTTTCTTGGCATACAAACTACGAAAAAAATGGCACTATGCTTGAGCCTGTATTGGAACCCACAGTAATTAAATAATATAAGATTTTTAAAAAATTAATTTTAATGAAACCTTTCCTTTCTTATTTTCGTCTATATTAATTGTAGGAAAATATAGGAGGAGGGGTTTTTAAATTGTCTATTAAAAAGGTTGGAGTTATTTACGTCTCATCGGCCCTTGCTTTATCTGCATTGCTGCCGATTAACACTGTCCGTGCTGAGGAGATGAAAACCGTTATGGTAACAGAGCAGGGAGCTATTGTGCAGGCCTCGGAAGCTTCCGTCCAAGATGTTGATAAGGAAAAATTAATCGCAAAGGTAAAAGAATTGTTTCCAAATCAATTTGATATGGTAAGCAGCAGGGATTTCCATGTCAGTTTTAATCCGTCTAGACCAGGAATGGGGTTGGAAACGTACGACCTTCATTTTTATAAAGAAATGGGCGCAGGGAAACAAATGAACGGCCATTTCTCATTTGCTGGTAAAGATTTGTCATTAATTTCTTTCTATTACGATCCTGCCGATAAGAAGGATGCCTTATTCCCAGCAAAGGTAACGAAGGAAGAAGCACAAAAAACAGCAACAAAGTTTTTAGAAAAAGTAAAGCTTAATGGACAATATCAATTATCAGACGAAAATTTCGACTATTATGCGAATACGAATCGGCCATTAACTGAACCTGTCATGTATCATTTTACATATGATAAGCTTGAAAATGGGGTTCCCGTTCAATATAGAAATGCTAATATCACTGTACTTGGAAATGGTGAAGTGACACAGTTTTATATTGGCTTCTCGACTGAAAATAAGGCCAATTTCGAAAGCAAAAGTAATTTAATTGCAAAGAATGAGGCATTACAAATTCTGAAAGACAACCTACAGCTTGACTTACGCTATCTAGTCGATTACGACTATTTAAATGACAAAGCCTCAGTTAAGCTTACCTATGTGCCAGACCCTGCTATCATGGGGATTCATGCAAAAACGAAAGATTTCAAAATTGGTGAAAAGTTTTACAAGGATTTACCGAAAAAGCAAGAAATCAAAATGCTGAATAGTCAAAATACTGGAAAGTCAAGCAATGCGCTTACAAAGGAAGATGCAAAATTATTAGCTGAAAAAATACTTAAGCCTAAGAAGGATAATGTTAGGCTGTCAATTGAAGGAATTGAAGAGACAGAACGTGGTGGAATAAAAACGTACAGTATCCACTTTATGTATTATGAAGGCTCAGGTGGATCTGGTTCATCACTTGAGATTAATAAAGAAACAGGTGAGATACTAAATTACTATAATCAAAATCGGGACTTTTATTTCATGGACCTACAAGAAATGAAAGATGTGAAGCCGAAGATTACTGAAGAACAGGCTTTAAAGAAAGCAATGGAGTATTTGAAGCAGTATGCACCATCTAATCTGAATCAATATGCCTATCCATTAGATGGAACAGGTAGCGGCTACCGGAAAGAAGGGAACGAGTATTACTTCAACTTTCCGCGCGTCAAAGACGGGATTATCGTAAGTGGCAACGAAATTAGCGTTAGTGTTTCGGCAGAAGATGGAGAGCTTTATTCTTTGAATGTTAATTACAATAAAGTGACGGACTGGCCAGATGTAAACAAAGCAATTGACCGCGAAAAAGCATTGAAAGCCATCAAAGGAAATCTCGATCTGAAATTAATGTATACAGCGAATTCTCCAATTGGCGATGAAGATTATCGTTTAATCTATACGGTTAATCAAAAAGATGATACTACTTATTTCAATGCGATCAGTGGGGCTTGGGAAAAGTATTCCTATGCAGGTGAAAACACAGCAAAAGAGAAGCCAACAATCAGCCATTCATGGGCAAGTGACGAATTGAACTTCCTGCTTGATGCCAATATTATCAAGGTAGAGGACCCTGCTACGTTCAATCCGGATCGCACGGTTTCAAAAGGGGAAGCATTAGAGATTTTATATAAATCGCTCGCTAATTTTTATGATTATCAACCGCAGTTTAGAGATATAGGTCAAGATAAGCAGCAAACCTATGAAAATATTAAACCGGACCACCCATTATACAATATTATTGAACGGGCGGCCGAACAAAAGATTATTGATCCATCGATGAAGACATTTAATACAGAGGAAAAGCTGACAAAAGAAGAATTAGCATATTGGTATACACGTGCTCTTGGTCTACAGGTTGTGGCTGACCATAAAGATATCTTTGCGATGAACTTTAAAGATACAAAGGAAATGAATGAAAAATATCTAGGTCATATTGCCTTAGCCAACGGTCTTGGTATTTTTACAAAAGATGCTAACCAACAATTTCAACCGAAAAAAGAAGTTACTTTAGCAGAATTAGCAGTTTCCAATGTTCGTCTAGCGAAAATTGTGGCTGAGATGAATGTTAATTTTAGATAAAAGTAGAAATAGAAAAGGTGTCAAGGATCTTTTGTCCGAGACACCTTGATTTACTTAATGACACCACTGTATTCTCTAATGTAGGAAAATGTAATACAGCTCCTGAAAGGAAGGAATAACATATGGAAATCACTAGTCATACAGTAGAAAAACTTCAAGATCCAACAGGAATTTTAGCAGGGGATCGATATGAATTTATTTTACAAATTGAAGTGCCTGAGGATGATGATTTATTTTCTGAAAAGGGTGTATATTTAAAGGCGATTATAGCTGTAGCGGAGGATGCAGTAAGGGTAGCGCAATATCAATTCTTTGAAAGTGTTACAAATGAATACATAGATCTAGAACTTGAGGATGATGAGAAAGAATTCATTGTTGATTACTGTAAGCAGCATATAGAATAATATACATACATAAAAGTGGCTTCACGAATAATGGGAAGCCACTTTCTCTATTTATTTATATACTTTTTCAAAAACAGTGTATTCATTGACTGCATTTATATCAATATCGTAGCCAATTCCCGGACCATCAGGTACAGTAATCATTCCGTTATGAACGGTTACTTCAGGAGTTATGATATCCTTTTCCCAATAACGAGAGGATGCGGCTGTATCTCCTGGTAAACTGAAATTAGACAGTGTCGTAAGAGCGACATTGTGGGCACGGCCGACACCGGCTTCAAGCATGCCACCGCACCATACTCCAATTCCCTTTTCCAAACAAAGATCATGGATCCGCTTTGCCTCCGTTAAACCGCCAACGCGACCGATTTTAATATTAATAATCTTACAGCTTCCAAGCTCGATTGCTTTTCTTGCATCATCATAGGAAAGAATGCTTTCATCAAGGCAAATAGGAGTTTTGATTTGCTTTTGCAAGGCAGCGTGATCAATAATATCATCGGAAGCTAGTGGCTGTTCGATCATCATTAACTTAAATTCATCAAGCGCCTTTAATTGCTCAATATCATCCAAACGATAGGCAGAATTGGCATCGGCCATTAACGGCAAGGTTGGAAAATGGTTGCGAATTTCTTTCAAGATTTTACTATCTTTACCTGGTTTAATTTTAACCTTAATCCGCTTGTAGCCTTCATTTATGGCTGTTTCGATCAAGCTTATTAAATCCGCAGTGTTTTTTTGAATACCAATGCTTATGCCCACATCGATTTCTTTTTTAGGACCACCAAGTGCTGTCGCAAGCGGTTGTCCCGAACGCTTGGCATATAAATCCCAGACAGCCCCCTCAATGGCTGCTTTGGCCATATTATTTTTGCGAATGCTTAGAAACATGTCATTAACAAGATCAGGATGCTCAATGTCTTTATGTAAAATAGCGGGGATAAGAAAGTCCTCTAACACATGCCAATTTGTTTTTAATGTTTCTTCATTATACCAAGGGGCGGTGAAGGCAACGGATTCACCCCAGCCGCTCACCCCGTTTTCATCTTTTGCCTCTACTAGAATAAATTCCTTATCCCGAATGGTTCCAAAGCTTGTTGTAAAATCAAATTTCATATTCATTTTTAGATGGCGTAACACAACTTCTTTTATTAGCATAATATTTCATCCTCACTTTAAAAATGGTTATCCAAAAACACGGGGTTCTTTGATCAAATCTTCCTTAACGAATAGATAATCATTGACGACATTTTCTTTATTTTTATTAACGGCAATAGCGACATAGCGATTGGAAAATAGGGTTTGAAGGATCTTTCTGCTTTTTAATCTCCAATCCAATGCAAGCTCAAAATCTTCTTTCTTTAGTTGTTGAAAATGGGTGGGAACCGGCACAAGAATTTGTTCCAATGTTCGATTTTTTACGATCGTTTCTAGAATAGTAGTAACGTTCATTAATTTAGGTAACCCTTTTTCTGTTATTTCAATTTGAAATGGAGACTTTTCATTTTGGACTTCGATTTGCTGCTTTCCCCCAATAAACGGGCTATTGAACCACCATTCCACTTTGAATCTGTCAGATGGAAGACCAGCATTTAAATCATCAACCATGTCACCATAACAGTTCTCAACATAGGTACGGCATATTGCGTGCAGCTTCGATAAATTAAAATAACCATTTCTGCTTTCAAGCGGGTCATACGTCCACGTCATCATCGAATAGCCCATTTCAAGCGATTTTTGACATTGCACTTCCTTTAACAGAGCCCCTATCCCTTTTTCTTGGTGTTCTGGGTGAATCCCAAGAATATGCGAGCATAAATAGGTCTTTCCATTTTTAAAACCGGCAAAGCCGTAACTAAATCCAACCAAAGCCCCATTTATATAGGCCCCTAATATTAAACCCCCGTTTTGAATAGAGGTGAACGTTTGGTGAAGGGGAATAGGGGATTCATTCCATATTAGATTTTCAAGTCGTTGCACATCTAAAAGTTCGGAGTATGTCGTTAACTCTCGGATGTTGATTTGTGATGTATCTGCTGGCAATTTATTTTCCTCCCCATTAAAAATTCTTCTTTTATTATATATTATAGCAAAAAGGAAAAATTTGATGGAGTATTTGCAGAGCTTCTCCCTGAAGATAAAGTAAATAAGATAAAAGAGTTGAAAAATAATGGATTTAATGTTGCAATGGTAGGAGACGGTATACATGATGCCCCAGCTACTGCAATGGCAACTGCAGAATAGTATAAAAAGAACAGGAGCTCTTTGAATGGAACATTGCTGTCATCATCACGATGAAAATAAGCAAGATATGAAAAGCCTTTGTATATCAATTGTCCCGATTTTTAATCATTTGCAATATGATGAGATGCTTGAAATTGTCAAAACAAGCAAAACAAAAACATTTAAAAAAGGCGAAATGGTCTTCAGGGCTGGTGAACCTTCGGAACATTTATATATTGTACACAAAGGACAGGTGAAAATATATCGCCTGTCCGAATCTGGGAAAGAACAAATAATTAGGATTATGGAGCCCGGCGACTTCATGGGGCAGCTGTCCCTTTTTACTGATGAGTCATTAACAAGCTATGCTGAGACAATGAAGGATACTGAAATTTGTGCAATTCATAAATCCGAAATGAAAGAGATGTTGTTATCAAATCCATCGATTTCATTGAAAATTATTGAAGAATTCAGTAGGAGATTAAATGAAACAGAAAAAAATATCGAAAGTATTAGCTCACAGGATTCAGAAAAACGTTTAGCCTCTTACCTATTAGAGTTGTCAGCAGCTGATGAGAAAACTGGCTCCAAGTATGAAGCGATTCAAATTACCTTGCCCATGAGTAAAAAAGACTTAGCATCGTATATAGGAATGACACGCGAAACGTTAAGCAGACGTTTATCATCCTTCCAAGACCAAGGTCTGATTTCTATGTCCGGTCAGCGCAAGATTACGATTTTGGATGTAGATGGTCTCAATGAAATTGAGAATGGTGAGAACTAAGGTTAAAATAAATAATAACACTAACATGAAGGAGGATCTATGTGAAACCCATTAACCCTTCGGAAGTACAAAACAAACTTGATGAATTCAATAAACAAGATCTTTATTTACATTTAGAAACAACGAATGGTGCCTATGCTTCCCATAAAGACCAATCTGTTATGACAGTAGGGGCATATATTCGGAACGGTTTAATTCGTTATCAGCATGCCAAAATCACAGGGAACGGACCCTACCGTGTCGGCATGAAAATGGAAAGCGGATGGGTATATGCGGAAGGCTTAACCCATTGGGAGGTCGATGAAAAAAATCGTCTCTTATTAGCGGGGCACGATGCTAATGGCAAACTTGCGGTTGCCTGCCAGCTAAGTAAAGAACCGTTTTAACCAGAATCAGGAGAGGAGTGTGTGTAAATCATGGAAATGGAAAGTCATGTTTTAGTTATTTTTCCACACCCAGATGATGAGGCATTTGGGGCATCAGGGACAATCAGCCTACATAGTGGAAAAGGGACGCCAGTTACTTATGCTTGCTGTACTCTTGGTGAAATGGGACGTCATATGGGAAATCCGCCGATTGCCAATCGCGAAACACTTCCATTAATTAGAAAAGGCGAGCTTATAAATGCAACTAAAGCCATTGGTATTACCGATTTAAGAATGCTCGGTTTACGTGATAAAACATTGGAATTCGAGGACATTGATGTGTTGGTCAATCGTTTTCGGGCGATTATCGAGGAAGTAAACCCATCACTCGTCATTTCATTTTACCCAGGTTATAGTGTCCATCCTGACCATGATGCTACAGGGGTAGCAGTTGTTCAGGCAATGAAACAAATGCCAAAAGAAACCCGCCCAAAATTACAATGCATGGCATTTTCGAATGACTGCTTTGAAAAATTAGGAGAACCTGATTTAGTTGTCGATATCACTTCTGTTCAAGATAAAAAGATTGCCTGCATTCTGTCTCACGAAACGCAAACAAGTGCAGTAATGGATAATTTATCTGAAAAACTATTGAACAAGGACCCAGATGCATTAGCATGGGTCAGCACGGAACGCTTTTGGACGTATAAGTTTGATTAAGAGGGTTTAATTTAATAAATTTGCTAAAATAAAAGCTGGGATGAATTAGTAAAATGATTCCATCCCAGCTTCTTTTTTATTCATTTTCATTCTATTTTCGTTGTTCGATCTGCCACTTTGTGAATTCTAAAAACTCACGAAATTGTTCTTTACTTACTCCAGATTCTGCTGCTTCCTTTGCAAGTTTAATCCATTCCGGATCTAATGAATCTTCATCGACTTCAGCATTTAAAAGTGATTGAACACTAATATCCAAAACTGCTGCGATTTTTTCTAAAAAATGTACAGAGGGATTTGATTGAATATCCCGCTCAATCGAACTTAAATAGGATTTTGCAATACCTGCCTTTGCAGCCAAATCTGATAGTGAGAGCCCCTTCTCTTTTCTAATTGTTTGGATACGTTTCCCTATCATTTATATCTCCCTAACCGTATGATTTATAATAGTATATTATCATAAATGTTTATTATTAGAAAGGCTCATATCCCACATTTAATTCACGTTACTATTAGTTCTTAAAAATATCCTTATGTCCTCAACCGATAGTCCTAGTGATTTTGCATCTAAAAGCAATTGTAACCACTCTAAATCTACTGTGGGTGGTTGAATATTTTGAGTCTGAGACGACTGTGCACTTTGAGTATCCATATTCCCCCCTGGTTTATTCCTTTTGGTAGCCCAGCTATCAAAGTATTACTTAGACCTGTGGCTTTGCGTCCCTGTTTCGCAAGCAGGTTTGCCTTTTTCAAAGTATGGATTTTGATTATTGAACAAATGTTTCTGTTTTGTTTACTTAATAAGAAAAAAATTTATTGGACGCATCCTCCTTGTTGTATAAATTTATTAGTGCTTTCGTTTTAGTGAATTAGGGAATTTGTAATAGTTCATCTAATTTTACTATAGGTTTTCCGATTTATTGCCACTTTTTCAGGGTGAAATATCGACAAAATAAAACGTGCTAAGCCACATTTTTCTAATTCTTATAAAGATATGATATCATTTTAAATAATACGTATGAAGGAAAGGATGTATAACTTGTCTATTGAAAATGTAAAAGCTCATTTTAAAAAGTGGAATCGTGAAAAGGACGTTATGGAATTTGATACTTCCAGTGCAACGGTTGAGAAAGCCGCTGAAACAATTGGGGTTATTCCAGCACGAATTGCAAAAACTTTATCATTCAGGGGAGAGGATGATAAAGCGATATTAATTGTTGCTGCTGGCGATGCCAAAATCGACAACAAGAAATTCCGCCAGACATTTGGTTTCAAAGCTCGAATGCTTACACCAGATGAAGTTCTTGAACAAACAGGACATGCCATCGGTGGGGTGTGCCCGTTTGGATTAGCCAATAATTTGGATGTCTATCTCGACGTCTCCATGAAACGCTTCGAGACCGTTTTCCCAGCATGCGGAAGCGCGAACTCCGCAATTAAGTTAACGATTGAGGAATTAGTTCAGTATGCCTATGCCAAAAAGTGGGTTGATGTTTGCAAAGACTGGGAAAAAGATGGATTGGAAGAAGCAGCAGTGTAATGTTGCTGGGAAAAAGGCAGAGGAGGAGAGGACCAATGTTTTCAATAACCGATGTGGCCAAAACAGAATTACACGGAAGATTAAATGTATCAGAAACAAAAAAGTTCATACGCCTGCAACTCCGGTTCAGTTGTTTGGTAAAGCTGAAATTAACATTGGAAGATTCCATTCAGCCAAATGACGAAGAAATTACCATCGATGGACTGGATTTTATCATTGATAAAACACAACTCCATTACTTTAGCAATAACCAAATTAATTATGTGCCGGATCAAACTGGATTTATGGAATTTGTTGCGGAAGCGGTTTAATCAATAGTGCCCCATAGGAAGTCATTTAAACGACTCCCTATAGGGCACTTTTTACTTCTTCTTAAAGGCCGCCTAGTGAAAGTTCGTAGAAAATCTGTGCCGATTAATAAGAGAATAAATTCAATTTGTTCTTAAAAGAAAACATAATTATTAACTATTTATATAAAATAGTAAAACACGGTTGTAATAGTAGGTGATTCTATATATAATGTTCTTTATAGGGAACAACTGTCGACAGTTTAGACTTACATAAAGCACACATTATATAAAAAAAGACACTTGTTCTTTAAAAAGAATAAGATATGAGTGCGAACCTATTCCTGCGGTGGTATGGAAGGTAAGCAAATCAGAAGGAATTAGAAGTTTGATCTTTTATCGTTTTTAAAAAAATCTAATTGAAAGGAGTTTCGGAATTTAAAGTGAAGATTTTGTTTTCAGCTTTATATTTATTTTTGAAAAACATGGGTTCTAGAAAAATAGCGACAATCTGTATTCTAAATGGCCTCATATTAATCTTATACCCTAGTGTAGAGGACCGTGTATTTCAAAAAAAACAAGCTGAAGTATTGAAACAATGGGAAGACGATAAACAGATTACAAATCAGATTGACAATTTATCGACAACTGCTCAACCTACCTCAAGTACTAAAAAAGAAATACCTGTCATGATTGATGGACACGAGGTGGTCGGTGTTATTTCTATCGATAACATTGATTTACAGTCACCAATCATTAATGGTTCAGAAGAGCAATCGTTAAAGGTAGGAATTGGGGTGGTGGAACCTGACCGAAGTCCTGGAAACGTAAATAATTATGTTTTAGCCGGCCACAACAGTGCAACGTATGGAAAACATTTTAACCGTCTCAATGAGTTAGAAGTAAATGATCGAATCATCATTAAAACTATAAATAGTGACTACATCTATAAGGTTACTTCTATTTTTGTAGTGGATCAAGATAACCTTAGTGTTTTAGAGAATAGTAATTTAGCAGAGATAACGCTTATTACGTGCGAATATGATCGAAGGAAAAAACCGATATATCGACTGATTGTAAAAGGAACATTAGTAACATAAAAAAAGAGGTGAGAATAAATGAATAAGCGAAATAACCCTATTCTGATTTGGATATTGATTCTTATGCTTATAACTCAAACTTTCGCACCGATAAGTATCGTATCCGCAACGGAATCAATAGGGGGTGAGGATAGTAGTATAATTGAATCAATATCGAATTCAACTGAAAATGATGTGGAAAATAGCGATACAAGCGCAAGTGAGAATGAGAATGAGAGTAGTGATAATATCTTAACTGAAAATGGGAAGAATGGGGATAGCTCTATTACTGTTGATCATGAAAATAGTGAGGAGGGTGACCGACAAGCTAGCGAGAGCGATGAAAATAGTAAGGAAAGCGACCAACCAGTTAACGAAAACAATAAAATTAATGAAAAGGAGGATATTTATGTAGAGGCGGATATGCCACAAAAAGAGGAGAAAATACCACCTCTTGAACAACCTCCGGGACTCACGCCATTTTTTCAATTAAATGGCGCTCCGCAGGTCATCCCTGAAAACTTGATTACACATGTTGTAATGAAGGATGGTGAAAATGGGAATCCGATCGAAGACATTCGACCAGAACAAGGATCTAGGGTTTGGATTGAATATACATGGGCAGTTCAAGCAGGACATGAATATGGCGCAGGCTCTGTATTTACATTTAATCTCCCAGATAAATTTAAAACTGGAATCCCGTTGTACGGAAAATTAACCGGTGAAGTTAATGCTGTGTATTTTGTTTCACCGGAAGGTCAAGTAACTTTCACGTTTAATGAAGAAATTGACGATAGCACAACTGGAAACTTTTTTGTTTGGAGAGAGCTTGATGAGAGCAAGTTTTCAGGGGGATTAAAGCAAGAGATTTTATTTCAGCATGGAGAGTCAATCACTGTTCATTTTTTACCCAAAAAAGGCACGAATGAAATGTCTAAATCCGGTACAGCAGATAGAAACATGAATCCAAGTAAGATTGACTGGGTTGTAGATTTTAACAAACATGAAAAAGAGATTCATAATGCTATCTTTCAAGATACTCTCCCGGACGGTTTAGAGATTGATTTGAATTCGATTGAAGTATATGAGTTAGAGGTGCAATTGGATGGAACTGTCATACAAGGTGCTCCATATGGAAGTTTAATACGAAGTCTACGTGATAACGGTGGTGGATTTAAGCTTACCTTTATTGATAGTCCAATTAATAAGGCTTATCGCGTGAAGTATACAACTAACGTAAAGCCGATACTCGAAGCTCCTTATTTGGCTACTTTCAAAAATAACGCATTTGTTTCAGGAAACGAAAATCCAAATTTAATGGCCGATGCTTATACAGTAAAAGTCGAATTTATCAAGCCTTTGGGTAAATCGGCAAACCATTATGATACCACCACACAAACAATTACCTGGGCGATTCAATACAACTACAATGAACAAGTGATTGAACAAAGTAATGCGTGGGTTGTGGATACATTTGATACGACTCCTCAAAAGCTAGTGGATAACTCATTTGAAGTATATGAAATGAAAATTGGTAATGATGGAAAAGCAACGAGAAAAACCGGAAAAAAACTAAGTAAAGGTACTGATTATGATGTTGTTGGAGAAAGCAGTGGATTTAAATTATATTTTAAAAATCAAATTAGCTCGGCTTACGAAATTTTCTACAAAACAACAGCCATCGATCGGGTCTATGATGATGTAGACATTGTAAATATAGTAAAGATGCATGAGGGCACAGAAGTAACAGTAACAAGAAAGATTGGTCAAGTGATTTTTTCAAAAAGCTTTGTTGGAATTGATTACAATAAAGATACTATTACATGGAAAATTAGTGTAAATGGTGACAAAAAAACGATGAAAAGTGTCATCATTACAGATTGCTATAAAAATGAAGGCTTAATCTTACAACCTGATAGTATAACAATTCCAGGCTTAACGAAGGGCACGGATTATACTGTAGTTGCAAAGCCCACATATGACGAAGGATTTATTATTACGTTCCAAAACGATATAACAACTAATCACGATATAACGTACGAAACGACATATAATCCTACTCAATATACTCCTACAGCTATAAAAACTATATCATATAAAAATACAGCAACAATAGAATGGAAGGAGGGAGATACTTCTCAGATTCCAATTACTAAAACTGCAACTGCAAATTTGAATAATGACACGAAACGAAATGGAGTGAAAACCGCAAGCTACAATGTCCAAACAAAGGAAATAACTTGGACCGTTGATGTGAATTATAATCGCCACGTAATCAAGAATGCAGTTGTTAAAGATATTTATACGGGAGACCAAACATTCCTGCTTGAATCGTTGACTGTTAATAAATTAACGATTGAAGCTAATGGTACTAAAACGGTTGATGCTCCACATATCGTCAATGACGGCGATCTCACTCCTGTCGAAGTAGAGGGCAAAGTCCAAGGCTTTACATTAAAGCTTGGTGATATTAATTCTGCTTATCGAATTACGTATAAAACGAGCCTTGATAAACATCCTGTAGCTAAACAATATTCAAATAAAGCCCTATTGTACGCTGCAAGTGATCCCGATAATTTATTGTTTAATGAATCTGCTACTGTCGAACCAATATATGGTGGGGAATATATAAACAAGTCAGGTAGTCAAGGTAATGGTGCAGAGGCAGAATTCGCCTATTGGACTGTTAATATTAATCGCAGTCAATCCAGTATAGATGGTGCTAAGGTAACTGATATATTGTCATCGAATCAAATATTAGATAAGGACTCTGTTACATTGTATACAACAACTGTGGCAGCTGACGGTAAGATAACGAAAGCAGCTCCTGCGGTTGAATCACTATACACGGTGATGGTTAACGGTAACGAATTGACAGTAATTTTTAACGAGGCTATTGATAGACCTTATATTTTAGAATATAAGTCGTTTATCAATGCTGGAGATAAAGAGGAAATCAGCAACCATGTTACACTTACAGGCCAATCCACCGGAATAGTTAACGAAAAAGATGAGATTCGGGTTCCCGTATACTTTGCAGGGGCAGGAGGAAGTGCTTCTCAAAATAAAGGAAGCATTAAAATTATCAAAGTTGATGCCAATACGAAGGCTCCTTTAGCAGGTGCTGTTTTTGAACTTTACGACAAAACAGGGAATACACTTCTGGAATCAATTACGACAGACGTAAAGGGGGAGGCGGTATTTAAAGGGTATAGATACGGAGCTTATCAGCTGAAGGAAAAGGTTGCACCAAATGGCTACGCCATCACTGCTGAGTATAAGGATGGTAAAGAAATTAAGCTTAATAAAGAGGTCATTGAAATTACAGTTGAGAATAAAGAACTTAAGCAGGGCTTTACATTAACAAAGATTGATAAAGAGGAGCCAACGAAAACATTAGCAGGTGCAACCTTTAAGCTACAGAAAAAAGTGGAGGGTGGAACCTACGAAGATATAGAGGAGCTAACAACGAATGCAGCTGGAATCATTGCAAAAGGTGAAGTAACACCGGGTGCTTATCAATTAATTGAAACAATAGCTCCAAAAGGCTATAAACTAGATCCAACACCAATACCATTTACTATTGTGTCTAATCAGATAAAGATTATTGTATTAGAAAGTAAAAATGAAAAATTAACAATGACAAACGATAAAAAGCGTTCAGGCGGAAGTTCATCATCTGATTCACCAGGGGATAAAAATCCAAAACCAAAAGAAGATCCAAAAAATAATGAGGAAGAGACACCCGATGAACCTGGGAAAGAAATAGTAGACCCCGACCAAGATCATACTAATACTAATCATCTAGACGGTCAACCAGTGGATCCAATCAATCAAAAAGAAAGTCCAAAAATACTTGATCCAATTAACAATAATCCTAGTACAAACGAACAACCTACTAAACGTATCCTACCCCAAACTGGGGAATATTCATCAAAACTACCTTGGATTGGTTTGGTACTTTGTTTAATTGGGATCGCACTTTGGATTAGACGAAGCAGATGGTTCACCAAAGAATAGCTGTATCATAAATAATCCTCCTTATACGTGTCTGTTTCAAACGCTGACACCCTGTAAGGAGGCTGTTTTTATATCTATCCATTGTAATAGTATCATTGATAAATTGCGGCCGGAACAAGATTATAAAAAGTCAAAAATTTAATTAACAAAATACTAAAAATAGTAGTTGAAATGTTAGGGAACTTCACGTAATATATTCTTTATAAAGAACAAAATTAGTTAATATTGACTATATAGAGTACGAAGGTGTTTTAAATATAGAATAATTTGCCACTCTATAGGACGAAAAAACGAGATTAGGAACATGCTGCTACGGCGGTATGAAAGGGAAACAAAGCAGGAGGAATTATGAGTGCAATAGTTGGGATCTATCAAATGAATAATGAACCGGTATCGTCTGAACACGGAACTCAAATGATGAAAGCTCTAGAAAAATTTCCAGCGGATGATATTCAAGTATGGAAAAAAGAGAATATCTTTCTAGGATGCCATGCCCAATGGATTACTCCAGAGTCGATTGGAGAGCAATTGCCGTATTATGATGATCAGAGACAATTAGCGATAACAGCTGATGCCATCATTGATAATCGTGATGAATTGTTTTCCATGCTTCAAGTCGATTATGAAGATCGAAAAACGATGCCTGATAGCCAATTAATTCTGCTTGCCTATTCCAAATGGGGTGAAGAGACACCGAAGTATTTGGTTGGGGATTTTGCATTTATGATTTGGGATGAACGGGAGCAAAAGCTGTTTGGTGCTCGGGATTTTTCAGGAGCAAGGACGCTTTACTTTTTCAAAAATGAACAAAGATTTTCGTTTTCTACGACAATTAAATCATTACTTACATTGCCTTATATTGAAAAAAAATTAAATGAACAGTGGATTGCAGAGTTTTTGGCAAATCCGGGGATGTTTGAGTCTCTTGATACATCGTCAACAGTGTATAACAGTATTCAACAATTGTCTCCATCCCATTCTTTAACGATTGTGAATGGGAACATGTCATTAAAAAGATATTGCCATTTATATGAAGGAAAAAAACTAAAATTAAAATCAAATGATGAATATGTAGAGGCATTTCGTGAAGTGTTTCAAAATACTGTTCGATCAAAGATGCGTACCCGTATGAAAGTAGGAGGCCATTTAAGTGGGGGGCTTGATTCTGGGTCAGTTGCTGCTTTTGCAGCTAAAGAGTTAAGAAAGAAAGGTCAACAGCTTCATACCTTTAGCTATGTACCCGTTGCTGATTTTGTTGATTGGACACATAAAAGCAGGATTGCGAATGAAAAACCATTAATTGAATCCACAGTAAATTATGTTGGGAATATCTCGCCAAACTATTTGAGCTTGCCGGAAAGAAACCCTTATTCGGAAATTGATGAATGGGTAGAAACAATGGAGACGCCTTATAAATTCTTCGAAAATACATTTTGGCTAAGGGGAATTTATGAAGAGGCTAGCCAACAGGGGGTTGGAGTCTTATTAAACGGGCAAAGAGGGAATTGGACAATATCATGGGGTCCAGTTTTTGACTATTATGCTCTTTTAATCAAAAAAATGAAGTGGATCAGCCTTAACCAACAAATGAAAGAATATATGCATAAGGCTGGTACGGGAAGAAGGCGTATTTTATCTACAGTAAATAGAAAACTAATGCCTTTTATTTATGAAAGGACGATTGACAAAAACTCAGACTTTCCTATGTTTTTTAATCGGAACTTGGCGCTAAGAACAAATGTATTGGAAAAACTGAACGAGCATGGCATTGATCCTAGAGGTAGAATAGGGCCAAATTCATATAAAATAAGAAATGATCAGTTTCAACACTTATACTATTGGCTTAATACTGGTACATATGGGTCTAAGCTGTCATTGCGCTATGGAATAGTAGACCGCGATCCAACCAATGATTTACGTGTCATTCGTTTTTGTTTATCCGTTCCAGATGAGCAATTTGTTTTGAATGGATTTGATCGGGCTTTAATTAGAAGAGCGACAGAAGGATATTTACCTGATGATATACGCTTGAATATGCTTAGGAGAGGTGTCCAAGGTGCTGATGGTGTTCATCGAATGAAACTAGTTTGGGGAAAATTTCTGGATGAATGTAACGAGTTAAAAGGCGAACCCCTAATAAAGGAATTTTTGGACATCAATGTAATAGAAAAATGCATCAATCTTATGAAGAATGATCCAAAGCCTGAATTTGCATTTGCATTTGAATTTAAAGTTCTAATGAGAAGTTTGATCTTCTATCGATTTTTAAAAAGTTTTTAACTGAAGGGAGGTGACAAAAATGAAAAAGAATTGGCAGAAACCAGAATTAGAAGTGCTGGATGTTAATATGACAATGGCTGGGCCAGGGCATAGAATTCCTGATGCCATACAGCCTGATCCAGATGATCCTGTTAAATATAGTTAAGTCTTAAGTTTTTATTAATTTACTTAGGTTAACGCCCTCGTACTATCTTTGTGGTGAGGGCGTTAAGAATCAAGAACATTGGAGGCATTATGTAAGGATGACCCAAAAAATGATTTATAAAGCATTTGGTTTAAATGTGTGTAGTGATCTCCCTTTACCGGAATTACCAAAATTAAATAGTAAAGAAGAAAAAGTTGATATTTTTATTGAATTGTGTGATTTAACTTGTTTATGGAGTGAATTAGGTGAACCGGATCGTTTTTGCATTGTAAAAGGGAATTCAGTGATAATACATATACCCAATATAGCCATCTACTGTATAGAAAATGGAAATAACATCTTAATTTCCCCTTTGAATGATACATGCGAAGATCAAGTTCGACTTTATGTTTTAGGTTCTTGTATGGGTGCCCTGTTAATGCAAAGAAGAATTTTGCCTTTACATGGTAGTGCAATCGTAATAAATGACAAGGCATACGCAATCGTTGGAGATTCGGGTGCTGGAAAGTCAACTCTAGCATCAGCCTTTTTAAGTAAAGGGTATCAGCTTTTAAGCGATGATGTTATTCCTATTTCTCTTTCTAATGAAAATTTTCCATTGGTAAATCCCGCCTATCCCCAGCAAAAACTCTGGCAAGAAAGCCTAGATGCATTCGGGATGGCTTCAAATGATTACCGACCGATTTTTGATCGGGAGACAAAATTTACGATTCCAGTAGCTTCACAGTTTTCATCTAAGACATTACCTTTAGCAGGTGTTTTCGAGTTAATAAAAACAGAAGCGGATGAAATTGAAATCTTGCCTACTATATCAGGCCTTCAACGATTACATACCCTATATTCACATACATATAGGAACTTTTTAATTGACCGTTTAGGAATAAGAGAATGGCATTTTAATATGACAGCAAAGATTGCAGATCAAATTGGGGTTTACCAATTGCAGCGACCTATGAATCGATTTACGGCACATGAACTAACATCCCTGATACTAAATACGATCAATAAGGAAGTGATTAAGATATGACTACAAATCAAAAGTTCTCATTAAACCAAGAAGTTGTCCAAGGTAAAAATAATATTGTCAGTGAAATGGGCGAAGAGAAAGTGATGTTAAGTATCGAAAACGGTAAGTATTACAACTTAGGTGAAATTGGCGGTGAAATTTGGGACTTAATGCAGGAGCCAATTAAAGGTGATCAGGTGGTATCCATCTTAATGTCAAAATACGATGTTGAACAAACGGAATGTGAGGAGCATGTCATCTCCTTCCTAAATCAATTAAATGAAGAAAGTTTAATTGAAATTGTTGCAAATGCAATGCAATGGTCAACTAATTAAGGAGAATAAATGATGAGAGTGTTATCTAAGCTAATTACATTTTTTTCTCAACGTCCAAAAACAATTCTCCTTTTGATGGAAGCGTATCTTTTTTTAGGATTGGCTCGCATTCTTAAAATGATGCCGTTTTCTAAAGTGGCCCCATTGTTGGGTGATCACATGAAGGAAACCTCTCATATCGATTTGGATAGGAACAATAGAATGATTAAAAATGTCTCCCATGCAGTCCATATTATGAGCCGTTATACTTTTTGGGAGAGTCATTGCCTAGTTAAGGCCATTGCTGGGATGAAAATGCTTGAAAGACGGGGAATCGATAGCACCCTTTATCTAGGGACTGCGAAAGATGAAGAAGGCAAAATGATTGCTCATGCTTGGCTACGAAGCGGTCCATTTTATATTTCAGGCGCAGAAGGGATGGACCGATTTGCGGTAGTAAGTAAGTTTGCCAAGAGGATAGGCGATAATCTATTAGAAGGGGAAAGCGATGAATAATACTGTTGATCTTAATCTGACAAAGATTCCGCAGGAATTAAAATTAATACTTGCAATAATAAAGGATGTAAATAATGGTAGTGTTCTAAAGGAATACAACCATAATATTAACTGGGATGTATTTCTGAAACTTGCCTTTCATCATCGTCTCTACCCATTGTTATATTTAAATCTTGTGCGGATGGAAAATAATTGGATTCCCGCCAATGTTCTTCAAACCCTTTCACACTCCTATAAAAAAAATACCTTTAAAATGCTTCACTTAAGTGGGGAAATGGAAAAACTCAGCAAGTTATTTATGGAACATGAAATACGTTCTCTGGTCCTTAAGGGACCTGTTCTTGCAAAAGATCTTTACGGGGATCTGTCTATGCGAACTTGCGGAGACTTGGATATTCTAATTTCAATTGATGATTTGGAGAAGGTTGATAAATTGCTTGTCGGTTTAGGCTATGAAAAAGATGAATATATCCAAACCCTATTAAATGATTGGAAATGGAGACATCATCATTTCACATACTATCATCCGATTAAGGGGACCAAAATTGAAATACACTGGAGACTGAACCCTTCTCCAAGCAAGGAACCGAATTTTAATGAGTTATGGGAAAGAAAACGACAAAGTGAAATTACAAGTTACCCAATCTATATATTGAGTGAAGAAGACTTATTTTATTTTCTTGTAACACACGGAGCCCGTCATGGATGGTCGCGACTGCGCTGGTTGGTAGATATTCATCAAATAGTACAAAAAAAGTTGAATTGGGACATCGTCCAAAAACTATTAAAGAAATATCAATGTCAAAAAATAGGGGGGCAATCCCTCATTCTCTCAAAGCAGCTTCTGCTTACAATTTTACCAAAGGAAATAAGAATACTCACTACATCTAAAAGATCAAGAAAGCTAGCCAGTGAAGCGATTTTTTATTTAGAGAGAATGGTCAACTTACATTCAGATCCTGTCCCAAGAGATGTGGCAAAATACCATGCAAGTCACTTGTTTTCCTTACTGTCATTTCAGCAAAAAGTGGTCTATTTCTTGAGTGTGCTACACCCGTTTTATACCGATGTCGAGACATTCCCATTACCGAAGAAACTACATTTTTTATATTTTCCGCTTCGTCCATTTTTAATGATTTGGAGAAAAGCCAGAAAAGCGGCTTGACCTTTGGAGGACTTTAGTTATGAAACAGGTCTTATACTTTTTTAATCAATTATACTCTTATTCCGGGAATAAACTATTTACCAATCTCCTAGGAATGATCTTCATTAGCCTATTGGATGGTATGGCCTTACTATTATTGATTCCCGTTATTAGTTATAGTGGAATCTTTCGATTAGATGAAAGTACGATGCCTTTCATTAAGGGTCTTGCCTTGCTTAGTCAATTACCTACTACAGTAGGTCTTTCACTTATCTTGGTGTTATTTTTGATTGTTAACATTGTCCAAAATCTGTTTCAGCGGTATGTAACCATCGAAAATGTCAAGATTCAGCATGGTTTTGCCCGATATTTGCGCGGAGAGATTTATGAAGATTTACTTCGTGCGAATTGGGACTTTTATATAAAAAGAAGAAAGTCTGATCTGGTTAATACAATCACAGCTGAACTTGCCCGTGTAAGTGCGGGAACCAATACTTTTATACAATTTATAACTGCCATCATTTTTACAATAATTCAAATAGGAATTGCTTTTTTGTTATCTCCTGAAATTACCTTGTTTGTTTTATTAAGTGGGGGCATTTTAGCGATTTTTTCTCAGGGATTCATAAAAAGGTCACGATTACTTGGAAGTAGAACATCTGAGAATGGGAAAAACTTTTTAGCGGGTATAACAGATAATTTTAATGGGATAAAGGATATTAAAAGTAATACATTGGAACCATCTCGTGTGGACTGGTTTCAATCAATAACTAAGCGTATGTATGATGAACAAATGGAGTATATCAAATTAAAAATGGCTTCCCAGTTTTATTATAAAATCGCTTCTGCCGTTTTAATCACCGTTTTTATTTTTTTATCTGTGAAGTTATTTCATGCACAGGCTGCGCAATTAATGATTGTTGTCGTAATCTTTACTAGATTATGGCCAAGGGTAACAGGGATCCAGTCAAGTCTGGAGCAAATTGCTATCACAGTTCCGGCGCTAAAAGCTGTTATTAGCTTAAAAATGGAATCCCAAGCTGCAAAGGAATGTGATCATTTAGATGGATCTGATATCATCCCAATCGATATTCAAAAAGAGATTGAGTGTCGTAATGTGTACTTTAGGTACGATCAAAATGAAAGTTCATATGCATTAAAGGGTATAAATGTTAGCTTCCCTGCGAACCGCATGACGGCCGTCGTTGGGCGATCAGGTGCAGGAAAAAGTACGTTGATTGACCTTTTAATGGGACTGAATCTTCCTGAAAAAGGGGAGGTTCTTTTGGATGGGATACCGTTAACAAAGAAAAAACTTTTGTCATTTCGGCGGTCAATTAGTTATGTGCCACAAGATCCCTTTTTATTTAATGCTACGATAAAAGAAAACTTATTAATGATTGAACCTTCAGCAAGTGATGAACGAATGTGGGAGGCACTTGAATTCTCTTCAGCGGTAGAGTTCGTCCAAAAACTTCCACAGGGACTTGACACATTTATTGGTGACCGTGGAGTAAGATTATCCGGTGGAGAAAGGCAAAGGATTGTCCTTGCTAGGGCAATATTACGAAATCCATGCATTCTTGTATTAGATGAAGCAACTAGTGCGTTAGATACTGAAAATGAATCGAAAATTCAGGCTGCATTGGAAAGATTAAAAGGGAAAATGACGATAATAGTGATTGCACATCGTTTATCAACGATTCATAATGCGGAACAAGTAATCGTATTAGAGCAAGGAGAAATTATTCAAAAAGGTGGATTTAATCAGCTCGCAAAAGAAAAAAGAGGGGTATTTAGCCATCTATTAGATAGCCAGCGGAAGTTAGCCATTAGGGAATAATAAGGAGAAACATAGTGGTTAATAAAAGGTTTATAAGCATTACAATAATAGCAATTTTTATAATGATACTAGTGGCAACGATGATGCTGACAAAAGCAGGTGAATTTCTTGTTATAAATGAAAAACCAATAAAATCAGATGTCATCATTATGCTAAGTGGCGGGGGAATAGAGCGTTTAGAAAAAAGTGTCGAGTTGTATCAACAGAAGTACGCCCCTTTTTTAATCATATCGAATGGCAGTGAGGACAATTTAGCCCTCGCGGCACAAACCATAGGGGTCGAGTGCGAATCACTGATTTTAGAAAATAGGGCCAAAAGTACGAGGGATAATGCATTCTATACGAAAGAACTGATGGAAAAGTATCAATTTGATTCTGCAATTGTCGTTTCCTCCGATTATCATATGAGGAGAGTCAAAAGTAATTTTGCCCACGCCTTCCGGGGTAGTGGGATACGACTAACCTATGCATCTGCATCAAGCCCTGGGTATGATCCGGAACGGTGGTGGTCAACAAAAACTGATCGCCGGATAACGGTTATTGAGTATATAAAACTGGTGGGAAATTTTTTTGGAATTCATGGAAAGAGTGCGAAGGAGAAATTGGAAGAATTATCTTGACTTGTTCTTTATAAAGAATTATAATTTAGTTATAATGAAACGTAGTTCCAAAAGATTAGGTCTTTATAATTAAAGAATGCGTATTATGTAGTGCTATTTTTTTTGGATACTTTGTTCCTTATAAAGAACAAAAATAACCACCTAATCTAGCAATAAGAAAGTATGGAGGAAATCATGCAAAAAGAAATTAACTTAAAGGTGTTATTTGATGTTATCAAAAGGCATATATGGCTAATTTTTATAATTACTGGCATTACAGCTATGGCAAGCGGCTTATTAAGTTTTATTTCAGAGGAGCCTTCAGCAGTTTACCAATCCTCAACTAGCATTTTACTAAACTCAAATGAAAATGACTCCACGAGTACGTTGGAGGTCATTTTAAGAGATCGTACTGTATTAAGCAGTGTAATCACAGAACTAGGACTCCATCAAACAACGAATAAATTAAATGAACAAATTACTTTTATTGATCAAGGCGGAAAGATTGTTAAAATTGCTGTTCAGGATACGAATCCGGAACTGGCCGCTGACATCGCCAATACAACTGCAGCGATCTTTATAAAACAAATAGGAAATATTCTTGGAATATACGATACGAGAATTGTATCAGAGGCGCTAGTAAGTAATCTCCCTATTTCTACCAAGGAGGGGGGCTCCTTAGTTAAAAATATCATGCTTGGGGTTGCGGCAGGAATTGTCGTTGGAATTGGCATCGTTCTTTTTCTCGATAGCTTGGATGACTCCATACAATCAGAAAATGAAATTGAACAATTGCTTGAACTTCAAGTTATTGGTTCAGTCTCAAAAATCACGAAAGTAAATGTGCAAAATAAGCCTGGTGAGCGATTAAGGAAGAGGTGAAAAAATGGCACTTAAATTAAAAGGGAAGGGTGGATTAGTTTCTTTTTCTCACCCTGAATCAATCATTTCTGAACAATATCGTACGATTCGAGCTAATATTCAATTTTTATTTCCCCACCATCAACAACAGACGCTTCTTGTCACCTCACCAGGGTATGGGGAGGGGAAATCGATAACAGTAGCTAACCTAGCTATATCAATGGCACAGCTGGGGAAAAAGATATTATTAGTGGACGCTGATTTAAGAAAACCAAGCATACATACATTATTTCAATTGGATCACTCACCAGGGTTAGCGGATGTCTTAACAGGTGAAACAACCGTAGAAGGGGCAGTTCTTCAAACAGAGGTTCAAGGATTGGAGATTGTAACGAGCGGCCTTGCCACTAATCATCCAGCTGAGCTCCTCTCCTCTCCAAAACTGGAGCAAATGATTGATGCAGCAAAAAAAAAGTATGATTTCGTTCTATTTGACTCTTCACCAATTTTAGATGTTACAGATAGCCGATTACTCGCAAATCAGTGTGAAGGAACAATTTTAGTCATTCGCAACGGCAAGACAAGGACAAATGAAGCAACGGAAGCAAAGAGGTTATTGAACTTAGCGCAAGCAACGTGCTTGGGAGTAATTTTTAATTATAAGTAAGCATGTATCCACCTAGTAAAAAGTTACTTTTTTTTTGACTTTGTGTTCTTTATTAAGGATACAAATGGATTGTATAAAGAATTGCAGATTTTTGGTGATGTCTCCTAGCCGTTATCAATGGAGGCACTCGGTCACGCTGTGGGTTTAAATGAACCTTAGACGCCAGTCGTCGAAAGTGTAACGTGAGGGAGGGTTGGATGCCCTATTCTATTAAAATATTTACTTATAAATCCTTAGATAAGGGTATATAGGTAAATGTTTTAATAAAAATGCGTTTTAGTTAACTAGTTATTGGAAAGGGGTGAGTGAAAATGACGTATTATCAGAGAGTGTTCTTTTTAACTTTTATAGATTCCGCTATTGTATTAACAGCCATATTCTTTAGCAGTTTTTTAGTTAATGCGGATATTCATGTATTTACGATGCCTATTCTTGTTTACTCCTTAACCCTATTAGTCGGCCATCATATTTTTTCCTATCGCTTCAAGCTATACAAAAAGGCTTGGGAATACGCTAGCATCGGGGAGCTGTGGATTATCTTTAAAGTGATTACATTTTCAATTTTGTTGACAGCTGTCGTGCAGATAGCGGTTAGTCAGACGGTTCATTTTCGGATGCTTGCAGTTACTTGGATGCTGCATGTGTTATTGATTGGTTGTTCGCGCTTTTTCTGGAGAATCTTTCGGGATAACTATTTTAGAAAGGATGAAAACGAGAAACGTACATTAATTGTCGGAGCTGGGGCCGCGGGAACGATGGTAGCAAGGCAGCTGCTCCATAATGATTATGCTGAGCTAGTCCCCGTTGCTTTTATTGATGATGATTTCAAAAAAAAACATCTCGATATCCTTGGAATTCCTGTTGTGGGTGGGGTAGACCAAATAGAAAGAGCCGTTCAAGAATTTAAGATTGATAATATTGTTATCGCTATTCCGTCCCTTAGTAAAAAGGAACTGAACGTTATTTTCCAAGAGTGTGCCAAGACCAGAGCGAAGACGAAAATTCTACCAATGATTGAGGATTTGGCGACTGGAAAAATTTCCGTCAATCAATTTCGGGATGTTCAAGTAGAGGATTTACTTGGAAGAAAGCCAGTTGAATTAGATATTGACAGCATCTCTGAATATGTGACAGACAAAGTGGTATTAGTTACAGGTGCGGGAGGATCGATTGGTTCTGAAATCTGTCGGCAAATTTCAAAGTTTTATCCGAAACAGCTGATTTTATTGGGGCATGGAGAAAATAGTATCTATTCGATCGAAGTAGAATTAAGGGATTTATATAAAAATGGAGATATTGAATTTATCTCTGTGATTGCTGATTTACAGGACGAAGAAAAAATGGAAATGGTGATGAAAACCTACCGTCCACAGGTGGTTTATCATGCAGCTGCACATAAACATGTTCCTTTGATGGAACGAAATCCGGAGGAAGCGGTAAAAAATAATATTATTGGAACGCGAAATGTGGCAAGGGCTGCTAGTTTATACGAGGTTGACACGTTTGTCATGATTTCGACTGATAAAGCGGTAAATCCAACGAGTGTGATGGGATCGACGAAACGAATTGCTGAAATGATTATTCAGCACATGGACAAACGAAGTCACACAAAGTTTGTTGTTGTACGATTTGGAAATGTTTTGGGAAGCCGTGGAAGCGTGATTCCTCGTTTTAAAGAACAAATACAAAAGGGAGGTCCCGTCACCGTTACACACCCGGACATGATTCGTTATTTTATGACGATTCCGGAGGCATCAAGACTAGTGATTCAAGCAGGTGCCCTAGCCCGAGGTGGGGAAATCTTTGTGCTGGATATGGGGGAACCGGTTAAAATTGTAGACTTGGCAAAAAATCTAATCAAATTATCAGGGAATTCAGTAGAGGATATAGAAATTGAGTTTACTGGCATCAGACCAGGGGAGAAGCTCTTCGAAGAACTCTTTAAAGAACATGAAATTGGGGACAAACAAATTTATCCAAAGATCTATATAGGGAAGCCGGTAAATTTGTCCATTGATGTTGTTGAAAATTTAATTTCCTCTTTCCAAATTCTTGACAGGGGTCATTTAAGAAATGAGCTATTAGGGTTAGCCAATAAACAAGAAGTTACTCATAACAAAGTACCGATATTGGGTTGAAGGGATGAGAAGGAGTGTATGAAAATGAAGATAAAAAAAGCAATTATTCCAGCGGCCGGTCTTGGTACACGGTTTCTTCCTGCAACAAAGGCGATGCCAAAAGAGATGTTGCCAATTGTCGACAAGCCCACGATTCAATTTATTATCGAAGAAGCTGTGGAGTCGGGAATTGAAGACATTATTATTGTCACAGGAAAAGGAAAAAGGGCGATTGAAGACCATTTTGACCATTCATTTGAATTAGAGCATAGTTTATTGGAAAAGGGCAAACTCGACTTGTTGGACGAAGTTCAAAAGGCCTCCAAGCTAGTTGATATCCATTATATTCGTCAAAAAGAGCCGTTAGGATTAGGGCATGCGATTTGGTGTGCACGTAAATTTATCGGGAATGAACCGTTTGCTGTTTTACTTGGGGATGACATTGTCCGGGCTGAAAAACCTTGTCTAAGGCAAATGATCGAACAATATGAACGGCATAATTCTTCGATTATTGGGGTTCAACATGTAGAAGATGAAGAAGTCTCCCGGTATGGTATCGTCGATGGGCAAATGATTAGTGACCGTTTCTATCAAGTGAAGAATCTGGTTGAGAAACCAAAAAGGGAAGAAGCTCCATCGAATTTAGCTATTTTAGGTCGTTATGTTTTAAATCCTAGAATTTTTGAAATCTTGGGCAACCAGTCAGTAGGCACTGGTGGAGAAATTCAATTAACGGATGCGATTGCAACGTTAAATATGGATGAAGCCGTTTTTGCCTATGACTTTGAAGGTATTCGTTATGACGTGGGTGAAAAGTTTGGCTTTATCAAAACAACGATTGATTTTGCATTGCAGCATCCAAGTTTAAGAAAGGATGTACTTGCTTATTTATCAACAATTATGGAAAAAGAACTTGTAAATACGATCCCATAAAAGTCGTAGCAAGGCAGTTGAAGGAGAGAAAATTATGATAATAAAAAAACTTGCATATCCAACTCTTTCGATTCTCCTCTTAAGTGGATTTGTTTCAGGGACGCAAGCGAATCCAATTGAGAGTTATGCGGAATCAAGAAATTCTTCGCAGGAGGAACTTATTTTAAGCGGCCGTGCACAGCCATATCAAGAAGTGATCGTTTCAACAGCGATGGAAGGTACGTTTAAAGGTATTTATAAAGAAATCGGTGCTTATGTAGTAGCAGGGGAAAAACTAGCAGAGTTAGATGAAGGAAACTTGGCTGAGCTTGTGCAGCGCGCGAAAGACCAAGTCAAAATGGTAGAAGCACAAGGAAATTTAACAGCGATGGAGCAGCAAATTGCACTGAATCAAACGCTAGCAGGTATTAATTATTCGGCCGTAAGTATGAAAATTGCTCCGCCTATAGCTCCAACCCGCCCTGAAATGCCGGGATATTCAGAGTTGGAGGCTACTCAAAAAGCATTGAAAGATGCAGAACTTATATTGGATAATAAAAATAAAGAGTTGGATGAGGCAATGGAATTATTTGAAGAAGGTATTCTTTCTCAAAAAGAGTTTGATACGATGACTGTTGCAAAAGCAAGGGCTGAACAGAATGTTGCAAGCTCCCAAGAGAAAGTCGCCAGAGAGATGGAAAAGATTGAACTGCTGAAAGAGTATGAAAAGGAAAAAGCGGAATATGAAAAAGAAAAAGCAAATTATGACCAGCAAATGAAAGGTTCTTTACAAGAAACACAAGTATCTGCCGAAGATACATTAAGACTTCAAAAGCAGTCTGCTGCAGTGACTGATAAAATGAAACAAATTGCTATTATAAATGCTAAGTCGGAGCTAGAAGCTGTGAAAAATCAATATGATAAACTACCCATTGTTGCACCAGTGAATGGATTCATTACTGAATTGAATGGAAGAATTGGCGAAATGGTATCACCTGGGGAAACTCTATTTCTTATCACAAATCTTGATCAGCTGTATATTACCATAAATGTTCCAGAAGCAATAGTTAACAAATGGAAAAAGGGACAGACGGTGTCTGTCAATTTCCCAACACAAGGTATTGAAAAGAATGGAAAGGTTGTTTATGTCGGTTTGATGCCTAATCGTGGAGAAAACACGTATCCGGTAAAGATCATTGTTGAGAATAAAGATCACAACATTCGCGGAGGAATGCGAGCAGTCGCCACCTTAAAAATGGATAATGAAACTAATGAGACTTCTGAATCGGCTAATCTGCTGGAAAATAAGGAGTGATTGCTTTGCCAAGGAAAGTCCTATTCTGTGCAACGGTCGATTACCATTTTAAAGCTTTTCATCTTCCGTATTTGAAATGGTTTAAGGATCAAGGATGGGAGGTTCACATTGCCGCAAGCGGGGGGATGGATCTTCCATATGTTGATGAAAAATTTGATCTACCGATTCAAAGGTCTCCTTTTAATCGGGAAAATTTAAGAGCCTATAAGGAACTTCAAGCAATCATACATCGACACCAGTACCGAATCATCCACTGTCATACCCCAATGGGCGGAGTACTTGGACGTTTGGCTGCAAGACAGGCTAGAAAAAAAGGGACGAAGATCATTTATACAGCCCATGGTTTTCACTTTTGTAAAGGAGCTCCATTGTTGAATTGGATTGTTTATTATCCGATAGAAAAAGGGTTGGCGCGCTTTACCGATTGTTTGATTACAATTAACGAAGAAGACTATTCTCTAGCTGTTCAAAGGAAATTTAGCGCTAAACGAATAGAGCATATTCATGGCGTGGGGATTGACCTAACTCTATTTAAGCTAATCAGTTTAGAGGATAAAAAGGAAAGAAGAAAATCGTACGGATATAATCCGGACGATTTTTTGCTTTTTTATGCAGCCGAATTTAATAAAAACAAAAATCAGCAAATGCTAATTGAAATGATAGCGCTAATAAAAAGTGAAGTACCCAATGTCCAATTGCTGTTGGCGGGCGAAGGAGTTCTATTTGATGAATGTAGAAGCCTTGCTAAAAAAATAGGTGTAGAAAAAAATGTTCATTTCTTGGGATTTCGAAAAGATATTCAGCCGCTTCTTTCGATTACCGATGTAGCTGTGGCTTCCAGTCTGCGTGAAGGGCTTCCAGTAAATATTATGGAAGCAATGGCTACGGGGATTCCCATCGTGGCTAGTGATAATAGAGGACACAGAGAGCTTGTTTTAAATAATGAAAATGGTTGGGTAATAGATCGTGATGATAAAGATGGGTTTGCCAGGAAAGTAATTCTATTGGCCCATAATAAAGATTTAAGAATAAAACTTGGAGCTAATGGTCGTAAGATGATGGAACGTAAATATGGCACAAATCAAATCCTGCTAGAAAAAAGTCGTATTTACACTACGTATATGAAAGAACAGGAGGAAATGAAGTGGGCTCTCCACTAAGAGTTTTACATGTGGTCGTTAATATGAACCGTGGCGGTGCGGAAACCTTAATTATGAATCTGTATCGGAACATCGATCGTTCAAAAGTCCAGTTTGATTTCCTTACTTGTAAAAAAGGTGACTTCGATGAGGAGATTATAGAACTTGGTGGTAGTATTCACAGAATTCCTTATATAACGGATGTTGGTCATTTTGGCTATGGAAAGGGGTTGGATCATTTCTTTGCGGTTCATCCGGAATATCAAATTGTTCATTCTCACATGGATAAGATGAGTGGATTCGTTTTGCGTGCAGCAAAGAAACGGGGAATTCCCGTTCGCATGGCTCATTGTCATAGTACCGAAAGTGAAGGAGGAATTGTTTCTAGAACATATAAGTCTTATGCAGGAAAATTCATCTCACAAAGCGCAACACATTTAGTGGCATGCTCTGATAGTGCTGCTAATTGGTTATTTGCTGATGACGCCAAGAAGGCATTCATAATAAAAAATGGCATAGAGTGTGAAAAATATGTTTTCTCCCAAACATTAAGAGAGAAAATTAGAGAAGAATTAGGAATTTCACCGGAAAGTTTTGTCGTAGGGCATGTAGGGAGATTTTCACCCCCAAAGAATCATACTTTTCTTCTGGATGTGTTTGCAAAGTTAGCGAACATTCGGTCTGATGCCATTTTACTTTTAGCTGGAGATGGTCCATTACGCTTTGAGATTGAAGAGAAAATTAAGAGGCTTAATTTAACGGATAAGGTAAAGCTTCTTGGAGTAAGACATGATATTCATCTTGTACTTCAAGCTTTTGACGTATTTGTGTTCCCATCTTTGTATGAAGGGTTACCTGTTTCTCTTATAGAGGCTCAAGGTACGGGATTAAATTGCGTTATTTCAGATGTAATTACAAATGAAGTTGATTTGGGCGTTGACCTTATAGAATATTGTTCATTAAAAAATATGGATGTTTGGCTTGAAAAAATAATAAACAATCCAAAAAAGTTAACACGTGAAATCACTAAAGATGCGCTATCAAGCCAAGGATATGATATTAAATACACGGCACTAGAAATTGAAAAGCAATACTTGGCTTTAACGAGGTGAAAGGTTTGAAGGAATTAACTATTTTTACACCCTCATATAATAGAGCCTACTGTCTTCATAATTGTTATCAGAGTTTGAAACGTCAAACCTGTAAGGATTTTGTATGGCTAATTATAGATGATGGTTCTACAGATCATACAAAAGATTTAGTACAAGAATGGATAAATGAAAATTCTATTGAAATACGATATCAGTGGCAAGAAAACCAAGGAATGCACGGGGCGCACAACACAGCCTATGAACTAATGGATACAGAATTAAATGTATGTATTGATTCTGATGACTATATGCCAAATGATGCTGTGGAAAAAATTCTTTCTTTCTGGAATAGATTTGGCAGTAAAGATGTTAGTGGAATAATCGGGCTGGATGCATTTCATGATGGTAAAATTATTGGAACACGCTTGCCTGAGGATAAAGACACCTCAACGCTGTTTCATCTTTACAACAAATACGGGGTTACTGGAGATAAAAAACTTGTTTATCGGACAGAACTGACGAAGAGATATCCTTATCCGGTTTTTAAAGATGAAAAGTACGTTGGTTTAGCCTACAAGTACTATATGCTTGATAAACAATTTGAGTTGTTGTTAATGAACGAAGTAATTTGTTGTGTGGAGTATTTGCCAGACGGTTCATCTTTAAATATGTTGAAACAATACCGAAAAAATCCTAAGGGTTTTTCATTTTATCGTAAGGAATTAATGAAATTGCCATTTGCAAGCACCTCTTTTAAATTTAAGCAGGCAATCCATTATGTTTCAAGTAGTTTGATTTCAAATAATCGGCGTTTTTTATATGAAACTCCGTACAAGGCTTTTACCATATTTGCATTTCCTTTTGGGCTTTTACTGTATTTTTATATTTTAAGTAAAACAAGAATATCATATTGATTGTGTTTGAAGGGAACTAAAGGAATGACTGTTCTTTGGATTCATCTTGTTTTTGTCTATGTATGTTCATTTTTATCAAGGTATTTTTCAGTACCAGAATTAAAAAATATTAATTATATTAAACCAAATAGATGGATGACTTTTTTAGTGATACTATCTTTTGTAATCGTATCAGGGCTTAGAAGAAATATTGGGGATACATATTTCTATAAACATATTTATGAGAGTAATGAATTTACATGGGACTATATATTTGCCCATGGGGATATTGGGTTTGGCATATTACAAAAGATTCTTAAGCTGTTTACTGATGATTCGCAGGTTTTGATTTTTATTACTGCACTCATCACAAATGTATTGATCATAGTTATTTTATATAAATATTCCAGACTGCCGGAATTAAGTATGTATGTGTTTATCACATCCGGTATGCAAATAGTATCAATGAATGGAATTAGACAATTTTTAGCGGCTTCCATCCTTTTTACTGCAATAAAGTATTTAATTGAAGGAAATTGGATCAAGTATAGCCTAATCGTTTTGTTCGCTTCATTTTTCCATCAGAGTGCAATCATTATGATTCCCGTTTATTTTATTGTAAGGAGAAAAGCATGGACAGGAGCAACATTAATGATGTTACTGCTATCTGTATTCTTCACCTTCGGATTCGATAAGTTTTCCCAAATCCTGTTTGGGGCAATGGGAGATTCTCATTATAGTGTTTATCAAGGATCCACTGAAGGTGGCGCGAATATTCTTAGGGTTGCAGTGTATGCTGCTCCAGTTATTCTAGCCTATATTGGAAGAGAGAGGCTTAGGGAAATTTTTCCCCAAGGGGATTTCATTGTAAATATGTCCTTACTAGCTGTTGTATTTATGATTATATCGACCCAAAATTGGATTTTTGCAAGATTTACTATTTACTTTGGATTATACCAATTAATTTTAATTTCTTGGATTCCTAAACTATTCACTGAAAAATTTCAGAGACTAGTCTATTATGCTATAATAATTTGTTATTTTATTTATTTTTATTATGATAGCGTCATTACCTTGAATATTCAGTACCGTAGTAATTTTTTCTGATAAACAAAAATTATAGAAATAAGGTGGTGGAACATTGTTGGAAGATGCAAATCCCAAAAGGGTCCTTCACGTTGTTAGCGCGATGAATCGTGGTGGAACTGAAACCTTATTAATGAATGTATATAGAAATTTGGATAGGTCAAAAATCCAATTTGATTTTATCTCTCATCGAAACGAGAAATGTGATTATGATGATGAAATAACCTCGTTGGGTGGGAAGATTTTTAGAATTCAAAGCCTGGGGCAACTGGGGCCGGCGGGATATATGAAGGAATTAAAAAAAGTGATGCTAACCAATTCATATGTGGCTGTTCATGCACATACAGATTATCAATCGGGTTTTCCAGCGTTTGCTGCCAAATTAGTTGGAATAAAAAGAAGGATTTGTCACTCTCATAGTAACCATTTCCCCATAGGAAACGGGATGAAGGAAAAAACAATGCTAAGATTCTTACAAAGTATTATTAAATATGCGGCAACGGATTATGCAGCATGCAGCAAGGAAGCTGCGCTTTTTTTATTTGGAAAAAAAACAATAGAGGATCAAAAATTCCACGTATTAAAGAATGGAATTGAAATCACTGCATTCGTAAATGGAGATGAGGATTGCAATTTAAAGGTAAAACAGGAATTGAATATCCCTTATAATGCGAAAATAATAGGTCACATAGGAACATTTTCGGAGTCAAAGAACCATAAGTTTATATTGAAAGTTCTAAAAAGAATGGTGGAAAAGAATAACAATATTTATGTTGTTCTAGTGGGGGATGGGCCTTTAAAACAACAAATTGAGGAAGATGCAAAAGAGCAAGGGGTTTACGATCATATTCGTTTCTTAGGGGTTCGCGGAGATGTCCCAAGAGTAATGAAAGCATTTGATGTGTTCCTATTTCCATCTATATATGAAGGATTTGGAATTGTCATGATTGAAGCCCAAAGCTCTGGTATACCTTGCGTTGTATCAGATGGAGTTCCCAAAAGTACTGATATGGGCTTGGAGCTGGTGTCGTTTGTCAGCCTTACAGATAATCTTGATACATGGACGGATGCAATTGATGAATCTTTCGCGAAAGTGAAACCTTTAAAAGAATTGGTACTAAACCATATTTCCAAGCAGGGTTTTGATATTAAGAGCAATGTTCCGAAATGGGTTGAACTTTATGAATAAGAAGAAAAAAATTCTCATCACTTCATTCGACATGGCTATTGGTGGGGTAGAAAGAAGTTTGCTTGGGATGCTTAGCCAAATAGACTACAGCAAATATGATGTTGATTTACTGTTGTTTAAACATGAAGGTGAGTTTCTTCCATTATTACCAAAGGGACCTAGTTTACTTCAAGAAATTCCGCAGTATGCAACATTTAGAAAATCAATTGGTGAAACCTTAAAAGCTAAACAATATTCAATTGCGTTGACAAGAATTTTATCTAAGTTCCACGCTGACCTTACAGGAAGGGTTAAAAGAATAGCTGAGCCAGGATATTATCAAATGCAGTTAATGTGGAAAAATGCTTTACCGTTCCTACCTAAATTGAAAAAAGAATACGATGTAGCCATCAGTTATTTATGGCCCCATTATTTTGTTGGAGAAAAAGTACGGGCTAAAAAGAAAATTGCATGGATCCACACAGATTATTCAACCGTTGATACAAATGTAAAGATGGACCTCAAAATGTGGAATAAGTTTGACCATATCGCAGCGGTATCCGATGCGTGCAGGCAATCATTTCTAACAAAATATCGTCAATTAAGGAATAAGGTAGTCGTGATTGAAAATATTACTTCACCAGACTTTATCAGAAAAATGGCTGATGAAGCGGTTGACAATCCAATGATTCATGACAATCGATTCAAAGTTGTAACAGTAGCTAGACTATCTCATGCAAAAGGAATTGATCAAGCTGTTAATGCTTTAAAAAAGTTAAAAGATAAGGGTTATGATGATATATGCTGGTATGTCGTTGGCTATGGCGGAGACGAACCAATGGTCAAGGACTTGATCAAGGAATTGAAATTAGAAGATTGTTTTATCTTGTTAGGGAAGCAAACGAATCCTTATCCATTTATGAAAACTTGTGATCTCTACGTCCAACCCTCCAGATACGAGGGGAAAGCTGTGACAGTAGCGGAAGCTCAAATCCTTTCAAAGCCAGTGGTAATTACGAACTATACAACGGCAAAAAGTCAGCTGAAAGATGGATTCGATGGATACATTACTGAACTGTCTGTTGAAGGACTTGCTGATGGGATTGAAAAGGCATATAAGGATCCCGGAATGAGAAACGAGTTAATGAACAATTGTAGGGAAACAAAATACGGGAACAGTAGTGAGATTGAAAAGCTATATGCAATGATTGATTAACGTTTGCAGGATCATTTAAGGGCGGGAAAGGAAAAAAAGATGTTACCAAAGGTAAGTATTGTTGTTCCCATCTATAAGGTTGAGAAGTATCTTCATAGATGTGTGGATAGTATCTTAAATCAAATATATTCAAATACGGAGATTATTTTAGTAGATGACGGTTCCCCAGATCATTGCGGACAAATTGCTGATGAATATCAGGAAATGGATAGCCGAATAAAGGCGGTTCACAAAGAAAATGGTGGGTTGTCCGATGCTAGAAATTATGGAATGCAGTTTGTGACAGGGGAATATACAATTTTTCTTGACAGTGACGATTGGTTGGAATGCAATATGATTGAAGAGATGGTCCAACAAAGTCTTAAATTCAACGCAGGTATCGTACAAACAGCCTTTTATTATGCATATGATGACTATTATCTCTTTGATAATCGCTATTATTCAAAACATGCTCCGCCTGTCATTTTAGATAATAAATCACTGATGTTTGAACTCGTGAAAAATGAAAAAGTGAAAAACTTTGCCTGGGGAAAACTTTATAAAACCAACCTTATTAAAAATATCCCATTTGAAAACGGGGTTTTGTTTGAAGATGTATTTTGGGCGCATCAGGTGATGCACCGGGTAAAAACATTTGTACTAATGAATCAGCCTATGTGCTATTACTATCAGCGTAATGACAGTATTGTTGCTACCTATACGCCAAGAAATTTGGATATTCTGAAAGGTCTCAAAGAAAGGCATTCTTTTCTTGAAACATTCTACAAAGATTTAGTTGATGAATCGTATAAGAATATCGTAAAGACTAGTCTAATCCATTATAATTTGCTGCTCATGAACCGAAAAAAAGATACAGGTGGGCTGCATCGGAAAGAAATCCAATTATATATAGGTAGAAACTTTCAATCATTAAAGAAAGCAGTTGAAGATGAAAAGGAGTTAAAGAAACAATTGTTGTTATTTAAAGTCCATCCATTTTTGAATGTCATGTATCTTTTTATAAGGAAGATACTCAGAAAAACGAAGTTAGTGCCACAACCGCTTGGATTAGAGCGTATGGATATTCTGACCCAAAGACAAAATCATATTGGATTAACACTCCCGATTAGACGGCGATGATCTAGCAGCAGAAAGCAGATTTGCCCAAAGGGAGTTTTTTTATTGGAGGAGATACTGACCTAAATGAATGACCTAATCGGAAAAATAAAAAGATGTATATCCCTTGTCATTATATATATTTTCAATTGTTTTCCTATTAAGAAGAACAAACTATTTTTGTTTAGTTATTATGGGAGCCAATATGGGTGTAATCCCAAATATATTACTGAATATATTCTAGAAAACTATCCAAAAGGCCAATTTGATCTCGTTTGGGCATTCAATGATCTCAAATCAAAAAAGCATTTAACAGGGTTTAGAAAAGTGAAGACAATGTCATTAAAGTATTTTTATGAGCTTTGTACCTCTAAAGTAATTATTACAAACTTTAGAACTACAGATTTATTTATAAAAAGAAAAGATCAGTATTACATCCAAACATGGCATAGCTCTTTACGCCTAAAGCAGATTGAAGAAGATGCAATGGACGCACTTCCTTACCATTATGTTGAGATGGCTAAAAAGGATTCTTTAAAGTGTGACTTGTTGTTATCTGGATGTAAGTATAGTTCAGAAATTTTTAAACGAGCGTTTTGGTATGATGGGGAAATTTTAGAAAGTGGAACACCTAGAAATGATGAACTTTTTCAAAATCGTTTGGTTGAGAAATATGAAATATTAGAAAGAGTAAACATACCTAGGAACCGGAAAATCGTTTTGTATGCTCCAACATTTAGAAAAGACAACAGCCTTGAGGTATATGACTTAGACTATTCGAAGGTTTTGGAAAAATTACGGGAAAGGTTTGGTGGGACTTGGACATTTTTAGTCAAGCTGCATCCGCACTTAATGTCCCAATCAAACCAATTAATATATGGGGACAATGTATTGGATGTCACCTCCTATGATGATATCCAAGAGTTATTGAGTATTTCAGATGTATTAATTTCTGATTATTCCTCCCTCATGTTTGATTTTTCAATTACCGAACGACCTTGTTTCTTATATGTTCCAGATTTCATAGATTATGTTAAGCAGGATCGGAAATTATATTTTGATATAGCCGAACTACCATTCATCAATGTAGCTAGCAATCATGAATTATTGAATAAGATTGAAGGCTTTAATTTTGAAGAATACAGCCATAATTTAAGTGCGTTTTTGAAAACAATCGGCTCTTTCGAAGATGGCAAGGCAAACGAGAGCCTACTTAAAAAAATAAATGAAGTTTGCTGTAACAAGAAAAGGAGTGAACGCTATGAAGCAGTTTAAAATAGGATACACTGCTGGGGTTTTTGATTTATTTCATGTTGGACATTTAAATATTTTAAACAGAGCAAAAGAACAGTGTGAGTATCTAATTGTGGGAGTTAGTACCGATGAACTGGTAATGGAATACAAAAATAAGCAACCGGTAATTCCTTATGATGAAAGAAAAGAAATTGTTGAATCAATTAAATATGTAGATCAGGTGGTTCCTCAAATGAACAGGGATAAATTTGCTGCATGGGAAAAGCTGAATTTTAATGCCATGTTTGTCGGGGATGATTGGAAGGGTCATGCATTATTTGAAGAAGTGGAAAGAAAATTAAATGAGGTTGGGGTTGAAGTGGTTTATTTTCCATATACACTTGGAGTATCTTCAACGATTGTCAAAGAAAAAATAAAAGTCTAGTAAAAGTCTTTTATGAAATTTTGAAAAGTGAAGTGACAAAATATGAAAAAAAGTCTTTTATTTGTAATAGATTCTTTGGAATCTGCGGGAGCAGAGAAAAGTTTAGTTACATTATTAAATTTGCTTGATTATTCTAAGTTTGAAGTGGATTTAGTTTTGTTTGCACATGGTGGTTTACTTGAAGAGTTGCTACCAAATAAAGTTCATATTTTAAAGCCATTTAAGTACACGGAATTTACACGGTTGGGAATAAAAGATGCTGTAATACAGTCATTAAAGGAATCAAAAAAATTTACAATGCTTTACTCAAGAATAAAATATTCAGCTAGTATTCGAAAGCAAAAATATAGTAACGCTCAAAAGGCAAGAGTATATTGGCAAAGCGTTTCCAATGTAATAGAAGATAATCTAAAAACATACGATATTGCTATTAGTTATGCTCAAGGGGTCCCTACATTTTATGTGGCGGAAAAAGTAAAGGCTAAGAAAAAGTTTGCATGGGTAAATGTGAGTTATCGATTGGATGAAAATGACAAAGCTTTCCAAAAAGGATATTATGATCAATATGACAAGATCGTTGCTGTTTCCGACTCAACTAAGGAGATATTATTGGAGACATTCCCTTGTTATTCCGATAAGGTTAATGTTATTTATGATATTAATAACCCTCAATTCATTTCTGACATGGCTGCTATAGGTGAGAAAGATGATGCTCCGTTTGGGGGGATAAAAATACTCACTATTGGAAGATTAGCCCATCAAAAAGGATATGATATTGCTCTTGAAGCATGTAAAAAATTGAAAGAAAAAGGCATTGATTTTAAATGGTATGCATTAGGAAAAGGACCTTTGGAGTCCGAAATAAGAGAGTATATTAAACAAAATGACTTATCAGATTATTTCATTTTATTAGGGGTAAAAGCCAACCCCTATCCATATATTAAAAATTCAGATATATATGTACAAACTTCAAGGTTTGAGGGGTTTGGACTTGCGATTGCAGAGGCCCGGATGCTAAATGTCCCGGTAGTAACAACAAGATTTGATGCAGTATACAATCAAATGGTCGACGGTAAGAATGGTCTTGTTGTGGAGATGGCTGCGGATGCCGTTTGTGATGGAGTATTAAAGTTGATAAACGATGTGAATTTAAAAGATGATATTATCCAGTATCTGCAATCAGAGAAAAAAGGGAATGTTGAAGAAATAGAGAAGTTTTATCAGTTAATTGGGTAATCCTAGCTAGTTCGAAAGTGAGTAATCATAATGAAGAAAAAGATATTATTTATGGTAATTAATATGAATATAGGTGGTACTGAAAAAGCATTGCTCAACATGATTGCTGCGATGCCGAAAGAAAAATATGATATTACCATTTTAATGTTGGAGGAATACGGTGGATTCTTAAATGCTATACCTGAGGATGTTCATATAGAATATGTGAAGGGGTATAACGGGTTTAAGGACATACTCAATAAACCACCAAGGGAAGTGGCCTTACATTTTCTCAGACAAGGTAAAGTCATAAAAGCATTCAATCTAATAAACATTCATTTATTGTCAAAAGTTTTGAATGATAGAAGAGCATTCTTTAAATATATTTTAAAAAACCACCCAATAGCTGATATTGAATATGATGTTGCCGTAGCTTATGCAGGTCCAATGGATTTCATAAGCTTTTTTATTGCAGAAAAAATTAAAGCAAGAAGAAAGGTGCAATGGATCCATTTTGATATTACAAGAGTTGGATTTAATCGGAGCTTCGCATCTAAAATATACGGGGAATTTGACAAACTTTTTGTTGTATCTGATGGTGGAAAAGAGAAGGTAACTAACATACTGCCACATTTAAAAGGGAAAACAGAAAGATTTCTTAATATTATCTCTCCTGAACTTATAACCGAGATGGCAGATAAAAACCCCGGGTTTGATGACAAGTTTTGTGGAACAAGGATTCTTACCGTTGGGCGATTGAGTATAGAAAAAGGGCAGGATTTAACAATCGCCGTATTAGCTAAATTAAAAGAAGCGGGATATAACGTAAAGTGGTATTGCATAGGGGATGGAGGCGCAAGAGAGGAATATGAAAAATTAATTAAAAAGCATAATGTCGAAAATGATTATATTCTTTTGGGTGCTACTCCTAATCCCTATCCATATATGAAACAGTGCGATATGTATGTTCAATCATCCCGTCACGAAGGGTACTGTATTACTTTGGCAGAAGCAAAATGTTTTGATAACCCCATTGTCAGTACAAATTTTACTGGTGCAAGTGAGCAAATAGCTAATGGTCAAACAGGCTTAATAGTGAATTTTGATGAATTACAAATGTTTAATGCGATTAAGAACTTATTAGATGATAAAAGCCTAAAGTATAAGTTAAGAAGTAATTTAAGAAATGAAATTGTAAACACTGCAAATGAAATGGATAAATTTTATAATATTGCAGATAGTTTAAGTTAACGTCTCATGTTTTGCTTGAGGCTATTTTTATTGGAAAAATAAGGGGGGACAAAATGAAGAAAATATTGTTTATGGTTACCAGTATGAATATTGGTGGTGTAGAAAAATCATTGCTTTCCCTACTATCAGTTATTCCAAAAGAAAAATACGATATTACTATTTTGTTGTTAGAAAAAAAGGGTGGGTTTCTAGAATACATTCCCGCTTGGGTAAAAATTGAAGAAGCTACATGGTTTAAAGGAGTTAAGCCTATAATCATGCAGCCGCCCCAACAAACAATTCGAAATTATTACCAAAATAAGCAGTATTCCAAAATACCTTCTTTTTTGGGGGCATATTTCATCGCTAAACATTTCAACAACAGATATGTTTTTTATAAAGAGGTTTTTAAGAATGTGCCAGCAAATCCGGATCAATATGACATTGCCATAGCTTACCAGGGTCCTACGGATACGATTGATTACTATATAGCTAATAAAGTAAAAGCAAAGAAAAAAATTTCCTGGGTGCATTTTGATGTCTCAAAGCATCTTATTAATGATAAATTATACAGCAAACTGTATGAAAACATCGATAAAGTTTTTGTTGTTTCAAAAGAGGCTAGAAAACGTTTAATAGAAAAAGTGCCCACAGTGGAAAAGAAAACAGAGGTTTTTCTAAACATAATTCCAAATCAATTAATCAATAATCTGGCAAAAGAAAAGGTAGAATTCGATGATGATTATGAAGGGACACAGATTGTTACCGTCGGAAGGCTTTCAAAGGAAAAAGGGCAGGATATGGCAATTAAAGTTCTGTCAAGATTACGCAATGAAGGTTATAAAGTTCGATGGTATTGTATTGGAGAGGGAAATAATAGAAAAGAATTTGAAATCTTAATAGACCGATATGGTTTAAAGGATGAGTTTGTTTTATTGGGAGCAAAACCAAATCCCTATCCTTATATGGCTAAAGCAGATGTCTATGTTCAAACGTCCAGACATGAGGGATATTGTCTTACCTTAGCTGAAGCAAAGTGCTTAGCCAAACCAATTGTAACAACTAATTTCATAGGAGCCTATGAACAGATTGAAGATGGGCATACGGGACATATTGTTGATTGTAATGAAGAAGAAATTTTTATAAAAATTAAATATCTTTTGGATAATAAAATAGCACAGGATTGGCTACGTAGTAATTTAACGAAGGATGTTTTTTATACAAAGGATGAGTTACATAACATCTTTAATAATATCATGTAGAAGGGACCATGGGATATGAACCCTAAAATAAGTATTATTGTTCCGGTATATAAAGTTGAGCCATATATACACAAATGTGTGGATTCGATACTGGGACAAACATTTACAGATTTTGAAGTGATACTTGTGGATGATGGATCGCCTGATAATTGCGGGGAAATATGCGATGAATATGCGCAAAAGGATAGTAGGGTAAAAGTAATACATAAAGAAAACGGTGGGCTCTCAGATGCTAGAAATGCAGGGATAGATAGGGCAAGAGGAGATTATATAGGCTTTGTTGACAGCGATGATTGGATTGAACCTGATATGTATGAATTACTCTATGGTATGTGCATTGAAAATAATTGTGAAATAGCATGCTGCACGAGTATCATTCATTTTAAAAATAAAACAGTAGTCAATGGTACTCATTCACTAACTGTACACGATAGAAATCATGCAATGAGAACGATGCTTGAGGGAGAACTATTCGATGAAGTGGTATGGACCAAGTTGTTTAAACGTAGCTTGTTGAAAGATATCCGTTTTACTGTTGGTATAGTTTATGAAGATACCGCATTTACTTATAAGGTGATTCATGAAAGTAATCAAGTTTGCTGTATTGGTGCACCAAAATATAATTATCTAAAACGTGATGATAGTGTAATGGACAATGCTGTGAAAAATATAAGAATTGATGCGGTATTCATTTACGATGAAATGTATAAATTTATAGAAAAATATTATCAGGAATTAAGCAATTTAGTGGCATTAAAACTGGCTAATAGTTCAATGTCAACATTAAATTTACTATCATCTAGACAGAAATATAAGGAAAATAAAGAAAAGTATTTTACGGTTACAAGTATCTTAAATAAATACTTTCATAAAACAATAATGTTGAAAGACTATCCCAAAACTGTGAAAATATTGCTTACGGCTACTAAAATTCATCCATTACTGTATAAAGTGCTCATTCTAAATTCATTAAAAAGGAGGGTTACAAAGGACGACGGAGAAACGTCCAGTAAAGAATAAATAGATTGGTGAAATTGAGGATGATATGAGAACAAAAAACTCAATGAAAAATATATCAATAGGCGTTTTTTCTCAAATTATTATTGTTTTACTTGGGCTAATATCCAGAAAGGTTTTTGTAGATAGCCTTGGAATTGACTATTTAGGAATTGATGGTTTACTAACCAACGTCATAGCTATTATGGCACTGGTTGAGAGTGGAATTGGAATAAGCATCGTCTATAACCTTTATAAACCACTGGCTGAGAATGATAAGGATAAAGTTACCGCCTTAATTCAACTATACAAAAAGGCATATAAAGTATTAGCTATCATTATTTTAGTTATCAGTATTGTTCTTTTTCCATTTTTAATGAACATACTAAAAGATGCAGATTTTATATCTAATATTTCATTTATTTATTTCCTGTTCGTTGTAAAGAATATGATATCCTATTTAAACGCCCATAAGTGGTCTTTAATTAATGCGGATCAAAAAGGGTATGTATTAGCAAGAATGAATCTTTTATTTCAAGTATCCACAACAATAGCTAAAATTATTATTTTGGTTTTGACACAAAATTATATTCTTTACTTAATCATTGAGCTTTTCATTTACTTACTTCAAAATATCGTTAATGGTGCCATTGTTAATAAAAGATACCCGTATATTAAAACCAAAGTAAAATATTTTGTTGATAAAAGTACAATGGATAACCTGGTGAAAAATGTAAAGGCTATGTTTTTACACAACATTGGGGGATTTCTTGTATTTGGAACGGACAATATTCTGATAGCATCATTCATAAGTGTTGCAACTGTAGGGCTTTACTCTAACTATACAATGATCATAAACCAATTATCAGCCCTAGTAAAACCTATTCTTGGTGGAATTGGAGCCAGTGTCGGAAATCTCATTACTACCGAAAGCAATGAGAAAACCTACTCTATATTTAAAATTGTTTACTTAGTAAACTTCTGGATATTTTCATTGTGTGTAATATTTTTATATAACTTACTCGAACCTTTTATTACCTGGTGGCTTGGAAAAGAACTTCTTTTGGAAAAGACAGTGTTTATTGTAATTTTACTAAATTTCTATCTAACCGGGATGCGTACCGCCATAGCCACTTTTAAAGATAAAGCAGGATTATTTGTTCAAGATAAATATGCCCCGCTAATTGAAGGAGGTATTAACCTAATTTCGTCACTGGTTTTAGTGAAGTATTATGGGTTAGCAGGTATTTTTATGGGGACTACTATAAGTACTATTACTACTATTTTTTGGACACAGCCGTGCATAGTTTATAAACATGTTTTTATGAAACCCGTACAGTCATATTTTATAAAATATGGCTTTTTTGCGATGTTAACATTTGGAGCATGTTTTGCAACAACATTTATATGTACTATTATTGTAGCCGGAAATGACTTTATATCTTTGGTTATTAAGGGGATGATTTGCCTAATTGTTCCTAATCTTATTTACATCTGCATCTTTTATAAAAATGCAGAATTTCAATATTTGAAAAATATATTTACCCGCATATTTACAGGGTTAAAGGTTTGGATAAAAATGAAAAGGATTTTTGACTTGTTTGTATCACTGTCATGCTTACTGACTTTTTCATTGATTATGGTTGTTATAGCCATTATTGTTCGATTTAAACTCGGATCGCCGATTATTTTTAAACAGCAGCGTCCGGGTCTGTATGGGAAACCTTTTTTTGTGTATAAATTCCGAACGATGACGGAGGAGCGTGACAGCAAGGGTGTTTTGTTGTCGGATCAACTTCGGCTTACTTCTTTTGGTCAATTTCTTCGCAAATATAGTTTAGATGAATTGCCTCAACTTATCAATGTAATAAAAGGAGATTTAAGCCTAGTCGGGCCGAGACCGCTTTTAATGGAATACTTGCCGTTATACACAGAGGAGCAAGCAAAGCGGCATCATGTTAGGCCTGGAATTACAGGATGGGCCCAGGTGAATGGCAGGAATGCAATTACATGGGAAGATAAATTTAAACTAGATGTCTGGTATGTTGAGAATCAATCATTTTCACTTGATTTAAAGATTATATATTTAACTATAGTTAAAGTTTTTAAATCGGAGGGAATCAGTCAGGATGGTCATACAACGGTGGAAAAGTATTATGGTACAAAACCAGGAGTGAAAGAGGGAAATGGATGAATATTGCTCTTATCGGCAAGGGTGGACATAGTAAAGTTGTTGAAGATATCATTCTTTCAAATAAAGATTATGTGATTGTTGCTTATTTAGATGATCAATATGAGGAATTCCATCATAACAACGGAAGGTACTTTGGTCCAATAGATGAAATCGACAAGCTGCGGAGCATTTTTTTTGACTTGGTGTTCGTTATAACGATTGGCAACAACTCTATTAGAAAACAGATTGCCCAGCGACTATGTCTTTCAAAGCATGAATATGCCACATTAATTCATGAAAAAGCGGTTGTTAGCCCAAATGCAAAGCTTGGCCAAGGTACAGTTGTCATGGCTTCAGCTGTTATTAATGCAGATGCAAAAATTGGTGATCACGTCATTATTAATTCAGGCGCGGTAGTGGAGCATGACAATGTCATTGGTGATTTTGTCCATATTTCACCAGGTGTGGTGTTAACCGGAATAGTCTTGATAGGTGAAGGAAGCCATATCGGAGCCGGCTCCGTCATTATTCCTAGCGTCCATGTTGGGGAATGGTCCATTTTGGGAGCTGGAGCAACGGCGATATCAGATATACCCGACAACTGTACTGCTGTTGGGGTTCCAGCGAAAATAGTTCAAAAAAATAGTTCGGAGGTGTCTAAAATTTGATGGATATAAATCAGCGTAAAAGAATTTTTCTTTCCTCCCCTCATATGAGCGGGAATGAGCAAAAATATATAAATGAAGCATTCACTACAAACTGGATTGCCCCACTTGGTCCTAATGTCGATGCCTTTGAGCGCGAACTTGCCGCATATATCGGCAGTAAAGATGCTGCAGCAGTAAGCTCAGGCACTGCTGCTATTCATTTAGCCCTTAGATTATTAGATATACAAAAAGAGGATAAGGTATTTTGTTCTTCTCTTACATTTGTAGCTAGCGCGAACCCTATTTTATATATGGGAGCGGAACCTGTATTTATTGACTCAGAACCTGAAACCTGGAATATGTCACCGCAGGCATTGGAACGAGCATTGGCTGATGCTGTCAAGGAAGGAGAAATCCCAAAAGCAGTTATTGTAGTTCATTTATATGGACAAAGCGCAAATATGGACGAGATTCTTTCGATATGTAATCAATATGAAGTACCCGTTATAGAGGATGCAGCCGAATCGCTTGGTTCCACTTATAAAGGGAAAGCAAGTGGTACCTTTGGTAGGTTTGGGGTCTATTCTTTTAATGGTAATAAAATCATTACCACTTCTGGCGGCGGCATGCTTGTGTCAGATGATACGGAAGCATTGGCGAAAGCGCGATTTTTGGCCACTCAAGCAAGGGACCTGGCCCCTCATTATCAGCATAGTACGGAGGGATACAATTACAGAATGAGTAATATTTTAGCAGGGGTAGGCAGGGCGCAGTTGGAGGTACTGGAAGACAGGGTTAGAGCGAGAAGATTAATATTTCAGCGGTACTGCCAAGAATTAGCTTCTATACCAGGCATTCAATTTATGCCAGAGCTAGAGAATACCAGCTCTAACCGGTGGCTTACAGCTCTAACAATAAACGAAAAAATATCGGGTTTCTCTGTATGTTCTTTGCTAAAATCTTTAGCTGAAGAAAATATTGAAGCCCGTCCAGTTTGGAAACCTCTTCATATGCAGCCACTTTTTGAAGGGAAATCCTACTATTCACATAATGAATTTGAAAATGTGTCTGAACAATTGTTTCATTCGGGGATTTGTCTTCCATCAGCTTCAAATATGACAGAAGAAGATCAAGCAAGAGTGATTGAGTGTATAAAAAAATTTTACGCGACTTATGAAATACCTTCATTCTTTTAGTTGTTGAAGGAGATATAGGATAGGTTTTGGACAATGCCGAAGTAAAAAAGAGGTATCAAAAATGATTGGTGAAAATATTAGTAATCTTAGAAAACAAAGAGGTCTAACATTATCAGAGCTTGCGGAAAAAGCACTTATTTCCAAGTCGTATTTAAGCAATATTGAGCGGAGTTTAAACAAAAATCCGTCGATTCATGTATTAGAGAAAATTGCCGGTGTTTTGCAAGTGGATCTTCAAAAGTTAATAAAATCTAAAAAGGAGATGGAAGAATCTAGGCCGCTAATTGATGAAGAATGGATGAGTTTAGTTAAGGAATTTAAAGAAGTGGGCATCGAAAAAGAAAATGCTCAGAACTATAAAATACTTTTTGAATTTATAAAATGGCAACAAGAGAAAAATAAATGAAATATTGAATAAAGGTCTGTTATTACGATTCAGTATTCTTTTAGCTGGAAGATCCTTATGATCACCTCCCCATTATACTCAGCAGTTCCATTACTTTTTACTATTTAACGAACCTTTTTATAGCTTGTCACATAAAACATAGCAATACAGAAAATATATTTAAGAAATCTAATAAAAGGAATGATGACATGAACAGTTCTGTATATGAGCTGGAACTGAGTCGATGGGGAGTTTACAATAATGGTTCACATCCAATTGAAACAACGAAAGGGATTAATGCTGCACTTGTTTGGGCAAAAGACAATGGTTTTAAAACATTCAAAATTCCCGATGGCACTTATTTAATTGCTAAAGGGACACAACAGGGAGATCCCGAATCTAGAATAAATATGGTTAGTGATATGGATCTACTCTTAAGCGACAAAACTATCCTTCGAAAGGAAAGTAATGAATTTGAAATGTATTCAGTTTTGTATCTCGGTGTTGAAGTGAAAAATGTAACTATTAAAGGCGGTACGGTCCAGGGGGATCGTGACACCCATGATTATTCAAAAAAAGGGGCACATACAGCAGGAACACATGAATGGGGATATGGGATTGAGCTTGTTGGAGTTAAGAATGTCGTTGTCGACGGTGTTAAGTTAGAAAAGTTCACTGGTGATGGATTAATTGTATCTGGTACGACTATCACGGGAACCTATATTACTGAATCTCAATTAGAATCTGGTGGAATCGATGATAATGGAAATCCCATTGCAAAGGCAGGGAAGGTACGTTCAAACAGTAGAAGTGTAACCAATTTTGATAATCCAGTATACCAAAAATATCGAAATATTTATTTTTGGTTTCCAGAAGGAGTTACACCAGACAGTACGGTCGATGTTTATTATTATCGAAAAGATGGAAGCTTTATAAAAACAGATAAAGATCTAAGGTATTTTAATGGAGAATCTATAATTCCAACCGGAGCGGATTATTTTCGTGCGGTATTTGATGCCCCCTCAACGAAAGGTGTTAAAGTTAATCGAATGACGGTCGATATTTCAAAACATGTTACGATTAAAAATTGCGACATTGGCTATAACAGGAGACAGGGAATAAGTCTGGTCGGTTCAGATAGTGTGGAAATTCTTCAGAATCATATCCACCATACAAGTGGAACGGCTCCACAAAGCGGAATTGATATTGAGCCAGGTTTTTATCCCGGAAATAATACTGTCATTAAGTGGAATAAATTTGCAGAAAATAAAATTCAAATCGTTCTTGCGTATGGTGAAAATGCCTTAATCGAAGGTAACACATTAAATCAAACGATTGACGGAGGTGTTGGAGTTCATGTGCATGAAGGGTTTCGAGGAGATATCTATGTAAATAAAAATAGATTCAATGGTTCGGGGCTGACGCTTAAAGCAGATAACATTACCTCAAACCAAAACACTTTCTTAAATTGTCAGGTAAGCTTACAAGGGAAAAATAATATAATTAGTAATTCAAAATTTATGGATGCAAGCTTAGCTATTGGGAATGCTGAGAATCAAAAAGCTGTTAATTTATCCATTCAACATAATGGTGTACGTTCAAGTCTTTATCTTGGGGATCAATCTGTCCATTTGAAAAATGTACACATAAAAGCAAAATCGAATGGTAAAGGTCTTATAAGTGGAGTAGGGAATAACAATAATGTTTATGAAGGTATATCTGTAGAGGATAGTGATCAAAAAGGAACATTACTTCCTGCAGGAGCGTATCACCAGTCCTTCTTTGATGCAGGTTGCCTTACTATCAATCGTGTTGGAAGATACGAACTGAATGATTGTATTATAAAAAGTACCGGTAATCTGCTTTCTGTTAATAGCACTTATGGAAAACCTGATGTAATAGTTAGTCGCTCAAACCTAGAAATCACAGAAAATATAGGCTATGGTGCTGCTATCTATATTTTGGGTGCGGGGGGATTTGAATTATTAAATTCTATCCTAATAGCACAAAATAATACTATAAATACTCCCCTAATCAAAATCGGACCGTATGGATACCCATTGCCTACAAAAGTATTTACTGCATCAATAAAGGAAAATGTGATTATTACTAAAATCAATATTTCTGGAATAGATACTTCAAACGCGGGAACAGATGCCCCTCCATACCTTATTGAAAATAACACTCTTTATAATGCAAAATTGAGTTTAAAAACAAATGATATTAATCAGAATAACCAGCGACTGACTGAATAGAATTAGAATCTTGAATATACCTTGCCCTTTATTAAGAATAAGTGAAGCGCAGATATATATTTATCCACTTAGTGGATATTTTTTTATCTATTTTGTCTTTTTTAACGAATAAAAGAAGTTTGAAAAAGGGGAGCAATTCATGTATGAAATCGTTAAGTCAGTAAGACAGCAAAAACAATTTAAGAATACGTGGGAGTATTTTTGTGATTTTTATGGGTGGCACAATGACCCATATGCGAAAAACGGGATCCGGTATAATCTTTTATTGCCTAGTAAGAGAAAAAAGGTCATTGGTACGATTGAGTTTATTCCCTACAATTCAATGAATCCGGATAGTACTGTTGAAGGGAAATTTCAGTTTTCTAGATTTGATTTCATAATGTCCCATCCAAATCGGGTTTGGGAGATTGATAAGCTATGTCTGCATGGGGACTTTCATCGCCAAGGATATTTTGAGAACTTTATGCATGTTTTTTATGACCATTCAAAAAGACATCAGCCTAAATACTATATAGGACTTATGGAGAAGCGTTTGTTTAGAATGCTCAGAATTTCATTTGGTTTAGGTCTGAAACAAGCGGGAGAAGCACTTGTTGGCCCTAGCACTGCTCTGATTCCATTTGTTTTCGATATAGAGGTGCTGCTGCAAGATAAAGAAACAGTAAGAATGTTGCTGTCTAAATCAAAGTTTTCTGAGAAGGACAAAGTCCCAAAATCCCCTAGGGTCTCCTTATTTAATATACATAGTACAAATAACCTCTTCAGAAGGTTGTTTAATCATATCGACAAAAAACTGGATTGACTATTTTTCAAACAGGGTATATATTAAAAACGGTGGTTCTCTATTAAGAATAATGCAATTCTAGATTCTTTATTAATCAAGGGGAACCCAAGATAATTTACTAGAAATATAGTGAATTATGGAGAAAAACACACTATGGTGTTCTTTATTAAGAATACATTAAAGGGAGGTGTTAATTTGAAAAAACAATGGAGAAAACCCAACCTAGAGGCTTTGGAAGTAAAAATGACAATGAAAGGATGGAAACCTTTTTGTCCCCCTGGTAAAGGTGGAGGGACCCCCGGTGGTGGCAATGGGAATGAAAACCACGATGACAATAATGACATCCCTGATTTAGGCCTTGATAGCTAAGACTTAAGTGATTCGAAAGCCTCTTATACAATTAATAGAAGTATAGGGGGCTTTGGATTTGAACTAGTATCGGTTATTTTAACAACGATTAATATGTAGTGTCTTTAATGGAAAATAGGAGAGATGATTTTTGAAATACCTCATGTACTATTTCAAACAATTGCATACATATGCGGGGAAGATTCTGTATATCAATCTCCTAGGGATGATGGCCATTAGTGTTTTTGAGGGTCTCGCGATTCTATTAATTATCCCCATGATCAATGTTAGTGGTGTAATTGATATGAATACCCAAACGATTCCTTTTTTGCATCACTTGGATTTCATGAAAGACAATCCGATGGAGCTTGTACTCCCTATTTTACTCGGAGGCTACGTCTTAATCATTCTTGTTCAGCAAATATTGCAAAATAAGCTTACCATACAGATGACCCGTATTAAAGTCGGATTTATCAATTCCTTACGATTGAAAATCTATCATTCCGTTCTACAGGTAAAATGGGAGTTCTTTATCAAAAGGAGAAAATCCGATTTAATAAGTGCATTAACAAATGCCCTTGGACGGGTAAATAGCGGAATTAGCCAGCTGTTAAACTTAATCTCTGCAATCATACATACTATCATTCAGATTGGGATCGCATTTGTATTATCGCCGCAAATAACAGTATTTGTGTTGACCTGTGGATTCATTATCAGTATTTTTACTAGAAGATACATAACCAAATCCCAAATAATTGGAATTAACACGTCGGAGATTGGCAAAAGTTATTATGCTGGACTCACAGATCATTTTAATGGGATGAAGGAAATTAAGAGCAATAGGTTAGAAAAAACAATGCATAATTGGCTTGATTCCTTAAATAATAGAATTGTTCATGAAAAAATAGAAAATGTTAAATTGCGCAATGAGTCACAGTTGTTCTACAAAGCCGCTTCATCCATTCTCATTGCATTCTTTATTTTTTTATCACTGAAATTGTTTCATTCAAAGCCTGAGCAATTATTAATTATCGTTTTAATATTTTCCAATCTATGGCCAAAGTTTGCAGGAATACAGCAAAATATCGAGATTATAGCATCAGCGATTCCAGCATGTGAGTCATTATTCAACTTGCAAGGAGAATGCGGAATGGAGAGAGAAAGCAATGGCTTCAATCGAAATTCCAAAAGCGGCCATCACTTGCAAATAGAAAATGGGATTGAGTGTAAGGATGTATATTTCCGATATAATAAAAACGAATCGAATCTTAACTTGCAAAATATCAGCTTGAATATTCCAGCTAACTGTACAACTGCGATTGTAGGCCGTTCAGGTGCAGGAAAGAGCACACTGATTGATATTTTAATGGGATTACTAAAGCCAGATCATGGTCAAGTTGTGATCGATGGGACCCCGATCACTGGTGAAAATGTTTATCAGTTAAGAAAATTAATCAGTTATGTTCCCCAGGATCCATTTCTTTTTAATGGAAGTATTAGGGATAATCTAATACTGGTTCGTCCCAATGCAAATGAAGAGGAAATGTGGGAAGCCCTAACTTTTGCAGCTGCAGATGAATTTGTGAAAAGGCTCCCGCAAGGGTTAGATACGATGATCGGTGATAGGGGGATTAGACTTTCAGGTGGAGAACGCCAGCGTCTTGTATTAGCTAGAGCGATATTAAGAAAACCTTCGATTCTCATTTTAGATGAAGCAACGAGTGCGTTGGATACTGAAAATGAGGCAAAAGTTCAAGAAGCACTTGACCGGTTAAAAGGAACGATGACCATCATTGTGATTGCTCATCGCTTTTCGACCATACGCAACGTTGATCAGGTCATCGTTCTTGACAAAGGAGAGCTGATTCAACAAGGAGATTTCGATGATTTGGCGCAAGAGAAAAGAGGAGTGTTTAGCCACTTATTAGGGAAACAATTAGAAGTGAGCCGTTAGAATATTTAATAGTACTTTTCCTAAAACCCCCATAAACAGTAAGAGGATACGAATTTTGTATATAGAGGATAATCTTTTTAATTTTGGGGAGGAAAATGAAATGAACAAATGGGTGAAGAAATCATTACCGTTAGCTGTAGCAACAAGTATGGCATTTACAGTTATTCCAGGTGCAGTAGATGCAAAGTCTGATCATGGCAAAGGTAATAACGGAAAAGACAATAACAAAAAGGTAGAGCAAATAATTAAAAAAACAGACAAGAAGAAATATTATCTTAAAGATGTTGAAACGCATTGGGCGAATCAAGACATTTATAAAATGTACTCGTTAGGACTAATGTCCGGCTACGATGATTTTACATATCAGCCCAATAAGCCTGTTACTCAACTAGAGGTTATTTCATCACTTGTCAGAGTGTTGGAACTGGACGGGAAAGACCGGACTCCAAAACTTTCTAATAAAGATTTAAAAGATGTACCTACTTGGGCAAAGACAAGTGTGGCGATTGCAATTGAAGAAAATTTACTTGACGGCAAGAAATTTCAACCAAATAAACCGGCAACCCGCTTGTTTATTACAAATTTAATTGTTCAATTAGCAGGGAATAACATTGATGAGAAATGGCGAGATGCAACGCCATTATTTAAAGATGTTGATAACTTAAACAAAGAAGAAAAAGCAATTCTGGCATTTGCAGCATTAACCAAACTAGTAAGTGGCTACAACGATAACACGTTCCAACCAAATAAACCAGTCACACGCGCTGAAATGGCTGTGTTTATCAATCGTTTATTAAGTTATAAAGAAGAACTGGGTGACTACTATAATGAATCTGGTAGTGGAACAATTGTATCCACAGATTCTAGATATTCCGAGATTACTATTAAACAAAGAGTGAAAACGAACGGCGAATGGAAGTATGTAAATAAAGAGTATACAGTTGATGATGATGCCAAGATTTATATAGATGGCAAAGCAACGACACTTTCAAAATTAACAGCCGCTATGGGTATCGAATTTACGATTGACAATTATGGTGACATTATCTTTATTAAGGCTAAGTCTGTAGATAAAGAGGTCAAGGACTATACTTATAACGGTGTCATTACAAAAATTGATAATAATATTGTCTGGGTCAAAGTGGATCTCGTAACTGTACCGTTTTTAATTAACGGTAATGTTAAAATCACCACGAAATCAGGTACAAAAGCTGTTATTGGCGACTTAAAAGTGAACCAAAAGATCGCATTCAACTTAAATGCGTCTGGAGCGGTATCAGAAATTCTAGTTGACGGTCAATCTACAGCTACAAATGATGAAATTAAAAAATTGATAGCTAAACTTGATGATCTTGAAAAGTTTACAATGGAAATGAACGGCGATAATAATTTCAAAGCTAACCTTTCTTATGAAAAGAAATCAGACAATGATTATGTAGCTAGTGTTAAGCTTGAAGGGAAAACAGAATATGACCAAGTCGGTCGCCCTGCACTTAAATACTTAGTGGACCTTTTTGAAAAGAATAGGATTAGTTTTGATAAAAATTACGTAGATATCGATAAATTAAAGAAAGACTTGGTTGCTGAGTACGGTGTGAAAAACCCAGTTATTTCAGGAAAAGCTACTGTCAAAGGGGTTTCGTATGATTTAAGTAACGAAACGAAGGTAGATAGTGAGAGTAAGAGTTTACTGAATAAATTAGGGGACCTAAATAAAATAGATCTAAAAATCAAAGGTGACAACAAGACTCAGGTGAATATTTTCTTTGAGAGCAATTCTAATTACAGTTATGATGCACAAGTGAAAATAGTTAGTAAAAATAATCGTTTCGAGTTTTCCGATAAAACGGCCCTAACATTCTTGGTAAACTTTATTGAAAACGAGAATATTGATTTCAGATACGATGATAGGTCAGAGGTTAATGAATTCGTTAATGACTTAATTGATGAATACAATATTACTGGTGCTGATTTCGAGGGCGTAATCGTGATCAATAATAAAACATTTAAACTATAAAAATAACGGGAGAGAGCATGACTTGTGAACATGCTCTCTTTTTGCACAGTTAATTTACATATCGAAAATAGGATTCCATTATATCCATCACGAGGTATTCTCTTTTTCATTGTAATAAGAGGGAAAATAGGTTATATGGTAAAATAAAGAAGAGTAACGGACGGATTATACATAGACGATAATTATTTGGGGGATTACAATGAAGAAGGTTAAAACAAACGCTATGCGCATTTTAGATAAGGAAAAGATTGACTATACGATGATGTCCTACAGTGCAGATGACGGAAAAATTGATGGTGTTTCAGTTGCAGAAAAAATCGGTAGAGAACTGGGGATTGTTTATAAGACATTAATTTCCCAAGGTGCTAGTAAAGCTTATTATGTTTTTGTAATTCCGGTCGAAGAGGAACTAGACTTAAAGAAAGCCGCAAAAGTTGTCGGCGAAAAGAAGATAGAAATGATTCCTGTTAAAGAAATAACAAAAGTATCAGGCTATATTCGCGGTGGTTGTTCACCAGTTGGAATGAAAAAACTATTTCCAACTTATATTCATGAAGCAGCAAGTCTACAGGAAACTATCATTGTAAGTGGCGGACAAATCGGTCTGCAAATAGAAATTAAGATCAATGATTTAGCGAAGGCTGTAAATGCAAAATTGGCTGATCTAATCAAATAAAAAACTTCATACTCACAAATTGAAAAGCGTGCCATCAGGCGCACTTTTTCTTTTTATCTTAACATAAATTGTGAGAACTTGCCAAGAATAATTGAATGGGGGTGCATTAGCGCTTCTAATAGTAGTAGTTGATAAAATTAAAAGCCACTTAAGTAAACGAATATCAAGCCAAATATCATCCGTATAAATCTGGTGATATTTGGCTTGATATTTATATGAAAATAAATTCCTTTTATCCTTCCGCTCTTTGTGTAGTCACCAAATTGTATTGGTCGTCCCATTTCAAGCGCCACTTATTTCTTCGCTCCATACGATTTCCTTTATATAAGTGCTTATACTTTTTCCAATGAATTTTCCATTGAGTTCTTCTAGTTGATCTCATTTGTACATCTCCTTTTTAATGTTAATTCCTTATTAACCTATATTCTCGAAACTCCTTGTCGATTCCTTTGACTAGTTTTGTCGTATAGATAGAAGTATTGTATTTTACAGTATTTGCAAAAAAACGTTTTAATTGAAATTAATTTATACCAAAAAGTATAAATATGTGGAATTACATAACAAAATGTAGTAGTATATTGACGGAATTGTTAAAAATTTTACAATATGCAGAAAATATGACAAAAAACGACCTTTTTAAAAGAATAGGATGAATTAAACATGAATTTTAAAAGAACATTATATCTTGGTTTTGGTTCGGTTCTAATCATTTTGATGATTACTGCTGCTTTTGGGTTATACAATATTCGAGAGCAAAATAAAAATATGAAAATAATCGTGAATGAACATTATGAACGGGTACGTCAGGTCAACATCTTCCAATTCGAGATCAATAATACTGCCCGGATGATAAGAGATGTCATCCTTAAACAAGAAAATGGTTTTACAAAGGAAGAGGAAGCAGCCATTGCTGTTTCTAGGAAAAATACAGTAGCTGCAATTGAAAGGCTTAAACAATTTAAATCAAATAATACTATTGAAGCACTTGTTAGAGAACTAGATTTGCTAAATAAATCCTATGAGGAAGGTTATCACGTCATTGTCAATCATTTAAAGGAAGGTAACAAAGAAGTAGCAATAAAAGTGCTTATGGAGGATAATCGCGAAGTTCGGGCTGGTCTTACTTCGACTAGTGCAAAATTGTTAGACTTTGAAGAGGATGCGATGAATAGTGCTGTAGCTAAGTCTAAAAAAATGTATCATAGTACATTGACAGGTTTTCTGTATTTAATATCCATCAGCATTATTATTGTCGTTCTTATTTCATTTTGGGTGGTAAGAAGTATCATTTCCCGTATCAATCATGTCAATTCTGTTATTTCAAATGTAGTTGAATTAGAGACAAACAAACTGCCTAGAATTGACCATATTACCAATGATGAAATTGGGGGAATTGCCCTTGCCTATAATGGACTCGCAGCATCTCTTGAAAACCATATGGAGCAAGAAAACAACTTGAAAGAAAAGATGAAAATAGAAAATTGGGTTAAATCTAATTTTATTGATCTATCAACCATGTATCAGGGGATACAGGATGTACAAACCTTTGCCCATTTATTTATCTCAAAAATCACTCCAATTACTGGAGCGACTTATGGTGTATTTTATGTTAAAGCAGAAAGTGAGAATAAGTTTTTGAAAGTTGCAGCCTATGCTGATAGTCTCTTAGAAAATTCTTCAAAGTCATTTTATCCAGGGGAAGGTTTGGTAGGTCAGGCTGTTCTCGAAAACAAACCAATATTAATAGAGTCATTGCCTGAAGATTACGTAAAAATCAGATCAGGTATCGGACAAAGTTCACCTAAGTATCTATTAATCACACCAATTGCCTTTGAAGGCAAAGTGATCGCAGTTTTCGAATTAGGCTCATTCACGCCTTTTGACGAAAGTCATTATCGGTTCCTAGATATTACTCAAAAAACAGTTGGCGTAAGTTTGCATAGCATTATTGGCCATATGAAGATTGAAAAGCTATTAACGGAATCACAAACCTTAACGGAGGAATTACAAAGTCAATCCGAAGAACTTCAGCAGCAGCAGGAAGAACTACGGATGATCAATGAACAACTTGAAGAACAATATAAGAACTCTGAGGAAAAAACGAAAGAACTTGAGAAGATCCAGATCGATCTTGAAGAAAAAAATCGTCATGTTGAACTTAGTTCAAAGTATAAGTCCGAATTTTTGGCCAATATGTCTCATGAACTTCGAACACCGCTTAATAGTATGCTGATTCTATCACAGCTATTAGCTGATAATAATGATAGTAATTTGTCAGGGAAACAGGTTGAATATGCGAGTACGATCCATTCATCAGGAAAGGATTTATTAGATTTAATCAATGATATTCTTGATCTATCTAAAATTGAATCTGGGAAAATGGCAATTTTGCCGGAAGAAGTACTATTTAGTGATATTAAATATTTTGTTGAAAATCAATTTACACCCATTGCAACCCAGAAAAATCTAGGTTTTGAAATACGAGTAGATGAAAATCTCCCCTATGTATTTATCACTGACAACCAGCGATTAAAACAAATTCTTAAGAATTTATTATCAAATGCTTTTAAATTCACTCAACAAGGGAAAGTGGTTATTGAGTTTAGGTTATGTAATAATCAAGATTTTAAAGAAGCACATAAACCAATGGTTGCCATCTCTGTCACTGATACTGGAATAGGCATCTCCCGAGAAAAACAGAATTTTATATTTGAAGCCTTTAATCAAGCTGATGGAACAACTAGTAGAAAATATGGAGGTACTGGTTTGGGACTTTCCATTAGCAAAGAATTGGCGCAGCTTTTGGGCGGATTTATCGAGGTTGAAAGTACATTGGGTAAGGGAAGTACTTTTACATTATATTTGCCGGAGTATGATATCCAACTAAATAATGAGTACACCAGTAAAGAAATCGCTGCAACCGTAATTGAAGAAGCGCGAATAATCGAAGAAAAATATGAAGATCATGTTCAAGTAACAATTATAGAAGGGAAAACGAAGCAGTCTGGTGAACTTAAGAATATTAAAGAATTGTTAGCTGGTAAGAAGGTTTTGCTTGTAGATGATGATATGAGGAATATCTTCGCGCTAACAACTGCACTTGAAACGAATAAAATGATTGTTGAATTTGCTGAAAATGGCCAAGAGGCTATTGAGATTCTAAAAAAACATTCAGATATTGATCTTGTTCTAATGGATATCATGATGCCTGTTATGAATGGATATGAGGCCATTCAAGAAATCCGAAAAATGGAGAGCTTCCTAGAACTGCCAATTATTGCTCTGACTGCGAAAGCGATGAAGAATGACAGAGAAAAATGCCTTGATGCTGGCGCGTCTGATTATATTAGTAAGCCAGTTAATTTAGATCAATTGCTTTCATTAATTCGTGTGTGGTTATATCGATAGAGGTGGTTAAAATAGAGGAGCAATTATTTGAAAATTTTTATATGGATGACGATGAAAGCAATGAATTAGAAAAAACTGAGATCGTTTTGTTGCTAGAAGGGATTTATCGTTATTACGGATTCGATTTTAGGGATTATGCTTATTCCTCAATCAAGCGTAGAATTTTACACCGAATGAGTATTGAAAAGGTAACTACCATTTCAGCCTTGCAGGAGAAAGTATTGCGGGATGAACAGCTATTAGGGAATTTATTAAGTGATTTTTCAATTAATGTAACTGAAATGTTCAGAGATCCAACCTTTTTTAAGTTTTTACGAACTACTATTTTGCCAATCTTTAAAAACTATCCGTTAATCCGGATTTGGCATGCTGGCTGTTCTTCAGGGGAAGAAGTTTATTCCATGGCCATTTTGCTGCATGAGCTCGGTTTAAATCATAAGGTAAAGATTTATGCTACTGATATGAATGAAACCATTTTAGAAAAAGCCCAAAAAGGGCAGTTCCCAATAAATCGAATGCAAGCTTATACAAGAAATTATCATCAAGCTGGGGGAACAAAAGAATTTTCAGAATACTACACGGCAAATAATAATGATATCGTAACCCTTTATCCATTTTTAAAGGAAAATATTATTTTTGCACACCATAATTTAGCAACCGATCATTCTTTTAATGAATTTCATATGATACTTTGTAGAAATGTGTTGATTTATTTTAATCAAAAATTACAAAATCGCGTACAAAAGTTATTCTATGACAGTCTAAGTACAGGAGGATACCTTGCTTTAGGAAACAAGGAGGTTATCACCTATACAAATCTATGGGACAAGTATGCGGAGGTCAATTCTACTGAAAAAATTTATAAAAAAACCAAGTAATCCATAGATCACTTGGTTAAATAGGAGTTATTTCGATGAACGATAATAAGAAAATAAATATTTTATTAGTTGATGACCGCCCAGAAAATCTCTTAACGTTAGAGGCTGTACTAGCTTCTCCTTCCTACAATCTGATTATGGCCAATAGTGGGGAAGAGGCATTGAAACAAATTTTAAAACAAGATTTTGCGGTCATTCTATTAGATGTTCAAATGCCTGGATTAAATGGATTTGATACAGCAAGGCTCATACACGGGCGCGAACAATCTAAACATATTCCAATCATTTTTATAACGGCTATTAGTCAGGCTGTCGAGAATGTCAACCAAGGATATGCAGTAGGCGCCGTTGACTATATTTTTAAACCGTTTAATCCGGAAATTCTTATAAGTAAAGTCGCTGCTTTTGCAAAAATTTATGAATATCAACAACAAATTTATAATCAAAAGCAGTTATTGAAAAAACGTTCGATCGAACTTGAAGAAGCAAATATGAAATTAGAAGACATGGAAAAAGAACTTTTACAGCATAACAATAATCTTGAAAATCTTGTTAGAGAAAAAACAGAGGAATTGGTATTAGCTAATAAGGATCTTTATCAATCGCAGGAACGATTTCAAAAAATATTCGCTTCAAGCCCGAGCTTAATCGCCATTCGTTCGCTGAATGATGGACGATATATTGATGTCAATGAAAGTTGGTTAGATTATACTGGTTTTCATTATGATGAAGTAATTGGAAAACAATCCGGAATGCTGCATCTAATGTCCGACAGCCATGATGCTGCCCAAGATCTAGAATTGCAACAGGCGATTCGAAATGAAAGGATTCATTACACTACATGTGACGGCAAGGAACGCATTGGTCTTTTATCTACGGAAGTAGCCGAGATCCATGGTGAACATTGTATTATAAGTGTAATAACAGATATAACAGAAAGAGAGCAGCTAGAAAGAGAATTAACTCGCTTGGATCGTTTGAATTTAATAGGCGAAATGGCAGCAGGAATTGCTCATGAAGTCAGGAATCCGATGACAACAGTAAGCGGTTTTTTACAATTGGCCAAATTGAAGAAGGATATGCATCTTGAGTATATTGATTTAATGCTGACAGAGTTAAACCGTGCTAATGAAATTATTAAAGAATTTTTAACATTAGCGAAGAATAAAACTTCTGATCGAAAGCCGCAAAATCTAAACGGCATCATTGAAGCCTTATATCCTTTAATTCAAGCAGAAGCTGTACTTTCGAATAAAAATGTCCAGCTTGAGTTAAGTGAATGCCTACCGTTATATTTAGATGAAAAGGAAATTCGCCAATTAATTTTGAATATTGCGCTTAACGGTCTTGAAGCGATGTCTTTAGGTGGAGAGTTAACCATTAAAACGCATAGCACAGACGAATGCGTTACTCTTGAAATTCAGGACGAAGGCTGCGGGATTGATCGAGAAGTATTGGAGAAAATTGGGACACCCTTCTTTACAACAAAAGATACAGGAACTGGATTAGGGTTAGCAGTATGCTATAGTGTAGCTTCACGACATAATGCCGATATATGTATTCAAACAAGTAACAAAGGAACCACATTTTCAATCCGATTTAGTGCTTAATAGCAGGAAAAAAGCAATACTCCAACTTCATGGTAGTATTGCTTTTTCATATGCGAAATTGGGACCAATGATAAAATAAATAAATCACCGTTAAATAAACAGTATAGCCAATAAAAGAGTACTGGTGATTCCAGGAAAAATCGTGAGCAAATACCCCCAATCCTTCAGCGGTCCATTCAGCAACCGTCATGAAAAGGCTAAGTATTAGAATCAAACTGATTTTTTTGATTAACTTTAGTTTACTGCAAATGAAAAGAAAGACCATTGTAAATAATGGGAGTGCGATCAAAGTAAAGGCAATATTAATTGAAAAAATATGCGACAAGGGTCTTGTTGGAAATTCATAAAGACCTTTGCCGACAAAGTACAGGTCTAAATAGGTCCCAAGGAGGGATCCCAGTAATATCGCTGGAATTAGGCTATGAAACTGATTAATCCAAGATGGAAATGACTTCTTTTGTACTTGCCGCAAGTTCGAGTCTTTCGAGTGTTTTACAATATTCATCTTCAATCCCTCCATCTACTAATTCTTTTGTATCCATTAAGTAATGGATAACTTCCCAGTCAGTAAACCAATCCCCGATTTCGGCACTTTCCTGGTTTACGTTTTTCCACGCGAGTTCAAGTGGGGGACTATAAATTCTTGGTGAGTTTTTAACGATTTGACATGATTTTAGTCTAGGTTTAAATAACCCCCCCGGTACACCTTCATCAACTGTATTAAAAATATGTGGCCAAAAGTCTTTTCTCGAACCAGTGTGGGGGGTTATCTTTGCCCATTGTTCAACCATTTTCAAGCGTGCTTTGTCTTTGAATAAAATTGCATATAACCGTTTTCCTAATAAGATTCGCTCATCAAGATTTTCGAAATCATGCAAGGTTTGGCCTACTAGTTCTATTTTAAGATTATTAATGGAGGGGAATAAAATATGATTCAAAGAAAGAAAATCTTGTAGTTTAAATTCAAATGTGTTGAAAACTTCTTTTTTAAAAGTTTTATTAGCTAGTACTCTTTTTTCTAAATAACTTTGTTCGTTAATGACTAAAGCGATTGCCAATAAATAGGGGTCCCCGTTAACCCAAAAATGATTCCAAATCGTTTCCATGAAAGTTGAAACATTAAAGGAACGTAAGAGATAAAAAAGATTCAGCTCTCTTTTTAAGCTTTCCTCATAAATTAAAAATTGTGGATAGGCATCTTGAAAGATTAACCAATTTCCTCGTTCCAAAAATGTAAAATAGGAATGAACCTCTTTTTTTGACAATATCCTGGGCAGTATCCCTCCTTTTAAATCGGTCATATTCCAGCCACCATTTCTTGAGACCATATGTCCTAAAAAGGCCCAATGGATTTCCGGATACCGTAGATAATACTTTAAATATGCATGTGTTCTTGTGACGTTATTTTTATTTAATTGAGCCGTTTTTTCCGCTATTTGCTGGACAATCATCCGTTCTTCGGGCAATAGCAAAGGTTTTTGTATGTTAGATGTCTCTTTGGATTTTTTTTTCAACTCCTTTTTAATCTTTGCAAGGGCATCGGGAAGTGCGATGTTGTTCTTAGTGAACAGTTTCCACATATTGATAACACACTCCTTACATGAATTCTCCCCGTATCTTACGAATATGTATGGAATAAGTTGAATTTGATTTAAGGGGGATTGAGAAGTGTGAACGAAAAAATAACTACGCGGCTGATGGAGCTCATTGAAAAGGTAAAAAATGACCAATCTCCAGAAGGTTATTGGAACTATACATTTGAAACTGGAATTATAACTGATTGTTATATGATTATTTTATTAAGGTCATTAGAAATAGAGGATGAAAATTTAGTAAAGGAGTTATCGGAAAAAATTTTAAGGAAACAACAAGAAAACGGGGCATGGAAATTGTTTCATGATGAACCGAATGGAAATCTATCTGATACAATTGGGGCCTACTACGCTCTCCTTTATTCAGGCTATTACAGTAAAAATGATCCCCGTTTAAGAAAAGCTGGTCAATTTATCAAAGCCAATGGGGGTATGGATAAATCAAATATGTTCACAAAAGTTATGCTGGCTCTTACCGGTCAATATAGGTGGCCAAGTTTTTTCCCCATTCCAATCGAGATGATCTTACTTCCAGTTTCATTCCCTATAAATTTTTACAGCTTTTCAGTATATGGCAGAGTTAATCTTGCTCCAGTTATGATTCTTGCCGATAAAAAGTTTAGAATAAAAACGTCAAAAAGCCCCGATTTAAAGGATTTACTTGTTCATCGGGAAGAGGCTGAACAAGAACATTCATTTGGATTCAGAGAGTCTGAGGAGTTCCGATCAATTTCATCGTTTATCAATCAAGGAATAAAGAGTTTAATAGGGTTGCCAAGTCATGTTCACAAATTAGCAACTGAGTACACGAAGCAATATATGCTAAGCCGAATTGAACCAGATGGAACTTTACTAAGTTATTTTAGTTCGACTTTTTTAATGATCTTCGCTCTTCTTTCGCTAAGGATTCCGAAATCAGATCCGATTATTGTCAATGCTGTAAAAGCTTTAAAATCAATGAAATCAGTCGGCATCAATGGTCTACCCCATATGCAATTTACTACAGCGAATGTATGGAATACATCCCTACTTACTTATGCTTTACAGGAGGCAGGGATTTCATCGAATGATATCGTTATCAAAAAAGCAAACAATTACTTACTAAACAAACAGCATTATAAATATGGGGATTGGGCCATCCATAATCCATCAGCCCTTCCGGGAGGTTGGGGTTTTTCCGAAAGTAATACGATTCATCCCGATGTAGACGATACGACTGCTTCATTACGAGCCATTGCAAGGAATGTCCGGAAAGACTGGAGAGACAGGCAGGCATGGGATCGAGGCATCCAATGGGTATTATCTATGCAGAATGATGATGGCGGATGGCCGGCTTTTGAAAAGAATACGAATAGTAAAATCCTCCATCTGTTCCCGATTGAAAAAGCAGAGTATTTTCTTTCTGATCCCTCCTGTGCGGATTTAACTGGAAGAACTCTTGAATTTCTAGGAACGTATACAAACCTTTCTAAAACGCATCCATCGATTAGCAGAGGAGTGGAGTGGCTTCGCAAAAATCAAGAGAACAATGGTTCATGGTATGGACGTTGGGGAATTTGCTATATTTATGGAACATGGGGAGCCGTTACAGGGGCACGGGCAGTAGGAATTTCACCTTCTGATCCAATGATTTCAAAAGCGGTAAAATGGCTTGAGGAGATCCAAAATAGTGATGGCGGTTGGGGTGAATCATGCCAGAGCGATTTAAATAAAAAGTACATTCCATTAGGGTCGAGTACATTGACTCATACTGCCTGGGCCGTTGATGCCCTGATTGCTACAAGTGATAAACCAACGAAAGTCATCCAACGTGGAATTGAATTTTTATTGGGAAATATGAATAGGGAGGATTGGACGACTAACTATCCGAAAGGAGCTGGAATGGCTGGAGACTTTTATATCCATTATCATAGCTACCGTTATATATTTCCAATCCTAACATTAGCACATTACCGTAAAAAGTTTTCATGAGCGATTTAAGGACTATTAGGGTGGTAAACTTTTTACCACTCTTTCGACCTTTTTGTGATATTGTAAAGTTATCTAAAAGTAGTGCACGTAAAAGTAGACGAGTAATTTTATTGACAGAAAACGGATAATATGATATTTAAGTTAATGGTTAGCAATTAGCACTCCATTCGATAGAGTGCTAATATAATAAATAAACTATTAAAAGGAGAAATATTAATATGACAAAAATGCAGTTTAAAGCTGAATCAAAAAGACTATTAGAAATGATGATTAACTCCATCTATACGCATCACGAGGTTTTTTTGCGCGAATTGATTTCCAATGCCAGTGACGCCATAGACAAAATCTATTATAAAGCGTTAACAGATGATAGCTTAAATTTTGACAAAGATAGCTACTACATAAAGGTGACCCCAGATAAGGATTCAAGAACATTAACAATCATGGATACTGGTATTGGCATGACTAAAGAAGAGCTTGAAAATAATTTAGGAACGATTGCCAAGAGCGGCTCTTTGGCTTTTAAATCTGAAAATGAAGCTAAAGATGGCTATGAGATAATCGGCCAGTTTGGCGTTGGCTTTTATGCGGCATTTATGGTTGCGGACAACGTCACTGTCATTAGTAAGGCGGTAGGCAGTGAAGAAGCGTATAAGTGGGAATCTGAAGGTGCCGATGGCTATACGATTGAGCCTGTAGAAAAGGATTCAGTAGGTACCGAGATTATTTTAAAAATTAAAGAAAACACGGAAGATGAAAAGTATGATGAGTATTTGGATGAGTATAGACTGAAATTGATCATCAAAAAATACTCTGATTTTATTCGTTATCCTATTAAAATGGATATCACATCGAGCCGCCCGAAAGAAGGAAGCGACAACGAATTTGAGGACTATACAGAAGAACAAGTAATCAATAGTATGGTTCCGATTTGGAGAAAAAATAAAAATGAGCTGTCTCAAGAGGATTATGAGAATTTTTATGCTGAAAAGCGTTACGGATTTGATAAACCAATCAAGCATATCCATACAAGTGTCGATGGTGCCGTAAGATATAATGCAATATTATTTATACCAGAGAAAGCTCCATTTGATTATTATTCAAAGGAATTTGAGAAGGGGCTTGAGCTGTATTCCAGTGGTGTCTTAATTATGGAAAAGTGCGTTGACTTGCTTCCAGATTATTTTGGCTTTGTCAAAGGGTTAGTAGACTCTGAAGATTTGTCCCTTAATATTTCACGTGAAATGCTTCAACATGACCGCCAATTAAAGATCATTGCGAAAAATATTAATAAAAAAATTAAAAGCGAATTGCAAAGCTTATTGAAAAATGATCGTGAGAAATATGAGAACTTCTTTGAATCTTTTGGCAGACAATTAAAATATGGGGTTTACAGCGACTTTGGAACTAATAAAGATGTGTTACAAGATTTATTATTATTCTACTCATCAAAGGAGAAGAAGCTTGTAACACTTGATGAATATGTATCAAGAATGCCTGAGGACCAAAAATATATTTACTACGCTTCCGGCGATTCTATTGAAAGAATTGATAAAATGCCACAAACAGAACTGGTCGCTGAAAAAGGCTATGAAATTCTATATTTCACCGATGAAATTGATGAGTTTGCGATTAAAATGTTGATGAACTATAAAGAAAAAGAATTTAAGTCTGTTTCCAGCGGGGACTTAGGCATCGAAGCTGAGGAAAATCAGGAAGATCAAGTTTCTGAACAACCAGAAAACAAAGAGCTGTTTGACTATATGAAGGAAATTTTAGCAGGCAAGGTTAAGGATGTTCGTATCTCGAAGCGTCTTAAATCACACCCAGTTTGCCTATCAACTGATGGAGAGGTAACGATCGAAATGGAAAAAATATTAAGTATGATGCCAGGTAACGAGAATGTAAAGGCTGACAAGGTATTAGAAATCAACGTAAACCATGACGTCTTTAAGTCGTTACAAGATGCCTTCATTAATGATAAAGACAAGGTAGCATTATACACAAATCTACTGTATAACCAAGCGCTTTTAATCGAAGGTCTGCCAATTAACGATCCAGTTGAATTTACAAATGATATTTGTAAAATGATGGTGTGAAACACGATTTAAGAAAGCCATACAAAAAGCTATAGGGGCGAACCGGTTAACAATGGATGAAAAAAATATTCTGCCAGCCGATTATCCATTCAAACCTAGCTACAATATCACCTTTTGAATCTATATATATGTACGGAAAATAGCCCTATCTCCTAACGGATTTAGGGCTATTTTCTTATTTTTAAGAATTTTGTCGTTTAATTCTTATGTAAAATTTTCTACACTTTATGAAACGGCAAAATCGTGGATCTCAACAGCGATTATTGTTTGTTTTTTAATCCCGTTAGAATGAAAAGTAGCCCGACTATTAAAAAGCAGATACTTAATAAAATTTACTCCTCGAAGCTGGAAAATGCATTTAGAACTTTACATTTTTTTCTCGTTGTAATATGATAAAGAGTAATTTTACAATACTACTAGGGGTGCCTGGATGCTGGGCTGAGAGAAAAATATGCGTTTTCAACCCTTTGGACCTGATCCGGATTATGCTGGCGTAGGAAAGTAGAGAATTTACATACTTTTCTTATTGCTTGCTAAGCCAGGTTCTGTTTAGAGGATCTGGCTTTTTAAATTCCATCTATGGAGACTAAAAAATGGACAAAAGAATAACTTGCAAATTAATTGACAGAATTAGAGAAAACAAGCCCCTCATACATAATATTACTAATATCGTTGTGGCTAATTTTACAGCTAATGGGCTATTAGCGCTCGGGGCCAAACCGGTTATGGCATCCGCTCCGGAGGAAGTAGCGGAAATGACAAAAGCGGCCAATGCTCTCATATTAAATATGGGGACGTTGAATAGCGAACATTTAAAAGCAATGCTCATTTCTGGGAGAGCAGCTAACGAGCACCAAATCCCGGTTGTGTTGGATCCCGTTGGTGTTGGCGCTACCCTATTTAGAACAGAATCTGCAAGACAGCTTCTCCAAGAAATCAAAGTTAATTTTATAAGAGGAAATGCAGCTGAGATTGCTAATCTTGTAGGTCAGGCGTGGGAGATCAGAGGAGTGGAGGCTGGTAAGACGAGCGGAAATGTTGTTGATTTAGCAATTTTAGCAGCCGAAAAACTTCAGGTCACTGTGGTCATTACCGGAAAGGAAGACGTCATTACAAATGGAACAACTACGTACAAAGTTTATAATGGTCACCCGTTATTAACAAAGGTAACTGGATCGGGCTGCTTGTTATCCGCAGTTACAGGTGCATTTGCATCTGTGGAAAGTGACTCGCTCCAAGCAGCAGTAGCTGCCCTTACTACATATGGAATTGCGGCAGAAACCGCTGCCGTCAAAACAGCTGAGCTTGGGCCAGGGAGCTTTCAAATCGAATTTATTAATCAGTTAGCACTCATTAGCCCAACGCAAATTGAACAATACAGCCAATTTGAAAGATTATAAGGGAACCAAAATAAAAAACAAAGGAGGAGTTTCTATGACGAAAACAATGAAGATGACAATGACAGCGATGCTTGTGGCCGTTGGAACCTTAACAAGTCATCTATTCTATATTCCGCTTGGCTTCGCCAAGGTTTTTCCAATGCAGCATTTTATTAATGTATTGTCTGCCGTGTTATTAGGTCCGGGATACGCGGTAATGCAAGCATTCTCAGTTTCCCTAATAAGAAATATGATGGGAACAGGGTCCTTATTTGCTTTTCCAGGAAGCATGATCGGCGCATTTTTAGCAGCTTATTTGTATCAAAGATCAAAGAAATTAATGTTCGCTTTTATGGGTGAAATAATTGGAACCGGAATTTTAGGCGCAATCGTTTGCTACCCTATTGCCACACTTATTTTAGGGAAAGAGGTGGCCTTATTCGGGTTTATCCCTGCCTTTTTAGCAAGTTCAATGGCTGGCGCAATATTAGGTATTATTATTTTAAGTGTTGTCCTTAAAAATTCTGCATTTAAAACATTCCAACAAAATAATTTCCTTCAAAAATAAGGATGTAAAAACACAGAGTTTGGTTCCTTTAACCTAAACTCTGTGTTTTTTATTTGCGTCCCATAAACTAATTATCTACTATAAGATATAAGAAAAAGGAAAATAATATAAAGTAAAATAATTCATTTTAGTAAGTTCTAGGGGGAATTTAACATGATGCCATCCTTAGCCACAGTGTTTGGCAATTTGGGTAAGAAACAAGCATACAATTAAGAAAAGGACAAATCGTTCTTGATTAATTGGGGGTGCTTAATGAAGTGAATAGGAACGAGGTAAGTATTTTACTTTTACGGGTTTTTCTGGGAGTAAGTTTCTACATTCATGGATTAGCCAAATTTAAAAAAGGTCTTGCCAATATAGCTGATCATTTTGGGAGTCTAGGATTACCTGAATTTTTGGCCTATGCTGTAGCCTACATTGAACTTTTCGGTGGGATTGCCTTAGTATTTGGCCTAGGCAGTAGAATTGTGTCCATCCTATTTGGAATCATAATGATTGGGGCAATTTTGAAGGTGAAACTATCCGCCGGTTTCTTAGGAGGTTATGAGTTAGATATTGCTTATCTGATCATTGCTTTATTAATTGCTATTAATGGGAGTAAACTATTTGCCCTTGATCATCTTTTGTTTAAGTTAGGAAACGTAAAAACAAAAACTGCTTAAGAGTATCGTATTTTTAAAACTAGAGTAACGCGCCACCGAAAAAGGTAGCGCATTTTTTATTTTATATAAATTCACTTATAGGAATTTCCTATATGCCTATTTAAAATACTAATTAGTCTGATACAAAATTCGGTGCTATAGTTGTTTATATCATAATTTATTGTGTGTTATATGGTCGTAATTAATAAAAAAGTCAAGAAAGGGGCTAGGTTCTTCCCCTTTTAAAAATATTAGCTCAATATTGCGAACAAGCGGTGGTTTATCAGCAATCGGAATTTTATATAGATTATGTTGCTCTAATTCTTCTAGAGCACATGATTCGGGAAGAAAGCTAATGCCAATACCAGCCAACACCATTTGCTTAGCGGTTTCCATACTATCAACCTCTAAGATTATATTGGGACTTAGTCGCTTACTTTTAAACAAACCATATATCATCAGCCAATCAATCGAGCCATGTTCAAAAAAGATAAGTGGTTCAGCGTATACATCTTCAAGTTTAACCTTTTCTTTGCCGATTAGATGGTGACCTGGATTTACAAACAGTTCAATTGGGTCGGCATGAAATAAGACAGATTCAATATTAGGATGGGTAACACTACGAGCTATACCAAACTCAACTTCTTTATTGACAACTTTTTCAAGGACATCATTTGAATGTCCGGTCAAAATCCGTACGGAGACATAAGGAAATTCGTTGCGAAATTGAACTAGCATATCTGGAACTAAATGGGTCGCAACAGATGGTGCACATGCAACATTCAATTCTGTATGGACAATCGTGTTTTTTTGCAAATGAATTTTTGCTTCTTGATAGGTTTGTAAAATTTTTTGAGCATAGGGTAAAAATTGCTTCCCTTTATCAGATAAGGAAAGCTGCTTACCTTCCCGGTTAAATAACTTAGTATTTAATTCACGCTCAAGCGTCTGGATTCTTGCCGATACAGATGGTTGCGTAAGATAAAGTGCTTCAGATGCACGATTAATACTTCCAAGTAGAAAAACATAAACAAATGCTTCGATATGATCGATGTTCATGAATACATCCTCCAATTAATTATATATATAAAAACTATTATTTCAGAATATCACAAGTTTGGGAAGACAGGGGAAATGGATTATGAAAATTTGCAGCAAAATTGACGAAATCATCAAAGAAGATGCCGGAAACAGAAATATTATTCCTGCCACAAAACGAAATACGTTATACGATGCAGCCAAATCATTACTCGGTGCCAAGCAAATCGTTATTGTGACAGGTTTTTATATTGAAAGGATGAAAACCGGTGAAACAGATGGCCCATTAGGTGCGGCTTTTCTTGCCCAAGCACTTGAAAAGCTAACATATAAAGTAACGATTATGACAAGTCCTTTTAACGCAGAGATTATGCAGGCAACTATTGACGCCTTACATTTAAAAGTAGAGCTAGTGATTGTCGATGCAGGAGAGGAGTTAGAAAAGTTTCCACAAATACTTTCAAATCCATCCATCACTCATTTAATATCACTTGAGCAAATGGGCATTGCACTTGATGGAAACTATTACAACATGGCTGGCATGAAGATCGCTATTCCGGTTGCCCGCTTTGATTCATTGTTTGTTCAAGCACGAGAAAAAGGAATCACGACCATTGCTATTGGAGATGGCGGAAACGAAATAGGAATGGGAAGCCTCTACTCTCAGCTATTCTCAAAAATCGAGAAAAATTGGATATTGAATATTACGCCCGTTGACTATTTAATCACAGCTGGAGTTTCAAATTGGGGAGGTTATGGATTAATGGCATCTTTATCTTATTTAGTAGGAGAATCATTACTACACGATCCACAAGAAGAAAAAAGGCTCCTCCAAGTTATTTTAGATGCAGGTGCAGTTGATGGGAGAACAAATATGAGGGTTATGTCTGTAGATGGCCTACCAATTAAAAAACATATGGAAATCATCGGTTTATTGCATAAAACTATCACGGATCGCCCAAAGGTTGGAACGCAACAATTTTAATATGGCTATGACTAAAAAAAAGAAAAGATTACGGTCTTTTCTTTTTTTGTTCTTTTTGTTTATCAAACTTATTTAACAAAAACGTTTGATATTAGGGGGAAACCCCTATACCATTTGAAAACGCTATCAATTACAATTTCAGTAAGGAGTTCACAAAGTTGTAACAAAAGGGGGATTTTTTATTATGTCTACTGAAAAAAGAGTATTAGTTGATGCAAGAGGTGCGTTTTGTCCAGGACCATTATTGGAATTAATGAAGGCTTCAAAAGAAGCCACAAGTGGTACAGTGCTAGAATTATTAACCAATGAACAGGGCTCACGCAAAGATGTTCCGGCATGGGCGCAAAAAATGGGCCATGACTTTTTGGGGGAAGAACCAGAGAAAGGAAATGCCTATAAACTCATTGTTAAGTTGAAATAATGGAAATTAATCAAAAATAGCTTTAACGGAGGGATGAAGCATGAAGAGGATTTTAATAATTGGCGGCGGTACAGCTGGAACAATGCTTGGAAATAAGCTTGCAAAAGGATTAGCCAATGAAATTGTCGAAACTGAGATTTGTATTACGATCATAAGTGAAAAGGATTACCATGTTTATCAACCAGGCTATTTATATATTCCCTTTCATCTTAAACAGCCGGAGGATTTAATTCGCCCGATCGAGCAGGTGATGGATTCTAAGATTGAATTGATTATAGACAAGGCAGTTGAAATAAATACTGTTGCCAAATCAGTCACATTAAAGAAAGGAGCTACTCTTTCCTACGATTATTTAATTATCGCGACTGGTTCACATCCACAAAGCGTTGAGATTCCAGGTCTAGATGAAGCCGGACATATCTTCTATGAAATGGACCGTGCTTTAAAGCTTCGCGAGGCGATGGATCACTTTGATGGCGGAAAAGTTGTCGTTGCTGTGGGCTTACCGCATAAATGTCCAGTTGCGCCACTTGAATTTACGATGATGTTCGAAGATTGGGCACGGCAACGTGGAATCCGTGAAAAGACGGAAATTACCTATGCATATCCGTTAGCAGGACCTTATGGGACTGCCTCTGTTGCTGAACTGGCAACGAAGGAATTTGGAGAGCGTGATATTTCGATCGAAACTTTTTTCATGATTGATCATGTTGACCCAAAAACGAAGGAAGTCGTAAGTATGGATGGTACCCGTTTGCCGTTTGATTTATTGGTTGTGATACCGCCGCACAAAGGTTCAGATTTAGTCCGTGAGGTAGGGTTAGGTGACAGCGGCGGTTGGCTTCCTGTTGATCGTCATAAATTAAACCTTGAAAACAAAGAGGATGTGTTTGTTGTTGGTGACGCAACCAATTTACCGATAAGCAAGGCTGGGTCTACGGCTCATTTTGAATCTGAAATTTTAGCAGAAAATTTAATTGATAAAGTTAAAGGCTTGTCTGGAAATCGCCGTTATAATGGTAAAGTTTTCTGCTTTATTGAAACAGGCTTACATAAAGCAACCTATATTTCGTTTGATTACGATAATCCTCCAAAGCCTGTAACACCGTCCAAAATGGTTCATTATGCGAAAGCAGCCTATAACAGCGGGCACTGGGTGAATTTGAAAGGCATTATGTAAAGAAGTGAGGTGAACGGAAGATGGTGGAGGGAACGAAAGCTTATTTAACCGAGCGTATTAGTGAAGATGTTCAAACTGAACTAATTGAAATGCTACCCGTATTTTTAAAAACAATGAATCTACTTAAAATGGTCGGCGATACAATGACGGAAGAATCCATTGTGTCCTTGACTCAAAAAGCAGAAAGATCAGCAGATTTGTTAAATTTCCTAGGCGACGAGCGGATTACTGCCTTGCTGACGGTACTGGTTGAAAAATCGGATCAACTTATTGATCTTGTTAGTGTGTTGGATAGACTAGTCGCTCTGCAGAAAAATGGTGCCCTTGATCGCTTGTTTGAACTTGCCGAAGTAGTTGGAGTCTTTACTGACGCCTTAACAGAGCCAACTATTCAGCACATCGTCGGTCAAACCATGCCACTACTTGAATTAGGGGAAAGAATTACATCATCTCCAATTATAAAGTCAGCACCAAATTTACTTGATGCTGTTGAAAAAACAGTGGATGAAATGAAAACAGCCAATCCACCTGCTATATCTGTCATGGGTTTGTTAAAGTTAATGAAGCAAAAAGAAATGCAAAACGCATTACATTTCGGAGTGTCACTTCTAAAAAATTTAAATGTCGCCAAATAAGTTTACTGTGTTTATATAAGGTGGATTGATCGCAATGGCATATGAAATGGGTTTAATTACTGTACTATTTTTTATCGGATTTTTTGGGTCCGCCATTTCCGGCATGGTTGGAATTGGCGGTTCTATTATTAAATATCCAATGCTCCTATATTTACCTCCACTCTTTGGCTTTTCTGCCTATACAGCGCAGGAAGTGTCAGCGATAAGTGCCGTACAAGTATTTTTCGCTACATTAGCAGCAATGTTCGTGTTTAAAAAGGGGGGGTACATTCATAAACAATTAGTTATTTATATGGGTGGCTCTATTATTATTGGCAGTTTTATCGGAGCGTATGGATCCAAATTTTTACCCGACAATGTTATTAATCTAGTTTATGCGATACTAGCTCTCATTGCGGCAATCATGATGCTTTTTCCGAAAAAAGGAGATGAAAAAGGAGAAACAACTGACGTCACCTTTCATAAAGGGCTTGCCGTTTTGGCATCAGGGATCATTGGCATTGTAGCGGGCATTGTTGGTGCAGCAGGAGCTTTTATTACTGTCCCCGTTATGCTGGTACTTTTGAAGATTCCAACGAGAGTAGCAATTGGTTCCTCACTTGCTATTACGTTTTTTTCATCCATTGGGTCGACAGTTGGGAAGTTACTTGGAGGGCATATGTTGGTTATGCCTTCAGTAGTGATGGTAATTGCCAGTTTAATTGCCGCACCGCTTGGGGCAAATGTTAGCAAAAAAATGAATACAAAAATGCTTCAAAGTATTTTACTGCTTTTAATCATCGGTACAGTCGTCAAAATTTGGACAGATATTCTATTTTAACTTTATTGGGCAGAATTTACTTCTAGGGTGGTGACATTATTTTGAACATGGTTCAACCGGTGAAAACATTAAATTGTATAGGATATAAATGCCCGCTTCCACAGGTTCAGGCGAAGGAAGCACTTGGACAGATTGAGGATTTGGAAATCATTGAGATAGTAACTACAGATCCAGATGCTGAAAAAGAATTAAGAAAATGGACGGGGCAAACAGGTGATACCTATTTATTCAATGAAGAAAAAAGCGATCATTCTATCCATTATATTCAAAAAGCAATACATCAAAACCGAAAAGAAGAAGAAAAATACCCAAAGGTTATTTTAAATGACGAGCTTAAACAAAAAGATATGAATGATTCCTCATTCATTCTTTTCGATGTAAGGGAAGAGATTGAATTTTTCATTGGCCATATTCCTGGTGCGGTAAACCTTCCACTAGGGGAAGTAAAAGATCATCTAACCAAGCTTAATAAAAATCAAACCTACTACATTATCTGCCGTACAGGTAATCGCAGCGATTTTGCCTGTCACTTGTTTGCAGAGACCGGGTTTTTTGATGTTTATAATGTTCTGCCGGGAATGTTCGAGTGGGATGGAGAAGTCGAATAACTTTATTGAGGGAGGAATACAAAATGCCGGTAATGCCTATTACAGCAAAAGAAATAAATGACTATATTGTATCGATGAAAGATTTATTTATACTTGATGTTCGGAATGAAGAGGATTTTAAGGATTGGAAAATTGAAGGGCCCGAAATTACTCATTTAAATATTCCTTATTACGTATTAATTGATGATGTTGGTCAGATTTTAGATAAGCTGCCAAAACAACAAAAAATCGTTGTTGTCTGTGCAAAGGAAGGAGCATCCAAATATATAGCGGAGTTATTGGAGCAAAATGGATTTGCTGATATAGCTTTCCTTGAGGGTGGTATGAAATCCTGGAGTGAATATATTTATCAAACCGAAGTATATCAGGATGAAAATATGAAGATCTATCAATTTATCCGCGTTGGTAAAGGCTGTTTGTCTTACATAATTATTTCTGGCGAACAAGCTATTGTTATTGAACCGCTTCGCTTTGTTAATTTGTATACGGAATTAGCTGAAAAAAAGGGCGTAAAAATTACGCATATATTTGATTCCCATCTTCATGCGGATCATATTTCTGGAGGGTATGAGCTTTCCAAGAAAAGTAATGCTAAGTTTTATTTAATGAGAAGTGAAGGTGCGATCTTTGATTTTGAGAAATTAGAGGATTACGAAAAAATTGATGTAGAAAATATCAGTATTGAAGTATTAGCAGTAAAAACACCAGGGCACACACCTGGTAGTGTTTCTTTCTTAATAAACGATAAAATATTGTTCTCTGGTGATACCATTTTTGTACATGGTCTTGGTCGACCAGATCTTGGGGGAAAAGTTAGAGAGTGGGCTAAGGACCTTTATAACACTGTTTATGAAAAAGTTTCTCAAATTGCTGACGATGTAGTCGTACTACCAGCCCATTACGCTGATTTTTCAAGTGAAGTCAATGAACATGGATTTATCGGAAACTCACTTGGAAATATCCGTTTACTGAATGAAATTATGAACGACCATTCTGAGGATGCATTTGTTGAACATGTTGCCAAATCAGCAGCTACAACGAGACCACCTAATTTTGAAAACATTTTAGCAGTTAATAAAGGAATCAAACAGGCGACAGTAGAGGAAATTTCCGAATACGAAATAGGCCCAAACCGCTGTGCTGTTCATCATGTTGGATAAATAATAAAAAGGAATCAGTGGGGGTGATCTGGACACCTTCGCTGATTTTTTTAAAAAATATTTATGTGAAAATTCAAAAAATATTTGTTTTTACATTAATTTGCATTATAATGAAAATAACTTGTTCTATAGGGTGGGGAGTATATTGTTATACGAACAAAAACCAGAGGATATTTATTTTAAAAGGTTCTTTAATCATCTTCAGGACGGCATTATAGTCATGAATAAACAACGAAAAATTCTGCAAATGAATCCTTCTGCAAAGTCTCTTACAGGTTGGGATATTGGTGATTATGTTCCATTCTGTGCATATTGTCAATCTCGACAAATTCAATTACACGAAGAACGCTGCTTACTTATCGAAAACCAAGAAGTTCCATCTTTCCTTTCCAATATGCCCACCTATCATGGCAGCGATATTGAAGTAGAAATGAGTACTGCCTTAATATTCGATGATAGTGATACCAAAAACCAAGAAATACTACTGGTTTTACGCGACCAAGAATCAAAACGTAAGGAAGAGGAAGCACGTGTTTCAAAGCTCATGATCACGAAACTGATCGAAGCAAAAGAAAAAGAGCATCGCCGTTTAGCCCAAGAACTCCACGATGGTGTTGGACAATCACTATTTTCAGTGTCACTGGCTTTAGATACGATCGAAGCCCATATTTGTGAACCGAAATTTATCGATTATTTTCATGAAATTAAACAAGAATTAGAAAGGGTTACTTGTGATGTAAAACGATATTCTCATCAACTACGACCGCAAATTCTTGACCAATTAGGTCTGATTCCAGCGGTTGAAGGGCTACTCAGATCATGGGAAGTATCGGTCCCAACCATTGTGTTTCGGTTAGATACAAACATAAATTTTCGTTTGCCAGAATTAGTAGAAATTAATCTTTATCGTGTGATTCAAGAAGCATTACATAATATTGTGAAATACGCCAAAGCAGCCCTAGTGTCGATTAAACTTCAATATAAAAATGAGGGATTATTTTTATCAATAAAAGATAATGGAATTGGTTTTGACATTACCGAGGTTGGGGATGGTCTTGGTTTAAAACATATGAAGGAACGGATTCACCAAATTCACGGGTCCATAAATGTTATTTCAACACCAGGGGAAGGAACGGAGATTAACAGTCAAGTCCAATTAAAAAGGGTGGTTTGAATGATCAAAGTAATGTTGGTTGATGACCATGCATTGATTAGAAAAGGGATTCGTCTTTTACTTGAAACATTCCCGCATACTAAATTTCTTGGTGAAGCGGATGATGGGGAAGAAGCGATTGTACTTGCCCACCGGTTAAAGCCCGATGTTGTTCTAATGGATTTATCAATGCCAAACGGATTGGACGGTTTTTCGGCCACAAAAGAAATCCGCGAACAACTAGTATCCACAAAAGTCATTTTTTTAACAATGTATGATGAGGAAGCCTATGTAAAAAAAGCAATCGAAGTTCAAGCACATGGCTATCTTCTAAAAAAAAGCCAAGGTGGGGATTTAGCGGAAGCCATTACATCAGTACATAATGGCAAATTTTTCTACAAAACGTCAATTCCTGATGAACAAATCCGGAAGTGGTTAACCGATAAAAATAAATACAACAAGGTACATACATCGATTCTAACAGACCGTGAAAAAGAAATTGTTCGACTTACAATGCTTGGCTTTTCAAATAAGGAAATGAGTATGAAATTGCATATCAGTCCAAAAACTGTAGAAAATCATAAATCTAGAATTATGCAAAAGTTAAATATATCGAATAAACATGAGTTAATTAAATATGGGATTAATAATAAATATTTGGAACTAACAATTTAATTTGATACAAATGATGAACGGATCCGACATTCGTTAACAATTGCCTTTCAGTATCATCGGGATGAATACTCGCTTTTGTCAACAATCTATGGTAAGATTTTCATGTCATAATGACTAATTTCGATAAAGTTGGCAATACCTATTAAATATTGAATATAAACACAAATAGCGAGGAGAATGAGCGATGGAAAAAATCGAAGTAGGCGAAATATTTACAATTAGCGATGAAAATGATCAAGAAGAGGAAGTCGAAGTACTAGCAACAGTTGAAATTGATGGCATTGAATATATCGCTGTTTGTTTTGTTGAGGATGTACAGGAAGACAGTGAGGAAGACATCGATGTTTTCTTTTTAAAAGTAGATAAAGATGGTGATTTATCAGCTATCGAAACCGATGAGGAATTCGAAAAAGTCTCTGCAGCCTTTGAAGAGGTTTTTGAAGAAGAAGATTTTGAAGATTAATTTCATTCAGCAGAAGTCTCCCCCTTCCATAAGTGGTGAGATGAATGCAAATTAGTATTTTAAAATTCAGTGGGGGTACAAACCCCTGCTGAATAAAGTTAAAGCCTCCGGCGGATGCCTCAGATTTTCAAAGGTAATTTTTCGAGCAAGCTCGAAAAAATCTGGGCGCAAATACGCCAAGGCGAATTTGATTTTGACAGTAAAATGATCAAAGCCCCTATCCAAAAGGTAGGGGTTTTTGCTTTAACTATTATAGTAGACAAATGAGGTCGATCGGTTAAATATTTTCTCGTTTACAAATAAAACTAAGTAATTGCTCGCATCCTTGTGTTACAAGGTCATAAGTAAGATCGAAATTTCCTGTAAAATAAGGATCTGGAACATCAACAACAGATTTATCATCAACAAAGTCCATTAATCTAGCGATATAAGCAGTCGGATTTTTCCCTGCTATTAGCCCAATATCATTTAGATTTTTTTCATCCATTGCAATCACATAATGATAATGATTTAAATCTGACTGATTCAATTGACGGGCACGAATGGAACTGTAATCAATTTTATACTCCTCTAGCTTCTTTTGGGTTCCTTTATGCGGAGGTTGGCCAACATGCCAATCGCCTGTTCCAGCAGAATCAACCTCAATTTTCCCATCTAAACCTTTATTTATTAATAGATGTCGGAAGACCGCCTCAGCCATTGGTGAGCGGCATATGTTACCAAGACAAACAAATAATACGCGAACCAAAGCAAAACATCCTTTCAAATTATCTTTAATGACTGTACTTAGATTCATTTAATTTTACACAAAAACAACTAATTAAACCATAACATTTAACTTCATTCAGCAGAAGTCTTCCCCTTCCATAAGTGGTGAGATGAATGCAAATTAGTATTTTAAATTTAGTGAGGATACAACCCCCTGCTGAATAAAGTTAAAGCCTCCGGAGGATGCCACAGATTTTAAAAGGTAGCTTTTCTAGCAGATCAAAGACTAAGAACGCCACATCCTGTGGCAACGTCTTTGTGACCCACGTCCTGTGGGCCTAAAAAATCTGGGCGCAAATACGCCAAGGCGTATTTGATCTGTATAGATTAAGTGCATAAAGCCTATTTCAGTGGGAAAAATCTAAAAGAGTATACAAGAAAGGAGAAATCACATGATCAATCAAAATTTTCTAGTTGCTAATCTAAATGAAGATCAACTTCAAAAGGTCAAAAAATTAGAACAGGAGTTAAGTCAAGAAGTAAGTGATAACATCGTTTTAATTGTCTATGATGAGAAAAATTGATTTATTAAAGATGATAAAGATTTTTAGACAGCCTTAATGATTGGGCTGTCTATTTTTAACGCCTTTATAATATACTTTTGATATTTTACTATGGTACAATATTTATGTTGAATACTCTGAAAATTCACATTACATACCATCTTTTGAGGGAGGTTTTTTTCTTGGAAAAAGGTTTTCGGGCATTTGTCGTAAATAAAGAAGGGGAAGAGTTTAGTGCAGGTATTAAAGAGGTTAAAATAAATGATTTACCAAAGGGCGAGATAACAATCCGGGTTGCTTATTCTAGTGTTAACTATAAGGATGGTTTAGCAAGTACCCCAAATGGAAAAATTGTAAGATCCTATCCTTTCATACCCGGTATTGACCTTGCTGGAACAATAGTTGATTCAAAGGATTCCAGATATCATGAGGGCGATGAGGTTATTGTTACCAGCTACGAGCTGGGAGTATCTCATTTTGGCGGATTTAGTGAATATGCAAGGGTTCCCGCTGATTGGGTCGTTCCACTTCCCAAAGGGTTAACTTTAAAGGAAGCCATGATTTACGGTACTGCTGGTTTTACCGCTGCATTGTCCATTGATCGGTTAGAAAAAAATGGACTCCGTCCTGAGTTAGGGGATGTTCTCGTAACAGGCGCTACAGGGGGAGTTGGAAGTATGGCTGTAGCAATGTTAGCAAAAAAAGGCTATAACGTCGTAGCAAGTACTGGTAAAGAGTCAGAACATAGCTTTTTACGTGACCTTGGGGCAAAAGAAATACTATCTCGAGCTGAGATTGTTGGAGAGAAAATACCAGCACTTGGAAAACAACGTTGGGCTGCCGCCGTTGACCCAGTTGGCGGCAAAACATTGGCGGCAATTGCTTCTCAATTAAATTATCAAGGAGCCGTTGCGGTTAGTGGTTTAACAGGCGGTGGTGAAGTACCAACAACCGTATTTCCATACATTCTTCGGGGTGTTAGTATTCTTGGTGTTGATTCAGTTTATTGTCCAATGAAGACCCGAAAAGAATTATGGAGCCGCATGGCAACTGATTTAAAACCAGAACAATTATTAAATACAATTGGACATGAAATTACTTTAGAGGAACTACCTAAAGCATTGTCTAGCATTTTAGAAGGAAAATCAAAAGGTCGAGTTGTTGTGAAGCTATAAATCTACTATATGGTCCCTGTTAGATTGCTACTGAAAAAATGCCAAAGTGCAAAAGTGGATCCACTTTTGCGCTTTATCCTGTTATGTTATGATTAGCTAAAATAGCTATTATAGCTAATAGGGAAGGTGTTAATAAATGATTATTACTTCCACTGAATTACAAAATAACTTCGGCAAGTATTTACAGCTTTCAGCCAAAGAAGATATTTTTATTTCACGGAATGATACGGTTATCGCAAAGCTTTCTCCTATTACAGAAGTTGATCGGCAACTTGATCCAAAGCGTGAAATGGTAAACGAAAAGCAGGACGATTATAGTTATATCGGTTATGGTAAAACAGCCTCATTTGAAGAGTTTATGGAGTTACGCAATAACACCGATGAAAGAATTGAGTATATTGATGGGCAAATATATTTTCTTGCTTCACCAAAAACAATACACCAACGTACATTAGGAAAATTGTTTGGGGTTTTTTACAATACCTTCATAGGAAGCAAATGCGAACCATTTATGGCTCCATACGACATCGAAATGAAAAGAACACCCGAAAACATAAGTATGGTGCAACCGGATTTGATGATTATTTGTGATTTAGAGAAAAAACTTGGTGACGATGATTATTACAAAGGAGTTCCTGAACTAATCGTAGAGATATTATCGAAAAGTACGAAAATGGTCGATCTGATCAAGAAACTTGATCTTTATTGTGCATGTGGCGTCAAGGAATATTGGATCGCAAATCCATGGAATCAAGAGGTTACTGTTTATCAATTTAAAGATTCTAACATACAAAATAGTAAAACCTTTAAGACAAACGAAACTATTCAATCGTTCATCTTTGAGGATTTAGCTGTGGGTTTGAATGATATTTTTATCTAGTGTAACGTTGTGACTTAGTTGTTATTCACTAGGCCAAGTCATTATGATTTGGTCATTTTTATGTTAATGCTATAAAAATGTATCGAAAAGCTGGTTTGGTTTTCTTTGATCTTCAAGAAAAGGGCCGGATTATAAAGATTTAGGAGTGAAGAAATGAATAACTTTTTTACAGCATTAGCTTATGTAAATAAAATGATTTATGAGTCGAATCACTTAGCTGTAAAGTCGGTTCAAGAAGAAAAGCAAAATTCTAAGTATGGTGCTGGTACATTTCAATTATCTTCTAAAACAGTTCGATTCAGAGTTGCGAAGATAACTCCTACCAAAGTAGGGCAGTTTGTTGCATTATGGGAAAAAGACGAAAATAATAAAAATCAACCTTACGCATATGAGGAAGCCCCAGATTTATTAGTTATAACTACCTTTAAAAATGAAAATGAGTTTGGACAATTTATTTTTCCAAAAGAAATTCTTTTAAAACAAAACATTCTTAGGTCTACTTCAACAAAGGGGAGAATGGCAATAAGAGTTTATCCTAGCTGGGATAGTCCGAGTAGTAAACAAGCGATGAAAACTCAGAAATGGCAGTTTCCATATTTTGTTGATATGTGTAATCCGAATAAATTACCCTTAGAAAAAATAATAGAACTGTATTCTTTTTAAACCTCTGCAATCGTGCGCGATAACCGAATAAAGATGTACCATAATTGGGCCAGATTGTGGGTGCGAAATGTTCCTGGAAGGCCAAAAGCAGACGAGAAAAAGATTAATTATGCTTTTTATCTCATAGACTAGGGGATGAGCCGGACAGATACTACTGAAAAAGCTGGTATCTCCCGTATGACTCTGTATCGAAAGCTGCAAAGGGAGGAAAAAAGTTGAAAGGAAATTGGGAATTAGATGAGTTAATTGACCACTACTTATCATCGTTCGGATATCCGCACCTATTTTGGATTATGCGAAGCTACTCTGCAGGATGTAGATTTGATGACAGACTGGCTGTGTAAGCACGTTTTATATTATATCCATGAATTCAACCATGTTGAGGACAAGTTATATCAACAATAGGGGGCCACCAACATTTTGACATAAAACACACTCTAATACATTTTATGGTAGGGGTCCCACCAACAAATGCAGAAAACATACGCTAAGCAAATTTCGACATAAAAAAAGCCGAGTTTTCCTACGCTAAGAAAACATCGGCTTTTTGTTTTTTTAAAAGAGTGTACGGTAATATACATTAAACTGCCTTAATGTGAGCAGAATAATATCCAAATGATTTTTTATTATTAGTATTAAATATACACAAAAAACTTCTTAAAAGGAATAATTTCATAATTACTTTCAATGTCCTCTTTCTTGTACTTTTCTGACATAATATCAAAAATAATCATGATAGTAGTTGAGTGTGTTCTTGATAACTTTTTTAGTTGTTCAACAATCAATGTGCCACAAGTCCTCTCCATAAGACTTCCAAATCCATTAGGAGGTAGATTGTTCCATAAATTCATAAATTGATTAATTACGCTATCCACAATTTTTTGATCAACTAACTCTTTAACATCCTCCCGGATTATACTTTGATTCATTATATACTTGCCGTTTTCCATTATAGAATCTACTCTTTTATTCCAAAGTAAAGCTAATTTTTCATCAAATTCACTATGAAAATATTCATTAGATAGCTCCGAATACCAAGATTTATCATAGATTTTTTTCATAAACACAAGAAAATTTAATTCAATAGGCGCAATTAAAGTAAATTCAGCTTCCAATATTTACATCCCCCTTCCATTAATGTTAATATATAGTATAGTTCCAATAATTTGAAAGGGGAAATTTTAATGAAAAAATTTTTAGCTTTATTTTTATTAACTTTTGTACTAATTTCTACTGTTTCACCGAATGCAAAAGCAAGTGGTATTGAATCAACAGCTTCAAAGACAGATATCGAAACATACGGTGTTTCAGAAGAAAAAGATATTTCACAAATCAATCCTGCTTATTTAGAGATAACTGATATTATAGGCCCTGTATATGATGGAACAAAAGATGTATCAGTCGATTTCCATCAAGAACCAACTTTAAAAGAAGAGGGGAATTTAATACAACCTCTTAAGACTTTCAAGGGTGATGGTGGCACTTCTGGTTTAGATTTTGGTTCGACTGGGAATATTATTAATTGGCGAATTAAACCAGCAACTTTAGAACCTTGGGTATTTGCAGGTGAATTACGTGTTTACTATGGTGGCTCTCTGTGGAAATCTTATGATTTAACAGGTGCTGGAGTACTTGGATCAACGGCCTCCGACACAATTGAACTAGGTTCTATGAAAACAGGTCAATATACATTTAGATTATCTGGAACAGCAATAGCTCCTTTTGGTGATATTGAATATTATACAGTTAGCAGCGATGCAGAGTTAACTATTTATAAATAGTATTTCAGATTAATATATTATTAGATTTTCGGCTAAATAGTTTCTGCTTATACTAAGCTAGTTAGATTTTAATCATAGATACACGCGTAGATTCTAGATAATAAGCACCAACCGAAGAGTTATTAGTTCCTTGCGAATGTTAAAACTGGATAAAAAGATAACCCAATCCTCTACACTACATTCGATAATTAGTATAGGTTCTGTGTCATTGTGGCGATCTAAAAAATCCTGTTTCACATAAACTTTTGCGTGGAAATTACGGGCTGATATTGCAACAGTTATGTCTACTGGTACGCCCCTGAATGTATTTGGGTTAATAGAATAGTAGAGGAATAAGAGATAATTGATAGATCCCTACTAGTATAAAAAATAGGAGAATCATTGAGTAAAGTGACTGATTGATTCTCCTATTAATTTAAATTTCTATTAAAGTCATCATCTTTTAAGCTCATTATAAAAACTCCCTCTAGTCCGACTTGAATAAACTTCACTTCGATACGCTCTTCGTAAATCTCATAGGTAGTTCAATATTAAATCCCTTTTGTTGAATAAACTCTGGTAGAATGGTCTTTAGTGCTTGAATTATTTAACTTCGATATCCACCGCCATCGTGTAACAGAACAATATCAACGTATCATTTTGTTTGACTTCTCTGCTTTCCTCTCATTAGTATACATCTCCTCATCATTTAGTTAGAAATTAAAAATGGAACCATGTAAATTACTGTTCAGAAAGTCATTAATTAAGTGACAAGAAAGTTATTTTAAAACCTCAAACACGCATAACCCCGTCCTGAGTAACTACGGGGTTAAGATAAAATTCTTTAATTTTTGATATAAAATACTTCACTTAAAAATGTAACGATAAAGTCGTTTAAAACCAAAGTGTTATTGTGTAAGGGGTTATGCAGATGAAGCTAAATTAGCAGCAAAAGAACAAGTTTACGAGTGCTATACAGAGAGCAATCAGGCAGGGGAACTGCTAAAAATATTCACTGATGATCATATTCCTGCCGATACTCCCTTTAAGGATATTCAAGACCGTGCATTTACTATTCTGGAACGTCAGAAACTAGAATTTATAGCGAAACAGATCACTACAAATATAAAATATGATGAAACTGCCTTCCGGTGGGAATATATTGTTCAGCTGGCACGACGATTTAAACGATATTTAAGACCCATATTTTTGCAGATTGATTTCGTAGCCTCTTACGCAACCGTTTAGAATCAGGGGATATTTTTTGTCGTAATAGTATCCGATTTCGCAGCTTTGAAGATGACCTAATCAATGATCATCAATGGCAAGAGAAAGAAACGTTGATTGCTGACACTGGTCTGACGATTTTTAATCAACCCATTATTAGTCATTTGGTAGAGCTTGAGAAGCGATTAGAAGATCGAATTACTGAGGTTAACTGAAACATTTCATCTGGGGAAAATGAACATCTTCAAATCAAAAAACGGGGTTCACATACCCGATGGACATTACCTTATACACGGGATACGGAGTCCATTAATCACTCATTCTATGATACATTAAAGCAAATAGACATTAGAAGTATCTTGCATTTTGTTCAACAACAATGTCAATTCCTTGACTCATTTGAGCACATTTTGGGACGTTATGCCAAACAGAATAAAGACGATCGAACTCTTGTCGCCTGTCTAATCGCTTGGGGAACCAACATGGGGCTAGACAGAATGGGGGAAATTTCAGATATTAGCTATCAGTTACTGGCTGCCACGTCTGATAACCTTATTCGTCTGGAGACTTTAAAAGAGGCAAATGATTGCATCAGTAATGCAATAGCCAAAGCTCCCAATCTTTAAACATTATGACATTGGTGAGGCTATTCATTCTAGTAGTGATGGGCAGAAAATTGAGACCCGAATCAATACCATTAATTCTCGTCATTCTCCTAAATACTTTGGCCTTGGTAAAGGGATCGTTTCTTACACAATGGTGGCTAACCATATTCCAGTAAATGCTCGGATTATTGGGGCCAATGAGCATGAAAGTCATTATGTGTTTGATATTCTCTACAATAACACGACGGGGATTCAGCCTGATATGCATTCCACGGATACACATGGAACCAATGAAGTGAATTTTGCTATTCTTCACCTTTTGGTTATCAGTTTGCGCCCCGCTATAAGGATATTCACGATAAAGTTAGCAAATCTTTTTACGGATTCAAACATCCAAGTCAATATGGAGATAAACTGATCAAGCCAGTCCGAAAGATTAATACGAATCTCATTATAGAAGAATGGGAAAATATTCAGCGAATAATGCTATCCCTTGCAGTTAAAACAACCGCACAGAGCATTATAATTGGCAAGTTGAGTGCTTATGCACGGAAGAACAAAACCAAACGTGCTTTATGGGAGTACGATAACATCATAAGGAGTCTAATTTTTGGAGCATCATTGTAGGTGTAATTTTTAGGTCGTATATTTTACTTAGTGAAATTCATAAGCAAATTGTCCCTTCAGATAGTGTAGATAAAGCCGAAGAAGCTTATAAAAGATATTTAAAAGAGATGAAAGAAAATGATTTAGGATAAAAAGAGGCAGCAACAGTTGTATTTAAACTGTTGCTGCTTTTTAATCCGCTTTAATAGGAGTTTTTCTAGAATAACCTCATTTGATCACTCGTTTCTTTAATCTCGTCCATAAGTTTGTAACCTAATGATTTATAGCCTGATAATCGTTTTTCGTACATTTTTTGTAACTTCGGTTCTTTTATATCTACATAGTCATAGACCTTTACATCTTTTTTAATAGCGTTCATTCGGTGAAGTCGACCGACATATTGCTGTAAAGTTCCTTTCCAGGAAACCGGCATAGTTAAGAACAATGTATCAAGGCGGTCATCATCAAAACCTTCGCCAATATACTTGCCGATTGCAAGAATTACTCGTTCTTCATGTCGTGGTATTTCTTTTAATTTTTGCAAACGCTCTTGCTCCTCTTTTTTAGATAGCCCACCAGTTAAAACAATGATATTTTTAGCAAATCCTTTTAGCTTTTCATACAGTTTTTCAATATGATCCCGACGTTCTGTTAAAATAATCGGATTACGTCCGTCATCTAGGGATTTTAGTACATCGTCGAAAATAAGATCATTTCGTTTATTATTGTCAGCGATTTCCTTATAAAGAGCTTGTATGGTTTTGCTTTCTTCGGTTAATGAACTTTTAAAGCTAGTAAATCTCGGAATTAAGATATGGTTAAATGTGTGAACTTTGGCTTGTTGTTTAGCATTTACCTTGTAGCGGACGGGTCCGCATTGCATAGTAATAATCGGGTGTAGACCATCTTTTCTCCTTAAAGTGGCGGTTAATCCATGAATATACTTGGCCTCCGCTTCTTTTAAAACATTCTCAAATGTAACAGCAGCGAAATGGTGACTTTCGTCAATGATGATTTGACTATATTGATTGATTTTGGTTAGGTTATCTGGTTTAGATGTTAACGTTTGTATTGTCGCAATATCAATAATTCCTGTTGGCTTAATTTTTCCACCGGAAATTTGCCCAATACTCTTTGAGTCAATATCAAAAAAGTTTAGTAAACTTGCTTTCCATTGTTCTAATAATTGATTTCTATTTACGATAATCAACGTATTTACTTTTCTTTTAGCGATTAGCGCAGCTGCAACTACTGTTTTTCCAAATCCCGTGGTTGCCATTAACGTTCCAGTAGAATGTTCGAGCAGATTTTCCAATGCAACTTGCTGTTGGGGGAGGAGTTCGCCATTAAACGTAATATCGATAATTGGTTTATTTATTCGGGAATCCAATAATTCAAAGGTAATAGAATGCTCATTTAATATCTGTTCAATTTTTTCCAAAAGTCCTCTTGGAAAAATAAGCTCATTTTCATTTTGACCACCACAAAAGATTTTCTTAGGAATCTTGTGAGTAGAAAACCGTTGAGCCTTGGCTTTATAATAAGCTGGGTTATTTAAACTAGATAGTTCCCAAAATTGTTTTGCAAGAGCGGATGGTAGTTCCGATTTTTTTATAATAATCCCGTTTTTTAGCTGAATTGTTATTTTATCTGGTGTTTGAGTTTGCAACGTACCTTCTAAAGTTTTTTCAAATAAATTGGTTTCTAACGTATGTAAGAATGATTGTAACTCATCCTTGCTGATTTTTTTTATATTTGATAAATAGGCCCATTGATCCTTATATGGTTCAAAGGATTCATTAAGGAATACACTATTTCCCAGTTTTCTCGGAATACCTTGAAGTGGCAATGCTATTAAATTTCCAAAGCCACCAGACGATAAAAAATCTTGGGTAGGAAACATCCGATCATATGAGTCAAAACCTAGCAGATTATGGTTCTTGATCGCATTTTCTAATAGAGTATCTCCTAATTTTCGAGCAAGTGCTGCTGGGATGGCTTGATCAAAGAAAAACCAAACATGACAACCATTCCCTGAACGAGACCGCTCAACTGCATATGGGATGTTTAACTGTTTACATGTATCGATAAACAGACTTACATCCGCTTTCCAGTTTTTCTTATCAAAATCAAGGGCAAGAAAAAAGCACGTATCATCTTGCAGCAATGGATAAACTCCAATTGTAATTTCACCGCTCAAATGTTTATAAATGACCTTATCCGTTAATGGCACAAAAGCACTGTTTGGGCAGTTTTTGCATTTAGTTTGACGGATATTACAGAGTGCTTGGTCCCATTTATTATTGCAAGCTGGCGAATAACCGAAACTACCATCTTTCGATTTCCAGCGAATGGGATATACGTCCGTCCTACCTTTGAAAAGACTATTAAATATTCCTATTCGTCTTTTTGTTTCTTTAGCCCTCATTTTTTCAATTATACTACTATCATGATTATTGCGTTTATACGGAATTCTGTGCTCTTGAAGCAAATTTTTTAGTCTATCATTTTCTCTTCGAAGTTTATCACACTCTTCAAGGGCAGCTTTTAATTTGAGTTCAATTTTCTGCATAATAATATCCCTCTACAACGATAATTTTGTGTATTATTATACTAGATTTATTTTCTTATTCAAAATCCCTATTTGAGGAGTAGTAACTATGGTAAAAATGAAAATTACTGATTTGAAGAAAAAGCTGAAAGAGTTGGATCAAAATTAACTAATCCAATTGGTAACTGAATTATACAAACTTAACAAAGGTGTGCAAGACTTCCTTTTCAGTAAGTTTATCGGAGAAGAAGCGATAGTGGCCTTATTTGAAAGTACGAAGTGAAAAGTTAATGATGAATCTTTTTCCGATAGGGGATTTGGTAAAATGAAATTAGGTGAAGCTAGGGATTCAATATCTAGTTTCAAAAAAATTACGTTAGTTATAATTTATGGGATGAATATATTGCTTGCCCGAAATGTGAAAGAAAGCAAATTTTAATCATTATTAAAAAGAAACTTTAGAATTGGTGGTGTAAAACATGGAAAAAGCAGTCAAACTGGAAGATATTCTTGAAGGAATGGAAATGCAATTTGATGAAACTAATACTTATTTGAATGTGAAAGAAGGGGTAGTAGTTCAAGTCTCTGACCAAGACTTAAGAAGGGCGGAAGAGGACGAGCCCTTTGATGACCTTTATGATTGGCAAATAGAAGATATTAAAACTGCCATCGATATACTAGAAAATTTCGAGGATTACATTCGACTTCCAACAAAATTTGATATTAATGAATATGAAATGATGGAGGACTTTTGTTATAGTCTTTCAAACGATAAAGATAGGAACCGGTTGTTAAACGCAATTAGTGGAAGAGGAGCATTTAGAAGGTTTAAGGACGAAATTATCTATATGGGCATTCGAGATGAATGGTTTGAATTTCGCGATAAATGCTACGAAAAAGTCGCAATTGAATGGTGTCAGGATCACGGGATTGAATATATTTAGTTAATTAGAATGTTTAAGGGTTATGTTCGAACAAATCAATTGATTGTAACAGAAGTTGAATATTCATTTTTCAAAACGAGCCATTGGCGGAACCCGACGGCTCGTTTTGTAATAATGCGTTCAATCTATAAATTGCAAGTAAATTCCATTTCCTTCAACAACCTCAACTGATTGAGGAACATAGAGATAGAGCACATCTTGTCCTCTTACATTATTAACACCACCAAAAATACGTTGATTTGCAAATTGTTTTTCTGTAAATTGACTAATTGTAAATTCCTTTGTAAATTTTGCAAGCTTTAATTCTGTTTGTTCGGATGGTTCGATTATAATCCCGTGTTCATTTACTGTTATTTTCGGTGGTTTAAGGTGATGACTGTAGTCATAATCGTCGATGATAGATTTTGTTGCATATTGAACTATGTCCACTTGGTTATTGTCATCCAACTCCTTTTTTCTTTCAACAACGACCCAATTTTGATTACCGTCACTCGTTTTACTTGTTATGATAAGGCGATTGGACTCATATGGAAAATGCCATTCTTGATTGACAAACACACCGTCAGCATCTGGTAGCATTCCTGTTTCAACATAATCTGCGAAATTTTCCCCAGCTCTAACCGCTTTTGAAATTTCTTCAGCTGAAACTCGTTCACTTTTTGATTCTTGTTTTATCATAATTCCAAAAGTTACGGCTGTTGCAATTAAAAGAAGAACGATATAAGCGGCTATAACAAAATCAATGATTTTTCCTCTAAAAAGAATCATTTTAGTATTAGCGGATTTAGTTGCGGACCCAATAATAATAGCGACAACGATAATTAGAATGAGGAACAAAATATTTTTCATCGTCTGACCTCCACGCGATTTGAAATGAAAATAGCCCCAGCAAAGAGAATTGAAATCGTTATTAATACTTTTAAAGCAAACAGGAACAATGATGTTTCTTTACTATAAAAGGCAACTATATATTCCATACTAGGGTTTGCGCTACCCATTGTTAAAGCAATGAATAAACTAGGAATAATAATGACAAACAATTTGCTTAGTTGTACAAGCATTCCGATTATATAACCGATAGAAGCGATAAGGATGACATACATGGTTGTTGCGATGATTCCTATGATTAATTCCAGAAATGATATGGAAAAAGATTGATTCAGAAAGATATTTGCATCGCTAAAAAAAGCAATCCCCGCCCTTAGAAGATTGCTGGCTAACATTGTTGTAATTCCTGCAATCACGCTGGCTGTAAGTAAAAATGCAATACTTGATAAATGGCTAGTTAACCGGTTCGTGACAAAGGCAAAGTCACCATATCTTGTTTGTTTACTTGTGAGGGTAATACCAGTTGTAAATGCCCACAATAACGTAAATGTTATCAATAGGTTTCCGTTAAAATAGGTTACTTCTATTGAAAGGTCCCCAGAGCTGGTTGCCGTCATCCCACTGCCACTAAGGATGGAAAAACCTAAAGCAACCCACTGAACAAGCATCAATGCAATAAACGCCCCAATAAAGGCACGTAATTTAAATAAATATTGTCTTTTTACAATTACACTACTACTAGCGCTTGTTAAATACATCATCGATTCCACCTTTCGTTTTACTAGTAACATACATACAAACATCCTCAGCGGAAACGGTTGTAATTTGGATACCTCTTTGTTTAGCCTGCTCCAATATCTCATCCGAAAAATCGTTTTTCACAATGATGTAACTTTGATTTACTCCAACCTGTTTTTTAAAAAAGACTTCTTTATCATTTAGTAAATCGTCCAGACGGTCATTTGGACCACTGACACCAATAGCGAACTGTTTCAAATCATCAACCGGCAAATGAATCAGCTTTTTACCTTGGTCAATTAATAATATATCTTCAAGAAGGTCCTCAATTTCATTTAATAGATGACTAGACAAAATAATAGTCCGTGGATGCTCAAGATAGTCTTTCAATAATGCACGGTAAAAATCTTTTCGAACAGTTGCATCCATGCCGGTAGTTGGTTCATCAAAAATAGTTAAAGGGACATGTGCAGATAGACCGATGATAGAGTTAAATGTACTTTTCAATCCTTTTGACAAATTCTGATGGTATTGCTTTGGATCAAACGAAAAATAATCAAATAACCGATTTGCAATTGTCATATCCCAATTTGGATAAAAACGACTTGCTTCAACAAAAATTTCACTCAAGTTTAAAGCAGGAGGGAGGATCAATTGATCATCAATAAAAATCATATTTTGTGATATTTTAAGATTATTAAAGGGCATTTCTCCGAAAACGCGCACCTCACCAGAAGTTTGTTTATAAAAGCCTGCTATTATCTTTAAAAGGGTTGTTTTTCCAGCACCATTTCGTCCTATTAAACCTGTAATTGTATTTTTCTCAATGGAAAACGAGATATTGTTTAATGCTCGGTGTTTTCGATAAACCTTTGTTAGTTGATTACATTCAATGACTGTCATTTCTAATCATCTCCTTGTTCGCATGTAGATTTTATCATTTCGATCAATTCGCCCTGACTAACATGAAGTCGTTTTGCCTCGGCAACCAGTTCCTGTACTAGCTTTTTCAAAATTTTCTCCTTTCGTTTTGTAAGAATTATCGCTTGTGCGTGCTCGGTGACAAACATCCCCAGCCCCCGTTTTTTATAAACAATATGATCATCCGCTAATAAATTTAAGCCTTTTGCTGCTGTCGCTGGATTAATATTGAACATTTCAGCTAGCTGGTATTGTGAATATATTTTTTCATTAGTTTTTATGTTTCCAGCTAATATTTCCGTTTCCAACCATTGTGCTATTTGCACATAAATCGGAGTTGTTCCATCCTGATTTATTATCAAAATCCCACCTCCAGACCAAACTACAGAATGTGTGTTTTTCTTTATAGCTGATATAGTGCACTACTGGTGTAATGTACTATACTACAAATTTACAAATACTACAATAGATTCTAATTTATTTAACATTTTCGAGCAGAGTCCCACCATAAGAAGCGGGATGAAGTCACATAATTGGCTTCAAAAATTGGATTGACTCATCTGTTATTACTGTATATAATGTTAATGTACAGTATTAACAACATAAACAATAGGAGGGATGCCAGTTGTGAATATAATCATATCCAATTCTTCAGACGAACCAATTTACATGCAAATTGTAGAACAAATTAAGGAGCAAATTGTAAGAGGGGAGTTAGCTATGTCACAGCCTCTTCCATCAATCAGAAATTTAGCAAAAGAGCTGAAAATCAGTGTGATTACAACAAAAAGAGCATATGACGAACTTGAAAGAGATGGCTATATCGTGACCTTTGCCGGCAAAGGTTCATATGTTGCGGAAATGAACAAAGAAATGTTAAGGGAAACAAAGCTTAAAATGGTAGAAGACAAAATGAACGAGGCAGTTATGACCGCAAAGCTGGTTGGTCTTACGTTAGAGGAACTTGAGGAAATGTTGAAGTTAATTTACGAAGGGTGATAAAAAATGAGTAGCATTTTAGAAATAGCAAATGTATCAAAAAAATATAAAGGGTTTGAATTGAAAGATATCAATATAACGCTTGAAAGAGGCTATATTATGGGTTTTATTGGTCCGAATGGCGCGGGTAAAAGCTCGACCATTAAGCTAATAATGAATCTTATTAAAAAAGACAGTGGAGAGATTACTGTATTTGGGTTAGACAATATAAAAAATGAAATTGAGATCAAAGAAAAAATTGGGTTTGTATATGACGAAAATTATTATTATGAAGAACTAACTATTCAAGAAATGAAAAACTTAATCAGGTCATTTTATAGTTTCTGGGACGAAACGACGTTCACTAATTATGTTAAAGATTTTAATCTGCCCCTGAAAAAGAAAATTAAGCAATTGTCAAAAGGGATGAAAATGAAATTTTCATTGGCTATTGCGCTTTCTCATCATGCTGAGCTGCTTATCATGGATGAACCAACCTCTGGCCTTGACCCGCTTGTAAGGAGTGAATTATTAGAAATTCTCCAGTCGTTAATGCAAGATGAAAACAAATCAGTCTTTTTTTCAACCCATATTACATCGGATTTAGATAAAATTGCTGATTATATCACGTTAATTAATAATGGGGAAATCGTTTTAAGCAAAACAAAGGACGAATTAATTGAGGACTATTGTATTGTAAAGGGGCCCAAAGATGGATTAGCAGTAGTAAATATTGAAGAGCATTTGATTGGATTAAAAGTAAATGAATTTGGATTTGAAGCACTGTCAAATGATAAAAATGAAATCCGTAAGATATTTGGAGATTCCGTTTTATTAGAAAAACCAACCATTGAGGATATTATGGTATTTTCAACGAGAAGGAGTGGTCATAATGTACTATCTTATTAAAAAAGATATTTTAATCCAAAAGAAAAATCTATTGATGTCTTGTATACTGATGATCTTTTTTGTTGTCACACTTTCTAATATTGGCATAGCCGGCTTATCAATAAGTATTTTGGCAATAAGTTATACATTAGCTCTTGGTGCCAGTCAAATTGAAGATAAAAATAAAAGTGATTTGATGCTTGTTAGTTTACCAATCAAAAAAAGTAAAATTGTATTGTCTAAATATATCAGTATCTATGTATTTGTTCTATACGCAATCCTAGTTAATTTTATTATTTCCGTTTTGATCAAACTTTTCCATATACCATTAAAATTTGAATGGTTTACATTAAATGGGCTATTTGTAGCGATTATTTTAATTACAATCTTTACGTCCATTTCCATGCCGTTGATATTTAAATGGGGATATACAAAAGCAAAGGTGCCAAACTATATTATCTTCTTTTTATTTGTTATCGGTGCAACATCAGTTATTAGTAATATGAATTATTATTCAACAACAAGGATGTTCGAATTCATTGGCCAGCGGTCAAATCCTGAAATGGCTCTATTAATTTTGATTCCGTTGTTGTTGATTATCACGATTTCATATTTACTTTCACTTACTTTTTACAGCAACAGAGAGTTTTAAAAGGACGGTAGGACAGGTCCATTTTTAGCTGGTCACCAACTCAAAATACCCTTGGGCTTCAATCAGATGATGTTCTAACAATGATTAATGTTCATGTATTAAATAAACCACTACAGATTACATCTGGAACAATTAATTTCTCATGGCTGCCAGATGGAAGTGGCTTTTTAATTTCCTCAAAAGCAGGCAAAAATGTTTTTTCGGACATTATACTCTCAAAGATTTTGTTTAAAAACGACAAAAGGTTGGAGTCCCACCATTTTTATACAATACCTGTAGGTAAGGATGATTATTTCTATGGTACAAGTCAATTTAATATGGATTAGAACCAGTAAAGACCATGCCAGCGTTATGGTTGCAAATATGAACAATGTGAAGAAAAAAAGGTGGATTAAAAAAATGATTTAGGATCTTGGTATTATGAACACTGGCATTGGGATGAGGTATTTAGTTTGTATTACCCCCTTGAAAGAGGCGTTCTAGTGATTGATAAAGGCCACTGCAGAATGTATAATTAAGTTAAGGTAGGCATATACTTTTTATCATAATGTCCATGGGGTGAAAAGTATATGTCACATGATTGTCAGAAAGGTGATGATGTTGAAATGGCTACAGAAACAATTTATGAAAGATTTACAATAGATGAGAATGAGTCTAGAAAAATCATTTCTACTCCACGTACAAAAATAAATGAGACTAATGTATTTAATGATATTAAACTAAATAGAAAAGAAAGAATGGCAAACGCCAGAAGAATACTAAACTCTAGAAAATGCAAGTAGTTAGCCTGTTAAGTTTAATTGAAGAAGCAAACGGAAATGAGGAAGAAGATGAGATAGAGGGCTATCTTTCATCATTTTCTTGTCAAAAGAATAAAGATGTGGAGTCTTTTTTACGCAATAAAGCATTAGATAATGAAAAAAGATCAATGACTAGAACTAGTTTAGTTATTGATGAAGAAAATAACAATGAGATAATTGGCTATTTCACATTATTAGTAAAACCTTTTGAATTTGTTGAAGATGTGTCTAAAGGATCAAGAAAAATACTATCTAATAATAAAAATTCTACAGTTTTCAATTCAATTCTAATTGCGCAGCTTGGCAGATCGGATAGGTACAAAGGCAAGGTTGAAGGAAAAACTATTCTGGAATTTGCATTAGAAAATTGTTTATTAGTTAATGAAATAGTTGGTCTAAGAGTCGTTTGTATAGAATATGATGACATACCGTATCTAAATGATTTTTATCTAGTTAACGATTTTAGAATTCTGCAAGTAAATAATAACGGAAAACTATTAGCGTATATTAAATTATAGGTTGATAGTTTTACTGTGTAAAAGTATCCAAACAAATTTGACGGTGCTTTTTTAATGGGAATAGAAACTTTAATAGCTTTTCCACCATTCTTTTTTTCAATAAACTTCGCTTTTTCCTCTTTAGATTGTCGATTCTTCTCTACCCCTTCACATAAAGGATCTTCTTGTAAAAGTTCAACCAGGTGTTACAAGAACGCAACCGAATAAAGAATTAAAGAAATACGGCTTGTTTTTCCCTGTTGATCCTAGAGCAGATGGAACAATCCTACATACTGGTAATTTAGCAGCAAAGTCTTCGTCTGGGTATAACTTAAACTCGTTATTCGTAGGTTCAGAAGGCACGTTAGGCCTCTTTACCGAAATTACATTAAAGGTGTATGGTATCCCTGAATACACAATGGCGGCTAGAGCCGTATTCCCAAGTTCAGAAGATGCAGTAAATGCGGTTGTTTCAATTCTCCAAGCCGGGATTCCGATTGCTCGTTCTGAACTTGTTGATGCAAGGTCAATTCAACAGGTAAATCATTATAATGGCACATCGTATAAGGTGGCTCCTACGATTTTTCTTGAGTTTCATGGAAATGAAGCCGGGCTCAACCAAGATGTCGGATTTACGAAGGAGCTTTTTAGTGACCACGGCTGCCGTGAATTTATATTTGAGACTGATTCGAAGGGGGTTCATCAGCTTTGGGAAGCACGGCATAATCTAGCCTATGCATTCATCCATGGTACATCAGGTAAAAAAATGATGACAACAGATGTAGTTGTTCCAATTTCTGAATTAGCTAGTGCGATTCATGATGCCAGACTAAAATTAAATGAATTAGGAATTGATGAGGCATTATTAGGGCATGTTGGAGATGGTAATTATCATGCAATTCTGATGATTGATAAAAATAATCCAAGTGAAGTTAAAATTGCCGATCAATTTAATCAACACATTGTAGAATATGCGCTTGCGCGTGGCGGAACTTGTACTGGTGAGCATGGTGTTGGAATTGGGAAAAAGAAATATCAAAAACGTGAACACGTTGAAGCCTTTGATTTAATGTTGTTAATTAAAAAAACAATGGATCCAAAATGTTTATTAAATCCGGACAAGATTTTTGATAAATATTAAATTCTAACAGCAGCGAACAGAAATGATGACGCTGCTGTTTTATATTTAAAGACTCTTAAATATTATTAGTAGGCGATACCTACACGTGATTTTATGTAATCGTTTGTTTTTATCTGTCTAAACGTAAATTCTGCGGTATCCGGTACAGATATTTCAACTCCATTCTCCGGCAAAAAATTTGGTTCTATACGATATTTGCCTATCCTTTTTCCATCCGGCAAGTACGTAGGACAGACAATCGTCCATTCGAGGGTTGATTGTTTGAGCATATCGTAAACTTTATGATGTTCTTTCGCCGCATGGGTTGACTTACGCTTTGATCCACTAGATTGATAACGCAGTATATTTGGCGTGGTTCTACTTTGCAGGATACCCGCAGTTCCAATAGTTATAAGTCGTTGTATACCTTCGTTTTTCATTGCTTCAATAATTAGGGGCATGCTTTCTGTTAAAGTGGCTGTCCCATCCGTATTTAGTGCGCTAATAACTATATCAATCCCGTGCATTGCACGTACGATATCATCTTTATTTATAACATTCCCTTGAAGAATAGTTAAATTTTCATTATCTATTTGAATTTTTTCTGGTGTGCGAACTAAAACAGTAACATGATGTCCGTCTTGAAGGGCATGAGCAACTATATGACTTCCAACTCGCCCCGTTGCACCTAAAATTAATATATTCATAAGAATGAGCCTCCTTTTGCAAATACTTATATTTTACTATAAAAAGTTATTTTATTGTCTGTTTTTGCGGAAGCGATTGCGATACAAAGAGTGTTTGCTCTTCTGTTATACTAGGAAAAAAACAATAGGATACTTGTTTTAAATGGTATAGTAAAATTATACAAAAGTTGAGTGGCTGGAAAAGTTAAGAAAGTAAGGTTTCAAAAACTGTATAAAAACTGTATTGGAAATAGGTTTGCTGGAACTAGATCCTCATTAATCAATGAATTATTTGAAGAGCACAAATGTAATATAAGTAGACGGTTTATTTAATTAGCAAACAGTGGCAAAAGTTAGAAGGCGGTGACCCATGTTTAAGAAAAGCATCAGATTCCCTATAATATATTTTATTGTATCAATAGTTTGGCAATTTATTATAAAAGATGAGGTTAAGTGGGTAGATAGTATGATTGTCTGTTTAATTATGTTCTTGTTTATCCTGGTTTATGAATGGTCGAAAATTCCATACAAGCGGAAGAAGTAACGAGAAGAATGTAATAAAATAACCAGTTCTTGTTAGTCGATTTTGTTACAAAATGGAGGAACTTATAATGGAGATTGATTGGGATGAGGTTAATAAAATTATTGAGGATGGGTCAAGTAAAAATTCTTATATAATAAAACCCAACGAAATGTCCTCTGAGGATTTAAGGAAAATTAGTTTTTTGATTAAGGAAGTTAACCGTTTTCCTGATAATCAGAAAACAGTAGGTGAGTCAGGAGCTCTTTTTATGAAACATCTTTGTGAGAAATATAGTAAGTTATCTCCTGAAAGTATTGACCGTTTAGTTCATACATTCTGCTTCATGATAATAGTAATAGATTTTGATGGTTGGTTTAATGTCAAGGCACCATATCCAGTATCGTTATCAATAATCGATGTTGTAAATATTAGCCGTTCTTATAAAGAGTTTAAAGTCGGTGATGAATGGAATTATTTTGGGGATTTTAGGATAGATTTAGTTAGCGATTGAATGAAAAGTAAAAGAATATTTATTCGTTGAATAGGGAGTTGTCAGTTTGACAGCTCCTATTTTGCAGTATATATGTGTCAATAATTTTACAAATCTATAAATATTATCCAGATAGATATAGTAATATGTTAAGGTTTTATTGGTGGATTAAAAAATCACAAGGAGTCTTGATATGTTTCCTGAAATTTTCCCAAGGAAAAAAAGGTAGCTTTTCGAGCAGATCAAAGAACTAAGAACGCCACATCCTGTGGGCCTAAAAAATCTGGGCGCAAATACGCCAAGGCAAATTTGATTAAAATTTCTATTAAAAGGGTGTGTATTTTTTGCTATTAACGTCATTACTACGAATCTATTTGACTCGCTCCTTACGTCCGTTTGAATTTACGAATAAAAATAAAGCGATACTTGATTATGAAAATGAAGAAAATCTTGGACTTTATGTACATATTCCGTTTTGTCGCAGTATTTGTTCTTTTTGTCCATATTGTAAAGTTGTTTATAATCATGAAACAGTGAAAAAATATAAGCTGGCTTTGTTAAAGGAAATTGATATGGTAGGTTCAATCTTGCAAGCGAAAAAAGAAGTGACTAGTCTTTATTTAGGTGGTGGTACACCCGCATTAATGATAGACAACATGAAGGAAATTATTGATTGTGTAAAAAAATATTTTGATATAAAGCAGGGGATTGGTGTTGAACTTCATCCTGACGATATCAATAAAGGGACTTTAAATCAGTTAAAATCTTCTGGTGTGACGATGATAAGCATCGGAATTCAGTCGTTTAATGAAAAATGTTTATTAGCGCTAGGCAGAAGAGATGGAGATTTTATTAAAAAACTGAGAATGGTTGATGAAGCAAAGTTTGATGTTGTCGATGTTGATTTAATATTTGGAATTCCGATGCAAACAGAGACTATTTTAACAGAAGACATTGAAAAAGCTTTTTCAAATGGTGCAACACAAATCTCAACCTATCCTTTTATTGACTTCACCTTTGCGAATAATACATATAAACCATTGCCGGAAAAAGAGAAAAAGAGAATGTTAGGAAGTATTTCAGACTACTGTAAAGAGACTGAAAGGGAAAGAACCTCTGTCTGGACATTCGCGAAAAAGGGGACAGGTAAGTATTCGTCAGTGACAAGAGACAATTTTTTGGGCTTTGGTGTATCAGCCACAACTTTGTTACGAGATCAATTCAAAATTAATACGTTTTCGATTGATGACTATATCGAAAAGATAAACTTTGGTCAGCTGCCTACATCGTTGACCTTATCGTTTTCTTTAAGACAAAGAGCAGTGTACTACCTTTTTTGGAGTGCTTATTCAATGGTTATCAATCCAGTTCAGTTTCAAAAAATTATCGGCAAACCTCTGAAAAGTATGTATGGATTCGAATTATGGTTGTGTAAATTGCTTGGATTTTTAAAAGAAAGGGACGGTAAGTATTATTTAACAGAAAAAGGAGCTTATTATTATCACCTAATCGAGCAGGCTTACACAACCGCTTATATTGATAAAATGTGGAATATTTCAAGAACAACCGCTTTTCCGGAACAGATTGTTTTGAAGTAATGAAAAAAAGTATTAACTTAGCGATAAAAAGGGTAACAGATGCTGGGGCAGATCTAGTTCAGACTTTTGTGTCCTTGTACAGCTTTTGTGTCCTTGTACAGTATGAGGGAGTCATTTCTTGGCTTTCTCCAAACTTTTATATTATTACGTAAAATATCAATTTGACGTAATAAACTATATACAAAAACCCACTTCTTCCATTATAATGTATTTGAGGTGATTTTTGTGGCTAATCCCAATCAGCAGCGTTTTTATAAAAATTTAGAAATTATTTTAGATCAGCTCCCTTGGTATGTTGTAGAATTTATTGATAATAAACGACGAACTTTATCACCAGCATCCTTATTGAATTATTGTCATGATTTTAAAATCTTTTTTAACTGGCTTCTTACCGAAGGTTTTCATCCTGGACCACTTAAGGATCTCCCTTTAGCTATTCTTGAAAAATTAACAAGACAGCAAATTGAAACCTTCCTCAGCTTTTTAAAGCATCAACTTAATAATAAAGATTTGACGGTTAATCGTAAATTATCCGCCCTCAAGTCCTTATTTAATTATTTGCAAAACATTGCTGAAACTGATGAACTTGAGCCTTATATACATCGGAATGTTATGGCCAAAGTTGAATTTAATCAAGTTTCTGAAGATCCTGAAACGACTGCTAATCGTATGGAAGGAAAAATCCTTATGGGCGACGAATATGAGCAATTTCGTGGTTTTGTTGCTGAAGGTTATGCAGAAATTTTTAAAGAAAATAAGAAAAAAATGAATTTTTATCAATTTAATCGCGAACGTGATACAGCGATCGTATCATTGTTTCTAGGCTCTGGGTTGCGGCTTTCTGAATTAGTCGGTCTTGATTTAGGAGATATCGATTTTAACAAGTTTAATGCACGTGTTATTAGAAAAGGTAATAAAGAACAATATGTTTATTTTAGTGAACAGGCAATGCTAGATTTACAGGATTATATTCGGATTAGAATGGAACGATATAAGGTTGATAAAACGAACAAAGCCCTCTTCCTTTCTGCTGCTATGGGGCCAAAAGGAACATCAAGGCGGCTTACACCACGAGCTGTAGAAAAATTGGTTGAAAAATATGCTATTGCGTTCGGCAAGCCTTCCCTATCCGTTCACAAGCTGCGCCATTCATTTGCAACAAGGTATCATGCTGAGATAAACGATGTGCCAAAATTAAGACGTCAGCTTGGCCATTCATCGATCCAAACAACGATGATTTATACGCACATTCAGAATGATGACCTGAAAAAAGCGATCAACCAACTAAATATGATGGATAAGCTGAAGGAAAATGATAACTAGAGGTAATGATATTTGTCGGGGCTTATGATCAGGCCCCGATTCTTTAGTTGTGCTACTGCATTGTACTTCCACCATTTACACTAATGACTTGGCCTGTAATGAATGTTGCTTTATCTGAAGCAAGGAAGACGACTGCATCCGCTACTTCTTCAGGGTATGCTCCTCTCCCTTTAGGGATAATATCAATATAGCGATCGACTAATTTATCATCTCTTTTTCTAATGTCATCTAGTAGTTCTCCTTCAACCGCTGGTGGCGCAATAGTATTTGCTGTAATATTGTTTTTAGCAAATTCTCTTCCTAAACCTGAAACAATAGCATGAACGCCCCCTTTTGCTGCATTGTAGGCAGCATGATCCCATAAGCCATTGCGGACCGAATCTGCTCCAATATTTATGATTCTTCCATAATTTTGTTTTACCATATACGGTAAAACTTTGTGACAAGACCAAAGACATGTCCAAAGATTGCGATCAATTGTTGTTTTAAGTGTTTCAGACGTTTGTTCGATGAACGGTAGAATGACCCCTCCACCTGCATTATTTACGAGAATATCAATTTTATCCCACTTTTTGATGACTTGTTCTACCATAGCAATAACGTTTTCTTCTTTTGAAAGATCACCAACAAAGAAATCGGCTTCTTGACCGGTGTGCTGTATGATTTCATCAGCTACTCCTTTTGTGCGTTCTTCATTTGTTCCTGTAACTAAAACTTTAGCCCCTTCTTTTGCGAGACCGAGTGCGATGGCTTTCCCGATACCACGTGAGGATCCTGTTACAATAGCGACTCTGCCTTGTAATAGATTGCATTTGGTTTGATTGAACATTTAAATAATCCCCCTCTTAACAATGAACTCAATAGTGTTCGTTTAATAATTAAAATTTTCAAAATATTCTACATAGAAATTATAATAGGTATTTCAATATAAAGCCAATTCAAAAATTCTTGTATTTCCGGTCAGATTTCAAGGTTTTATTAATATCTTTTTGTTTTCTATCATTATCAAACAGTATACGTTTCCATTGTTGATATAACAATATTATTACCGATTGACAAAACATGGTAAGTACAATAAGTTATACTTTATATAAAAGAATTTATCTTATGTATAAAAAGGTGAAATACAAGCTTACTAACAATCAATCATTGCAATTTACATGCTATTAGATAAATCAAGATTAAGAACCTTATACGAAAGATAAATTAATAGAAAGGAGTAATATATATATGGATTTTAATCAGTTGGAAACATTTTATAAGCTCTCAGAAGTTCGGAATTTTTCGAGGGCTGCAAAAGTCATGCATTTATCTCAACCATCAGTAACAGCACGTATACGCAATTTAGAGATCAGTTTAGACTGCACTTTATTTAACCGTGAAGGTAAAAATCTTACACTAACAAGTGAAGGAGAAGCACTTGTGGAATATGCTGAGCAAATTTTACCTTCTGTAAAAGAGGCTAAAAGAGCAATCAAATCTATTAATAAACCAAAACTTTCAGTTGGTTTTTGCCCTGCTTTTTCTTTTACTCTATTATCAAATACAATTGAAGACTTTGTAACAGAGTCTGGAACAGTGTTATCGGTGATTGAAGGAATGCCTTCATTTTCACTATTTAATAAAGTCGTCTCAGAGGAAGTTGATGTGGCCTTTTTACGTAATCCGTACTATAACGACAGCTTAGTTATTGAACCCTTTTACAAAGACCGCTGGGAAGTATGTGTGTCTGTGGACCATCCTCTTAACAATTTAGATACGATTTCCAAAGAGGATTTAAAAGGTCATACTGTGATTACTTACGGTCGAAACAGTGATGTTTGGAAGAAATATGAGGATACATTTTTAGGGGTTAATAGCTTAAATAAAATTGAAATAAGAAATATTGAGTTATTAAAAAGGCTTGTTCAGAACGGGGCGGGTTTTAGCTTTCTCCCGCTTTTGTCACTGATTGAGCCTATAAGGGATAATGAGATTTCCTTGAAAAAACTTGAGAATTTTAAAAACTATAACTCTCTGGAAGATATTTATTTAATATACAAGCAAGATTCCTGCAAAACTGAACTTATAAAACAATTTATTTCAGTCTTTGACAGAGAAATTGCAAAGAATATTGAAGCACTCAATGTTACTATTTAAATTAAAACAGCGGTGAGGAAACTTTTTACTACTTTCTTCACCGCTTGTGTTTTTTATGATATAATTAGTACGCTTTATTAAGCTTTAATTGTTTCTCGAACTAAACCTTTAATTTTACCAAGGGACGCCATCCTTGGGTCAGCCGCACCACCCCATAGATCCATTATGCCGGGAACAGGCTGTAGGAACTTTGGCTTGCGAGGATTTTCTTCCGGAAACTCCTCCATACCAAAACTATACTCAATCGTTAAACCATCTGGGTCTAATACATATAAGAATATTGCACCAGATGGGGCATGACGACCAGGACCAAATACTACATCTACGCCATTATTCTCAAAACGGTTTACCCCTTTACCGATGTCATCAATGGATGAAACCATAAAATTAACATGATGTAGACTAGCCTCTTCACTTTCAAAGACCGCAAATGAATGATGGTATGATACTGGAAAACATCTGAAGAAAGCGCCTCCTTTTTTCGATGATCCCGTACCGCCTACATAATCTGAAACCTGGAAATTAAACACTTCTGTGTAGAATTTAACAGAATCCTCAACATTTGGTGTTTTTAAAACAACATGGCCAAGTTTTTGAATATCTGCTACAGTTGGTTTGAATTCATAGGGTACTTGAATCATATCACTATAGAATTCAAATGTTATTCCAAAAGGATCAACAACTCTAAATGAAGTGAATTGATTTAAAATATCTAATTCTTTTTTAGAAACTTCCACTGGGTTTAAACCTAATTTCATAAACTTTTCATAGGTTTGTTCTACTAATTCAGGTGTTTCTAATTCTAATCCAATTCGATTTAAGCCTGGTTCTTGATCTTGTGTAAGCACTAAATTATGGTGGTCACGGCTGCATCTAAAGAAAGCTGTATTGGGATCGTCTGATTCTACTTTCTCTAATCCAACTAATCTTTCATAAAAATCACTGGATTTTTGCAGATCACTTACATTTAACGCACAGTATCCTACCTTTTTGTACCTAATCAACTTTCATACCCCCCTATAAAATAATACTAATTCTAGAATGTGGTCTTAACCCTTCAAGATCAAGAACTGCTTTACGATTCAATATCTTTAGCTCATTACTTTCATTTAGTAACGTGTAATAATATTTACCAACATAAGCATCTGTAAAACCATATCTCATTCGATAGACGATAAAATTAGCGGTTATGTCTATCTTTCCGTTTTCGTCATTTTGAATCTGAACATTCGTGATAAATCTACGAGTGCGCGAACGTGGGTTTTCTGCATGTGAAAATTTGCTGCTTAGCCGTTTCACGCGTGCTTTTAATCTAGAATAATCATCGGCAATAAATGCTAAACTTTTTTGAGGATTACCATTTGGCATATCCGTAGCAGGAACGGTGTATGTTGATTCCTCCGTAAATAAATGTAACCACTCATCTAAACGCCAGCTATCCAATAAATCAGCTTCCTTATATAAAAAACTAGCAATCACATCTTCGGTCATTTTGTCTTGTACAACCTTCATGATTTTCCCTCCTCTTTTATACCAATTTAGGCTCTTTTTCTGAATTTTGTTTTTCATCCACTGTCATTAACTCATTATATTTTCTCCAGAACGATCTCATTTGTTTTTCATCTGTTGTTGGTGAAATGTCGCGGTGCATACCTCTTGAGATATCTGACCATTTCACTTCATTGATCGTCTTTTTAAATCCAAGTTGGGCAGTTTCTAATGACTCGACATCATCCGGTGTGGCAAAACCACCTGGACCAAGGAATGTTAGGAAGGAATCTAATCGGTGTGCTCTTTCCTCTTCGTTCTCATCCACTGGACCTAGTGCCCACGCTGTAACTTCCATATAATCAGGACTGATTGGATTCCAAGTTCTAATCGTTAATGACATAATGTCATTTATAATTAAGTTAGGGAAGATCCATACGTTTCTACTTGCATCCATAACTTTATAAGCCTTTTCTTCTCCAAGTCTATTAATCAATTCTTGGCGCTTCTTCTCAATACGAACCTTTGCTTCTTCTGACCAATTATCCTGCCATTTAGCTACTGGTCTTCCCCACGGTCCTTCATATTCCATAACAGCATGACCATTTCCTAATGAACGTCCTTCACCGAACAATCCTTTCGAAACGTCCTGTCCTTCGTCAACCATAAAATCAAGATATGTTTTATGATTATAGGAAACGTGGTAACCATCAATACTATTTTCACCCAGCAACTTCCAATTAGCGCGAATCGCATATTTTTGAGTTCCTTCTATTACTTCCATTCCGGCTGCAGACTGATCTGCCACATAATCTAAATAGTCTTTCGCTTCACCTAAGTACTCTTCTAAACTTTCAGCTTCATTGTTATAGTTACAGAATACAAACCCTTTATAGCTTTCGTTTCTTACTTCGTGTAAGCCGTAATCTTTTTTATTAAAGCTTGCCGGATAGCCAGATTCTAGTGGAACACCAATTAATTCCCCTGAATTTTTAAATGACCATGCATGATAAGAGCACAAGAACGTTTTACAATTTCCGTTCTCCCCGCGACATACTAGTGAGCCACGGTGTGTACAAGTATTTAATAAAACATGTACTTTCCCTTCATCATCACGAGTGAAAATAATTGGTCTTCCAGCCACATCTCTTGTGTGGAAATCCCCATTGGTTTTTATCTCAGATTCATGACCGACATAAATCCAGCAGTTACTAAAGATTTTATCTTGTTCTTCCTCCAAAATCTGAGGATCCACAAATGTTTGGCGGTTTACTAAAAACTTTCCTTCTTCCTTGTTGTCAATAATAAAATTTGTACCCATACAAATCACCTCATTTAAATATTCGCAATCCTTATTTCTAGCAATCTGAAATCCTTCCCAAATAAACTTCGAAAACCCTTACAATTTAACCACCTCCCCAAACCTATTACAAAAAAGATCAAAACTACTATTTTAATGTTCAGAAGATTGTGCCACCTTGAACTTGGACTCAGTTTAACATCTTTTCTATCCATCGTCTAATTGAAAAATGTTTAAGTTTTTTATACTTTTATTATAAAAAAACTATAATTGCAGTTGCTGCTGGATTTTTGATTCATGGATAGTGACTATATTATATATGTTCAGACTATCCCTATTGATTATCTATAGAAGAATACTTTAGTTCTTTAGACTGAATTTTATAAAACTTCTATAAATTAAAAACACAGACTTAAAGCGATTCCGTTATTTTTTAACATTTATTACATCTATTCCTTAAAACTTCTTGTTGTGTTAAAATCTATTTAGATATAAAATTACAAGTAATATTGCTGTGCCTTTTTCGTGCACCCATGTTGGGCGCACAACAAAAAATGCTGAAGATAATTTCTTCAGCATTTTTTGTAATTAAGCTCAACTAGGCTTCTTTTATCTGCTTTTTGAAATGTCCAATTTTACTAACATTATAGATTCCTTCCATAAGTAACGCCAGTATGATCCCCACCAATAGGCCATTTGAGAACAAGGGACGTACTAACTCTGGTACAGTTACAAAAGCTTCTGGTGGGAGATTCATAATGGTCATCCCTAGTAAAGCTGGCAAAGCAATTTTATATATGGTCTTTGGTGAAAACTCCAATTTTTCAATATTTCTAAGTGCAGACCTGAATAGCTGTAAATAGGCTACAAAAAGGATCGTGTTCCCTACACTATTTGGAATCGTAGAGAAGAATGCACTTAACGATGGAATTGCACCTAAAATGATAAATAGCACAGACCCTATGAAAAATGGGGTCCTTTCCTTGATTCCGGTTGATTGTAAAAAGCCTAATGAAGAGGCGTATGGTGCATAGGGGACCAAGCCTAGAGCCCCCGATAATGACGTAAATGTTCCTGAAAGCAATAGTGAAGATTTGTACTGTTTAGCTGTTGTTTCTTTTTCATAAATATCCTCTGCACCCTTTAATGTTGCAATTGTATTGGTGGTGTTGAGTAAACCTGTAATCACAATGGTCAACACAATTCCCCACTGGATTGTAGGTTCACCCCATGGAAACCAATTTAAGAAGGGAGATGTTTGAATTAAAATGGCTTCTTCCCCATTTGGTAAAAGGAAAATAGCCCCGATCCAACCGATGATCATACCGATTAATAATGACAGATTGCTTACAATCCCTTTTCCTTTGACATTTAGGATGATGGTTATAGCCGCTATAACAAACGAAAAACAGGCTACTTTAACATCTATGTAATCACCGCTATTTAATCCAAGCATTCCTTTTAAGAAAATAAAGATGAGTTGATTGGCAAGTAATAACAAGAAAACAAACATTACAGAAGGTGTAAACCACTTTTTAAGTAGATCCCCTATTCCTAAAAAGCCTAGAACTGCAACAAGTACCCCTGAAATTATGGCACCGACAGCAATGCTTCCACCGATGGTCTGTAAATCTAAATGTAACGCGTTGGCAGAAGCAGCCAAGCATAGAATCACACCCCACCATAATCCTGATTGTCCCTCCATTAAAGATAAACGATGTCCGAACATCACTTGTAAAATACAAGCAATCCCTGTAAAAATAAAGGATCTTTGTAGGGCAGAAACGATTTCAATTTGCTCTAACTGAAAGGCGCTGCCGATTGAGATTGGTATAACAACAGTATTGGCAAACATAAAGAATAACCATTGAAAACCGGCTAATAATGTAATTGAAGTATTTAAATTTTTCAACCTAATTCTCCTTCCCCCAATCATATCATCCTATCGTTTGAATTCATTCAAAATCTCGTCACACGTTTTTTTTTTACCAGTATTTCTAACACTTTGTAATGTTCTTGTTGCGATACTTCTAGATGGTGAGAGGAATAAGAGTATAGCCTAAAATTTTATAATATAAGCTAAATTATAGAAATTCAATATCTTCTTTGAATTTTCAGAATAGAGGTATAAAGTATTTCAAAAATATACATTTTTTCACATAAAAAAGAGTGGCTGTTATCTGCTAATTCGGCAGATAAAGCCACTCTTTCTGTGAATTTTAATATACGTCACGTAAATAACGTTTTTGCTTAGCCATATCATCTAGATATGCTTCAGCTGCTTCACGGCTCATGCCGCCTTCTTGTTCGATTACTGTAATAAGCGCTTCATGAACGTCTTTTGCCATGCGTGCTTTATCACCACAAACATAGAAGGATGCACCATTATCTAACCAAGCAAATAATTCTTTTCCGTTTTCAAGCATTCTGTTTTGTACGTAAACTTTTTTATCTGTATCACGAGAGAATGCAGTAGTTACTTTTGTTAATACGCCATCTTGTTGATATTTCTCTAACTCGTCTTTGTATAGAAAATCAGTTGCTTCATGTTGGTCTCCGAAGAATAACCATGTTCTACCTGTTGTTCCATTAACAGCACGTTCCTCAATAAATGAACGGAATGGTGCGATGCCTGTCCCTGGTCCACACATAATAACGTCAGTTTCAAGGGATTCCGGCAAATGGAAATGTTTATTTGGTTGAACAAACACTGGAACTGTATCTCCAATTTGAGTACGTTCAGCAATTTGCACAGAACATACACCTTTACGGTCACGTCCGTAAGCATTATAGCGTACAGCACCGATAGTTAGATGAACTTCATCGGGATGCGCATTAAAGCTGCTTGCAATTGAATATAGACGTGGTGTTAACTTTCTTAAAAGTGAAACGATATCTTGGGTTGTTGCAGTCCATGGACCGAAATCACGCAACATATCAAGTAAATCGCGACCACATATATATTCTTTTAGTTGGTCTGCATTTTCATCAGAAATTAACTTTTGTAATTCTTCATTTTCTGTGAAGGCTGCAGCCCCTTGTAAAAGTTTTCTTGATAATAAAGTAATTTCAAACTGTATTGTTAAAGCTTCTTTCAGTGGAAGTGTTTCCCCTTGTTTATTAACAATTACTGACTCTTCCTCGCCCCATCTCATTTCTTCAAGTAGTGCATTAACAAGTTCAGGATCATTGGCAGGAATAATACCGAGGGCATCACCAGCGACATAGGATAATCCTGATCCTTCCAATGAAAATTCGATATGTCTTGTTTCCTTACTTGAACCTGTCCCATTTAAATTTTCATTCTTAAGAACTTTCGCCTGAAATGGATTTGTTCTTGAATACGTTGGTACTTTCTTGTCATCTGCATTTTTTGTTACTGTAGTTTGCATAATCCTTCCCCCCACATAGTTGTATAAAGCAAGGATAGCACGAAATGAGAAAATAAAATGTATATTTTTTCACATATCTTTTCAAAAAATCATAAAAAAAATACATCAATTTAGATGAGTAAATTTTCCCTTAAATGCTACCAGCACTGCTACTTGAAAAAAATAAACAGGATTCCACTGAGGTAATTGATAAATTTCCTTAAATATTTATTTCAAAATAGAACATATTAATATTTGTGTTTTAAAGTCCGGTAAATGGAGATCCATTTTTATCTTTTTCAAGGTTAGTATAGAGCAAGTAATGAAGATGTTCAAGGGTTTATTGGATGTATTATTATACATAATATTAGAAAGGACATTACGTTTTAAGCAATGCCCCCTATTTGTTGTCTTTATCTAATAGTTTGAACTTCCGTGAATATTTTTAGTTTTTCATATAATCTACTAAAATGCTTCCAATTTCAAATTTTCGGAAACTTCGAGTGAAGGTTCTGTCATGGCAATGATATCTTCGACGCTGTAGCCTTTGGCTACTTCTACTAATTTCAAACCATTTTCCGTTACATCAATGACTGCACAATCTGTAATAATGCGGTCAACGACGCCTTTTCCCGTTAACGGCAAAGAACATTCATTTAAAATTTTAGCTTCACCGGCTTTATTAACATGATCCATAATGACAATCACCTTTTTAGCACCATGAACCAAATCCATGGCCCCGCCCATACCTTTAATCATCTTTCCGGGAATCATCCAATTGGCAAGGTCCCCTTTTGCGGAAACTTCCATCCCACCAAGGATTGCGACATCAATATGACCGCCCCGAATCATCGCAAATGATTCCGAACTATCAAAGTATGAAGCTCCAGGAATGGCTGTTACTGTTTCTTTTCCGGCATTGATTAAATCTGGATCAACCTCGGTTTCATTTGGGTAAGGTCCAATTCCTAGCAAGCCATTTTCAGATTGTAATACAACTTGTTTCCCATCTGAAATAAAGTTTGCCACCATCGTCGGCATTCCAATACCTAAATTTACATAGTATCCATTTTCAATCTCTTTTTCCGCTCGTATCGCAATTTTTTCCCTTGTAGTCAATGCTTTTTCTGTATTGGACATATTCTTATCCCCTTTACTTTTGAACTGTTAATCTCTCAATCTTCTTCTGCTGTTTTCCGACAATGAGTTCTTGAACGTAAATACTAGGAGTATGAATTTGATCTGGATCCAACTCTCCAATTTCCACTAACTCCTCAACCTCTGCAATCGTTACTTTCCCGGCAGCCGCAATCATGGGACTAAAGTTTCTAGCTGTTTTGTTATAAACGAGATTCCCCATTTTATCTCCTTTATAAGCGCGAACCAATGAAAAATCAGCGGTCATTCCTCTTTCAAGCAAATACGATTTCCCATTAAACTCCCGTACTTCTTTTCCCTCAGCAATTGGAGTACCTACTCCAGCTGGTGTATAGAATGCTGGGATTCCAGCGCCACCCGCACGAATTCTTTCCGCTAGCGTTCCCTGAGGAACAAGTTCCACTTCTAATTCGCCCGAAAGTACTTGTCGTTCAAATTCTTTGTTTTCGCCAACGTAAGAGCCAATCATTTTTTTGATTTGTTTATTTTGTAAAAGTAAGCCAAGGCCCCAATCATCAACTCCACAGTTATTGGAGATGACGGTAAGATCCTTAACGCCTGTGTCAGCTAAAGCAAGAATTAAATTTTCGGGAATTCCAACTAATCCAAAGCCGCCGACCATAATGGTTGAGCCGTCTTTAATGTCTTTTACTGCTTCAGTAAAGGTTGTAAGTACTGGTTTCATAAGCTTTTTCTCTCCTTTAATTCAATTTCCTAATAATTGTTGTGGAACCTTGACCGCTGTTTTGGTCGGTTCCTACTAAACTGGATAAACTCCATGCTTGCGTTCAGTAAATACTTTATATTTAGATGAATAAGCATCTAAGCGATTTATTAATTCATCGCGTAGTTTGCCCGGTTCAACAATGCCATCAATAATCATTTCTGATGCCAAACGATAAATATCGATATCTTGATCGTATTCCTCGCGCTTTTGTTGAATGAATGCTGCACGCTCTTCTTCAGGTAGTGCGGCAATTTTGTTGGCATAAACTGCATTAACTGCCGCCTCAGGACCCATAACAGCAATTTTTGCTGAAGGAAGTGCTAGGCAACAATCAGGCTCAAACGCAGGGCCTGCCATAGCATAAAGTCCAGCACCATAGGCTTTTCTAACAATAACAGAAATTTTCGGTACAGTTGCTTCACTCATCGCAGAGATCATTTTGGCACCGTGGCGGATAATGCCAACACGCTCCACTTTTGTACCAATCATAAATCCGGGAACATCGGATAAAAACAAAAGCGGAATATGGTAAGCATCACATAGTGTAATAAACTTGGCTGCTTTATCAGCGGAATCATGGAATAAAACCCCGCCTTTTACCCGCGGTTGGTTTGCAATAATTCCAATCGGTTGACCATTCATTCTTGCAAGTCCAGTAATGAGTTCCGCCGCAAACAGCTTTTTAATTTCACAGAAAGAGTCTTCATCAATGATGCGATTAATTAAATCATGCATATTAAATGGTGCATTTTGATTTTCTGGTATAATTTCAGCAATGGACTTTTCGAATTGCTTTGGTGCAATCGGCTCTGCCTGTGCTGGCTTGTTTGAATAATTTTGTGGAAAATAAGATAAATAACGACGGGCAAAAGCAAGTGCTTCTTCCTCTGTTTTTACTAATACATCACCACAACCGGAGACCGAGCAATGCATTTTTGCACCACCCATTTCTTCAAGTGTTACTTTTTCTCCAATGACCATTTCAGCCATGCGTGGGGATCCTAAATACATGGAAGCATTTCCTTCTACCATGACAACGACGTCACAGAAAGCCGGAATATAGGCACCGCCAGCAGCGGATGGCCCAAATAATAGGCAGATTTGCGGAACTTTACCAGAAAGCTTAACTTGATTATAAAAAATTCGACCTGCCCCTCTTCTCCCTGGAAACATTTCGATTTGATCCGTGATGCGTGCGCCTGCAGAATCAACTAAATAGAGCATGGGCACTTGCAGCATTTCAGCTGTTTCCTGAATGCGGATAATTTTTTCAACCGTACGCTTGCCCCAGGAACCCGCTTTTACAGTGGAGTCATTTGCCATGACGCAGACTGTTCTGCCATTAATTTTCCCCATACCTGTTACGACGCCATCCGCTGGTAAACCGTCTTCTAAACAATTGGCAAAGAATGCATCTTCAACGTTTAAGCCTTCATCAAATAATAGCTCTAAGCGGTTTCGAACAAATAGCTTCCCTTTTTCAGCATTTCTTTCATGATATGTCACAGCGCCTCCTTCTTTTATTTTATCAATGCGGTCTTGTAGTGTTTGTTTTGTTTCCATTAGCTGTTCCCCCTTTGTATGTACAGTCATCCTTTATTCCCCCTTGTAGACTGGCTTTCTTTTTTCTTTAAAGGCGATTAGCCCTTCTGTACGATCTTTCGTTGGGATAGTAATTTCATAAGCCATTTGTTCAATTTGAAGGCCTGTTTGCAGATCAACCTCAATTCCTCTGTTGATTGCTAGTTTTGCCTGATTTACCGCGATGGGGCCATTTTCTGCAATTCGCTCTGCCATTACCTTCGCTTTATTTAAGAGTTCCTCGGCTGGAACTACATGTTCAAGAATTCCTAATTCCTTGGCTTCATGAGCATCCACTCTTTGGGCGGTATATATTAATTCCTTGGCTTTCCCAATCCCGATTTGGCGTGAAAGCCGTTGTGTGCCGCCTGCACCTGGAATAATCGCTAGGGAAGTTTCAGTTAGTCCTACCTTTGCTGTATCTGCTGCAACACGAATATCACAAGAGAGCGCAAGCTCAAGGCCACCACCAAATGCTGCGCCATTGATTGCCGCAATAACAGGCATTGGCAACTGCTCCACATCATTTACTACTTGTCGAATTAAAGAAACAGTCTGTTTAACTTCAACCTGTGTCATGGTAGACCGCTCTTTAAGATCCGCACCGGCACAAAATACTTTTTCACCTGCACCAGTCAAAATAACCGTCCAGATATTTTGATCATATTTAATTTCAGCAAGAATTTCCTGCAGATCATGAAGCATTTGCTTGGAAAAGGCATTAGCTGCTTCAGGTCTATTTAAGGTTATTATTGCTATATTATTTTGAACTTCTAACAAAATTGTTTTAGTCAAGGCTGAATCCCCTTTCTCCCACTGGATCCTTTTTTTATCTAGTGGCAATTTTGGCTTCTTTCTATTTGCATTGTATGACTTGGCAACAGTTTTCCTAGTTTTTTTTCAATAAAAAGAGCTGCATTAATTAGTTGATCGCGATTTATTCCAGTTTCAACCCCCATATTTTCAAGCATATAATGAAGGTCATCTGTTGCGAGATTTCCGGAAGCTCCTGGGGCGTATGGACATCCTCCAAGACCACCCAATGAACTGTCAAATTTAGTGATTCCAAGATTCAGTGCAACTAGAGTATTTGCGAGCGCTGTTCCTCTGGTATCGTGAAAATGCATTGCAATTTTTTCTTGTGGAAAGTGTTTTAGTATTTCTGTTAAGGCTTTTTCCACTTGTCTTGGATTTGCAACGCCAATCGTATCTCCAAGGGAGAGTTCTTGAATACCAAGTGCAAATAATTGTTCAGATACGGATAGAACAGCATCTGTAGAAACTTCGCCTTCATAAGGGCATCCAAAAACGGTAGATACGTAGCCCCGTACTGTCTTTCCCGCTACAATCGCTTCCTGAATAACCGGCTTCAGGACCGGGAAGGTTGCCACTATTGATTTATTTATATTCTTTAAGTTGTGTGACTCTGAGGCAGACATAAAGACAGCAACCTCATCAACATTAGCTTCAAGTGCTCCTTGTAGCCCTCTTTCATTTGGAACGAGGGCCGCATAGGTTATGTCATTCTCCCTATGAATCGATTTTGCAACTTGAATCGCATCTGCTAATTGAGGAATCCATTTTGGATTTACAAACGAAGTTATTTCTATATATTTTAAGCCTGATTCAGAAAGCATATTAATCCACTCTATTTTGTCTTCTGTTGGAATAAAATGCTTTTCATTTTGCAGACCATCTCTTGGGCCCACTTCTTTTATAGTTACAGAGCTTGGAAGGTTCATTGTAACCATCCTTTCATTATTCGACGACAAGTAAGTCTTCTTCTTCGTTGACAAAATCGCCTTCATTGATTTTTACTTCTGTCACTGTGCCGCTCACTTCTGCGGCAATAGGGATTTCCATTTTCATAGACTCTAGGATCACCACATCTTGACCCTCTGTAACAGTATCACCTACACTCACTAATACTTTCCATACATTACCTGCCATATTTGATTGAATAATTGCCATTGTAATTCCCCCTGTTTTTTCTATTAGTGTTTTAGTTTTATGATTATTTTGTGACTTTCTGCTGTATATATTTTTCTACAAATTGAGTTGTAGTCGCCCCGCTATGAAAAACTTGATGTGTGATAACTTGCTGCAACATTGGAATATTTGTCTTAATACCTTCTATCTTGTAATTTTCCAACGCTTCCGTTAATAAGTGGATCGCTTCCTCACGTGAGGCAGCCGATATGACTAATTTAGCAATCATTGGATCATAGAACGGTGTAACCGTTGACGATTCGTGGACCGCTAACTCATGGCGTACGCCATCACCGACTGGGAGTTCCAACTTTGTGATAGTTCCTGGCGATGGGAAAAATGTTTTTGGGTCTTCTGCATAGACACGAACTTCTATAGCATGCCCATTACGCTTTATTTCTGATTGTGAATAACGCAGCTTTTCACCTGAGGCAATTCGAAGCTGCTCTTCAACTAAGTCAAGCCCAGTAATTTCTTCCGTCACAGGATGCTCGACTTGCAATCTTGTATTCATTTCTAAAAAGTAAAAATTCTTTTCTTCATCGACTAAAAATTCAATGGTTCCAGCATTCAAGTAACCAATGGCCTGGGCTGCTTTTACCGCGGTTTCTCCCATTTTTTTGCGTGTCACATCATCTAAAAATGGCGATGGTGCTTCCTCCACTACCTTTTGATGGCGGCGTTGAACCGAACAATCACGTTCCCATAAATACAGGCAATTGCCAAACTGATCAGCTAAAAGCTGGATTTCGATATGGCGCGGATTTTCGATATATTTTTCAATATACATCTCACCATTCCCGAAAAACATTTGTGCCCGTTTTTGATTTCCTTCATAGGCTTTCGTCAATTCTTCACTATTATGAACAATTTGCATGCCGATGCCACCGCCGCCGGCACTCGCTTTTAGCATAAGCGGGTACCCCATTTTTTCAGCAACCAGAACCGCTTCTGAAACATCTGCCAACGCCTCTTCAGTGCCGGGAACGACAGGAACACCAGCCTTAATCATCGAAATTCTGGAGGCCACCTTGCTACCCATCTTTTCAATGACTTCTGCTGTTGGTCCAATGAACGTAATACCTGCATCAAGACATTTTCTAGCAAACTCAGCATTTTCACTTAAAAGCCCGTAGCCAGGATGTATAGCTTGAGCGCCAGAATATTTCGCTACCTCGATAATTTTCTCCATTTGTAAATAGCTTTCATGAACTCGTGGTTTCCCGATGCAATAGCTTTCATCAGCCATTTTTACATGTGGTGCGCACTTGTCCGCTTCAGAAAATATAGCAACAGTTTGAATTCCTACCTTTTTACATGTACGAATAACGCGTGCCGCAATCTCTCCGCGATTTGCAATTAGAATTTTCGTAAACATCGTAATTCCCCCTATCTCTGTGTAGCCAATGGGATAGAAGACAAAACCTTTAAGGTATGTCTACCTTTAAAGGTCGTCCTCTATTTTACTTATATTCTTTGAAATTACTGCTTAGCCGCAGTTCTTTTTTCAGTCAATTCTTTAATTTGCGCAACGGTTGACGGATCTTCAAGACCTGTAATATCACCTGATACCGTTCCCGCAATGATAATTTCCTTTAGTAAGCGGCGCATGATTTTTCCGCTCACAGTTTTTGGTAGTGTATCTGTAAAAATAACTGTCTTAGGTAGAGCAATTTTTCCTATTTGCTGAACAACGCGATTGTTAATTTTTTCTCTAAGCTCGTCTGTTCCTAGAGAACTATCATTCAAGCGGGCAAATACTAAAGGTACTTCGCCTTTAATTTCATCAGGAATCCCAATGACGGCCGCTTCAACAACGCCTTCACATTCCATTACAGCGCTTTCAATTTCCATTGTACTTAAGCGGTGTCCGGCAACATTAAAGGCATCGTCAGATCGACCAACAACCCAGACATAACCCTCCTCATCTATTAAAGCTAAATCACTAGCAAAATAGCTGTCCTCTACTTGACTAAAATAGGAAGCGTAGTAGCGCTCCGGCTCTTTCCAAAGTGTCCGGCAAAGCATTGGGAATGGCTTTCTGATGACAAGGTTGCCAAGTATACCTGGTTTAACAGGATTCCCTTCTTCATCAACTACAGCCACATCAGCCCCTAAAAATTGGAGTCCAGCCGAACCAGGCTTCATCGGCGTTAACCATGCTGCACCTGCGATTGGGCAACCTGCTGTTTCAGTTTGTCCCCAAGTATTGTTTACGCAAATATTCTTCTTGCCTAGTACCTCATAGGTCCAAAGCCATGTCTCAGGATCGAATGGTTCCCCTACCAGTGAAATGACATCAAGACAGGATAAATCGTATTGATTCAATACCACTTCGCCCATACTCTTTAACATCCGAAGGGCTGTTGGAGCAGTAAACAATTTATTGACCCGGTACTTTTCAATCATTTGATAGAATCTATCTTTTGTCGGATAATCGATTGCTCCTTCAAAGATAACCGTTGTCACGCCGTTTGCCAGCGCACCAGCAATGCCCCAAATATGCATCGTTAACCAGCCGATGTCAGCCGTACACCAGAACACATCGTCATCATGGTGATCCATATGATATTTTGCATATATGTAATTTTGAATGACGAATGCCATACCAGAATGAACAACACCCTTCGGCTTTCCAGTGGTTCCACTTGTATAAAAGACGATTCCATATTCGTTCGCTTCTAATCTTTCAGGCTCACAAATGATACTGGCTTTTTTCGTTAGTTCCTCCCACCAATAATCGCGGCCTTCTTTCATATCAATATCTGTACCGAAGCGATTGACAACAATCACGGCTTCAATCGATGGGATGTTAGGAATAACTGCATCCACTTTTTCTTTTAAATGAATGACTTTGCCGCGTCTCGTCGTTGCATCAGTTGTGATGATAACCTTTGGTTCAAAACTGATGAGGCGATCCATTAATGACTTTTCTGAGTAGCCTGAAAAAATAGTGTTGTAGATTGCACCGATACGGAAACAAGCCAATACAGAAATAATCGCTTCTGCTAAATTAGGAAGGTAAATAGCGACACAATCGCCTTTTTTTACACCAAAGGAGCGAAGTGCGTTCGCAACACGGTTTACTTCAGCCAAAAGCATATTATACGTATAAAACTTCGTATCTCCGTTTTCACCTTCCCAAATAAGAGCGGTTCTGTTACCGACACCATTTGCAACATGCCGATCCACCAAGTTCACACACGGGTTACTTATGCCACCTTCAAAAAATCGAAAATCAGGTAGGGTTCCACTCATAGTTTCTTTCCAAGGCTCATACCAGAGAAGTTCTTTCGCGACATCGTTCCAAAAGACGGCTGGTTCTTGTTGGGATTGTTGAAGAAGTTCTTGAAAAGCCTGACTGCTACCGATTGTCGTTTTCGCTTGTTTTTCCTCGCTTGGGTAAACAAGCTTATTTTCAGCAACTACTTTTAAAATTCCACTTACATCCATATGAATCCCCCTTAGTAAATAGAAAATTTATCGACATATTTCAACCTAGCATCCTAATTGGCGGGCAATGACGAGTCGCTGAATCTCGGATGTACCTTCGCCAATTTCCATCAATTTAATGTCACGTAGGTAACGCTCTACTTCATATTCACGCATATAGCCGTAGCCACCATGAATTTGAATTGCCTGGTTGCATGCTCTAAAACCAGCTTCTGATGCGAATAACTTGGCATAAGCAGATTCCTTCGTAAATGGCTTGCCATTGTCTTTTAACCAAGCCGCTTTTTGAACCATGTTTCGCGCAAGCTCAATTTCCATTGCCATGTCGGCCAGTTTAAATTGAATCGCTTGGAACTTGGAGATGGCTTGCCCAAATTGTGTTCTCTCCTTTGCATAGCTTAATGCTTTATCAAGCGCCGCTTGAGCAATTCCTACAGATAATGCCGCAATTGAAATACGTCCGCCGTCTAATGTATATAAAAATTGCTTAAATCCCGCAGTTGCATCACCTAATAAATTTTCCTTTGGTACACGAACATCTTGAAGAATTAACTCGGATGTATTAGAGCCGCGGAGACCCATTTTTTCATAATTGTTATTGATCGTGAATCCTAGCGTATCTGTTGGAACGATAATTGCAGAAATAATATTTTTTCCGCGTTCGTCCTTCCCTGTGACTGCTGTTACGATTACGGTCCTTGCATATCCTGCATTTGTAATAAAACATTTTTCACCGTTGATAACAAATTCATCACCATCAAGAACCGCCTTTGTTTTGGTCCCGCCGGCATCTGAACCTGCATTTGGTTCGGTTAAGCCGAATGCCCCTAAAGTTTGACCGCTTGCAAGTGGAACAAGATACTGTTGCTTTTGTTCTTCTGTACCAAAATAATAAATAGGACTTGCTCCGAGGGAAACTGCAGCGGCATAACTTAGGCCTGTGCTACCACAAGCTCTACCAATTTCTTCAACTGCAATCGCATAAGAAATCGTATCCCCACCAGAACCACCATATTTTTCAGGAAAAGGGATTCCAAGAAGCCCTACATCGCCCATTTTTTTAAATGTATCTAAAGGAAACTCCCCTGTGCGGTCTACCTCTTCAGCCTTTGGAGCCACTTCCTTTTCAGCAAAAGCTCGCACCATATCTCGAATCATTTCTTGCTCTTTTAATAATTCAAAATTCATTCGATTTTCCTCCTCTTCTAAAATATGAATGGTTGTACCTATATATGTGATTACATGATGTACTGACTATTATCAGTTTTCTTTTCACAGACCGACCAGACGGTCTGTCCAGCGCATACTAAATGTATGTGCTTTGAATCCTATAGTAAAAAAGGTATATATTCTGGAGTCTGCTTTGTTTCGTCTGTAAGTAAAGAGTTAAGAATTAAATCTGTAAAAATCTCAGCTATTTCTCCAATTGTTTTTTCCCCATCTGCTTGGTACCATTTGTAAGTCCAGTTCACCATACCTAGTATGGCCATGCCGGTTATCTTTACCGAAAGAGTTGGCCGAAATTCACCAGCTTCAATGCCCTCCTCGATGACTTGAAAAATGATATCCCGATAATCACCCCTTTTCTTTTTAATAATCTCTTCATCTTCTGGTTTTAGATATATGCTTTCTTGATAAAAAACAGAAATGTGAGGCTTGTAAAGATCGAAAACTCTTACAAATGATTGAATGATAGCTTGCATTCTTTCTGTCGGTGTTGCGTAAATTTGAATAGCTTCATTTGCTTTTTCTAGAACATAACTAATGAAGTAGTCGTGGATCATGTAAAGTAGTTCATCTTTTGATTTAAAATGATGATAAAATCCACCTTTTGAAGTTCCGCTTTGTTCTACTATCTGGTTCACTGTAACACCATGATACCCATGTTTTTCAAACAATTGTAAAGCAGTGGAGATGATTTTATCCTTTAATTGTGACATAGTAATGACCACCTTGTTTGTAAGTTTAACAAAACAATTCAGAAAATTCAATAAATAAATAAAAATTTTTATACTTTTTTAGATAAAAAAATAATAGCATTAACAAAATCGTCAATGCTATTATTCACTCTGCTTTATTTAGGCTTTATTCAGACTGTTTTTCAATTGCGGACTTCCAAACCTGTTTTACTTCACCTTTTTCATCAATATCAATCACAAAAGATCCATTGCTATTACGGTCATTTTCTCGTAAATCATTTGGATTTAAGTTTTCAATAAACTCTTTTTCTGTTTTAAAATAAACAGTTTCATTTTTACTTGCTGACAGGATTCCAGCTACTTTGTGCGGATTTGCCTTCAGTTCACGCAGCATCACAACACCACGCTTGGCCCTTGAAGTTTTTTCAAATTCTTTTAAATTCATTTTTTTAGCTGCCCCGCGATGTGTGATTAAAACAAAGTCTGGTTTGTCAGTAGAGTCAAATACAAAGCCACTGACTACATAGTCCTCATCCTTTAAATTAATGCCTTTCACACCAGCTGCCCGCTGTCCAATAATATTAACCTCTTCTTCTGCAAACCATAAACCATACCCATGATGTGTACCAATAAATACTTCCTTGCTTCCATCCGTTAGATAAACATCCACTACTTCATCATTATCTTTTAGGTTGATTGCGACCAATGGCTTCGAATAACGCTGGGCTTGGTATAGTGATAATTGCGAACGTTTCACCATTCCATTCTTTGTAAAGAACAATAAAAAGTTATTTTCAGGGAATTCCCGAATCGGGATTGCTTTCACTAAATCTTCGTCTTTATCAATTGGAATAATATTAGCCACGTGCTGTCCAAGATCCTTCCAGCGTATATCCGGTATTTCATGAACAGGCAAATATAAATAATTTCCTTTATTTGTAAACAACAGCAATTTATCTGTTGTATTGATTTCGAATTGACCAAGTAGAAAGTCGTTTTCCTTCATCCCAAATTCTTTACCATTGGAGGCGATATACGATCTTATTGACGTCCGTTTGATGTAACCATCTTTTGTAACTGTAACGATAACATCCTCTGAAGGGATCAGTGCTTCCAGATTAATGATAATCTCTTCAATTTCTGCTTCAATTTTCGTGCGGCGGTTATCAGCAAATGTCTTTTTAACTTGTAATAAATCTTTTTTAATTACAGAAAAGAGCTTTTTCTCACTAGCCAAAATACTTGTTAGATCATCGATTTTTTTCGATAATTCCTCATCCTCTTTTTGTAGAGAGGCAATATCAGTATTTGTTAAACGATAAAGCTGTAACGTTACAATCGCTTCCGCTTGTGCTTCTGTGAATTGGAATTTAGCGATTATATTACTTTTTGCATCGCGTTTATCCTTAGATGCTCTAATTGTCGAAATGACTTCGTCTAAGATCGAGATGGCTTTGATTAAGCCTTCGACGATATGTTGACGTTCCTTAGCCTTACTTAACTCGAACTCGGAACGGCGTGTTACCACTTCTTTTTGATGATCAATATAAGCATCCATCATTTGCCCAAGGCTCATTTGCTTCGGTGTACGATTGTGAATCGCAACCATGTTAAAACTATAGGAAATTTGCAAATCGGAATTTTTAAATAAGTAATTTAAAATCCCTTCTGCATCAGCCTCTTTTTTTAATTCAATCACAATGCGGAGACCCGTACGGTCCGTTTCATCTCTGACTTCTGTCATTCCTTCGATTTTCCGGTCAATACGGAACTCATCAATTTTTTTAACTAAGTTCGCTTTATTAACCTCGTATGGAATTTCATCAATGATAATCTGTTGTCTGCCACCACGTAGGTCTTCAATCGAGGTACGACCGCGCACAACAATTCGTCCTTTTCCTGTCTCATAAGCTTTTTGGATTCCATCAATTCCTTGAATAATGCCACCTGTAGGGAAATCCGGTCCCTTTATTACCTGCATTAAATCAGTAATCGTACAAGCGGGATTGTCAATACGCATAATAACGCCATCAATGACTTCGCTTAGATTATGGGGCGGAATATCAGTTGCATACCCAGCCGAAATTCCTGTTGAACCATTCACTAATAAATTTGGATACATAGACGGTAAGACAGTCGGTTCTAAAATTGAATCATCAAAGTTGGGTGTGAAATCAACTGTATCTTTATCAATATCCCGTAATAGTTCTGAGGCGATCGCAGATAGGCGAGCTTCCGTATAACGCATCGCAGCAGGTGGGTCGCCATCAATACTACCGTTATTTCCATGCATTTCAATCAGAACATTTCGGACCTTCCAGTCCTGGCTCATCCGCACCATCGCTTCATATACAGATGAATCACCATGTGGATGGTAGTTACCAATTACATTACCAACTGTTTTCGCAGACTTACGAAATGGCTTATCACTTGTATTTCCTTCCTGGTACATCGCATACAAAATCCGTCTTTGTACAGGTTTCAAGCCGTCCCTTGCATCTGGCAGGGCACGGTCCTGAATAATATATTTACTGTAACGGCCAAAACGATCGCCGATTACATCCTCTAATGGTAATTCCATTATCTTTTCAAATAAAGACGACAAACCTTATTCCCCCCGATCGATTGTCAAATTCTTATTTTCTAATATATTCACATCATCTTCCAGTCCAAATGCAACATTGGATTCAATCCAGCGACGACGCGGCTCAACTTTATCACCCATTAAGGTTGTCACACGACGTTCAGCGCGAGCAATATCCTCAATCGTTACCCGAATTAACGTTCTTGTTTCGGGGTTCATTGTTGTTTCCCAAAGCTGGTCGGCATTCATTTCACCCAACCCTTTATAACGCTGAATAATGTAGCCCTTTCCAATTTTCTTAGTGGCTGACTTTAGTTCATTTTCATCCCACGCATATTCAATGACCTCTTTTTTTCCGGTCCCTTTACTTACTTTGTAAAGAGGTGGAAGCGCAATAAATATCTTGCCTTCCTCAATTAATGGCTTCATATAGCGATAGAAGAAGGTTAGAAGTAGTACTTGAATATGAGCGCCATCGGTATCGGCATCTGTCATGATGATAACCTTATCGTAATTAATATCAGCAATGGTAAAGTCAGCACCGACACCGCCGCCAATCGCATGAATCATCGTGTTGATTTCTTCGTTTTTAAAAATATCTCCCAGCTTTGCTTTTTCCGTATTTATAACCTTACCACGTAATGGTAGGATGGCTTGGAAACGGCGGTCACGCCCTTGCTTTGCCGAGCCTCCTGCAGAGTCTCCCTCCACAAGATACAGCTCATTTTTCTCCGGATTGCGGGATTGGGCAGGTGTTAATTTCCCACTTAGGATGGCATCTTTACGCTTTTTCTTTTTGCCATCCCTTGCTTCTTCACGTGCTTTTCTTGCCGCTTCACGAGCTTCCGCAGCTTTAATCGCCTTTTTGATAAGTAATGAACTAATGTCAGGATTTTCTTCTAAAAAATAAGCAAGCTTTTCTGACACTATCGAATCAACGACAGAACGGGCCTCACTTGTGCCAAGTTTTCCTTTTGTTTGCCCTTCAAATTGTAGCTTCTCCTCAGGAATTCGAACAGAAATGATCGCTGTTAAACCTTCACGAATATCACTGCCATCAAGATTTTTATCTTTTTCCTTTAGGATGTTCACCTTGCGAGCAAAATCATTGAAGGCCCGTGTCATTGCCGATTTAGCACCAACTTCATGGGTACCTCCATCTTTCGTCCGAACGTTGTTTACAAATGATAAAATATTTTCGGAATAGCCATCATTGAATTGGAACGCATATTCTACTTCCATTCCTTGTTGCTCGCCTTCAATCGAAACAACCTCGTGTAAAACATCCTTCTCTTCATTTAAAAAATCAACGAATGCTTTAATTCCAGAATCATAACAGAACACATCCTGAACATCATGGTGTTCATCAACAATCGTAATGTTCGTCCCTTTCAAAAGAAAAGCGGATTCGCGTAAACGCTCGCTCAATGTATCGTAATTAAAGACAGTTGTACTAAAAATGGTCGGGTCTGGCTTAAAATGAATCGTTGTACCACTCTCTCTGGTTGTCCCGATTTTCTCCAAGGTTGTGACAGCATGTCCCCCATTTTCAAAGCGCTGACGATAAATATTACCTTCTCGCTTGATCGTGACTACCAGCCACTCTGACAAGGCATTTACAACAGAGGCACCAACACCGTGCAAACCGCCGCTTGTTTTATAGCCGCCTTGCCCAAATTTACCACCGGCATGTAGAACGGTTAAAATAACCTCTGGGGTTGGTTTTCCCATTTTATGCATCCCGGTTGGCATACCACGACCTTTATCTTCAACACTGATACTATCATCTTTATGTATCGTTACCTTGATATAATTTCCAAAACCCGATAATGCTTCATCGACAGCATTATCAACAATTTCATATACAAGATGATGGAGACCACGCATATCTGTACTTCCAATATACATGCCCGGACGCTTCCGGACAGCCTCTAGCCCTTCCAGTACCTGTATCGCATCATCATTGTAGTCAAATGATTTGTTAGTCAATAGTAAATACCCCTTTCAAACAACCGTAGACAAAGTTCCCTAGTGTCACGTTTTTAAGTTACATCTAATCATAACATAAAGGAACATATCTTCTCATAGAAAGAAGAAAATCGTTCATTAAATCGACATTTTTCGTTCTCGAATCTTATCAAATTAATTGTAACGATTGAAATTTGTTATGCAACTTAATCTTCTAGAGAAAAAAGAAAATCCCTGCAATTTGCAGAGATTTATTTTTATCTTGCTTTTGTGATCGCATGTTCAACCTTAATACAACGGTCCATAATAACAGTTATACCATGCCCTTTTAAATAATCATAAGCTTCTTCGTTTGCAATTCCTAACTGCGCCCAAAAAACATCAGCCCCAATTTCAACGGCTTCTTTCGCAACTTCGGGCAAATGCTCCGGTCTGCGAAAGACATTAACGATATCCACATGCCCCTCTATTTCCTTTAAGGAATGATAGGCCTTCACACCTAATACTTCATCAATCGTCGGGTTAACAGGGATGATTTCATAGCCAGCGTCTTGCATCGCTTGTGAAACCATATACGAAGTTTTTTCAGGATTATTAGACAAACCAACAACAGCAATTCTTTTTTTTGATTTTAAAATTTCGCCAATTTTTTCACGACTTGGATTTTCAATTGTCATCCTACTCACTCCAATCAAATGATCGTCTTCCATTAGTTACAGAATACCAAATTGCACCAACAAGATGCAAAATAATTGCCTCAATTTTTCGGATGTTTCGATTTCATTCTAATTACATTTTAAGAATCTCGTGTTAAAATAAAGAAATCTTAGTTGAAGGAGATTTTCTAGGAATGATAGTTTTACTCGTGATTTTAGCTTATTTACTTGGTTCAATTCCTTTTGCCTTAATCGTTGGCAAAATAGGCTACGGCATCGATATTCGAGAACATGGGAGTGGTAATTTAGGTGGTACTAATACTTTTCGGGTTCTAGGTAAAAAAGCAGGCTTAATCGTGACAAGTGCTGATATTTTAAAGGGTACACTTGCTGCAAGTTTGCCGATTATATTTGGCCTAGGGGATGTGCTACTCCCTTTATTAATTGGAATCGCTGCTGTTATTGGTCATACTTATCCAATCTTTGCAAAATTTAAAGGTGGAAAAGCAGTTGCCACATCCGCAGGTGTTTTGTTAGCTTATAGTCCGTTATTATTTATTATTCTTATACTCAGCTTTTTTGTTAGTTTATTTATTTCAAAATATGTATCCCTCTCTTCCATGATTGCAGGAATTATTGGTATTATTTATAGTCTTTTTACAGGAGATTTACCGCTGATTATTGTTATTAGTCTGTTAACATCGTTTGTAATTTACCGGCACCGCTCCAACATTAGCCGAATTATAAATGGAACCGAACCAAAAGTAACATGGATGTTCAAAAAAAAATCGTCTTAAGGGAGCTCCCTAAGGCGACTTTTTTTAGTTTGTATAAAATGTAACCATGATATAATAGAGGTAAATTTTTCAAAGGAGCTACATTATGTATAAATCAAAAGCATTGCTTTACTCAGTTTTACCCATTCTCCTATTCGTACTAATGCAGGGGCTACCTATTGATGCAAGTGCGGCCAATAGCACGTATTCAAAATATGTCAATTCAGCTAGAGGCTATCAACTTAACTATCCTTCCATTATGGAAGTGGATGATAGTATGCAACAGATAAGAACCTTAATCCATGACGATCAAACCCAAATCGAAATCTACTATGATAATTTTTTCAATACTGTCCATAATGCAAACACATACATAAATTACAGTAATAATTTCATAGCCAATAAAAAAGATCATTTGGTTGAATACAATAAAACTACAAAGGTAGCTGATAAAAAAGTTCATATACTGAAATGGCATCGTAATAAACTAACCAAGGTTGAAAACGATAAAAACTACTATTTCTCTGCAGAAATTATAAAAAACAACCATGAGGTTTTTACAATTTTTATTAAATCAGCACAGCCTATTTATAATGAAATGGACATTGTGAAAAGCTTTAAAATACTGAAGCCTACAGGAAATGTTGCAGCAATGCCATCTCCTCTTTTCAAGCAAACGGCATCCAACTCAAAGCAGTTAAGTGAGGAAACAAAAGCGGTTTTACAACAATATTTTTCGAATGACAGTACATTGACATGGGGTATTTTTGAACCATCTGCTCCAGGTACGATGACGAAACTTAACCAGATTGAAGAGAGGGTGAATCATGAATTTTCCTTTCTTATCCGCTATTCCGATCTGGATGAACAAGTACCAGTTCAGGAATTCATGAATGCTTACAATGAAGGGAAGATATTGGAATTAACGTTGCAAACGAGTCACTCTGAATTAGATGACTCTAGCATTTTCTATGATATTTTGAATGGTAAATATGATGGGTACCTTCATCAATATGCCAAAAACATTAAAGAATTTGGGCATCCAGTTCTTTTCCGTTTAAATAACGAAATGAATGGAGATTGGTGTGTATATTCAAGCTATTATTTTTCCAAAGATACGGATCTTTATAAAGAAGTTTGGAAATATATTCACCGAATTTTCGAAGGTGAAGAGATTGATAATGTTCTTTGGGTCTGGAATCCAAACCATGATTCAATGCCAGGCTTTGCTTGGAATCATGCTGTGTTGTACTATCCCGGTGATGAATATGTTGACATCGTTGGGCTAACAGCCTACAATACCGGAACCTATTATCCAGGTGAAAAATGGACTGATTTCTACACACTTTATCAATCCCTTTATAATGAATATGCAGCTTTATCAGAGAAGCCGCTTATGCTAACTGAGTTTGGTTCGAATTCAGTTGGCGGCGATAAAGTCCAATGGATTAATAATATGTTCAGCCATATCGGGAAATTTTCTAGAATTAAAGTTGCCATTTGGTGGAGCGGCACGGATTGGGATAGTACTGGCAACCCTGCCCGCATTTATCGTCTGGATGAAACTGAAGCTGTTTTAGATGCCTTTAAGCTTAACTTACAAAAATAACTCATAAAAGGAGGCTGCCTATCATGCTAGGGCAGCCTCCTTTTGCTTAACTCCAATTAAAAATTGTCATTAAGATTGAATACATTTCACCTTTTGTCATTTGTTTTTGGCCGCTGACTTTAATTTCAGCCATAGGGTGCGGCAGTTTAGCCAGAATTCTATTAACCTCATCTAACGTTAAGGGAACATAAGCATTCACATCATTATAGGCAGATAGGTAGTCAATGTTTTCTTTATATTTTGGCTCCTCTAGTGACATGACTAAAAATACCTGCCTCAAAATGTTGCTGAAGGATTGGTTCATAGCCACCTTTGTTTCCTCTACATTATTATCATAGTTCCCGTAGAGCGATCTTGTATTTAAAAGCTCTCGAATAGCTGGGTAATACGCAGCATTTTGATATGGATAGTTTGCTGTAAACGGATCTACCAATTGACCTTTCTTTTTAAGTACGGTCTGTAATTCCTTAATAACAGCTTGGTTTGCAGCCATTTGATCGAATGTTAAACCTTTTTGGACAGCTATTTTTGCAGCAGCTCCGGCCGCTTCCCCTGTTCCCATACCAGTAGGTACAATGCGTACGGAACCTGAAGCCAAGGAGGAATAGCCACCTGAACGTCCAACAACAAGTAGATTATTAACCTTTTGTGGTACTAGACTTCTAAATGGAATTCCATACTTATCTGGATTTACAATAACTGCACCTGAATCTTCAAGTGAAACGGCTTGTATATCAGATGGATAGGCACCATAGGCAATCGTATCCCAATGATATTTATTTTCCCATAGATCGCTGACAGGCAGCTGATATAATGATTTAATATGTCTTGTTTCCCTTACATAAAGCTCCTCCGGAAAACTAGCAATCTTCGCATTTTCAAAGCCTGGGAAGTTCACCTTTAACCATTCCAAAATATGTTCAATTTCCTTCTTCCCACGCTCGATGCCTTCTTTCCTTGATGCTGGATCTAGTCCATCGACCCCAAATATTTGCAAGGCATTGATATAATATCCACCTTCAGTTTTGGCTAAATTAAAGCCGCGAAGACGCATATTAGGATCAACAGGATCATAGATTTGTCTTAGCTTAGAAAACCCCCACGCCCCCTCATTTGTAACCTGGGCCGAGCCGAACTTTCCACTTTTTGCAGTTTGTTTAATCTTATCCCAATTTAATCCACTTAAATGAATCATTAATGTTACAGCCATTTGTTTGCTTTCGAAGCCTACGTCAGCTGCACCTAGGAAACTAGGCACGCCACTTAAAACAGCAAAATCAGCATCCTGTGTAGCATCAATGTATGTACTTGCGGTTAATTCCTTTTTATAACCATTCGTTTTGATTGAAATACTTTTAATAATCTTATCTTCAACTTTTACATTTTCAACCTTCGTATTTAAGATTAGATTTAAATTTGATTGGTTTTGGACCATATTAAGGAAAACGGCATTTGCTTTTTCGGGAACAAAAGATAAACCACCGCCTACCCTTTTATGCCACTCCTCGAAAATTCCCTTCGTTACCACTTTTCCGCTTTTATCCTTCGGAAAATCAAGAAAATTCATCATCCCAAATGTAAATAAACCACCTAAACCATTACGTTCTTCGATTAGTAGAGTTTTAGCACCACTCCTAGCGGCCGAAATAGCTGCTGCAACCCCCTCTGGCTCCCCACCAATCACAATAACATCATAATCCGGTTGTCCTTCAGCCGCATCGGCCGTCATTAGGCTCATACTTGAAAAACTAGAAATAAGTAATACAAAAATTAATAAAAGTTTAACCTTCATTTCCCTCTCCTTTTTAGAAAAATTTTATAAAAATGATTATCTAAGAAAATACTACCATATTGCTGTAATTAAATTAACAAGAATTTGTAACTAGATTTTGAAACTTTATCGGGTTGTCCCTCGTCCATTAATAATGAGTATCCTTTTATCCCTTTTTATTTAATGGTATGATTAAAAAAATGTTAAATGAGGTAAATGTAAATGAAAAACATATACATAATATTTTCAATTATTTTTCTACTATTATTAACGGGTTGTACCCAGACCTTTAAAAACCCTGACGTCGAAGCAAAGGACAAAATTGATCTTAGCTTATTAAACGAAGAAAAGCTTATTAACAATTTTGACGTTATCGTTATTGGCGGCGAACCAGAAGGAGTTGCCGCTGCTCTGTCCGCTGCAAGAAACGGTGCCAATACTCTCTTAATCGAGGAACGGGACGGCCTTGGTGGCCTTTTTACATATGGAAAAATGAATGTTCTCGATTTCCCTCATGGAATTAATAATAAGGTATTGAGCAGCGGTATTTTCGAAGAATGGCATCGAATGGTTGGGAAAAAGAAATCGTTTGAAATTCATGATGCGAAAAATGCCTTCTTAAATATGGTTTATAAACAGGAAAACTTATCAATGTTGCTTAGCACGGAAGTGAAAAATATTGAAGTAAATGAACAAGACGAGATTACAGGTCTTACTGTTCTTAAAAACAATAAAACATATACATTACAAGCCAAGAATTATATTGATGCCACCCAAGATGCTGATGTGGCCTTCCTAAGTGGTGCTCCCCATTTCATCGGAGCAGGCGATGTCGGACACAATGAATGGTTAATGGCAACAACCTTGATGATCCACCTTGTAGATGTTGACTGGAGTAAGATCAAGGAAGTAGCTAAAAAAGAAACGTTTGGTTCCGCAGAAGTAACTAAGGAAGCAGCATGGGGGTTTTCAAAACTCCGTGAGGTATACGAACCACATGATCCAAATATGAGGCTTCGTGGTTTTAATTTAATTAAAAATGATGAGGGCTATTATATTAACGCTTTGCAAATTTTTGGCGTAGATGGATTATCCAGAGAGTCCATCCAAGAGGGAATTGAAAGAGGGAAAGAAGAGACTAAACATATTTTAGAATGGTTAAAGGTGAACTTCCCAGGATTTGAGAATGCAAAAATTGCTTCTTACCCAAGTGAACTGTATATTCGAGAGACTAGACATATAAATTCACTTTACCAAATGCCAGTCAGTGATCTATGGGAAAATAAATATCATTGGGATACAATTGCCTATGGCGGTTATCCATCGGATATACAATCAACATCCGTCGGTGATGCTGGTGCTATCGTAGTAAATCCGACGCAATACGGTATCCCTTTTAGAAGCTTGGTCCCACAAAAAATAACAAACCTGCTAGTTGTTGGTCGTTCAGGTGGTTATTCTTCACTTGCCCAAGGTTCTGTTCGAGTCGTTCCAACAGGGATGGCGACTGGAGAAGGTGCCGGGGCTGCAAGTGCTATTGCAATAAAACATAACTTGGATTTTCACACGCTGTCCAAGAATAAGGAAGTCATCTCAGAACTTCAGCAAACACTAACGGCACAGGGAGCTGAAGTTAAAAAGTTTCATGCATCATTCCCCTATGAGGATAAATGGTATTACCCTGCCATTCGTGAGCTGTTAAATCATCGAGCCCTTTTTGGTGGATATACGAATGACCTGTTGGAAAATGAAATAGCGAATAACAAATCATTTTCGAACCTGCTATTACACACCTATATTTCGATGCGTGATAGCAATCCAAAGTATGAAGAAAACATCCAATATTTAAATCATTATTTTAAGTCAAACGAAATGATAAACTTAACTACTGACGAAATCGAAACAATTATAAATGGGCTGCCATTAAAGGATTTTAATGATTCCTACCTAGAAGAAATAACGAAATGGAAGGATAAGGATTCCATTACTCGTGAAGAAATGTTTATTATCGTTGGAAAGTTATTTGGGTGGATTTAATAATGAACAAATAAAAGAGTCGCTTCAATGATAAGCGGCTCTTTTTTGTTAGTTATTATTATTTTACAATCGTACTAATCGCACCTTTACCTAGCATCTGCTGTTGACCCTTAGAATCGATCAGAATGGTAAAATTATCATGGCCAATGATCTTACATTTTAATGGAACACCGTTCGTTGTATAAATCGTTACAACACGCCCACTTTCAATAACCTCATCCAAAAATCTAGTTTGTAAATCAAATTTACCAGTTGTCATCTACATAAACCCCTTATGCTTAAATTTGTGCCCGGAGGCCTTAACTTTATTTTCATCTATTACAGGTATTTACAAATCAATGCTTTTAAATACTTCCCTTACTACTTTTCTATTCTATGGAAAAATAGAAAATCCTTTTTTTTATCGATAATTTATTTATTATAAAAAGTTGTATTACTATGGTTTATGGCTTAATAGTATGTTTTTTATTATTCAATAACAAAAAGTGCAAATTTAGCGTAAAGTAAATCACAATATGTGATAGTTTCCAACATAAAGTGGTAAAATAAACCTGCAATAAATAAAGGAGATGATTTAATTTGAAAAACGAAATTATTGATCGTTTCGCTTCTTATGTGAAAGTCGATACTCAATCTAATGATGCAAATCATACATGCCCATCTACACCCGGACAGCTTACGTTAGCAACTATGCTTGTAGATGAATTAAAAGGCATTGGAATGCAGGATGTTACGATTGATGAAAACGGATATGTGATGGCTACTCTTCCTGCTAATGCAGATAAAGAAGTACCCACCATTGGCTTTTTAGCTCATGTTGATACAGCCACTGATTTTACAGGGGAAAATGTGAACCCGCAGATTGTTGAAAATTATAACGGAGGTATTATTCAGTTAAATGATAACGTTGCACTTTCACCCAAGGATTTTCCTCCCTCAATAAAGTTAGTATTATCTCCCGAATACTCCTCTTTTCTCATGATTTCATAGATACCTAATAGTTGACACTTTTGATCCCCTTGGGGGATTAAGGATATATATTGAAAATCTTTA